>NZ_JBHSMT010000007.1:0-15037 GCF_042654985.1 Paraherbaspirillum soli | reverse complement strand
CTGCACGCCGATCACGAGGGGCCGACCCTCATCTTCAATAAAGCATCGCAGCGGCCGATACTTCGGCTTTTGCGTTCTTGACACACGACGGCAGATGGCAGGATTCGCAGACCGGCACCCAAACGACAAACCGGCAGCCCGAAGGCTCCCCGCCACTGCCGTCCGTAGGGACGTGCAAAGGCGTTCGCACAATAAAAAACCGCATGGTGCGGCTTGTACGCGTTTGGGAAAGAAGGCTGCGAACCCTATCCCCATCTGTTTTCGGGGACCGAGCCGACTATAAACGCTATTGGATGCCATGACAATCCGGGCAGTCGGTAGCTTGGGCTCCAAAGCGCAACAACGCTGCCGCCAAGCCGTTCCACTGGTAGCGGGGCACCTCGAAAACCCGTAGCGAGCGGCCCAAGGTCGGGTCGAGAAGCGCAGCCGTACGGGGGTACGGCGAGCATCACAGGCCCGAGATTGGGCCGCGCAGTAGGGTTTTCGAGGTGCCCACCGGCTAAGGTAAAATGACGCCCTGCCAAACGGCGCCATCGATTTATCAGGATTAGCGGAATACCCATGTTGCGATTGAATGAAATACAGCTCCCCCTCGACCATCCAGAAGACGCGCTGCACGCCGCGATTCTTGCCCGACTGGGAATCGCCGCAGAAGCTTTGCTCGGCTACACCATTTTTCGCCGCAGTTACGATGCCCGCAAGAAATCGGCGGTGATCCTGACTTACACCGTGGATGTCGAAGTCAACGAAGAAGCGGCGCTGCTGAAACGCCTGCATGGCGACCGCCATCTGATGCCGACACCCGACACCAATTACCATTTCGTCGCGCAAGCGCCCGGCCAGCTGAAATCGCGGCCGGTGGTGATCGGCACCGGCCCTTGCGGCTTGTTCGCCGGCTTGATCCTGGCGCAGATGGGCTTCAATCCGATCATCCTGGAGCGCGGCAAGGCGGTGCGCGAACGCACCAAAGATACCTGGGGCCTGTGGCGCAAACGCGAACTGCAGCCGGAGTCCAACGTCCAGTTCGGCGAAGGCGGCGCCGGCACGTTTTCCGACGGCAAGCTGTGGACCCAGATCAAGGATCCCAAGCATTACGGCCGCAAGGTATTGACCGAATTCGTCAAAGCTGATGCGCCGGAAGAAATCATGTACGTCAGCAAGCCGCATATCGGCACTTTCCGTCTGGTCAAGATGGTCGAGCAAATGCGGGCCTCGATCGAAGCGCTGGGCGGCGAGTTCCGCTTCCAGCAAAAAGTGGAAGACCTCGACATCCAGTGGGAACAAGGTCCGGGCCAGGGCCGCGGCCAAGTGCGCGCAGTGACCCTCGCCAGCGGCGAAACCATCGTCACCGATCACGTCGTGCTGGCGATCGGCCACAGCGCCCGCGATACTTTCCAGATGCTGTACGACCGCGGCGTCTACATCGAAGCCAAACCGTTCTCGTTGGGATTCCGCATCGAGCACCCGCAATCGCTGATCGACCGCTGCCGCTTCGGCCCCAGCGCCGGCCATCCGATCCTGGGCGCGGCCGATTACAAGCTGGTGCACCACTGCGCAAACGGCCGCGCCGTCTATAGTTTCTGCATGTGCCCGGGCGGCACCGTGGTGGCCGCCACCTCGGAACCGGGGCGAGTGGTCACCAACGGCATGAGCCAGTATTCGCGTAACGAACGCAACGCCAATAGCGGCATTGTGGTCGGCATCACACCGGCCGATTACCCCGGCCATCCGCTGGCCGGCATCGCTTTTCAGCGGCAATGGGAATCGCGCGCCTTCGAGCTCGGCGGCGGCAATTACGACGCCCCCGGCCAGCTGGTCGGCGACTTCATCGCCGGCCGCGCATCGACCGAATTGGGCACAGTAATCCCTTCCTACAAACCCGGCGTGCGCCTGGGCGACCTCAGCACGGCCTTGCCCGACTACGCTATTGCCGCGATCCGCGAAGCCTTGCCGGAGTTCGACAAACAGATACGCGGCTTCGCGATGGCCGACGCCGTGCTGACCGGAGTCGAAACCCGCACCTCGTCGCCGATCCGCATCAAGCGGCACGACGACAGTCTGCAAAGCCTGAACACGGTCGGCCTGTTCCCGGCCGGCGAAGGCGCGGGCTATGCCGGCGGCATCATGTCGGCGGCGATTGACGGCATCCGGGTGGCGGAAGCGGTGGCGTTGAGCATTTGCAATAAGGGTTGATTGCTCTGCGTGATGCACAAAGATTTAGAGCACAAGGCGTAGGGCGGATGAGCGCAGCGTTATCCGCCGCTGGATGCTCCGCCAGTGTTTGATGCGTCCGAAACGGCGGAAGACGCTGCGCTTTTCCGCCCTACTCCGCCGTAATGTGCGGAAACGTAACTCAACAGGCACCGATTCGGTTGCTGGGCTTTTCAGTCCAGACTTCCGCGCTTAAACAAGCAGTAGGGCGGATGAGCGCAGCCTTATTTGCAATTGCGCCGCCGCTGGATGTTCCGCCGGTATTTGATGCGTCCGAAACGGCGGAAGGCGCTACGCTTTTCCGCCCTACTCCGCCGTAATGGGCGGAGAGATAATTCAACGGACACCGATTCGGTTGCAGGGCTTTTCAAGCCAGCCTTCCGCGCTTAAACAGGCCAAAGTGGTACATTATTCAAGCCCAATTTAAGTGCGATCCAACCTCAATCGCCCCATCCATGGAATCCGCCGCCCAACCTCGCCTGGAACGGATCGTCGCCGCTGACGGCAGCAGCCGGATCGACGTCAGCGGCGCCTGGCTGCTGCGCGCCATCCTGCCCCATGTGCAGGTATTGAGGCCGCAACTGGCCGCCTATGCCAAGGACAGCAAAGCCCAATGGGATCTGCGCGGCGTTCAGCAACTGGATGCCGCCGGCGCGCTTTTTCTTTGGCGCATGTGGGGCCGGCAGCGACCCAGCATGCTGCTCAAGCCCGAGTATGAAAGCATGTTCGCCGACCTCGCCAGCAAGCACTTCCCGGTGCCGCCACCGGTGCCGCGCGACCGCTTGCAACTGCTGCTGGACCTTGGTCGGGGATTGCTGTCGTTCGGCCGACACTTGCACGCGATCACTGTATTGGCCGGCAATCTGCTGCTCGATAGCGCGTATCTGCTGCGTCACCCTGCCAACATTCCGTGGCGCGAGATTTCCGCCAATATTCACCGCACCGGTAGCCAAGCGCTCGCCATTACCGCCCTCGTCGGATTTCTGGTCGGAGTGGTGCTGAGCTATTTATCGGCGATCCAATTGAAGAACTACGGCGCGGACATTTTCATCATCAATATTCTCGGGCTCGGCATCGTGCGCGAGCTGGGGCCGATCTTGGCGGCGATCCTGGTGGCCGGACGCTCCGGTTCGTCGATGACGGCACAGCTTGGGGTGATGCGGGTGACGCGCGAACTGGATGCCTTGTCGGCGATGGGCATTTCGCACACGCAACGGCTGGTGCTGCCGAAGATCGCGGCGCTGGCGATCACGCTGCCGCTATTGATTCTGTGGAGCGATGTGGCCGCCCTGATCGGCGGCATACTGTCGGCCGATTTACAGCTGGGCATCGGCTATCAGCAATTTTTGCATGGCCTGCCAGCAGCGGTTCCCATCGTCAACCTATGGTTGGGCGTGGCCAAGGGAACCGCGTTCGGCATTCTGATTGCATTGATTGCTTGTCACTATGGATTGCAAATCAAACCGAATACTGAGAGCCTGGGCGCCAGCACCACCGACTCGGTGGTGACCGCAATCACCGTCGTCATCATCGTCGACGCCATATTCGCAGTGGTCTTCGCCAACGTGGGGTTTTGATATGGCGACCGATAGCATTATCGAGATCGACAACGTATGGACCCAGTACGGCGACACCGTCATCCACCGCGACCTCACCCTGCGCGTGCATAGCGGCGAAGTGATGGCGATCATCGGCGGTTCGGGCAGCGGCAAGACCACCCTGCTGCGCCTGATGCTAGGACTGGAGCCGCCGAGCCGCGGCACGATCAAGGTGTTTGGCGTGCCGCTGCAAGGCTGTGCTAGCCACGACCTGCGCCAGGCTCGCAATCGCTGGGGCGTTCTGTTCCAGGAGGGCGCGTTGTTCTCCGCGCTAAGCGTCTACGACAACGTCGCATTGCCGCTGCGCGAGCTGAAAGCATTGCCGGAAGACGGCATACGCGAGATGGTCATGATGAAGCTGGACCTGGTCGAAATCGACACCATGAGCATGCACAAAATGCCGGCCGAACTGTCAGGCGGCATGGTCAAGCGGGTCGCGCTGGCGCGCGCTTTGGCGCTCAATCCGGAGCTCCTGTTCCTGGACGAACCGACGGCCGGACTCGATCCCGAACGCAGCCACGGCTTTGTGCAGATCATCGAATCGCTGCGCCGCGCATTGAATCTGACCGTCGTCATGGTGACGCACGATGTCGATACCTTGATGGCGCTGTCGGACCGGGTGGCGGTACTGGCCGACCAACAGCTTTTGACGGTCGGACCGCTATGGAAGATCGTGCAGCACAAGGATTCTTTCATACAGAATTTTTTCCTCGGCCAACGCAAGCGCTGCGAACAGGAAAACATCAAGGATTTCCGCGACAAGCTGGCGATTAATTAAGGAGTCGACCAAATGGAAAACCGTGCCCATGCCCTGTCGGCGGGATTGTTCCTGGTGTTGCTCTGCATCGGCTTGCTGCTGGTAGCGATCAGACTCAACGGCGATACCGTCGACCAGGATGATTATCTGCTGGTCTCAAGAAGCGCCGTATCCGGCCTCAACCGCAATGCCCCGGTGCGGCTGCGCGGCGTCGATGTGGGCAAGGTCAAAGACATCCGGTTTTCCGCCAGCGATCCGCATGTGATCCTGGTCAGGATAGGCGTCGACAAAGGCACGCCAATCAACCGCGGCACCTATGCACAGCTCAGCTACCTCGGCATCACCGGGCTTTCGTTCGTACAACTGGATGACGACGGCAGCCAACCGGAAAAACTCGCCTCCAATCCCGACGCACCTGGGCGCATCGAGATGCGGCCGTCATTCCTTGACCAAGTGGGCAGCTCCGGACAGGAGCTGCTGCGCGATACCGGGCTGGCGGCCAAGCGTCTAAATAAACTTCTGAATGACGACAATCTGGACAAGCTGTCGAGCACCCTCTCCAATCTGAATACCGCCTCGGGCCGGATCGCCGAGCTGGCCGCCGAACTGCAACCGACCCTGAAGGCGCTGCCTTCCATCACCGCCCGTACCGACCGGGCCTTGCTGCGCGTGGATCCCTTGCTAGCCAATATGAATAGCCTGACGCAGGAAGTCCGCACCCGTGTCGATGCGTTGGATCACATCGGACAAAGTGCGGACGAGCTCGGACAGACCAGCCAAGCGTTAAGGGATGCGCTTCCGCAATTGCACGGGACGCTCAACGATTTTTCCCGCAGCGCCCGCACCCTCGATCGCGTACTGTCCGACGTCCAGCAGCAGCCGCAAAGCCTGCTGTTCGGGAAAGCGCCTGCGCCACCCGGGCCGGGTGAGCATGGGTTTATAGCGCCGCCTGATGCGCGTTGATTTGGGCACCTCTAAAAACCTACTGTGCGGCCCAATCTCGGGGCTGCGATGCTCGCCGTACCTCCGTACGACTGCGCTTCTCGCCCCGACCTTGGGCCGCTCGCTACGGTTTTTAGAGGTGCCCATTTGTAGCATCTCAGCCCACCACGCTGTATTTACACTTTACAGCTTTATGCTTGTATTTTTAAAATACAGCTAATAAGTTGTTTTTTATTTTTACAGCTGATAGCCTGTACACTTGCAAAGTGCATTAACGGAGGTTGCGGTGAACTATCCCATCAAGACGATCAATCAAATCCAGCCTATCCTGCGCGGCTTTCGCAAGGCCGCAGGGCTTACGCAACAAGCCATGGCGGAAAAGCTCGGGATCACTCAACAAAGTTACGCCCAGCTTGAATCCAACCCGGCTGCAGCCAGCATGGAGAGGCTGTTCAAGGTCTTGCGGATGCTGGATGTCGAGCTGGTGCTGACTGTCAACGCGCCATCAGTACCGGACCAGGACAGCGGCAACGCCTCCCCTGCCCAACCGCGCCGAATCGTCGCTACATCGAAGAAAAAAGAGAGTTGGTAAACATGGGCCGTCGCTCGATGACACAAAGACTCAATATTTGGATGAACGGCATTCCGGTAGGCTACTGGGAACAAGCCCGGGACGGGGAGCGTCTCGCTTATTTCACCGAGTGGCTTGATGATGAACAAGGGCGGCCATTATCCTTGTCACTCCCCTTCACACCAGGCAATCAACCCTACCGCGGAGCATCGGTTAGCGCTTTCTTCGATAACCTGCTGCCGGATAGCGATTCCATTCGCCGCCGCCTGGCGCAACGTCACCAGACCGGCAGCATCGAACCATTCCAGCTTTTGGCTGCCCTCGGCCGCGACTGTGTCGGCGCCATACAACTGCTGGCCCCGGAACAAGAACCAACGGATCTGTATGCCATTACAGGGGAGCCATTGGCCGAACCTGAGATAGCCCAGTTGCTGCGCGATGCAACGAGCACGGCGCCGCTCGGCCAACATCAGCATGATGGGGATCTGCGCCTGTCTATCGCCGGAGCGCAGGAGAAAACCGCGCTGCTCCGTCATGGCGGGCGGTGGCTTTTTCCCCGCGGAAGCACGCCGACAACCCATATCTTCAAGCTACCGCTGGGCTTGGTCGGCAACATGCAAGCCGACCTGCGCACCTCGGTGGAGAACGAGTGGCTCTGTTCAAAAATAGCGGCAGCGTATGGGCTAGCCGTCGCAGCGTGCGAGATGGATTGTTTTGAAAACCAAAAGGTACTGATCGTCGAGCGCTTCGACCGCAAATTGGCTAGCGACCAAAGCTGGATAGTCCGTCTGCCGCAGGAAGATATGTGCCAGGCGAGCGGCACCCCTCCTTTGCTTAAATACCAAGCAGATGGCGGCCCTGGTATCGCAAGCATCATGGAGTTGCTGCGCGGGTCGGACAGGGCGGACCAGGACCGGCGCCATTTCTTCAAGAGCCAGCTGGTATTCTGGTTGCTGGCAGCAAGCGATGGGCACGCCAAGAATTTCAGCATTACCCATATGCCGGGCAATCGCTATCGATCCACGCCGCTGTACGACATTCTCTCCGCGCATCCGATCATAGGCCCAGGCCGAAATCACATCGCGCCACAGAAGGCAAAGCTGGCCATGGCTGTGCGCGGCAGCACCAACTACTACCTGATGGACAAAATTCAACGCCGCCACTGGAGTGCGCAAGCACGGCAAGTCGATTTTGGTGCCGCAGTAGCGGAAGAAATCATCGAAGAGGTGATTGCCGCCACCGAAGGCGTAATAAGCACTGTCGGTGCCCAATTGCCTGCGCACTTTCCGATGGACTTGGCCGATGCGATCCTCGGGGGCGTCAAAAGACAGAGCGCCAGGCTGGCCGCAATGCCGGCGGGCATTGGGTAATCTCACATCGGTGCGTTGAAAATATATGAGAGCGACCGGATTAAAATCTGATGCGAAAAATCCGACAATCCCAAAAAATCCCCTTTAAATCCCGCAGCCCGCGCGGCGCTATGCCCAAGCCTGCTGCAACCCAGCGCCAGACTGCCCCTGAAAACCCGGTTGCAAAATCGCATGTTCCACCGCCAGCCTCAGCATGGCGGGCGTGACATACGAGCGATGCACATGATTGATCAGCGCCATGTAAATCCGGCCGAAAGGATTTTTGCATCGCACCCGCGTGCCCAGCGTGAACTCCACCAAGCTATCGCTGACGATCTCGACCCCGACGCAGGAACGGAATATCAGGTGTTTGTCGTCCGCGCCCAATATCACCTGCGAGCGCGTGTTGTCGCTGTCGGCAGCCTGATCGTGCACCGGATAACGATTGGCGAACAGCTTCTCTTTGTGCGGCGAAAGGAGCGATGAAACCGGGCACCCTAACGGCGATGTGCGCAATCCCAGCGGTCGCACCAAGGCGTTGCGGAAGGCCATCATGCGCGACACGCCGGTCGGCGGATTCTGCAAGAAACCTTCGAGCAGGGCGCCGAGCAGGACCGAAGCGCCGGCGGCTTTGAAGTTCGCGCCCTCCAGCCTCAGGCAAAAAGTGTCTTCATGATGAAACCCGTCTTTGACCAACTGCTCCAGCAACAGCGATCCGGCCGGCGCCGCATCGAGTTCGAGCACTTTGCGGCCGATGCCGTTATCGGAAAGAAAGCCGGTCGAACCGCGCCATGTGGCCCAAGCGCCCCGCAGCACCCCAACCCGTCCGCGGGCAGAGGTGCACATGACGCGTTGCAGCGAGCCCGGCGGCGCCTCCAGCGCCAGGTCGGTGGTGTGCACCTGGGCCGGATCGAGCGATGTTCGCAACAGGTCGACCACGCTTTGCGGCAGCACCTCGGTCAGCGACGGGATGTCGGCTTGATTTGCCAGCACTTTCTCCCTCAGCGCATCGGGCAATGCGCCGCCGAGTTCATTGGTATGGCATGACAGCGCGAAAAATACCGGATGCGGCGAGTTGGCGACGATGGGCGCAAATTGATGCCAGGTCTCGCCGCCAAAGCGAACGGTGAAGATGCAGTCGGGCGGGATATTGATATAGCGCAGCGCTTTGATAAAGTTCTGCGGGTCTTGTTCGATCTGGGCGTCGGATGCGCTGGAAAACCGCAGCTGCGCACCACCGCTGCCGGAGACCGCGGTAAACACCCGGTGCCCGGCGTGGCGGTGAAACGGATGGCCTTTGGGGCCGACCGCAAACGAATACAGCGAGGTCGGATCGCCTTTTGTAAAATCCGTCCCGCCCAATTTGGCCGACGGCTCGTCGAGCTCATCGACAAAATCCTCGTGCGCCTTTTGACGGGCCGAGACGCTCGCAAACAAATGATTGCCGGAGCCATGCCCCATCTGCGCAATCAGCGAAACTTCCACCGACAAGCCGCCTGAATGCGAAGGGATTCGTACGGACGGGAAGGTTTGAATCACTTTGGTCAGGGTCAGCATGAGGGGCGCTACTAGGGCAGGTGGGGATTGACGGTTCGGGACTATAGCATTACCGGTAAGGAATGTTTGCCGTGTTGCTGAGTGCTGGCGACGGCCTGAAGTAAACCGTTGATCTTCCGAGCTGCCCTGTCGATCTTCTGCAGGTCGAGGTCGAGGTCGGGTTGGGGTATCGCCCATATTTGGGGCAGTACCGACGCCTGCCCATCGTTGACGGTAAGAATGCTTGTGAAATAAAACGCTGGGCTTCGCAGGCTCAGCGCCAACCTAATACAGGCCAAACTTAATGAAATGGACTCCGCTTTGTTTATTCACTTTTCCAAAACATATAGTTCATCCAAAAATGAGGATCAAATTCGTCGTCGCAAGAAAATATTTTAACTGCCCTGTCTCTCCATTCTTTAACATCTTCAACACTCTGGTCATCGACCATATCAATTAATCTAAATATCCTGCGATGTTTTGCTTCATTAATCTTTCCTTCATTAACCCTTCTTTCATTAATAAAATCACCAACCAGGTAATACAAGGAATGAAGAAAAAAGTCTCTCTTTGGACACGTCAAGTCATTGGCCAGCTCAAAAACAAGATCGTCATTTTTCCCATTCATTACGTAATAATCCCAATCACCTGCAGGCCAGCCATCCCCTTTATCTGCGACCCACTCCAATACATCGTTATTATCCGGTTCATATACATTTTCCATAACATGCCCTCTATTGCAAATATAAAAATCTAAAGAGTGGCGCCTTTACTTTCGGCATTTAAAATAATGAGAATCATATTGATGATGGATATCGGGAATTGGAAATAAATGCAGCCCATCTGGTTTCGGGATAATTATTGCTCTATCCGCGCCGATTTTAAAAGCTCCTCTTTCCCCGGATGGGTAGGTTTCCGTTGGATTATGGAATATAACACCATCCCCTGGCAGAATATCAACCACCTGTACGCCACCCCTGGCTACATCATATTGCGCAGCAGCTCTATAAATAGCGTCGGTTGATTCCCAACGTCCTTGCGGAATCCAATTGCCGTTCTGACTTGCTCTGGCTGCGCGAGAAAGTAAAACATTATCAGGTGTTCCAGGTGCATGAGGCCCACCGGATAAATCGGAAGGCCTGATAGTAGGAAGATTGTCATTGGACAAACCTGACGGATCGATCCATCCCATTATGTTGGGCGCATATTGGTATGGGTTATCCCCCCCAGCCAATCCAATCGGATCCTTTCCAATAAACTGCCCAATCTCTGGATCGTAATACCGATGCCGGTTGTAATGCAGTCCGGTTTCATCATCCTGATACTGCCCCTGCAGCCGGATCGGATTGTCGATGGCATGCATATGTAGCCGCCGTACCGCGCCCCAGGCTGCATGGCTGGCCGACCAGACCACCTGTCCACTGACATCCGTCAATCTGGTCGGACAGCCGTTGGGGTCGTTGTGATAGTGGAAGACGCCGCCGCCAGCTTGATCGACTGCCGATTCTGCATCGCTAGCGCTGTTTTCGGGTAGAGCGCTTGGCGCAACGATTGCTGGTGTGAAGGTGGGCAGCGGTGCGCTGACGCTACCGCCCAACTGCATCCCGCCACCCAAGCCACCGAGACCGACTTGGCGATTGCCCTCTTGCGCCGACGGAGTTGCTTCGCTCTGCTGGCCGAGCCTGGCGCTACCTAATCCTCCCATGCCGCCTAAACCACCAATGCCACCGACAGCGGCTGCCTTTGAATCCGTTGCAGCGGGAGGCAATGGTTGCGCGGCAAGAGCCGGTGCCACTTTGATTGGCGCCACGTGCGCAGGCTGCCTGGCGAGCTTGGCCTGCCGATCGATCAACGCCAGCGGCACGAACGTGCCTGGGTAATAGACGAACTCGCGCGCCTGCGCGTGCAGCGTCTCCAGCGCATTCAATCGCTTGCGCGCCGCCATCAAGTCGGCCACGTTGCCGGTCGACCAGATATCGACGCTCTGGGCCTCATTCACTTGCCGCACTTCGCCCAGCAAGGCGTCGCCATCCCAAAAGAACCAGGTGGTGTGCGTCGGGTTGCGCTTGAACACTCTCCGGCCTACCGGATCGTAGCCGTAGCGGGTCGCCTGCCCGGCCTTGCTGCTTTCGACCAGGCGCTGGTTGGCATCCCAGCGCAGTTGCAGGCTGGAGTCGGTGGCCGACGGATTGGCCGATGCGGTTGGGCTGCTGCCGCGCCGGATCAGGTTGCCGGCGCGATCGAACACATAGTGCATGCCGTCATGGCTGCCTTCACGGCTCCACAGGACTTCGGCCTGGCCTTCAGCGCCAGCGGCCTGCCGCATCTCCATCTGGCGGATCCGTGTGCGCAAGCGGTCGCCGGCCGGGTCGTTGAGGAAGTCCGTCACGCGTCCTGCGGGATCGGTATGGCGCAACAGGTTGCCGAGTGGGTCGTAGTGATACAGGTCGCTACCGTGCTCACTATCGCTGCGCCGGGTTTGGTTGCCGGCGCGGTCGTAGTCGTAACGGGTCGCGAACAGCGGCGCCTGGTCGCGCAGTACGCTCTGCGCGCTCAAGTGGCCGGCCGCGTCATAGCGCAACTGCCGCTGGACGCTGCCGCTCAACTGCTCCTTGACAGCGCGCCCGAGCGCATCGCGTTCGATCACAATCGGCGCTTCGTCGTTGATGGCGATGCTCACCACCTGGTTGCGCAAATCGTAGCTGGCAACGATCGTGTTGCCGGCGCTGGTTTGCCGCAACAGCCGGTTGCCGACTTCGTCGTAGCGGTGCGCGATCCGGAAGCCGTCCTGCACTTCTTCGCTGAGGCGACCGTTGGCATCGAACTGGCGCTGGATGTGCCGATGCGGATTGCGCATCTCTATCAGCGCGCCGTTCTTGTCGTATCTGAAGGTTTCCTGTAGTTGCTGCGCCGGATGGTCGCTATCGGGCAGGGTTTTCTTGACGATGCGGCCCAGGCGGTCTGTGTCGTAGGCGATGATGCGACCGAGCGGATCGATGACGCTTAGCAGCCTGTTGCCGGCGTCGTAGCGATAGTGGCGCGACTGTCCCCAATAATCGACTTCCTCGACAATGCGACCCAGCGCGTCGCGCTTGAGTTGGTAGCTTTCTTTACGCTGGTTGACCAGCCCGATCAATTGTTCTTCGGTGTCGTACTGGTACTGCATGATGTGGCCGTCGGCTTGCACGCGTCGGGCGACTTGGCCGGTGCCGACATATTCCAGCCGGGTGCGGGCGCCATTCTGGTCGGTGTAACTGATCAGCTGATCTTCGGCGTCGTAGTTGCAATTGACGCTGGCACCATCCGCCTGCTTGCTGTGCAGCAGGCGGCCTTTGGCGTCGTAGCGATATTCGGTGACGTCGCCGGCGACATCGGTGCGACGCTGCAGGCGGCCCAACGCGTCCTGCTCGAAATGGCTGCGGTGGCCGAGCGGGTCAGTCAGCTGCGCTAAGTTGCCGTAGCGATCGAAGGCCAGCGCCGTAGTTGCGCCGCGCGGGTTGATGTGGGTGGTCAGTTGACCGTGGGAGTCGTAGCTAAAACGCGAGCAGGCGCCCATCGGGGTGGTCTGGTCCAGCAGCAGCCCGCGCTGATCCCAGCTGCGCCGCCAGTGCTGGCCGAGCGGGTCGACCACTTCGGTCATGCGATTCGCGTCATCAAACACGGAGCACACCGCAGTCCCGTCCGGCCGTACCAGCTTCAGCAAATTGCCGCGTTCATCATAGTCAAACTCGGTGCGCAAGCCAGCCGGATCGACTACCGCGGTGGTGCGTCCAACCTCGTCGTACTCAAAGATCGTGACGCCACCGAGCGGATCGATTTCGCACAAGGGCAGATTGTTCTCATCGAACTTGATCAGCGAGGTGTGCCCGAGCGAATCGGTCACTTCGGTTTCACGCAGCAACTCGTTGTAGGCAAACCGGTAGTCGTGCAAGCCCTGATCGCCCCAGGCATGCAACACGCGCCATTGGGCGTCATACGCGTAATAAAAAGATAGGCCGAGGCGGTCGGTGTGACGCACCATGCGATGCCGGTCGTACTCGAAAGTACGCGCCGCATCAAGCTGGTCCAGAGCAGCAACCAGATCCTTGCCGTCGTTGTAGCGGTAACGCACCAGCGGATGGGTGACCCCGGTCGCCGGATCATGCAAGCCCAGGTGATGGATTCGTCCACCGCGTTGATGCACCTCGATAAAGCGCCCCGGCAAGCCGGCTATGCCGCTTTCGACGATGCGCGTTAACTGGCCGTCGCCCCGTTCGAAGCGCCAATGATTGCCGCACAGATCTTCGATCCGTTCGATCGGCAACGGCAAGCTTTGATGCAGCGGCGCGATATTGGCGGCCGGTTTGCGAAACACGTAACGCAGATCGTCCTTGGTCACGACATGCAATTCATCGCCGCTGCTCCCCTGTGCCCAGATCAGCCGCGCGCCATCGACAAATTCGGTCACCGCATGTTCGGCGCCGACCGCTGCGGGCAGTTGCGGAAACACCGCGGCGCCGCTGGCTTCGAAGAACAGCACCGCGCCGTCGGGGTCGATTTCCAGCCGGAAGTCGGCCGGAGTCTGCCAGCCGTGCCCGCACAGGCCGTCGTAGCTGTTGCTCGATGCATAGTCGCGGCTCCAAGTCAGCGGCAAGCGCCCCGGGATGCTGAAGTCTTCCTGCGCAACGGCGACGCTGCCGTCGCGGATGTCGACCGGCTCGGCGCGCAACACCTTGCACTTGAGGAAGCCGGACTCCATGTTCTCGAACAGTTTCTGCCGCTTTTTCTTGAACGCTTCCATCGCACGCTTGAAGCCCTCGGTCTTGCGCAGCGCCTTGAAGCCTTTGCCCAGCGCGGCAAAACCAGCCCTGAACGCCATATCCGCGACGTTAATGGTCGGCGGTCCGCCGACGAACACATTGGTCGGGATCGCCAGGTTGACCGCCATCGGCAATGACATCGACATCGGCTCTTTGGACGGCTTCTTGATGCGGAACGGCGGGATCAGGCCGAACAGATTGCAGTCGAGCACCGGCATCGCGATCCGCGAAAACGGATTGCCGTCCGCGATCACCGTCTTGCTGCCCATGAACAGTTCATCCCCGAACTGCGGCCCGCCCGGCATCCGCAGTGCCGGTTCCCAGAGCCCGAACGGAATATGCACCGTCAGGCCGTTGGTGCCGGCAGTGGCGCGCTTGACGCCCGCCACCTCCACCGAAGCGCCGATGAACGGCAGGTAATCGAACGGGTCCAGCACCACCGAAATATGCGGCGTCGGCAACGGCACCGGGACCGGGTCCGGCGGGATCAAATACAGGTGGATGTCGAGGCCGATCTGAGGATCGAAATGTTTGGCTGCGATGCTCATACGCGCTTTCTGACATTGCCATCTGTCTATCACGAAATATTGGGAATTTATCTACCGCGGAAGATGGCGATTACCGTCTGGCAGAGCCTGGGATTTTACCCGACATATTTTCCACATGGAAATAATTACAGGATGCCGGACTCCTGTAGGGCGGATGAGCGAAGCGTTATCCGCCATTTTGGATGCGTCATCAATCGTATGCGGCACATCCAGCGGCGGATAACGCTGCGCTCATCCGCCCTACTCGGCGGCGGTCAGCGGCTAGGCTTTGCGCTGTCTGGCTTGCAACTGATTCAGGTAATCAACGATGGCTTGGGCCTGCTCCGCCATCGTGCCGGTGGAAGCCAGCATCCAGCGCAGCTTCACGTCGATATCGAACGCATCCAGCGGCGGCGGACAGGCGGGGTCGCCGTGCTCTTGGGCCAAATGGTTGGCATGCAGCGCCGACAGACATTGATGCATGCCCTGGCTCATGTCCAGCGCGAAAGCGATGAATTGCGCCGCTTGATCGGTGCGCAGATCGTCGTCTAACCAGGAGAACGGTTGGTGTATAGGATGAGTTTTTTTGCTAGTCATTGCGGATACCTCGGCTTGTAGTGATGAAACGAAGCCGCTTCCCGCTTCCTAACGGGGTGATCGAGTCGCCCAAAGGAACCTCCCCTTCAGGCTCTCACAGAACCGGACGTGAACCTCTCGATTCATCCGGCTCTTGTCGTTCAGCCCCAA
>NZ_JBHSMT010000006.1:0-57453 GCF_042654985.1 Paraherbaspirillum soli | reverse complement strand
CGAGAGGTTCACGTCCGGTTCTGTGAGAGCCTGAAGGGGAGGTTCCTTTGGGCGACTCGATCACCCACGCCAGACGGCGGGGCGCGGATTCATCCACCGCACAGGAGATCGACATGACTTGTAAGAAGAAGCCTCGCCCATCCCCACCCATCCCAGATATCCCAGAGCACCAGCCATTCTCATGGTTGGACAAAGACTTGCGCACCGATCAAGCGGCGCAATGCATCGCGTTCACGCTGGACATGTGCCAGGGCATTTATAAGGGGCTGGCTATGCTGCATGCCAATCATCTGGCGCAAGAGCACGGCGATCCCGCCTGTCCGCCGCCGTTGAACGCTTGTGATGTCGACTTGCTGCTGCGCTGGATGATGGGCTCGACCGAGGCGGTGTTGGATAAATCCGAGACCAGCGTTAATTACCTGAATGACTTGATAGCTAGGCAGCGCCCGACTGGTCGCTGACTGCCACCGTCGGTAGGGCGGATGAGCGCAGCGTTATCCGCCGTTTCACCGTGTTAGATACATCGAATGCAGGCGGTGCATCAAGCGGCGGATAACGCTACGCTCATCCGCCCTACAGTAGTCCGGCGGGTCGCCAATGACGCTAAAAGAATCGCCCTCGACGTTCGGAAGTTCGGTGTCCTACTTCAGAGGTTCGATGTTCTGCTTCAGAGGCTCGATGTCCTGCTTTGGAAGCTCGGCCTTGCGCCAAATAGGTGCGGCCTCGACGCTAAAAGAATCGCCGTCGAGGTTCCGAAGCTCGACGTCGGGCTTCGGAAGTTCGGTCTTGCACCAAATAGGGGAGGTGTCGGACTTCGGAAGCTCAACGGTGTACTTCGGAAGGTCGACGCCGATGCTCAGAGAACCAACGCCGATTTTCGGATAGCCGATGCCGAGTCTCGGAGAGTCGACAGCGATGCTTGGAGAACCGACGTCGATGCTCGGAGAGTCAACGCCGATGCTAAAAGCTCGGGAGCGGCCCAGCGGCACGATAAAGTTGCTTTTCGTGTCGCATACATTTCTTATTTGCAATACAATCACGTCCCCCTACGCACAGCTTGATGTGCAGCATTATTCAAGGCAGGGAAGTCGACCCCGATTCGCAGGTGTCTGGTGCATGTGTCTGCATCTAATCACTGACTTGATCGGACGAATCAAACGAAAATTTTTAGATCAGCAAGAAGGCCAATGCCGTGTTGGCATGGCGATGTCCAAATAGGAACAAATATTGAAACTGTATGCAATTAAAGAATTATTCAATATGGTGAAGCAGATTGGAAAAACTTGGCTGATTTTACCGCTCTTCTTTTTCGGTTTTATAACGAAGTCCCAAGGAGAAGGGCCAATGTTGAAACCCAATGAAATAGTGGCTCATGGCGTCATATTTACAGCCCAGAGTACCGCCAAATTCTCAGAAAAATATTCGTTGATAGATATACGGCCTCCCTATTGGACGCCTAGCACCTCAGAAATTGAATATCTCGAAGAAGTGCTTAATGGCTACTTGAAAAATTCTGATAGCAAATCGAGTAATGAAATATCACAACGATTATTTGAATATAAGCGGCAATATCTTGGTTACACCGATAAGGGAAGCCATTGGGTATACATAAATGGATTTTGCAATGCTTATTGGAAAAAGAACGATTCTTGGCATTCAGAATTAGTGGTGACTTTTGATGGTGGGCCATGTTTTTTTCAGGTACGTTACAACGTTGAAAAGAAATTATTTGAAAGGTTAGAAATAAATGGGGAAGGATAGGATAAAAAAAAGCCGTGTGCCCGGAGGTTTATTCATGAGTACTAGGCGACATTTATACTTTTGGCTATGTCAAAGACAATCTGCTGTTCTGTATTGATCGACAACAACCTCTTACCTCAGATCGAAAGCCACCCTCTCCGATATCCCCGGATTGGGTGGCTTTCTTTTCAGGCGTGGGTTTGTGTCATTGCCTATTTTTCCGCACTTCTACACTGAGCTTTCCCCTGTAAGCCGTGAAAATGGGGAGTGGGCTGCTTGAGAAGAGCTAGCATGGAATGTTGGGCTTCATTACATTCTGCCCAATCGAGCTAGGAAATCGATAATAAAGGAACTTGATATGCATGACTGGACATTTCTTTCGTTATCCTTTGATTGGAAATCAGGACAAGCAAAACTTGATTTCCGCAATCGAGACTCAAATCTCGGTTCTCTTATCGCAATTGATGTGACTAATTTATGTGTACCTCGCATTCAAGATTGGGGACCTAGTCAGAGTGTTAATACAATGACTGGCCCTATTCCTTGCGGTAACGGAGTGAGCAAAGTACAAATTGAAATGCAATCGGGGGATTGCATCGAAATAGATGCTAAGAATTTCAATCTTCCAGTTAGTGAGAAGTCTACGTAGAGCACGTTAAATAGCCAGAAAGCACTGATGGGCTAAATGCAAAGCGACCCAACAGCGCCCAACGACAGGTTGTTGTGCCGGGGCCGTGGAGTTCCAGTAGAACTAAGGCCGTAAAGCGCATATCACGCGCTTGCGCAAACCGGTGCCAGGGTCATCTGCACCGGTTTTCTTTTGATCAGAATGGTCAAAAATTCGAGATCCAAGAGCAAACAATGATCCACTCTTTCCTTCGAGGTAATTATGGAAAACTCTAAGCCGTTTCATGAAGTTGCAAATGGAGACATCAACGTTTGGGTCGATGAAGGCGGCGCCATTTGCATAAAATCTCGTGAACCGTTCGGAGACCCGGTGGAGCTTGCAGAGCATGAAGCTTTGGAATTGGCAAATTTGCTGATTCGATTAGTTGAGGAACTTCGTAACTAGGGCTGTAAGCTGGGCTGCAAAGCCCAGCCATTACAACGCGGTAAGCCAGACAGCGCCCGACCAACCGCTGACGGTCAACGCCGGTAGGGCGGATGAGCGCAGCGTTATCCGCCGTTTCACCGTGTTAGATACATCGAATGTAGGTGGTGCATCAAGCGGCGGATAACGCTGCGCTCATCCGCCCTACGCGTTGGTGGAATATCGACCCACGCCAACCACCTCACTCCACCCCCACCACATTCCACCAACCACCCCCCAAAGCCTGCAACAACGCCGCCGTATCGCTATAGCGCGCAGCCTGTGCCGCGATCCGCTCCAGGTCGGTTTGCAGGCGCTGGCGCTGGGCGTCCAGCAGGCTGAGATGGCTGATGCCGCCGGCTTGGTATTGCCGCTGCGTGATCGTCAGGCTGCTGGCGGCGTTGTCGCTGGCCTGGGTGCGCGCCTGCAAGGCTAGCGCGTCGTTCTCTAGCGCCCGCAACGCATCCGCTACCTGCTGCAGGGCCTGCAATACGGTCTGTTGATACAGCGCCGCGGCGGCGTCGTAGGCGGCTGCCGCGGAACGTTTTTTGGCGCGCAATTCGCCGCCGTGAAACAAGGGTTGCATCAATTTGAAGCCGACATTCCAGACATTGATGCTGCTGACCAGATCCTCGATCCGGGTCCGTTCCGTACCGGCGCTGGCCGCTAGCGTCAGGCGCGGATAAAGATTGGCGGTGGCGACGCCGAGCTGGGCGCTGGCTTGATGCAGCATGGCTTCCGCGGCTCGGATGTCGGGCCGCTGGCGCGCCAGCATAGACGGCAGGCTGAGCGGCAGCGTGGCGGGCAAGGTCAACGTGTTCAAGTCCAGCGGCTGGCGGTCGGTTTGCGCCGGCGCCTGGCCCAGGTAGACCGCGAGCTGGTGGCTGACTTGTGCCAGTTGCTGTTGCAGCGGCGGCAGTGTGGCCTCGCTTTGTGCTACCAAGGTGCGCTGATTCTTTAGCTCGACTTCGGCGATGCCGCCGGCGGCCAGGCGCTGCTGCATGATGTCGAGCTGTTCGCGCTGCAAGCGCAGTATCTGTTCGGTGGCGTCTAGCTGGGCTTGCAGCGCGGCTTGCCGGATGGCTGCCGTGACCACGTTGCCGGCCAAGGCCAGGCGTGCCGCCTGCAACTGGTATGCCTGCAGTTCCACTTGCGCCTGCAAGCCTTCCAGCGTGCGCAGGTTGGCGCCGAACGCATCCACCGTGTAAGAGACGTTGAGCGTCGCGTTGTACAAGTTGAACGGACCGGATTTGGGGATGTTGCGGATGCCTAGCGCTGTCGGGTCAATCTGCTGGCGGGTCGCGCCTAGCTGCAGATCGGCTTGCGGATAACGGGTGGCGCCGGTTTCCGCGTTCAGGTTTTCTTGGGCCTGGCGCAGCACGGCGCGCGCCTGGATCAGGGTAGGGCTGTTCGCAAGAGCAGCGCGCACCAGCGCGTCCAACTGGGGTGAATGGAATAGCGTCCACCATTGCGCGGGAATGTCGGCGCCGACC
This sequence comes from Paraherbaspirillum soli, assembly GCF_042654985.1. Classification (NCBI taxonomy): domain Bacteria; kingdom Pseudomonadati; phylum Pseudomonadota; class Betaproteobacteria; order Burkholderiales; family Oxalobacteraceae; genus Paraherbaspirillum; species Paraherbaspirillum soli. The sequence goes on along the minus strand of NZ_JBHSMT010000006.1, from coordinate 53,130 downwards.
TCGAAGCTTTGCGCGGTGCCGCCCGGGCCGGTGCTGGCGACCGTGGCGAGTGCTTGCGTCCCCGGCGTGTACTGCTGCACCTCGGGCATCGCCGGCGCATGAAAATCCGGGCCGGCGGCGCAGCCCGCCAGCACACTCGCCGCCATGCATAGCCATCGTTGCATTTGTTTTCCTCAATCCAGCGTGCGGCGATAAAAGCGCACCGCAATCGCCATCACGATGATGGTGAACACTATCAGCGGCCACACATTGGGCCACAAGTCGGCCCAGCCGTTGCCTTTCAGCAGGATGCCGCGTATCAGCCGGTTGAAGTAGGTCAGCGGCAGCAGGTTGCCGATGAACTGGGCCCATTTCGGCATGCCCTGGAACGGGAACATAAAGCCCGACAACAGGATGTTGGGCAGGAAGTAAAACATGGTCAGCTGCATCGCCTGCAATTGGTTTTGCGCGATCGAGGACAGGGTGATGCCGACGGTCAGGCTGGCGCCGATGAACAGCAGCGCGGCCAGGTAGATCGCGGCCACGCTGCCGGCAAACGGCACGTGGAACAGGAAGCGCGCGCCGAGCAGGACGATGCTGGCCTGGATCAGTCCGATGGCGATGTAGGGCATGATTTTGCCGGTCATCATTTCTATCGGTTTGACCGGCGTCGCCAGCAGATTTTCCATGGTGCCGCGCTCGCGTTCGCGGGTCATCGCCAGGCCGGTCATCATCACCATCGTCATTGACAGGATCACGCCCATCAAGCCCGGCACCACGTTGTACTGGCTGATGCCTTCCGGGTTGTACAGGCGGTGCACGCGCACCTCGAAGGCGGGTGCGCCGCCGCCGAATTTGGCCAGCGGTCCGGTCAGATCCCTGTCGGCCACCGCTTGCGCCAGTTGCGGCAACGCGCCCAGGGCGATGGCGGTGGCGGTGGGGTCGGTGGCGTCGGCCTCGACCAGCAGCGCCGGCCGCTCGCCGCGCAGCAGAGCGCGGGTGAAGTCGGGCGGGATGTTGAGCACGAACTGCACCTTGCCCTGCGCCAGCGCGGCGCGGCCCGCTTCTTCGTCCGTCAGTGTGGCGACGATGTTGAAGTAGCTGGAGGCGGTCATCGCCGCGATGAAGCTGCGCGTGAACTCGCTGTGATCGGCGGCGATGACGGCGGTCGGCATGTGCTTGGGATCGCTGTTGATGGCAAAGCCGAACAACAGCATCTGCATGATAGGAATCATTGTGATCATGCGCACCGTGACGCGGTCGCGCATCAGTTGCAGGAACTCCTTGAGCACGATGCTCCACCAGCGCCTGAAAGAAAGATCGCTGAAACGGTTCATGCCTGCCCCTCGAAATTGTCCTTGGAGCGGTTCATCAAGTAGATGAACACATCTTCCAGGCTGGTGTCGATCGCTTCCATCCGCAGTTGCTGCCCCTCGGTGGTCTGGCGCAAGGTCTGTTCGAGCTGGGCCGCATCCTTGCCGCACACATGCAGCGCGGTGCCGAACGCGACCGTTTGATCGACCCCGGGCTGGCCGCGCAATTGCTGCGACAGCGCCACCAGGTTGTTGCCGTAGATGGCCCAGGTGCTCAAGGCTTGCGCGGCGACGATCTCGACCGCGGTGCCTTGCACCAGCAGCTGGCCGTAGGCGAGGTAGGCCAGCTTGTGGCAGCGCTCGGCTTCGTCCATATAGTGAGTGCTGACCAGGACGCTGATGCCCTGTGCCGCAAGCAGGTGCAGCTCTTCCCAAAAGTCGCGGCGGGCGGTGGGGTCGACGCCGGCGGTCGGTTCGTCCAGAAGCAACAGCTGAGGCTGGTGCAGCATGCAGGCGGCCAGCGCCAGCCGCTGTTTCCAGCCGCCGGACAGCGCACCGGCCAGCTGTTTGGCGCGGCTGGCCAGGCCCAGGTTGTGCAGGGCGCGTTCGACCGCTTCCTTGCGCTTGTCCATCTCGTAGACGCGCGCCACAAAATCCAGGTTTTCGCGGATGCTCAGATCGTCCCAGTATGAAAATCTCTGCGTCATATAGCCGACCCGGCGCTTGATTTGATCGCTTTGCTTGATGATGTCGAAGCCCAGGCAGGAGCCGCGTCCCGAGTCCGGCGTCAGCAAGCCGCACATCATGCGGATGGTGGTGGTCTTGCCGCTGCCGTTGGGGCCCATGAAGCCGAAGATCTCGCCGCGCCGCACTTGCAGCGACAGGTCTCTGACCACGTGCTTGTCGCCGAAATGTTTGTTGATGCGGTCGACGTCGATCGCCAGTTCGTTGATGGTGGCGCTATCGGTCGTCGTCATGGCAGCCTCACTTCCAGCGGCTGGCCCGGGTGCAGCTTGGGCGCATCGGCGGCGGCGGGACGGGCTTCGATCAGGTAGACCAGCTTGGCCCGGTTCTCATTGCTGTAGATGATAGGCGGCGTGTATTCGGATTGGGTCGAGATGTAGGTGATGCGCAGCGGCAGCTCGGCCGGGCAGCCGTCGCAATGCAGCGTCACCTGCTGATTCAGCTTGAGCCGGCCCAGTACCGGTTCCGGCACGTAGAAGCGGACTTTGACGTTCTCCGGCGGCAGCATGCGCAGCACCGGATTGCCGGCCGCCACCCATTCGCCTTCGCGATACAGGGTGTCGTAGACCAGTCCGGCACGGGTGGCTTTGACGGCTTTTTGGGCCAGTTTCCAATCGGCTTGCTCCAATGCCGCCTGCGAGGCCGCGACCTGCGCCTGTTGCGCCCGGATTTGCGCTTCGCGATTGGGCAGCCGGTCCACCGCCAACTGGCTTTGCCACTGCCGCACTTGCGCCGCGCTGGTGGCGGCGGCGGAGCGGGAATCGTCGAGCTGCTGGCGGGCGATGCCGCCGGCCTGATATTGGGCTTCGTCGCGCGCCAGCTGCAGCGCCGCTTTGCGGGCGGCGGCCTGTGCTTGCAGCAGCTGCGCCTGGGTCACGTTCACCTCTTGCGGCCGCTTGCCGCTCTGGATGTCGGCTAGTTGCGCCTCGGCAGCTTGCAGCTGACGCTGGGCCTGGCGCTGGGCCGCGGCTTCGGCGTCGGATTCCAGCGCAAACAGCGGCGCGCCGGCGGCGATCTGTTGTCCGCGTTCGACCGCCAGATGGTCCAGCCGCCCGGCTTGCGACGACGCGACGGCGACGAAATCGCCTTCCACATAACCTTGCCAAACGTTATCGGGTTTGGCCGAACAAGCTGCCAGCAGCAGCGGGCCGAAAGCGGGAGCCAGCGTCCGCAAGACAGTGAGCAGCAGAACGCGTTTTGTCTGGGGCCTATGCATGACGATTCCCTGGCTAGCGAGGGGAAGGGCGCTGAGGTATGGCAATACCTGCAAGCAGCGCCTCGATGTTTCATATCAGAACTGGTTTGTTCATCATAGTCGTCTTTATGCGTGAAAAATACCCTTTGACCTCGGAGGATATGCAGGGGGTGCGCTTATGCGTGGATGGCGGGGCGACGCTAAAGAAGTGTCGTGGATCGCACGTTTCATTTAATATTGCCGCTCGTTAATAACCAGGAGTGCACGAGCATGCGCAATACGAGAGGTCGATCTTTACGTTTCTTCACACCGGGAGTGCTGGCGGCACTGGGCGGCGGTTTGCTGCTGACTGCCTGCGGCGGCGGCGCCGACAGTCCGTTACAGCGCTCCACGCTGCCGACGCTCAATGGCGATGCGCCGCTGGTGATCGGGCATCGCGGCTTGCCTGGGCTTTTTCCGGAAGAAACCAAGCCCTCTTACGAAGGCGCCGCCGACCAGGGCGCGGATTCGCTGGAATTGGACCTGCATTTGACCAAGGACTGCGTACTGGTGGCCCGCCATAATCCCTGGCTCAGCGACAACACCAATATTGCCGAGGTCGCAAAAACCAATGCCGTGGTTGCCGCTCGCAAGCGCACCGTGCCTGGCGTCAATGTCAAAGTCGCGTACCCGGTCACGGCCGACAGCGGCCCCGCCACGTATTTGAGCGATCTGACCAATCCGAACGATCCGGCCTCAGTGCTGAAATCCCTGGTGGTCGATGGCGAGGATCACACCAACGACTGGTCGATCACCGATTTCACGCTGGCTGAACTCAAGCAATGGATAGGCGGCACCACCTATGATGCCCGCAACGAGCGCCCGACAGACCTGAACGGCAAGTACCCGGTGCTGAGCTTCCAGGAAGTGATCGACATCGCCAAGGCAAAGAGCCTGGCAAGCGGGCGCACGATTTCGGTCTACCCCGAGAGCAAAAACCCGATCTGGAATAACGCGCAGGCAATCGCCAACGGTTGCGGCAAAGCCGGCAGCCACCCGTTTGAGGACGCACTGCTCAAGATCCTCAACGACAACCAGTTGAACAGCAAGGATGCGGCGGTATTTGTCCAGAGCTTCGATCCCGCCAGTTTGAAATACCTGCGCTCCGTGGGTCTGCGGACCAAAGTGGTGCAACTGATCGACGGCAACGCCATCAATTTCAAGACCGGCGAAATGACTTACAACACCAACAACGCCTATACCTTTGTCGATGGCCGTCCCTATAGCTGGACGCTGGCCGGCGACGCGCGCTATTTCGGCGTCATGCTGACGCCGGCCGGCCTGGCCGAGATCAAGACCTATGCCGATGGCATCGGCCCCTGGAAGCCGCAGGTCGTGCCGCTCAAGGTGACGCCGTGGAAAGACCAGAACGCCGACGGCTCGCCTTATGTCGGATCGGCCGCCGACGCCACGTCCCAGACCCCCAACAGCCTGGTCGCCGATGCCCACAAGGCCGGCCTGTTCGTCCACGTCTATACCTTCCGCAATGAAAAGAAATACCTCGCAGCCAATTACAACGGCGACCCGCAAGCGGAATATCTGAAGTTCTTCCGTGCCGGGGTCGATGGCGTGTTTACCGATTTCTCCAATACGGCTTATGCCGCCCGGGCCGTTTATTTGCGCGAGACCGGCCGTTAACAAGCAGGTGCAGAGCAGGGACGAGGGCGGCAATAGGGCACCTCGAAAAACCGTAGCGAGCGGCCCAAGGTCGGGGCGACGAAGTTGCAACACCTGCAGCCGTACGGTTGTACGGCGAGCATCACAGCCCCGAGATTGGCGGGCTTGCCAAACCCTGCAGTAGGTTTTTCGAGGTGCCCAATAGTTTTGTGAAACTGGGCATGCGGCAGGATGCCGCTGCCCAGGGTGTTGCAGGCTTTATTGCGGACGATAGCTGACCGTCAGCTTGTACGACGAAGCGGCATAGCCGTTCAACAGGAGATAGACGTCGCCGTTGGCGGCCATATTGAGCGCGCAGTTTTCGGTGCTGGTCGGGCCGTCCGATTTGCAGTCATAGGTGGTGGTGCTGGGGGCCGCTGCCTTGCGGACGTAGAGGTCGGTATCGCCGCTGCCGCTCAGTGCCGCCTTGATGCTGCCGCCGGCGCCGACTTTGTAGGGGCCGTAGGTTTTTTTCTGGCCCTTGGTCAGGCTGCCGGAAAACGTTTCGACCTTGTCGGCAGGCGGGGTCCCGCCTGAGCCTTCGCTGCCCAATTCAACCGCATAGGCGGCGGCCAGGCGCGCGAATTTCAACGCATGCGCGGCTTGGCTGCCGGAGTTGGCATAGGTGTCGTCCGAGGTGTGGATGTAGGGGTTGTATTGGCTGAAGGCGGCTTCGAACGGCATCGACGTCGGATAGCCTTGCGCATCCCAGGAGGCATGGTCCGAGCACGCATAGCCGCATTGGTCGTAGCCTATGCTCAGGGTCGGCAGGTAGGTGCTGATCAGTTTGGCGACGAAGTCGTTTTGCTGGCTGTTGGTGTAGTCGGTGTACAGGTAGATGTCGCTGGACGAGCCTTGGTAGTTGGTCATGTCCAGTTGCATCACGCCGACCACGTTGACGTTGTTGTCCTTGAAGTTTTGGGCGATCTCTTGCGAGCCGCGCAGGCCGACTTCTTCCGCTGCATAGCCGATTATTTTGATGGTGCGGCGCGGCTTGTAGCCGTTGGCCAGCATGACCCGCAATGCTTCGGTGAGACTGGCGATGCCGGAAGCGTCGTCGTCCGCGCCGGGCGCTATGGTGGTCTCATAGGTGCCGTTCATATTGATGGTATCCAGGTGCGCGCCCAACACCACGACTTCGGCTGGATTGTCGCTGCCCTTGATGGTCAGGATGACCGATTTCTGGCCCCAGTTGGGGTGGCTGAATTGGGCCACTGAAATGTCGCTGCGGCCGGCTGTCATGTCGGTCCATTTTTTCAGTAGCCAATTCGATGCGTTGGCACCGTTGGTGGTGGCGTAGTAACGGTTGTCGAACGCGGCCATGTCGACGATGGTTTGCACGATATTACTGTCCTGCATTTGCGCCAGCATAGGCGTGACGATGGCCTGGTTGCCGATCGCGTAAGCGGGGCGGGCGGCTGCCGGGCGCTTGACCAGCGGCTTGTTCAATGCCTTGCGACCGGCGCTCTCGCTGGGGTGGAACATGAAGCCGCCGCAGCGCTTGAGTTCTTGATGGACCGCTGCCGACAGCTTCAGCAGTTGTTGTTCGTCGACTTCCACCAGATGCACTTTTTCGGTGCCGGTGAAGCGGCTGCTGGCCTGGTTGGTCAGGGTGATCCGGCTTTCCCTGGCTATCGCCTGCGGCGCGACTTTTTGCAGCTGGGCGTAGGCGGCGTCGCCCACGGTAATCCAGACCTTCTTGGTATCCATGGCCGCTGTGCTGCCGACAAACAATCCTGCGGCCAGCAAGGCGGCAATTTTTGGCGCGATGCCGGAAATGGCGAAGTGGCTCTTTCGAATGTCCATCTGTTCTCCTCTTTTTAGTGGTTGGGGGTGATTCCCCTTTACTCAGCGGACCTTTTGTTGATGGTCAAAAAGCCGCTCCTCCTGAAGTCAATGCCGCCTGGACGGCGGCATCGGTTTGGATCTAAAAATGCGGGCGCGAGAAACGAGGTCGCCTCAAGGGCGGCAGGATTTTTCTTGTGAAGACACTAAACGTGATTTCAGGCGCGGCGGCAACTGGCAAGGTTGACAGTGCGGAGCGCCGGTTCGGCGGCGGGCCGTTGCATGGAATGTCGTGGCTGGGCTGGGAAGCCCGACGATTGATGGCGATTAATGGATTGTTGTGCCTTGCAGCCCAACAATCCTGTTGGCGCGGCTAACCGTTTTACAACGCAGTCATGCCGCCGTCGATGATCAGCTCGCTGCCGACCGAGAACGCGGATTCGTCGGACGCCAAATAGACCACCGCCTTGGCGATCTCTTTCGCCTGGCCGAAGCGGCCGGCCGGGATCTGGCTCAGGATGTGGCCGGCCATTTTCTCCAGTTCCTCTGCCGGTAGTCCCAGCTTGCCGTAGATCGGCGTCGTGACCGGGCCGGGGCTGATGGCGTTGACGCGGATGCCGCGCGAGATCAGTTCGCCCGACAACGTGCGTGCCAGCGAGATCAGGCCGGCCTTGGTGGCGGCGTAGACGCTGGAGTTGGGCATGCCGATGTGTGCGTTGATCGAGGTGTTGAGCACCACCGATGCCGGATTGGCGAGAATCGGCAGCAATGCCTGCATCAGGAAGAACGGACCCTTGAGATTGATCGCCAGCGAGCGGTCGAAGCCGGCTTCATCCCATAGATCGAGCGGCCTGAAATCGCCGACGCCGGCGTTGAGGAAAACCACGTCGAGCTGGTCAAAGGCGTGGCCGGCTGCTTGCGCGAGTTGTTTCTGTTCGCTGACATTGCCGGCATTGATCTTCAAGATGAGGACCTCTTGGCCCAGTTCCTGTCTGGCCTGTTCGATGGTCTCGGGGTTGTTGCCTGTGATGGCGACACGCGCGCCTTCCGCCAGGAATTGTTTGGCGGTTTCAAGGCCGATACCGCTGGTGCCGCCGGTGATCAGTGCGCGTTTGCCGTTGAGCCTGAGCATGAAAATCTCCTGGTATGGACTTTGAGGTCCGGGACCGCAAATATAGGTTTTCTCAAGGAAAATGATTCGCCGAATCCGGACATCCTATGCGGCATCTCGCAGGCAGCACCGGTGTGCACAAGAATGCCGCGTCCACGGCAGGCTGGCATTTAACAGATCGAATGCGCCCAAAAAAACATAACAGTCATCCTCCGTATTTCCTTCTGTTAATGTATGCAGCTTGCTAGGGCCTGTTGACACATCGCTGGCTTGCGTTTGCGAGCTTTAACCTTACCGTGCAAATCCGATGGACCGATTAAGCGTAATGAGATTGTTTGTCGACGCCTCGATGTTGGGCAGCTTTTCGGCGGCGGGACGCAAACATGGATTGTCGCCTGCCGCTTCGAGCGCTTGCATCCAGCGACTGGAGGCGACGTTGCGTGTCAAGCTGTTCGAGCGCACCACGCGCCAGTTGCGGCTGACCGAAGAAGGGCAGTTGTACAAGCTGTACTGCCAGCAGGCGCTGGAGCTGATGGATGAGGCGGAGCAGGCGCTGCAGGCTGGCAAAAGCCTGGTGCAGGGCACGGTCAGGATCTCGGCGCCGTCGGATCTGGGGCGCAACGTGCTGCTCGATTACCTGGATGAATTCCAGCGGCAGTACCCACAGGTGCAGTTTGCCCTGTCGCTGACCGATTCGACAGCGAACCTGGTGCAGGACGATGTCGATCTGGCAATCCGCTACGGCGTGCCGCCGGACAGCGGCATGGTGGCGCGGCCGTTGATGGCGAACCGGCGCGTGGTGTGCGTTGCGCCCGAATGCGCGGCCCGGGTCGGACTGCCGCAGACGCCGGAGCAATTGAGCGAGTTTCCGGCTTTGGTATTGGTGACCGCCGCGGGGCCGATGAACGAGTGGCGCTACCGTCAAGGCGGCAAGAGCAAGTCGGTGCGGCTCAGCCGCTATCAGCAAAGCAACGACGGCGAAGTCATTCGCAAGTGGGCATTGCGCGGCCAGGGCTACGCCTATAAATCGCTGCTGGATATCAGCGAAGATTTGCGTGCCGGTCGCCTGCAAACGGTGCTGGATGATTTCTTCACCGACAGCGTGCCGCTCAACGTGCTGTATCACCGCAGCAGTTTCCGGCCGCCGCGGGTCAAGTTGCTGATCGAGTTTTTGCAAGACCGTTTCGCCGGCACGGCGTCTCAGTCGGCAAGCGCCGGATAGTCGGTATAGCCGCCGGCATCGCCGCCGAACAGGCGAGCGCCGTCGAACTCCGCCAGCGGCAGATTTTCGGCCAGCCGGCGCGGCAAGTCGGGATTGGCGACAAACGGCCGGCCGAACGCGACCAGATCCGCCAAACCTTCTTCCAATATCCGTGCGGCGCGCGCCTGGTCGTAGCGGCCGGCGACGATCAGCTGGCCGTGATAGACGGCGCGCAGATCGTGACGGAACTGCTCGGGGATGGTCGGCGCATCGTCCCAATCGGCCTCGGATAGGTGGATATAGGCGATCCCGATTTTATCCAGCGCGGCGGCCGCATGCAGGATGGTCGGCGCAATCTGCGGTTCCGCCATGTCCTTGAAAGTGATGTAAGGCGCCAGCCGCACGCCGACCTTGTCGGCGCCGATTTCATCGGCCACCGCCGCGCTCAGTTGCAGCAGGAAGCGGGTACGGTTTTCGATCGAGCCGCCGTATTCGTCGGTCCGCGGATTGGATACCGTGCGCAGGAACTGGTCGATCAGGTAGCCGTTGCCGCCGTGGATTTCGACGCCGTCGAAACCGGCGGCCATTGCGTTGGCCGCGCCCTGGCGGAAATCATTGATGACATCCTGAATCTCCTCCCTGGACAAGGCGCGCGGTGTCGGGCAATCGACCATGCGGCCGACGCCGTCGTCGCCGACGATCCAGACCTGGGTGCCGCGCGGCTGGATCGCCGACGGCGCGACCGGCGCCGCGCCGTCCTGGAATACGCTGTGCGACACGCGGCCGACATGCCACAGCTGCAAAAAGATGCGGCCGCCGACCGCATGCACGGCATCGGTGACCAGCCGCCAGCCTGCGATTTGCTCTTGCCGGTAAATGCCCGGTGTAAATGAATAGCCTTGGCCCTGGCGTGAAATCTGGGTCGCTTCGCTCACGATCAAGCCGGCCGTGGCGCGCTGTGCGTAATACTCGGCCATCAACGCATTGGGTATATCGCCCGGTTGCGAGCTGCGGGCGCGGCTCATCGGCGCCATCACGATTCGGTTAGGCAAGTGCAGATCGCCCAGCCGTGCGGGCGTGAAAAGAGTGGGAGTGGAAGAAGAGCCGTCGATGACGGCCGCGTTTTGATTTTTGACAGTAGTTTGCGTAAGCATGGAAAATTCTCGCGGTTGGTTGAACGGTGTGGCCGATGCACAGGCTGCAGTTTCCGCTCATGCGATGAATTTGATAATTGGCCGTAATTTTGAATCATCTGCTTGTTTATGTTGAATATAGGCGGGAGTCTGGTCATCAATCTGTCATCAATGGGTCTTACAATGTGTTCTCCTGGAAACCATTTGATAGATTTATGACCTCATTTTTGAACCAAAAACTGATTGCCGCTTCGTTCACCGCATTGTGTTCTGCAACGCTGATGACGGCTTGTGGCGGCGGCTCCGGCGATGCCGGTAGCGCCAACGCCAACACCGCGAGCAAGACGGCCGCCTCGAACCAAGCTATGCCATCGTCGTCGCAGGCCGTCAATCCGACCCCGGCTCAGACCGCGAACGGCAAAATGGTGCTGGCGTATTACTCCGACTACCCGAATAACTTCAGCTCGCTGAGCAAGTACGCCGCGAACGTCAACGCCGTCGCTGTCGACTTCTGGAACATCAGCAGCAGCGGCGACATCAGCGGCAACGGCGCTGCGGCTCCCGACAATGCGATGGCCTTCCTGAAAGCCCGAGGCATCGCGATCTACGGTTGTATTTCCAATGTCGATGACGGCGGCAATTGGAGCTCTGCCATTGCGCATGATGTTAGCGTTACCAACAGAGCTATCGCGATTGCCAACCTGGTCGCGTTCGCGCAAGCCAACGGCATGGCCGGCATCAATATCGACTTCGAAAATGTCGATCAAGGCGATCGCGCCAATATGAGCGCCTTTTCGGCCGACCTCGCCAGTGCGCTGCACGCCAACGGTCTGAAGCTGATCATGACCGTTCCGGCATTTTCGGAGAAAGATGAAAGCAATCCCTATAACTATGGATTCGACCTCGCGGCGCTCGGGAAGTCGGCTGATTTTTTGCAGATCATGACCTACGATGAGGCGATCCCGGCTTGGGACCCAGGCCCGGTCGCAGGCTCCGACTGGATGGAAAACGATCTCGATTACGCCGTCAGCAAAGCACCGGCGTCAAAGATCCTGAACGGCATCCCGGCCTATGGTTACGACTGGACCAAGCCCGGCACCGGCAGCCAGCTGTACTGGCGGCAAACGGCGGCACTCATCAAGCAATACGGCGTCACCCCGCGCTACGACGCCGCCAGCAATTCGCTGACCTTTAACTACACCGCCAGCGACGGCAGCGGCAACCACACCGTCTGGACCGAAAACGCCGCCAGCGTGACCTTGAAAGCCAGCCTGGTCAGCGCCTACGGACTGGGCGGCACCTCGGTGTACGCGTTCGGCATGGAGGATGGCAATTTCTGGAAGGGCGTCAATGCTGGGTTACAAAAGTAAATAGCGCGTTGGGTTGTGTAATCCAACGATCCTGCATGGATTGTCATGGCAGCTAATAGCGTTTATAGTCGGCCCCGTCCTTGAGAAAAAAATCGAGGATAAGGTTGGAAAGCCTTTAATTCCAAAAGGTGCATACCGCGCAATGCGGGTTATGTACGAACACCGTTGCTCGTCCCTATGGACGGCAGTGGTGGGGAGCCTTCGGGCTGCCGGTTTTTTCCTTTTGGTTCCGGTCTTTCCATCCTGCCTACTGCCGTCCTCCCGTTGGAAAGCGGGAGGTTGCTTCAATAACGCAACCAAAAGGAAACCGCTATGACTAAAGCCACACCGCCTAAACAATCAGGCAAATCTCCACCCGCACCAGACCGTCCTACCACTATTTCCACAATCAACAGCTATCCAGACCGGCATTTAACCGTCGGCGTCTGCCCGGAGGGTAAGCTCAGAACCCCCTGGATCCGGCTGCGCGGCAAGTGGTTATTAGCAGCAGGCTTCACGCCTCAGACCCGGATCCGGGTGCAGGTGAGACGAGGCTGCTTGTTTATTACGAGGGAGTAAAACGTAGGGCGGATGAGCGCAGCGTTATCCGCCGTTGGATGTGCCGCATGCATTCGATGTATCCGACACGGCGGAAGGCGCTGCGCTTTTCCGCCCTACGATTCTGGGGCGGAGAATGGTCAATGAGATTGTTAAATCCAATATTTGATTGAACGCTTGATCTGTTCTTCATCAACTATCGTTAGATTTTCCAGGCACCAGCGCAAGAAAGATGCAACGGCCGACCTCTGCTCGGCGTTGCATCGATATCGAAAATTAAAATGATTGTTGTGCTCAATCTTGCTGCGACCAAAGTTGGCGATTGCGTCTATCGTGTAATCAGTGACCAGTTGGTCGTAATTGTCTTTATTTCGAATGCACCACAGCATATAGGCCGGAACATATTTCAAATAATCCGGCGTACCTTCAATTTCCATCAGGCTTTCGTTTTGCTGTATGGCCTCGTCAGAAATTGAAGATTCATTCATTGCATCTGGAAACGCATTCTGTATCACTTGTACGATGTTCATGTGCTGGCATGGTTGAAATCAAGACGGTCGGCGTGGCTTCGTATCTCGATTAAATTTTGAATTCGCTTCAATCGTGACTTCGCCCCTTTTCTTTTTCGATCGTTCCCGCGTACCGACATCAGGTAAAAACCAGTCGCAGGCGTCAAAAATATCGCAGGCGCATGTGCCGAGATCGCACGTATCGCAAGAGTCGGATGGGCCCAGGTCGCACCCATCGCAATGGCCGGCTTGAAAATTGACCGGCTTGGCGAAATCAACGTTTTGTCTGCATGATTGAATATGCAGTCGGTGTTGTCTTGAGCATTCGTTCAGTCGTCGCCGTAGCAGCGCCAGTCCGATCCGGATGCCATGGCGTTCGATTGCCCGATAGCCAAAGGCTGAGCAGCTATCGCCGCCAGTACAAATTCGATACGCGCACGAAAATCCTTTTAGCGGTGAGAGGTGTCGCTGATACAGGGTGATGGCGGTCAGGCAGAGCTTCTTCATTGACTGAGTAATCGTTCAGAGCGGGACTGGGGATGCGGCTGGATTGACCGGCGCGCTTGCCCATCGCTCTTTGTCTTACCGCAAATTACGGCAGCGCATTTATACCACTGTAATGCTGTAAAGCAAGCAAATTTGCCGGCCTTGTGCCTGAAAATAGTTGCCCACTTCAATTTGGTCCGCGCCAAGAATCAACTAGACTGAATGCACTGCTGCCGCCCCGCTAAGTGGGGCATTGTCAATAATGAAGAAAGAAGGCCGTCATGCACCATTTTTACAAATTAGGAATTGCCGTGGCTTTGATGCTATCGGCCGCGCTGGTAGTTTCGTCGGCGCAAGCGCAGGGGCGCTGGGGATTGCCCGCGGGCTCTTATCAGGAATCTTGTCGCGATATCGTCATCCTGGAGGACGGGACTTACGGCACCAAGCTTGAAGCCACTTGCGACCAGTCCAATGGGCGCGAGATTCGCAGCGCGTTGCCATTGCCGTGCAACGCCGACATCGCCAATATCGAAGGCCGCCTGGTGTGTGAAGAGCGCAGAGGCGGCTACGGCCGGCTATACCCGCCCATGCAGCCCAGGGCGCAGCGCTTGCCCGAGGGTTCATATCAAAAATCCTGCCGCGATATCGTGATCCAGGATGACCGCTCTTATGGCCCCAGACTGGAGGCTACCTGCGGCAAATCCAATGGCGGCCAGCAGCGCAGTTCGCTGCCTTTGCCGTGCAACGGCGGCATCGCCAATATGGATGGCCGTCTGGTGTGCGAAGGGCAGGGCGCTTATCGCGACAATCGATACCCATCGGCGCGGCAAGGCCCGAGATTGCCTGAGGGTTCGTACCAGCAGTCGTGCAAAGATATCGAGATCCGGAACGGGCCTTATGGTCCCGAACTTGAGGCGACCTGCGGCAAATCCAATGGGCAGCAGCAACGCAGCTCGTTGCGTTTGCCGTGCCGCGGCGGCGTCGGCAATATTGAAGGCAATCTGGTATGCGAGGGCGGTCGCTAGAGCTTCTGAGTAGACCGTGAGCAGTTTTTCCTTAGCGATGTTAAATTGCTGCTTTGCAATTTTTGGCAAGTTGGCATCAATCGTATGAGCATGGGTTTATTTGAAGAGAAAGGTTTCATCGTCATTGGTCCGCTACTTGGTGCGGCCGAGTGCTTGGAGCTGGATTCGGCTATGCCTCAGCTTCAGGCGGGCAGCGCGGGGGCTAGGCATTTACTTGACTTCTCGTGGTGTACCAAGCTTGCGAAGTTAATTAAGGCCCATCCCGAAATCGGGCCGCTGCTGCCATCCGATCCCGTGGCGATCCAGTGTATTTTTTTTGAAAAGTCTAAAGATCAGAACTGGCTGGTTCCGCTGCATCAAGACTTGAGCATTCCGGTCAAAGAAAGAGTGCCGCATGCGGAGTTGATTGGATGGTCTGAAAAAGAAGGTTCGCTGTTTGTTCAGCCGCCGGATAGCGTTTTGCAAGAACTGGTGGCAGTCCGTCTGCACATGGACGATTGTGGGCCGGACGACGGCCCGTTGCGGATGGTCCCGGGTTCGCATAAAAAAGGTCGCTTATCCGGCGCGCAGGCATTGGCCGAGCGTGATCGTTTGGGAGAAATGGTCTGTCCGGTTGCAAGGGGAGGCGCTTTACTGATGAAGCCGCTGCTGTTGCATGCGTCGTCCAAAGCGTCCGGTCAAAGCAAGAGGCGGATCTTGCATTTTGTCTTCGGGCCGCGCTCATTGCCATGCGGCTTGCAATGGCAGTACGCGGTCTAATCAAATTTTTTAAGGGGGAGGCGTTATGAAAACCAAGATTTTTGTGAATTTGCCAGTCAAAGACCTTAATCAATCGGTGGCGTTTTTTACCCAGCTTGGCTTCAGTTTCAATCCGCAATTTACCGATGAGACGGCCACTTGCATGATCGTCAGCGATGATATTTTCGTCATGCTGTTAATTGAAGAAAAATTCAAGACTTTCACTCCGAAGGAAGTTTGCGATGCCAGGAAATACACCGAAGTGCTGGTGTGCTTATCACTGGAAAGCCGCGCCAAGGTTGATGAAATGGTGCGCAAGGCAGTCGCCGCCGGAGGCACCACTTACAAGGAGCCGCAAGATCACGGATTCATGTATGAACACGGCTTTCAGGACGTGGATGGCCATATTTGGGAGCTTGTTTTCATGGAGCCGAGCTCGATCAGCGAAGTTTGAATAGGTAATTGACTGAGCGTGATGAAGAAGAACGTTTTGCTTGAATTCGAATCCGCCGCGTTTGCGGACTCGCCTGGCGCGGACCAGCACACCAACCCCGGCGTGGTCGGCAAGGCCCTGGCGCAGTGGCTGGCAGAGCAGTTGCGCGCGCAAGGGCTGATCGTGGGTCAAGTTGTCGCGGAGGATTTTGGCTGGCTGGTGCCGGTGGAGGCCAAGCCGCACCTCCTTTTTGTTGCGTGCGCCAATGCTGAAGAAACGAACAATCGCTGGCGCGTATTCACCTTCGCGGAGAGCGGGCTGTTGAGCCGGCTGTTCGGCCGGGACAATAGCGCCGAGCCGCTGGCTTTTTTGTTTGCGGCCGTCAAGCAGGCCTTGCAGTCTGATCCTGCGATTCAGGGTTTGCGTGAAGTGGCGGCGTGACGCTCAAGCTTTCATTCCAGCGCGTCGTCTTCGACCTTCATTGAACGGCTGGCAGGGTTGAAGATTTACTGCGAGAGGCGCGTCCCTTGATCGATTAATTTCAGCAATTTTCCCTATGCTCCCGGCCGTGCTCGTCAGTCCAGCGCCCCGACCAGAGGAAGGGGAAAACCTGCTGCGCCCAGAAGCCTTGCGGTACGTAGTCTCCAAGCACGCCATACGCATTCGGCCAGATTTTATTTTTATCGGCTTTCACTGCAGTGCCGAACAAATAATCCAAAAATGCAAAATGGGCCGCGTAGCAACGGTCCAGCCCTTCCGCATCTCGGCTATGGTGCCAATGATGAAAATTCGGGGTAACGATGAGGTAACGCAAAGGCCCCAGGCGCACAGAGGCATTCGTGTGATTAAAGACGGCCTGCACCCCTGCTATCAATATGTAGAAATTAATCACATTTTGCGAAAACCCCAATAAAAAAGCAGGAGCCAGGATCACCACCGTGGACAGCACAGTTTCAATCCCATGGGTGCGGCTGCCCGATATCCAATCCATATCTTCCGCACTGTGGTGGATCGCGTGCAGGCGCCAGCCGATAGCGGTCTCGTGATAGAAGCGATGCAGCCAATAACGGGCAAGGTCGGTAATCAGCATCAGCAGCAACAGCGCCCAGCCGAACGGCAATTGTTGAATCCAGCCGCGCACCGAGTCTTGTGCAATCGGGGCGATAGAAGTGGCTGTATTGGTGATTCCGTAAAGAACGGCGTAGACCAGGAACAATGTCAGGCCTACCAGCAGATGCCCGGTCGCAAAGTAGGCGAAATCCGTTTGCCAGTATTTGCGGAAAACAGGCATCTCCAGCTTTAAAGGCTTGATTTTTTCTATCGTCGTAAACAGCAAGGTAGTCGCCAGCAAGTCGAAAATCAGCCAGTCGACTCCCAGGTAAGGTATGTGCGTAGGTATCTCTCCGGCCGACAACCAGCTGCGGCCGGCAAGACTTGCGCCTACCCAGGAAATGAGCAGGGCAACGGATAGCCATAGCAGCGCCCAACTGGAAAGTCTGCGAACGCGGTTAAAGACAATATTGAAAATGGCAATGGCGCCGCACGTCACCATGGCGGCCAGCAGCGCCACACGCATGGCGTCAAAGCTGACAAATTCGCGCACCTTGGGTGTTGTCAGGTAATTCGGGAATTGAAACATCAGCACCCCGAGCAAACAAAAATTCGCCAGAAATAGCGCAATCATGCCGCTGACCATGCCTTTTCCAGCGCGCAAAGGGCCATGTGACATTGCCAGGGCTATGCCTTTTTGTACTTCGCTATCGATGATGTTTTTCATGAATTGAATGCTTTGATTGGCTTGTGCATCCGTGCCCGATGCCGGATAAAGCGCCTCGCTCCGGCTGGTGATATCGCTGCTTTGTGAAAGTTGCTAAAAAGATATAGTTGCATTGTAGCATTCGGATGCCGGATTTTAGTGAAATTGAGCAACATGCTGTTGTAACTCATTGTTTTATATAGGCGCATACAGTGCTCAAATGTGGATGCTGTATAATGCCGCCACATTACATAACCCCATGATTCAATTAAGAAAAGACGCAATTTAAGATGCTTTCTACCGCAAATATCACGATGCAGTTCGGCCCCAAGCCGCTGTTTGAAAACATTTCCGTCAAATTCGGCGACGGTAATCGTTATGGCCTGATCGGCGCTAACGGTTGTGGCAAGTCCACCTTCATGAAGATTTTGGGCGGCGATCTTGAAGCGTCGGGCGGCAACGTGATGCTCGATCCCAATGAGCGCCTGGGTAAGTTGCGTCAGGATCAATTTGCGTTTGAAGAAATGCGGGTGCTGGATGTGGTGATGATGGGCCACACCGAGATGTGGGCGGCGATGTCCGAGCGCGATGCGATTTATGCCAATCCGGACGCCACCGACGACGATTACATGAAGGCCGCCGACCTGGAAGCCAGGTTTGCCGAATACGACGGTTACACCGCGGAAGCGCGCGCCGGCGAATTGCTGCTCGGCGTCGGCGTTGCGATGGAACAGCATCAGGGGCCGATGAGCAACGTCGCGCCGGGCTGGAAGCTGCGCGTGCTGCTGGCGCAGGCGCTATTTTCCAATCCGGATATCCTGCTGCTCGACGAGCCGACCAATAACCTCGATATCAATACCATCCGTTGGCTGGAAGATGTACTGAATCAGCGCAACTCGACCATGATCATCATTTCCCATGATCGTCACTTCCTGAATCAGGTGTGCACCCACATGGCCGACATGGATTACGGCACCTTGAAGGTGTATCCGGGCAATTACGACGACTACATGCTGGCTTCATCGCAAGCGCGCGCCCAGCAGCTGTCGGCCAATGCCAAGGCCAAGGATAAAGTCGCCGAACTGCAGGATTTCGTGCGCCGTTTCTCGGCCAACAAATCGAAAGCGCGTCAGGCCACCTCGCGCGCCAAGCAAATCGAAAAAATCAAGGTCGAGGATGTCAAGCCATCCAGCCGCGCCAATCCGTTTGTGCGCTTCGACGGCGAGAAAAAGCTGCACCGCCTGGCGGTGGAAGTGCAGGGCGCCAGCAAGACTTACGACCGTCCGATCTTCAAGAATTTCAGCATCATGGTGGAAGCCGGCGAGAAAATCGCCATCATCGGCGCCAACGGTGCCGGTAAAACCACGCTGTTGCGCTGCATCGGCGGCACCGATATCAGCGGCCTGGCAGCCGATAGCGGCATGGTCAAGTGGGCGGAAAACGCCAACGTCGGCTACATGCCGCAAGATCCGACCGAAGATTTCGCGACCGATAAGACATTGACCGATTGGATGGGGCAATGGACGCAAGAAGGCGACGACGACCAGGCCGTGCGTTCCAGCCTGGGGCGTTTGCTGTTCAGCGGCGATGACGTCAAGAAGTCGGTAAAAGTATTGTCCGGCGGCGAGAAGGGCCGCATGATGTACGGCAAATTGATGCTGGGGCGGCATAACGTGCTGTTACTGGATGAGCCGACCAACCACATGGATATGGAATCGATCGAGTCGCTCAATATCGCGCTGGAGAAGTACGCCGGCACTCTGATCTTCGTATCGCATGACCGTGAATTCGTATCGTCGCTGGCAACCCGGGTGCTGGAGGTCAAGGAAAATGAAGTGGTCGACTTCCAGGGCTCGTATGAAGACTACCTGAGCAGCCAGGGCATCGAATAAATCCTTACGGATGTAGATGTAAAAACGCGGCCGGGATTTCCCGGCCGCGTTTTTTTATGGAAGGGCACCTCGAAAAACCGTAGCGAGCGGCCCAAGGTCGGGTCGAGAAGCGCAGCCGTACGGAGGTACGGTGAGCATCACAGGCCCGAGATTGGGCCGCGCAGTAGATTTCTCGAGGTGCCCTGAAGCCGCATCGGGCTATCTTTGTGTACTTGAAGAAGGTGTTTTTTCGCCCAGGAACAGCAACTGATCAAGCCGGCCGCGCATGCTGCGAGCGATTTCGTCGCCCTTGGCTTTGTGTACCGCTTCCAGGTAAGCTTGCCGCAGTTCACGAAAATCTTCGATTGAGCTGGCGCGTTCCACCTTCAATTGCAAACTGTATCCGCGCAAACCGATCATGTTCTTGATGGTGTCGTTATAGAAATGGTAGATCGCCTCGAATTGGGTTTGTCCTGGCGGCAAAACCGGCTCGCTGGAAGGCGGCGGCGGTGCGTTTGATGAGGGGCTTGCCGGCATTGCCGCAGTGTTGCTGCGGTCGGCGCTGACCTGTATCAG
This sequence comes from Paraherbaspirillum soli, assembly GCF_042654985.1. NCBI lineage: Bacteria > Pseudomonadati > Pseudomonadota > Betaproteobacteria > Burkholderiales > Oxalobacteraceae > Paraherbaspirillum > Paraherbaspirillum soli. The sequence continues at coordinate 33,673 of NZ_JBHSMT010000006.1, read as the reverse complement.
GCCGGCTTGTCGCAACTCATCCAGATGTTCGGGGCCAAGGCCGAGTCCGGCGACTTTCTTTAACAACTCGTCATCGCTGGTTTTGCCGTCGACCAGTAACAGTAGCGTGCGCAGGCGCGGAGCCAAGGCTTGATCGCGGGTTTTGATCTGATCGCGACCGAGGTCGGTTTTATCAAAAATAATCATGATCCCCTCATATGACTTCTATTGAATTTTTGTTAAAGATATTACGGGAGATCATGACGGCTGGCAATATTTAATGGTCCGGTGCTTGGGGCCTGTTAATAATCAATTCACACTCACAAATTGATTGTTAACAGGCCCCATTGGTAGATAGCGGTAGAATTGCGCTCTTACCGAACCACGTTCAATCATTCATCGTCACCATGCAAACCCAAGCCATCAAAACCGTTGAATTCGAACGGCCGCAAATGGAGCTAGGCAGCAGTTGCACCGCACATGCCTGGGCTCGCGTCCCCGCCACACCGTCGCCAGAACAGAAGACCGCTCTCAAGGAACGCATCAAGCGCTTGTTGAAAGAACAGCAAGCGGTGCTGGTCGCCCACTATTACGTCGATGCCGATCTGCAGGATCTGGCGGAAGAAACCGGCGGCTGCGTCTCCGATTCGCTGGAAATGGCGCGCTTCGGGCGCGATCATCCGGCCCAGACGCTGGTAGTTGCTGGCGTCAAATTCATGGGCGAAACGTCCAAGATCCTGAGCCCGCACAAGCGCGTGCTGATGCCCGATCTGGACGCTACCTGTTCGCTCGATCTGGGCTGTCCGGCTGACGAGTTTGCGGCCTTTTGCGACGCTCATCCGGATCGCACCGTGGTGGTGTACGCCAACACCAGCGCCGCCGTCAAAGCGCGCGCCGACTGGATGGTGACATCCTCGATCGGGCTGGATATCGTGGCCCATCTGCACGCGCAGGGCAAAAAGATCCTGTGGGCGCCGGACAAGCATCTGGGTGGGTATATACAAAAGAAAACCGGTGCCGACATGTTGCTGTGGCAGGGTTCCTGCTTGGTGCATGACGAGTTCAAGGGTATCGAACTGGAATTGCTGCGCCGCCAGCATCCGCGCGCCAAGATCCTGGTCCATCCGGAATCGCCGGAAGCGGTGGTGGCGCAGGCCGATGTGGTCGGCTCAACCACCCAGTTGATCGCTGCCGCACAGACGCTGGATGCCGATGAATTTATCGTCGCCACCGACAACGGCATTTTGCACAAGATGAAAATGGCGGCGCCCGGCAAGCGCTTCATCGACGCCCCGACCGCCGGCAATAGCGCCACGTGCAAGAGCTGCGCGCATTGTCCGTGGATGGCGATGAATGGTTTGCAGAACCTGGCCGATGTGCTGGAATCCGGCCGCAACCAGATTCACGTCGATGCCGATATCAGCCGCAAGGCCGTGCTCTGCATCGATCGCATGCTCGATTTCGCCGCACAACGCAAAGCCAACGTTCGTCCATCCAGCGATCTGGCGCAAGAACAAAAACTGTTTTCAGGAATTGGCCCCGCATGAGCAACGCCACACCTCTCGCCAGCAATTTAAAGAACCGCTTCGCACCGTTTGACGCGGCGCTGCAAGCCGCCTTCGACAACAATATCCGTACCGCGATTGCCGAAGACGTCGGCAGCGGCGATGTGACCGGCAAGCTGGTGCCGGCTGACGGCATGGTCCAGGCGCGCGTGATCGTGCGCGAGGCGGCGGTCCTGTGCGGTGCGCCCTGGTTCGACGCCGTGATGCTGCAACTCGATGCCCGCATCCGCATCGACTGGCATTACGCCGAAGGCGATCTGATGATCGCCGACAGCGCCGTCTGCACCATCGAAGCACCGGCCCGCGCCTTGCTGACGGCAGAACGCAGCGCCCTGAATTTCCTGCAACTGCTGTCCGGCGTGGCTACCGCAACCCGCCACTATGTGAACGTCATCGCCGGCACCCGTGCGCATATTCTCGACACCCGCAAAACCTTGCCCGGCTTGCGCCTGGCGCAAAAATACGCGGTCCGCGTCGGCGGCGGCCAGAACCAGCGGCTGGCGCTGTACGACGGCATCCTGATCAAGGAAAACCACATCGCCGCCGCCGGCGGCATCACCGCTGCGATGCGTGCTGCACAAAACCTGGATGCCGGCGTCACGATCCAGGTCGAGGTGGAAAGTCTGGTGCAGCTGGAGGAAGCGCTGGCGGCCGGTGCGAGTTCGGTGTTGCTCGACAACTTTAGCCTGGCTGCAATGCGCGATGCGGTTAATTTGACCGCTGGCCGGGCGCTGCTGGAAGCTTCCGGCGGCATCAATATGGAAACCGTGCGGGCGATTGCCGAAACCGGCGTCGACCGGATTTCCATCGGCAGCCTGACCAAGGATATTCGGGCCACCGATTATTCGTTGCGGATCGTTGAGTGATCGTTAAGCAAGTAGCAAGTAGGGCGGAAAAGCGTAGCGTCTTCCGCCGTGTTGGATCCATCAAACGCATACGGCACATCCAAAACGGCGGATAACGCTGCGCTCATCCGCCCTACACCGTCGCAGATTTTGAGCAGCCTCTTAGAGCAACATGAAACAGATCGTCAGTTGGTTATCCGCGCTTGGCATCGCCGTCAGCATCTTTGGCTGCGCCAGCGCACCTGCGCCGATGACACCCCTGATGGCAGAGCACCTGCGCTCGCAGCCGCCGATCCGTTTCCTGCTGACTTTCGATGACGGCCCGAGCGCCTCCAGGTTTGCCAATCCTACCCAGTCGATTCTCGATGATCTGGCTCACAACCCGGTGCAATCCGGGATCAAATCGATTTTTTTTGTGCAGACTCATGCCAGCGGCGGCGGCGGGACCGAACTCGGCCGAAAAATCATGCAGCGTGAAAACGATGAGGGGCATCTGCTGGGGTTTCACACAGCCACGCCGCATCATGCCAATCATCGCTTTCTCAGCTCTGAGGAATTGGAGCAATCGCTGACCGACGGCGTGGCCGATATTAAAGCCATCACAGGTGCGGCGCCGACCCTGGTGCGGCCGCCATTCTGGAATTACGACCAGCGGACATTTGCCGCGTATCGGCAACACGGCCTGCATATTTTGCTGACCGATTTGAGCGCCAACGACGGCAAGACCTGGGGCATCACTTTCAGCCCGAGAAGGCGTTCCAACCTGGTCCGCCAATTATCCGAACTGCGCGAACACATCGCGGCCGGCGAGCGGCCGGCGGTCAATGCCTGCATTCCGGTGGTGGTGACTTTTCACGATGTCAATCGTTATACCGCCCGCCATATGCAGGAATACCTGCAGATCCTGGTCGATAGCGCGCGCGAGGTCGGCCTGGCGACCAGCGCCAAGCCTTTCTACGATGAGCGCTCGGAATTGCAGCGCGCTGCGATGGCCAGTACCGTCGCCCGTAGCGATCAGCCGGTCCATTTGCCCGGGGTATGGAATTGGATATGGAATGCCAATAAACCCTGAAAGCAAGTAGGGCGGAAAAGCGTAGCGTCTTCCGCCGTTTTGGATGTATCGAGCGCAGGCGGCACATCCATCGGCGGATAGCGCTGCGCTCATCCGCCCTACAAATGCTAATTCGTCCTGTTCGCCGGTCGACCTTCGCGTAGGGCGGAAAAGCGCAGCGCCTTCCGCCGTGTTGGGTGCGTCAAACGCATGTGGTACATCCAACGGCGGATAACGCTGCGCTCATCCGCCCTACAGGCCGTTGGAGATTTCTACCGGCAACGCTGCTGATCGCTTCAACGCCGTTGCGGCGTCAATACTGTTGGCAGAGCTTTGGCCAGCGTCTCCGGATAATCCTGGCTGAAATGCAGGCCGCGGCTTTCGTGGCGCGACAGTGCGCTTTCGACGATCAGCGAAGCGACTTGCACCAGGTTGCGCAGTTCCAGCAAGTCGCGGCTGATGCGGAAGTGGGCGTAGTACTCGTCGATTTCTTCCTTGAGCAGCCTGAGCCGGTGTTGCGCCCGTTCCAGCCGCTTGTTGGTGCGCACGATGCCGACGTAATTCCACATGAAGCGGCGCAGCTCATCCCAGTTGTGGGAAATCACGACTTCCTCGTCGGCGTCGGTCACGCGGCTCTCGTCCCAGGCGGGCAGGGCGGTGCTTTTCGGCGCCGGTTGCTGCGCGATGTATTTGGCGGCGGCGCGGCCGATGACGACGCATTCCAGCAGCGAGTTGCTGGCCAGCCGATTGGCGCCATGCAAGCCGGTGTAGGCGGTTTCGCCGACCGCGTACAGGCCGGGCAGGTCGGTGCGGCCGTTGAGGTCGGTGACGATGCCGCCGCAGGTGAAGTGGACCGCCGGAACCACCGGGATCGGCTGCTTGGTGATGTCGATCCCGAGTTCCAGGCAGCGGGCGTAGATGGTCGGGAAATGTTCTTTCAAAAATTCCGGCGACTTGTGGGTGATGTCCAGGTTGACGTAATCGAGGCCGCGTTTTTTCATCTCGAAGTCGATGGCGCGTGCCACCACGTCGCGCGGCGCCAGTTCGGCCCGTGCGTCGTGCGCCGGCATGAAGCGCAGGCCGGCATCGGCGCCTTCGGTATCGGGCAATTTGAGCAGGCCGCCTTCGCCGCGTATCGCTTCGGTGATCAGGAACGACTTGGCGTAGGGGTGGTACAGGCAGGTTGGATGGAACTGGATGAACTCCATATTGGCGACCCGGCAACCGGCGCGCCAGGCCATCGCAATGCCGTCGCCGGTGGCGCTGTCGGGATTGGTGGTGTACAGGTAGACCTTGCCGGCGCCGCCGGTGGCCAGCACGGTATGGCTGGCGGCTACGGTTAGCACTTTGCCGGTCTTGACGTTCTTGGCATACAAGCCGAGGCAATGCGGCGCGGCATCGTTGGCGCCGATTTTCTTGGAGGTGATCAGGTCGATCGCGTAATGATCTTCGAGCAGCGTGATGTTGGGATGGGCCCGGACTTTTTGTTCCAGCGTGACCTGCACCGCATGGCCGGTGGCATCGGCGGCATGGATGATGCGGCGCTGGCTATGACCGCCTTCGCGGGTCAGGTGAAAGCCCAGCTCGGCGCTGGCATCCGGGGTGAACGGCACGCCTTGTTCAATCAGCCATTCGATCGCGGCACGGCCGTTTTCAACGATGAAGCGGGTCGCGCTTTCGTCGCACAAACCGGCGCCGGCGATCAAGGTGTCGTTGATGTGCTGCTCGTGACTGTCGCCGGAGTCGAGCACGGCGGCGATCCCGCCCTGGGCCCAGTTGCTGGCGCCGTCGAGCAGCGCGCGTTTGGAGATGACTGCTACTTTATTGTTTTCAGCAAGATGCAGCGCGACCGACAGGCCGGCCAGTCCGCTGCCGATAATGGCGACATCGAATTTCATGGCGAATTGTGAGTTGTTGGTGTTTCTGATGATAAGTACCCTGCGGCGGCATTGATGCCGCCGCAGAGCGATGTCCTTAGCTGACGATCACCGGCTTTACTTTGGCCGCCGCCTGTTTGGCCCGGATCCGAGCATCGTCGATATCGTTGGCGGTGGCCAGCGCGACTCCCATGCGGCGGCGCTTGAACGACTCGGGTTTGCCGAACAGACGGATATCGACGCCGGGAATGCGCATGGCGTCGGCCACGCCCTCAAAGGCAATGCCCGGGGCATCGTGCTGACCGTAAATCACGGCCGAAGCAGCCGGGTTGCGCAGCGCCACGTTGACCGGCAAGCCGAGGATTGCCTTGGCGTGCAATTCAAATTCGCTTTGGTGCTGGCTGGCCATGGTGACCATGCCGGTGTCGTGCGGCCGTGGGCTGACTTCAGAGAACCAGACCATGTCGTTCTTGACGAACAGCTCAACCCCGAACAGCCCGAGGCCGCCCAGGTTGTCGGTGACCTTTTTAGCGATCTCGCGCGCCTTGCTCAAGGCTAGCGGGTGCATCGGATGCGGCTGCCAGGATTCGACGTAATCGCCTTGCACCTGGATATGGCCGATCGGTTCGCAGAAATGGGTCGCGATGCTGCCGTCCGCTTCCCGCGCACGCACTGTCAGCAGCGTAATTTCATAGTCGAAGTCGATGAAGCCTTCGACGATCACGCGGCCGGCATTGACCCGGCTGCCGTTGGCGGCATAGGCCCATGCGTCCTCAATGTCGGCGGCGCTGTCGAGCTTGGACTGGCCTTTGCCGGAGGACGACATGACCGGCTTGACCACGCACGGGAAGCCGACTTCGGAACAGCCGGTTTTCAGTTCGTCCAGGTTGTTGGCGAAGCGGTAGGGCGAGGTCGGCAGGCCCAGGGTTTCGCCGGCCAGGCGGCGGATGCCTTCGCGGTTCATGGTCAGCCAGGCGGCGCGGGCGGTCGGGATGACGCTGACTTTGCCGGCTTCTTCCAGCGCGACCAGGGTTTCGGTGGCGATGGCTTCGATTTCCGGCACCACCAGATCCGGCTTTTCCCGTTCGATCAATGCTTCCAGTGCGGCGCCGTTGGTCATGTCGATTACATGCGAACGATGCGCGACTTGCTGGCCGGGCGCGTTCGGGTAGCGGTCAACGGCGATCACTTCCACCCCGAGCCGTTGCAGCGAGATGATGACTTCTTTGCCGAGCTCGCCGGAGCCGAGCAGCATGACTTTGATGGCGGATGGGGAAAGCGGGGTACCGAGTCTGATGGGTGTCTTCATAGTGGGGCAGGAGTTGCGACCGATGACGGCTCGCAATAATCGTTAGTGGATGGGCTGGATGATGAGTTGAAAACAAATTGCTATTTATTTGTCAATAATCGGGTGGTCTAACCCTACGAGCGACCGACAATAGCAAATATTGTTGCTCATGCACAGTTGCCAAAACAAAAAAACCGCCAGAAATGATCTGGCGGCTTTCTTTTTCGATGGCTGCTCAGGCGTAGCCGTAAGCATATGCCATTTATAAGTGCCCTGCTCCGTATATGGAACAGGGCGCTAGCGCTCGGTCTGGTAAATGTCGTAATCCTTGGTTTCCCTGACAAACAGCATGCCGATGATGAAGGTGGCGACCGCGATCACGATCGGGTACCACAGGCCGAAATAAATATCGCCCTTGAAAGCCACCAAGGCAAACGCGGTGGTCGGCAGCAAGCCGCCGAACCAGCCGTTGCCGATGTGGTAAGGCAAGGACATCGAGGTGTAGCGGATACGGGTCGGGAACATTTCAACCAGCATCGCCGCAATCGGGCCGTACACCATGGTCACGTAGATCACCAGGATGAACAGTAGCAGCAGCACCATCGGCTTATTGATTTGATCCGGATTGGCCTTGGTCGGATAGCCGGCAGCCTTGATGTCGCCCGCCAGTTCCGCGGAGAACGCCTTGTCCTTGGCAGCGGCTTCTTCTTTTGATAGACCGTTGGCGTCATACGACGTCAGGACTTTGTCGCCGATCTTGACGGTGGCCACCGAACCTGGTGCGCTCTCCACGTTTTCATAGTTGACCGATGCGGCCGATAGTTTGGCTTTGACGATGTCGCAGGAGGAGGTGAACTTCTTGGTGCCGGTCGGATTGAACTGGAACTGGCAAGTGGCGGGGTCGGCGGTGACGATCACCGGAGCATTTTTCAGTGCCGCTTCCAATGCCGGATTGGCATAGTGGGTCAGGCCGGAAAAGATCGGGAAATAGGTCACTGCGGCAATCAGGCAGCCGGCCATGATGATGGGCTTGCGGCCGATTTTGTCGGACAGCGTGCCGAAGATCACGAAGAACGGCGTCGCCAGCACCAGCGCCAATGCGATCAGGATGTTGGCGGTGGACAGATCGACCTTGAGCGACTGGGTCAGGAAGAACAGCGCGTAGAACTGGCCGGTGTACCAGACCACCGCTTGGCCGGCGGTCAGGCCCAGCAGCGCCAGGATCACCAGTTTCAGGTTTTTCCATTGGGCGAAGGCTTCGGTCAACGGTGCTTTGGAAGTTTTGCCTTCCGCCTTCATTCTGGCAAATGCCGGCGATTCGCTCATCGACAGCCGGATCCAGACCGAGACCCCGAGCAGGATCACCGACACCAGGAACGGAATGCGCCAGCCCCAGACGGCAAACGCTTCTTCGCCGATCGCGGTGCGCACCCCCAGGATCACCAGCAAGGACAGGAACAGGCCCAAGGTGGCGGTGGTTTGAATCCACGATGTGAAGGCTCCGCGTTTGTGGTCCGGCGCGTGTTCTGCGACATAGGTGGCGGCACCCCCGTATTCGCCGCCTAGAGCCAGGCCTTGCAGGATGCGCAGCGAGATCAGGATGACCGGCGCGGCCAGCCCGATCGATGCGTAATTGGGCAGGATGCCGACAATGAAAGTCGATGTACCCATGATCACGATGGTGACCAGGAAGGTGTATTTGCGGCCTATCATGTCGCCCAGGCGGCCAAACACCAAGGCCCCGAACGGCCGCACGATAAAGCCGGCGGCAAATGCCAGCAAGGCAAAAATGAACGCGGTATTGGGATCGGTTCCGGCAAAGAACTGCTTGGCGATAATTGCCGCCAGCGAGCCGTACAGATAGAAGTCATACCACTCGAATATGGTGCCTAGCGACGACGCAAAAATAACCTTGCGTTCCTCGGGCGTAAGACCGCGTCCGGCCGGTTGTGCTGTCGCCATGCTTGGTTGGATGGTCGCCATGTTGTCTCCTCGTTATTGGGCACCTCTAAAAACCTACTGCGCGACTCAATCTCGGGGCTGCGATGCTCGCTGTACCTCCGTACAGCTGTGCTTCTCGCCCCGACCTTGAGCCGCTCGCTACGGTTTTTAGAGGTGCCCTATTTATATCGGTGGGCAAATTCGCTTTGCCCCCTTTGTACTGGAGTGGAGTGTGCGACGGAAACCTTACGCGGGACTTGCTTGAAACTTACGTCAAGCTGACGGGAGAATTGATCGTAATTCGTCGTGTCACACTGTTATTTCGTCCGAATAAAGACTTGAACAGAACAATAGAGACTTGAATGGGAGGCACGGCCCAAACAATAAAGTCTTGAATAGGAAGAATCGTTTCGATAATGTACCGTGGGGCTACCACCCGCAATGGGCGGTCGAGCGAAAAATCCCGATGATGATTAATGCCCATATCGAGAAAGCGGCCACCGGTCCGATGTTTCGCGGCATGTTCAAGTCGGGCCGCGCGATCGTGCCGGCCGACGGTTGGTTCGAGTGGACGGGCGACAAAGGCCGTAAGCAGCCCTGGTACATCAAGCTGAAATCCGACGAGCCAGTATTCATGGCGGCGATTACCGACTTCCGGCCAGGCAAGGAAATGCACGAAGGTTCCGGTTTCGTGATTGTCACGGCTGCGGCCGAGGGCGGCATGGTTGACGTGCATGACCGGCAGCCGGTGGTATTGGCGCCGGAAGATGCACTACTTTGGATGGATCCGGATTTATCCGCGGATCAAGCCGAACAGATCGCTCGGCAAATGGCGCTTGGCGCGGATGACTTCGAGTGGTTCAAGGTATCAACAGAAGTCAATAAAGCCGGCCACAGCGACCCACATATGATTGAACCGTTGGAAACATAAGTTATTCCTTCGATGGATACTCGTGCTCCCTCTGGGGGGGCATAAATGAATCACGTTCTACGAACGTGGTTCATTTACGCCCCAAATATGTCAGCTACCTGTCTGGCAATTTCGTTATCGTGTACGGGAATTGTCTTTAGCTCTAACTCATGTGCAGCAGTAAGTCGATGCCGGCCATCTAAAGTTCGAATCTTAGTCTGTCCACCTTCGTCCTCAAACGATTGTAAAATTATCGGCTTGACAGATTCCTTGTTGTTTTGCAATTGTTCTTTGTGATAATCAACACTATCACGTCTAATATTGTCATTTTTTTGTGATGATTGCCAATTGTTATAAATTGTCTTGACACTCATCTGAATAGGAGGTGCAGACGATTTACTCTCGGATATTTTTGCCGTTTCTTCCACTTCGGATGCGGAATCCTCTCCCGAGTCTGCCTTGAACTCTGTTTGTTGTCGAGCCATAGCAGCCATCGCTCTTGCTCGCGCCGCTGCCGCTTTAGCTTTGGCGTCCGCAGGTTGTTCTGTTCGCGTTTGATTATTTAATTGACCAGACGAATCAGGAACTTTAGGGGAGGACTGTTCGTTACCGTGAACAGGCAATGGAGGGCTGGAGGAACCAATGTTAACTTTGTGCATAAAACCACTTTCAATAAATAAGTATGCAAATATTTAGGGGTAGGTGCTCGGCCGGAACGCTCATTACCGAATACCCTTGCCTCCTAAAATGTTATAAATTAGCCTATATCGGCTCCATATCCGCGGCGTGAAGATCATCGACATCGCCAACATGAGCGGCACAGTTGGAATTTTGCGCCGAAGGCATCAATCATCTGAGCGGTACAAATACTAAGCGGCGCGGCTGCAACGACAATCCGGCATGACGAACATACCGCCGATGGCGCATACTGGCCGACCGATTAAATTCAGCCACGCCCGTAACGTCGAATGTATCGGCCTGCTTGGCAGGCGTTACCGCATTGCTGGCAGTTGCTGCGGCAACATCCGCGTTCGGCCTCGAATTGAAATTGATAGGAATGGCAAACATACCCTTTATGTGGCGAATGACACGTAGATGGTTCCATCACTGCCCTGACTTGGATTTCAGGTCGGTTCAGTTTTGGCAAGGCATTCTTAACATACCAAGAGATTAGGCAGAAAGTGTTTGAGAGCCGGAAGTCCTGGCGGGTGGACTCGGATCATTGAACTGGACGTTCATCTCCATGACCCTGTGCCATGGGTCGTGCAACGTAATGCTCTGCAGGAGATGCTGCGTTTTTTAACGGGGGATTTCTGGACCATCAACGTTTTGCCCGGTGGCGAGTCGCTGCCTCAGTCCACCGCTCCTGCTACGTACGATGCTGACTGTGTATCGCTTTTATCGGGGGGCGTGGATAGCCTCTGCTCTTAGATCTCAGAGTGGAAAGGCTGATAAGCCGACGAGTCTATTCAAGAATATATTGTTTCAGTGTAAGCAAAACCGACCGGTTTTCCATGATGTTCAAGATTCCGAGTCGTGTTGCCTGCCCAATCCGGAATCGTAAGTCTTTGATTTAATTGGAGTGCCATTCAAGTCTTTATTCGGACGAAACAGCCACCGTAGAAGCAGTGCCTTACGCCTGGCTATAGAGCATGCGAGATCGAACGCAATCTACCGGCTCGTTTTGCGGTATTTGCAAAAAATACTTCAGTTGCCAACTTTGCGTTTTTTGGGCTTGCCGACTGGTCGTCCGATCCCACGGAGGATAAACCCGTATTGCGCGCTTCCCGCCGGCGCCATTCTTTGAAACGATATCCTGCTCGCATAGAACGGATTTCGGAAATACGAACTGTCCAAAATGATCGTCCTGGCGGACGCTGACAATGAAAAAATCGACCGGGTCCGACAGGTCGTAAGGCTGGATCGGGCCGGTCCCGATTCTTTTCCATAGAGTCACGAATTGTCCGACCTTGGTTGGCGTGATTTTGGCGACGCGAAACCTGATGGCGCTGCCATTTAATTCGAAGACATAAGCGCCATATTCGGCGCTTTCCGCTTCCATTCGTGGTTCCGAACATTCGAAGCCGCCAGGGTAATAAACAAGATCCCTGGAGGCTAGAAGGTCGCTATGAATGTTTGAGTTTTGCATCTTTGCGTTCCTCGGGTGTAAGACCGCGCCCGGCTGGTTGTGCTGTCGCCATGCTTGGTTGGTCGCCATTGCCTGTCTCCTCGATTATTAATATCGGTGGGCAAATCCGCTTTGCCCCCTTTGTACTGGAGTGGAGTGTGCGAAGGAAACCTTACGCGGGACTTGCTTGAAACTTACGGGACGCTAACATTGGTTGACGTTCAAATTGGGATGCCCGGAGTGAGCGGGGGGCGTGCTCAAGGCGTCAGTGCTGTTCCGGAGCGATCCAAAGCAGGCTTCTTCACCTGGGTGTAGAAAAACCGGATCATCTCCCTGCTCGCGTCCGGACCTTTTGCATCGGTATAACTGCCGCGCTGGCTGCCGCCTGACCAGGCATGGGCGGCGCCATGGATCAGCCAATGTTCGGCAACGGCCTGTCCTTCGGCATTGTGGTGCGTGGTTTGGGTGTAGGCGTGTCCGTTTGGAATTTTGCCGCGCCGCACGCTTGGCGCGGGTTTCAGCGGCGTTGCCGCGGAGGCCGCGGGTGGGTCTTGATGGCGCAGCCTCTGGTGCGCGGTTTGCGGCGCGCTTTGCGCTATCACCTTTTCGCCATTGCGCGGATGGACCGTGGTATCACTATCGCCATGAAATACGATGATCGGGATCGCATTCAAGCGGGTGCTGGCGGCAGCCGACGATCCGTTGCGCGGCGGCTGGCCTGGTGCGCCATCTCTCATTGCCGCCAGTGCCGACGGCAAGTCATGCGCCGAGGCATAGGGCAAACCGGAATGGACGCCGACCGCCGCATACAGATCGGGATAGAGCGTCCCCATGACGACGGCCATGGCGCCGCCGGCCGACATGCCGGCAATATAGACCTGGCTGGTGTCGATATTCTGTGTGTCGATGATCTGGCGCGTGATGCCGGCGATGATCGAGGGCTCGCCCTGGTCGCGCTGCTGGTCGATGGCCTTGAACCAGTTCCAGCACTTGGAACTGTTGGCCGACTGTGCTTGTGCCGGATAGGCGACGAAGCATCGTTGTTCTTCGGCGATCGCGTTCATCCGGGTGCCGGCGGCAAAGTTGTCGGGATTTTGCGTACAGCCATGCAGCATTACCATCAATGGCAACGCCTGGCCGTGATGGCAGCTCGGAATATACAATTTGTAAGCGCGGCTGCCGGCCCGGTTGGAATAGGAAGCGGCGATAAAGCGGCCTGGGCTGCCGGCATCTGTTGCTACCTGTTGCGGTAGCTGGGGCCGCAACGATGGCGTCAGAAATTCGGGCGAGGCAAATTCTGGCTGAACAAATTGTCCGCCTTCAAGATGGGATGGAATGCCCAGCTGCGCCAATAATCCGGAGACAAAATCATTTTTCAGCGCGAGATTGCCGACCTCGGTCAGTTCTGTCTCTGGGACGGGATTGATATCGCGCAGCGGGCGCGGCTGGGGCGTGTCCCAGGCATCGTGGCCGACACCTTTTTGCAGCGCCTGCTGAATTGCGACAGTCGCTGCCATCGGCCCGCTTGTCAGAATTTTTTGCATGGCTTCGCGCATATTCGCGAACATTTTTTCATCGAATTTCATTGGGAACCATCCTTTCAATTGCCGCCGGAAGGTGCGGCCATCGGCGACCAAGGACAACTTTTCACCTAACGAATGCGTCCAGCCAGCGCGGCTTTAACTGCCGCAGTTGCATGTAATGCGCCCAGCACCGTCACGGAATCGATCGTCGCCAGCGCGAGTTCCGGGGATACATCGGTGGCTATGCTGGCCAAGCCCAATACCTGAATTTGCAAGCGCTGTCCTGCGGCTTGTACGGCCTCAAGATCGGCACGCGCATAGTGTTGCAAGCCGAGCACCAGACTCTTGCGCGCCACCGTTTGCATGACTACATCGGCATGGGTGCTCAACTGATTGCGAATCGCCGTGCGGATCAGGTCGGTACGATTGGAGTAAAAGCCCTCCTGTATCAATAAATCAATTTGCCCAAGATCAATTAATCCCAGATTAATGGTGATCTTCTCGCTTTCGCTGAGCTTGGGCCGAATTTCATGCACGCTCATATTGCCTCCATTTAGACTCCACAAGCCATCCATATACCATCTATATGGATGGTAGTTTAGCTTGGGTCGGATGATTGTCAAGAATGACGGCCGGTAAAACACAACGACGCTCAATGTCCGGCAACGAACAGATCCCGCTATAGGGGGTTAAAGAAACCCATGCGCGATGCCGCACATGGAAGTATTTTGCTCACTGGCGTTACCGCAATCGCGAGTTAAAGATGACGCTATGTGCGTCAGCGAACCGATCCCGCAAAAAATACGTCTTATAACATCACCTATTGAGAGGCGCGTTCCGCGAAATCCAATCCTCGGTTCCTACACTGCGGTCACTGTTTCGTTGATATCGGCATAGGGATCCCATCGTTAAGGTTTGGTCAAATCAACGAACCTCGAATCGTTTTCCTGTAGAACACCTGGCAAGTTCTCCGTCGTAAGACTGATTTATTACGCGCGCACTCAATGTTCAAAAGGAGAGTCGTCGTGGGTAAATATTTGTTGGGATGGATTTTGGGTGTACCGCTAGTGGTGTTGGTCGTGATCTATTTGTTCGTGCACTAGTCGATTACCTGTACGTACCAAGTTCCCAGATTTTTTGCAGTGCTGTTAAAAAATTCTCGTCGAGAAAAACAGCAGATTAGGTATGTCTATCAACTGAAGGAGATTCGATCATGAACAAAGACCAAGTCAAAGGCGTTTCCAAAGAAATCGCAGGCAAAATTCAAGAGGGCGCCGGGAAGCTGGTTGGAAGCAAAGAACAACAAGCGAAAGGCTTGCAAAAGCAAGTCGAGGGCAAAGTTGAGAAAACGCTTGGAGATGCAGAAGAAATCATCAAAGATGCTGCTGGCAAATGATAAGCCTGAATCGCATGAATGCATGTCTTGCAGAACGGATGCTGTTGATCCGTTGATCTGGACTGTCACGCAGACCCTATTCAAGCCGCTCAGCGCGGCTTCTTTTTTGCTGGCCCTCGCCTTCGTCGGCTTTGCAGTACATGTCGATAGATTCAATCCTCGAGCCAAAAATCGCCGACCGCGCTGGGCAGATCTGCTCAATCCAGCATCCACAGATGCTTATCGGATACCACGCCGACGATTGATTTTCTTCGTTCCAGGGGGCGATCGGTTGTAGTGGCTCGCAATCTGCACATTGCTGAGGGCGATTAATTCTTCTTGCTGCCAAAGAATAGGAGCGTGCCACCAATCGCTATCGCCCCGATGCCAATCCAAACTGGAACGTTGACCGTTTGCCTTTCCGTTACCGACAGGCTGAAAGGCCCAAGCGTGGCCTCACGGGTCTCCTTGGTGTAGCTGAAACCGCCATACACCAATCCCAGGATGCCGGCCACGATCAGTACGATCCCTGTAATCTTGACTGCGTACATTTGGACTCCTCTTGCTAACGAAAGTATTGGATACTCACATCGGACAGCATGCCAAGGAATGGCTAGTCATGTGAAGGGCTGCGCTGCGTACGCCGTCGACGCCTCATACCGCGTTGACGATGGCTGGTCCCGTACAAAGCGAGAGAGATCTCAACGCAGCAATTGAACTTTGTTCCTCTATGTGACGGCGCTCTGTGCGCTAACGAACGTACAGCTTCATTGCGGCATTCTGGATCGTGCATTGCTTCTGAATATGAAAACTCCCGCATCCCGCCCATGGCAATGGTCCTGCCATCGTCGTCATGACGACAAGCAATGATTTTCAATGTATGGGAAGGGCGACGTTTGTCAACGTATCTCCGTTAGCGATCGATTGCGGCATTGCTGCGTGCGATAGCGAACAGACGTCGGCAGGCGCGCGTTTTAAGCTTTTTTCAGCGACACAATTTTGGCATTGGAATCATTGCAATCATCATTATTCTGCTTCTAATTCTTGGACGGTCAAAAATTCCTCGGCTGCCTGCGATCCAAGCTGGTTGGCCAACGATGTTGACGGGATTTTGGGATCGCGCGGTGAAAGTTTTGTCGCTGGCCGCCGCCCGCCTGGAACTCAACATTGAAGCAGTCGGATATGAGCTACACGCGTGTATTCCCTAGGAGAACGAGATGAATGAACACTCTGAGTTGAGTGATTTGGCGGGTGCTTTGTTACGAGGTTTACAGGGGGCGCCGAAGAAGAATAAAGACTGCGTCAGAGTCGCCGAGTATGCAGCCACTATTTTTGGAATGTCGGTCCACTCTATGTCCCCAAAAATGTTTCATGAAAACGTTAACGACATCATGATTTTTTTCAAGGGCTTCGTTAAATTTTGCGGTTTGGCAGTCGGACTTTCTGACGAAGATTGCGTTGATGCATTCGAGGTATTTTTTGTCGAAATCACAGGTTTGCCTCATCAGGACGGAGCGATGACTTTCAGTGTTTTGGACAGGATGGCGAAAACGCCGGAAGGCATTACATTGATCAAAGCGGGGCAATTGGCGGCCTATGATTGCCAGGAAGGTCATGTTGATAAGGCAATAGCGGCACTGGACAAAGCACTCGGCATTTAAATACAGATTCACGCCTCGCGAAAAACCGGTAAGGCGATTTATGAAATGTCGTCGAAACCCTTGGGTAATTGCTGTCTCAAGAATGTGATCGATCTAAGACAAATCCTTAGGCTGGCGTCGAAATTTAACCAGCGCTCAGCAATGAGGCTTATTTTCGTTTGCCGCACGTTTTCCTATTGAACGATTCGGCAAATAGACCCCATGCTCCCACCGGGCGCTTGTATTTTTGTTTTTATTCTTTGCGGTCCATTTGCGCGATCTCGTGAAATTTTCCCTAGAAAATCTGTGATGCGATCATCTCAAAATGAGAAACAAAATAAGGATGAGGACAACGGTACCTATGCCGATATACATTTGAGTCTCCTGTCATGGTTAGCTTGGAGTAGATATCTAAACCCGAAAACTGGCGCCGGTCTGTGCGTTGGAAGACATAGGCGGCAGCTGTCCTACTCAGCGTGCTGGAGATTGACCTTGCGGCGAAGCATTCTTGCAATTTGAAAAATGGCTGCGCTCTAAAAGAGCGCGGCCATTTTCATTTCCAGACCTGTCCCGGCTACAACCGGATGCTGACAAAGTTCGATAGCGCACATACGGCAGGCATTTCGCTTGATAAATTTGGTTTTTAAATCGGAGGTCATCATGCCAATCAAGCAGATTCGTTTTGTTTCAGCATTCGCCAACGTCAGTCGCACAGCAGCCTGGTTGCCGGCGCTGACGTTTATCGTGTTCGGTACGGCCGCAACAGTGGCGATGGCTGCCGGCAATGTGCAAGACGCGAACGCGCGCTACCGGGCCGAAGTGGCCGTCTGCAATAGCGGTCAGTCGAACCAGGATCGCGCCACTTGCCTGCGGGAGGCAGGGGCTGCGCTGCAAGAGTCAAGAAGAGGGCGCCTCAATGACGGCCCGGCTGCGTATCAGCAAAATGCGTTGATTCGCTGCAATGCACTGCCGGCGGCCGACCAGGATGCGTGTCAGCGCCGCATCAACGGCGAAGGTACGACCAGCGGTAGCGTACTGGACGGTGGTCTGGGGCGAGAACTTGTCGTGCCGGATAAAAAATAATCGTTGCGAAACCCGCGCCTTATTTCAAGTCAGTGTTCCGTCCGTCATCATGCTTTCCACCAGCTCGGCGAAGGCGAGGGCGGCGGCGCTTTGGTAACTGCCTTTGCGACGCAGCAGCGCCACGGTGCGGTGCGGCAGAGCGGGCTTCAGGGCAATATTCCTGAGCGCGGCGTTCTCGCGCGTGATTGCATCGGGAAGTATCGTCGCCATGCTTCCGCGCCGGACAATCTCGACAATCGCATTGATGGTATTGGCTTCGATGACGATTTTTGGCGCGATTCCCTGCTTCTGCAAATACGCATCGACATAACTCCGCGTCGCAAAATCCGCGGTCAACAAGGCCAGCGGTTCCTGCTCCAGATCCTTGGGGGCGATCGCTGCCGCGCGCTGCGCAAACGGGTGATCGACGCCGACCACAACGCTGAGTTTTTCAACGAACAGCGGATGGCAATCTATCTCTGCCGAGCGCACCTTGCTGAAGGCGATGCCAAGGTCGACTTCATCTGCGGCCAATGCCGATTCGATGGTGTCCAGGGGCATTTCCTTGATCAGCAGGGAGATGCCGGGGTAGCTGGCGTTGAAGCGCGCGATCAGCGGTCCTACCAGGTAAGAAGTGAAGGTCGGCGTCGTCGCCAGACGGAGCGTGCCGCGCGTCAGGTCGCGCACATCATGGACCGCCCGTTCCCCCGCTTCAAACTCTCGTAATGCCCGGCGCGCATAGGCGATATAGGCCTCGCCGGCATCGGTCGCGCGCACCGTTCTGCCGCTCCGGTCCAGCAACTGCACCCCAAGTTCGTCTTCCAGCTGCCTGATCTGCTGCGACAGCGTCGGTTGCGACACGTAGAGCGCTTCGGCCGCGCGCGTGAAATTGCGGTGTTCCACGACAGCTAGTAGATAGCGTATGTGGCGTATGAGCATAATGATCAACTATAGGAAATAATTATGGATGTGATTGTATATCGGTCTTGGACCTAATAGATCAATCGCTTCATCATGGCGTCACTGCTTCATCACACAAGGAGAAACGCCATGAAGTCCATCGTCGAAGGTGTCTTGAAATTTCAGCGGGATGCTTTTCCCGGCATGTCCGGTCTTTTCAAGGAACTAGCCACCGCCCAGAGCCCAAGTGCGCTCTTCATCACCTGCTCGGACAGCCGGGTGGTACCTGAACTGCTGACCCAGCAAGATCCGGGCGATATCTTCGTGATTCGCAATGCCGGCAACATCGTCCCATCCTATAGTTCGGCGCCGGGCGGCGTCACCGCCACGGTCGAATACGCGGTCGCCGCGTTGGGCGTCACCGATATCGTGGTGTGCGGACACTCGGATTGCGGCGCCATGACGGCCATCGCCAGTTGCAAGTGCCTGGATCATATGCCCGCCGTTGCCGGCTGGTTGCGCCACGCGGACTCGGCAAAAATAGTCAACGAAGCGCGCACCCATATCTCGCCGGCGGCAAGGGTCAGTTCGATGGTGCGCGAAAACGTGATTGCCCAGCTGGTGAATATCAAGACCCATCCGTCGGTGGCGCTGGCGCTGGAGCAAGGCCGGCTCAAGCTGCACGGTTGGGTCTACGACATCGAAACAGGTTCCATTGTGGCGCTGGATGGCGAGACCAATAGCTTCGTTTCACTCGCCGAATTCCCACAAACAACTGCTACGCCGGCCAAGCGTAGCGCTTTGGCGGCTTGACCGTCGTCTTCTCTTATTACTTCACTCACTGAAAAGGAAAACATCATGCAACAATCCAATGCCTATCAAGATCCCCGCCTGGCACTCACCGCACGCGCCATCGCCGCCAAGGCGCTTAAAGATCTCTCCTGGCAGCAACTGTCCGCCGGCACCGGCCTCAGCGTCGCCTATGTCACCGCAGCGCTGTTAGGGCAGCACGCGCTGCCTAAGGACGTCGCCGAGATCGTTTGCGAACGCCTGGGGCTGGGTGCTGAAGATGCGGCGCAGCTGCAAGCCATCCCACTGCGCGGCAGCATCGCCGGCGGCATCCCGACCGATCCGACCATCTACCGCTTCTACGAAATGATCCAGATCTACGGCACCACGTTGAAGGCGCTGGTGCACGAACAGTTCGGCGACGGCATCATCAGCGCGATCAACTTCAAGCTGGACATTAAAAAAGTAGAAGACCCGGACGGCGGTTCGCGTGCGGTGATCACGCTGGATGGGAAATTCTTGCCGAACAAGCCGTTCTAAGGCTGTTCCACCCGCGAGGCTAACGTCATCCGCGGGGCCGTTATGCCAGGGCCATGACCGATAGCCATGGAGTCCTTTCGGACTTCCATTGCGTCGGCCGATGGCTTTTTTTTCGTTCAGTAGCCAAACGATCTGAGCGCCGCGTGCCCGTGAGACTGTCGCCTACCTGTCAGTTATGACATCTAGGACGGCATTGTCGAATCAGACAGAATCTATTCCAGTTCAATACGGGATTTCGAGATAAGACGTATATCGCCTGCGACATACATACAGTCTCTTGATCCTATAAATTGACGTGTCAGCAATAACTGGCACCTGGTAAATATGCCGTTCGATATTTATCAACTTGGAAAAGAGCAAACCGCGCTGGAGACAGCGGCAGGCGAAGCATCTTATTTTTACACGTCATGGATTTTCTATTACTTGAAAGACGCTGATATGGCACACGGTACTGTTAAGTGGTTCAACGACTCCAAAGGTTTCGGTTTCATCACTCCGGATGAAGGGGGGGAAGACTTGTTCGCACATTTTTCCGCCATCAATATGAATGGCTTCAAGACTCTCAAAGAAGGTCAAAAAGTCAGCTTTGAAATCACCCAAGGCCCCAAAGGAAAGCAAGCTTCCAACATTCAAGCCGCATCCAATTGATGATGGAATAGGGCTGTGTATCCGTTTGGCTAACACGGCTCTTATTTTTCCGGCCAGTGCGCAGCCCTGAAAAGTTGGCGAGCGCTCTGAATCGGCGCGATTGACCGATATGGCTGATGCTGTCAGGGTGATGCGCTCATCGGGTCGACCGGTATCCGCAATCCCGTTTAACTCTTTGCCGCGGCGAATCGCTGCGCCAATATTCCCCCGCAACTTCGCTGACCCGATGAAACTCAACGGTGACAGCCAAGGCGGGTTTTTGCGTTCATGTTTGAAGCACGCGAAGCGCCGCTTCACGAAAAAGAAAGGCTGACCATGGTTAACCGGTCGTTCAAGAACAACACACTAGTCGTAGCGCTAAGCGCAGTGCTGGGTCCGCTGGCAGTCCTTTTCTACGGCATGCTCGCCAGTCCGCCGGCGCTGGCCGATGAGACCTGCAATTCACCTTATATTTCCAACCTGATCAAAGGCCAGGAAGAGTTCGCGTATGTCTGGACGCTTGGGGTGCAGGGCATGGGGGATGGCTCCGACAAGCTGGTGACGGTGGATGTCAATCCGGCCTCGAAGAAATACGGCAAAGTGCTGACCAGCCTGTCGGTAGGTTCACGCGGCGAGGCGCATCACATCGGCTTTACCGACGACCGGCGCTTCGTGTGGGCCGGCGGCCTGGACGACAACAAGATTTATGTATTCGATATTTATACCGATCCAGCCAAGCCCAAGCTGGTCAAAACCATCAGCGATTTTGCCGCCAAATCCGGCTTCGTCGGGCCCCACACTTTTTATGCAATGCCCGGCCGCATGCTGGTCGGCGGCCTGTCCAACAACAAGGATCACGGCGGCGTCACCGGCATGGCGCTGTATAACAACAAGGGCGATTTCGTCAGCAAGTACGACATGCCGACCGCCAAGGGCGGCGACGGCTACGGCTACGACATCGGCATCAACCCGGGCAAGAACGCGCTGCTCACCTCCAGCTTTACCGGCTGGAACAACTACATGATGGACATGGGCAAGCTGCTGAAGGACCCGGCAGCCATGAAAAACTTCGGCGGCTCCCTGGTCATGTGGAACCTGAAATCCATGCAGCCGGAAAAAGTGATGAGCGTGCCAGGCGCACCGCTAGAGGTCCGCTGGTCGTTGAAGGACGGCGAAGACTGGGCCATCACCGCCACCGCGTTGACTTCCAAACTGTGGCTGGTGAAAAAAGATGCCAAGGGCGGATGGCAAGCCAAGGATGTGGCCAACATCGGCGACCCGGCCAAGATCCCGCTGCCGGTCGACATCTCGATCACTGCCGACGGCAAGGGCTTGTGGGTCAACACCTTCATGGACGGCACCACGCATTACTTCGATCTCAGCAATCCGGAAGCGCCGAAAGAAACCTATTCCAAGCACACCGGCTCGCAAGTGAACATGGTGTCGCAAAGCTGGGACGGCAAGCGCGTCTATATCAGCAGCTCCTTGCTCGCCAATTGGGACAAGAAGGGCGCCGACGACGAACAGTTCCTGAAACTCTTCAGCTGGGACGGCAAGGAATTGAAGGAGCAATGGAAGATCGATTTCTACAAACTCAAACTGGGCCGCGCACACCACATCAAATTCGGTTCCAGCTCGTTGCGGAGTGCGTATTAGCCTATCAAGCAAGCCGCGCAACATGGCCGGCGCGTTGGCGACTGCTTTGTTACTGAGCGCCGCTAGCCTGTTCTCCGCCACGTCTGCCCATAGCCATGAGCAGGCGGGGCGGATGGATTTTGTGCCGCCTGCGGCCGGCACTTACCGCTTGCAGCGCATCATGACGACGCCGGAAGGCGTGGTGCTCGACAGCGACGGCAGCCAGCACAAGCTGTCCAGCTTCACCACCGGCAAGGTCACGCTGTTCTCCTTCATCTACACCTATTGCACCGACCCCAAAGGCTGTCCGCTGGCCTATGCAACCTTGCACCAGCTGAAGCAATCGATCGAAGCCAATCCCAAGATGCGCGACCAGGTCCGCTTTGTCAGCATGAGCTTCGATCCGCAATACGACACGCCGCAGGCGATGCGCAGCTACGGCGGCAAGGATGCGCGCGATACCCAGGGTTTGCCGTGGCATTTTCTGACCACCCGCTCGCGCCAGGATTTGCGGCCGCTGCTGGATGGGTTTGGGCAAGACGTGTCGCTCGCGGCCAACCAGCCGGCCGGGCAGAGGGTGCCGCTGCTGAGCCATATGCTGAAGGTGTTCCTGATCGACGCCAGCGGCCAGGTGCGGGAGATCTACAGCACATCATTCCTGCTGCACAGCGTATTGCTGAACGACGTCAAGACGCTGCTGATGGAGCAGGGCGTCAAGTTCAAATGAGCTATCGGATCGCCGCCGCCTGCCTGCTGGCAAGCGTCCTCGCTGCCTGCCAGCGCCCGGATGCCGGCCATCCGGCGCGGCTTGACACATCAGCGAACGCGGCGGCGATGACGCCAAACGCGCCGCTCGGGCTGCCGCCGCTTCCTGCGGCTGACGGCGACCCGGCGACGCCGGCCAGGATCGCCCTCGGCCGCAAGCTGTTCATGGATCGCCGGCTGTCGCACAACAACACCATGTCCTGCGCCATGTGTCACATCCCCGAGCAAGGCTTTACCTCCAATGTGCTGGCGACCCCGATCGGCGTCGAGGGGCGCAGCCTGCGCCGCAATGCGCCCACCATTTTCAATGTCGCTTATGTTCGAGAGCTATTCCATGACGGCCGCGAATCCAGTCTGGAAAACCAGGTCTGGGGACCGCTGCTGGCAGCCAATGAAATGGCCAATCCGTCGACCCAGCATGTGACTGAAAAAATCAAGATCATGGCCGATTATCGGCACCTGTTCGAAGCCGCTTTCGACGGCCGCGGGCCGACGGTGGAAACCATAGGCGCTGCGTTGGCCAGTTATGAACGCACCCTGGTGTCGGGCAATTCGCGCTTTGATCGCTGGTACTTCGACCGCCAGAAAAACGCCATGAGCAGCGCGGAACAGGCTGGCTTCAAGGTTTTTTCAGGCAAGGCCAACTGCATCGCCTGCCACAGCGTCGGCGAAAAATCGGCGTTGTTTGCCGATGGCCGCTTTCACAATACCGGCATTGGCAGCAGGGGAGGCAGCGCGCAGAAGCATAGCGTCCAGCTGGCGCCGGGATTGGTGGTGCAAGTGGACGATCAACTTTTGCAGAGCGTGTCCGAACCGGCGCAAACAGATTTGGGCCGCTACGAAGTCACGCACAATAGCGCCGAGCGCTGGTCCTATCGCACCCCGAGCTTGCGCAACATCGCGCTCACCGGGCCGTACATGCACGACGGCTCGCTGGCCACGCTGGAAGACGTGATGGCGTTTTACCAGCGCGGCGGCATCGACAACCCGCATAAGGATCCCTTGATCAAGCCGCTGCATTTGAGCGCAGCAGAACGGCGCAACCTGATCGCCTTTCTCCATGCGCTGACCGGCGACAATGTCGAGCAGTTGAAAAATGCAGCGCGGGCCGAACCGCTCGACAAGGAAATCCCGCAGTCGAATTTTAATCAACAGTAACCACAACCACACTCATCCACGGCACAGCCACTTGCAATTGACCTGCGCTGAATGAGCGATCGGTGGCGATCCGGCGCGGCGGCTGAAATTGCGGCCCGCTCGCAAACGCGCCAGGGTCCATCCCGCGCGCGTACTGCCACACCGAATAAGTGCCGCTGTCCTTGCCGACCAGGGCTACCGTAGCGGTCTGGTCGGTGCTGGTCGATTTATTGATCAGGATGATTTTCTTCGCATGGTCGGTGGCGTACACCTCGACCTCCGGCAACGAGGTGCTGGCCGCCACCATCGTGCTGCCGAAGCGACGCATCCACGCGCCGCCGGTCCAGGCGGACAGCCCCCAGTAAGCAGGCAAGCGCACAAACTGGCCGGGTGGCTGGCCGTTATTGCCGGTGCCGTCGCTGATCAAGCCCAGCGGACCGTTATTGTCCGAATACTGATAAGCGCGTCCGCCCTGTTGCAGCATATGCCCCACCACCGAGGCGGTATGCACCAGGTTGCGCGAGGTGTAGAAGGCGTCGTTCCAGTCGCTATAGGACGAGTTGTAGTTGAATTCGCCGAGCTGGATGCCGATGTCGGCGCTGCGGCTGCCGAAGTAATTGCCGATCTCGGTGCGCAGCCAATTGACCGCATCGCTGTACTCATACGTGCGGTTCAGATTGTCGAGATGCTGGCCGTCGCCATATTTGTGGAAATCGACAATATCCGCATCGGCGTTCGCATTGGCGAAGAAGGTGCGGAAGTCGCCGAATTTGTAATCGGCCCAGGTGACCAGCGACGGTCCGGCAATGGTCAGGCGGCGCGTGGTCGCGCTGCGCATGGCGCTGACATTGGCATGGAATCCGGAACTGCCGTTGCCGCCGTACAGGTAATTGTTCAAGCCGAAGCCGTTGTCCGGCTCGTTGCCGACGATGTAGTAGTCTACCGGACCGCCATGCTGGCCGGCGCCATCGTTGAAATAGTGCACCAGCCTGGCCGCATCGGCGGCCTGGATATCGTTGTCGTTGGTGGAACCGCCGACGGCGATCATCGGCGTGCCTTTGATGGATTTGATGGCGGCGATATACGCCGCGCCCTCGTCGCCGCCATGCACGCCGCCGGCGGACGAACCCACTTGTCCGTCGTGGTAATAGAGCGGGATGCGCCATACCATAGGCCCGAGATCCTGCAAATATTGCCGCCATAGCGAGCGCTGTGGACCCTTGATCAGATTGCTGCCGCTGCCGGCGTAGGTGGAGATGGCCGAGCCGACCGAGAGCGCCGATGTGGCGTGGGTCGGCGCAGTGAAATCAACCCGCACATTGCCTGCTGCCGGCTTCAATGGCGCGCTGGCGAGCGGCTCCGGAGTCGCAGCGTAGCCGCCACCGCAAACGGTCGCAATGCTGGTCAACGCAATGGCGAAAATGCTGCCGGTCTTCCATCCAGTACTCCTCATTTTTTTCCCTTTTTAGTGTGAAACCGCTCTCTATATTCTCCCGGCGTGATACCGAGTTCCCTTTGCAGCGCCCGGCGCATCAATTGCGTCTCGCCGTAACCGCATGCCGCTGCGATCCGCTCCATGCTCCATGCATTTTCTTCCAGCATCTGACGCGCCCGTTCCAGGCGCAGGCTTTGGACATAGCGGGCGGGAGTAATCCCTGTTTCTTGCTTGAACACGCGGGCAAAGTGACGCGGGCTCATCGCGACCTGATCCGCCAGGCGCTCTACGGAAAGGTCTTTCGACAGGTTTTCCAGCATCCAGACTTGCAATTGGCGCAAGGGCCGGGAGCCGGGCCGGCGGCTGGTCATGGTCACGCTGAATTGCGCTTGCCCGCCGGGCCGATGCAAAAAAACCACCATGCCGCGCGCGACCTCCAATGCAGTAGCCGCGCCCAGATCGTCTTCAATCAGCGCCAGCGCCAGATCGATGCCGGCGGTCACGCCGGCCGAGGTATACACATTGCCGTCGCGAACCCAAATCGAGTCCGGTTCCAGCTTCACCTCAGGAAAGCGCGTTGCCAGCGACGCCGCCAGCGCCCAGTGCGTGGTGGCGCGACGCCGATCCAGCAAGCCGGCCTCGGCCAGCAGGAACGCGCCGGTGCAGACCGACACAATGCGTCTCGTGTGCTGCGTCATATCTCGCAACCAGCTCAGCAAGCCCGGCTCATGCGCGGTGCCGGTCTCGCGGCCGCTGATCACCACCAGGGTATCCACCGCGCCCGACACCTGGGAATAACTTTGGCCGGTCAGCAAGCCAATGCCTGATTGGCCCGCCACGTTCAGAGCGGCCGTGCCCGCCACGATGTCGACCCGATACGGCGGCGTAGGCTGACTGGCGTGGCCGGCGCAGCGATTGGCCCCGAGAAAGGCCGAAACCGGGCCGAACAGGTCGATTTCCTCGATCGGCGGCACGGCGACAAACATGATGCGACGAACGTGATGCACCGGATTGCGGGCATGGGATGGCGGCGGCAGGCTGTTGTTTTTCTTGATAGTCATGGGCGGATATTTTGGCAGAAAAAGCCCTAACAAGGTCAAATCAGACATAGCGAGCTTCAATACAGTGGCGAGCACGTCCTTTAAATAGAAAGCCACCTCATGAACCAATCCATCAATCAATCCACCGCTGCCGCACCACTGGAGATCGGCATGCTGATCTATCCCGGCATGACCGCACTCGACATGGTGGCGCCGCAACTGGTGTTCGCCAATTTGATGGACGTCCGCGTGCATCTGCTGTGGAAAACGCTGGCCCCGGTCGCCAGCGACAGCGGCATGGCGATCTTGCCGACTTGCACGCTGGACGACTGCCCGCGGGATCTCGACCTCTTGTTCGTCGGCGGCAGCAAGGCCGATACCTGGCCTTTATTGGCTGATGCGGAAGTAATCGATTTTCTGGCGGATCGCGGCACGCGCGCCAAATGGGTCACCAGCGTCTGTACCGGCTCCCTGCTGCTGGGAGCCGCGGGACTGCTGGACGGCTATCGCGCAACCTCGCACTGGGCCGTGCGCCACTTGCTGGCAATGACCGGAGCAATCCCGACCGATGACCGGGTTGTGACCGATCGCAACCGCATTACCGGCGGCGGCGTCACGGCCGGCATGGATTTCGGCCTGACCATCGCCGCCATGTTGCGCGGCGAGCACTATGCCAAGACGCTGCAAATGCTGTTCGAGTACGACCCGCAACCGCCATTCCAAACCGGAGCTCCGCACAGCGCCGAAGCCGAAGTGCTGCAGACCGCGACCCAGATATATGCAGCGGAAATCGAACGCGCCGAAGCGTCGGTGCGGGCGCTGCAGCGGCATCTGGTTGAACGTGAAGAGGCGGTCAAATAGCGTGTATCGGATGGCCGCTATATGCCGCCTTCAACGCTTAGGAAAAGTTGCCGGCCGCCCGTTTGGCGATCGCCATGCGCCGCTCGGTCAGGTCGGTCGTCGCGCTCCGCACACGCGCCAGGATCGGCGCCGGAGCATTCTGCGGCGAGCCGGAATTGAACGGCGGCTGCGGGTCATATTCGAGACCGAGCTGAATCGTTTGCGCCAGCTCCTTGCCCCATAGCAGGCCGACTACAGTCAGCCCAAAGTCGATGCCGGCGGTAACGCCGCCGCCGGTGATCCGATTGCGGTCGATCACCACCCGTTGCCGGACCGGCGTAGCGCCCAGCAACGGCAGCACATCCATTGCCGTCCAATGCGTGGCTGCGCGGTATCCGCGCAACAGCCCGGCCGCACCCAGCACCAGCGCGCCGGTGCATACCGAGCTGACCCATTGCGCGCGCCGCGCGCGCGATCGCAAAAATTCCAGCACCTCGCCGTCCTCCATCAAGGCATTCACCCCCGGGCCGCCGCCGACAAACAGCATGTCCAGCTCGGGCGCGTCCTTCAACGTCATGCTCGGCAGGATCGTACCGCCGACATCGGTGCGGACCGGCGCATCGCTCTTGGCCAGCACATGCACCGTCGCGCCAGGCACCCGGGCCAGCACTTCAAACGGACCCGCGAAATCCAGATTGGTCATGCCGGGAAAAATCAGCATGCCGATATGGAACGGCGCATCGGCCTTGAGCGGCTGCTGGGCGGGCAGGCTGCCGGCTTCGGCATTGCCGGCCCGCGCGCTGTTAGCCAGCTCCAGGGGCAGCGCCGTGAGTCCAAGTGCGCGAGTGAAATTCCTTCTATTCATCATGTCTGCCTTTCGTTTTTGGTGGTTTGCAACGCAAGTGTAGATTTCAACGTCAACTTGGGCCATGACAAATTCGCGGCATATTCTGCCACCGGGTTGCCGGCACAGCTCGTCAGACCAGGTCTCGGAATTCGGGCCGATGTTTGACCGGAGAGAATTCGACGATCTCGTATTCCGCGATGCGCTGCTGCTGGAACGGGTCTTGTTCGAAGATCTGCTTCAAGCGCTCCGCGCCAACGTCTTTGACCATGATCACGCCGCCCGTGCGCGGCACCTTGGGACCGGACAGCAGGAAATCGCCGGAGGCATAGTGCCGGTCGAGAAAGGCGCGGTGCGCGTCGCGCCAGCGGTCGACTATCTCGAGTGGTTGGATGTAGTGCAGCATAACCAGATACATGATTGCTCCTTATGGGCACCTCTAAAAACCTACTGCAGGGTTTGACCAGCCCGGCAATCTCGGAGCTGCAGG
The DNA here is from genome assembly GCF_042654985.1 of Paraherbaspirillum soli. Taxonomy (NCBI): domain Bacteria; kingdom Pseudomonadati; phylum Pseudomonadota; class Betaproteobacteria; order Burkholderiales; family Oxalobacteraceae; genus Paraherbaspirillum; species Paraherbaspirillum soli. Next base: position 5,447 of record NZ_JBHSMT010000006.1, on the reverse strand, counting down.
GTTGGCAAGATCGTCACCGTACCTCCGTACGGCTGCAGGTGTTGCAACTTCATCGCTCCGACCTTGTGTCGCTCGCTACGGTTTTTAGAGGTGCCCTTATCTAAAGTGGTGGATGACGACGAATGCGGTGCGTTGACCTTGGGCAATCATATGGCTTACGATGCGTGCCGTCCAAGACACTCTTTGAAGGACTTAAGACGCAACATGTCTCAACTATTGGATCTGCGCTTGCTGCGCTATTTCATTGCCGTGGCGGAGGAGGGCAATGTCGGCCGCGCCGCACAGCGCCTGTGTATTTCGCAGTCGCCGCTGAGCCGGCAAATCAAGGAGCTGGAACAACGCCTGGGTCTGGTGTTGTTCGAGCGGGTGCGCCAGCGCCTGTTGCTTACCGCGACCGGCCATGCCTTCCTGGAAGAGGCGCGCGGCATGCTGGCGCACGCTGCGCAGGTAGAACAGCGTGCCAGGCGCTGGGCGCAGGCGGATGAGGGCAGTTTGATGATCGGCTTCGTCGAAGCTGCCATTTTCAGCGATTTTCTGTCGCGCTCGCTACAGCGGCTACGGGCCGATTATCCCGCCGTCCAGGTCGAGTTGCGCGCCATGCGATCGGCCCCGCAGTGTGAAGCGATCCGACGGCGCGAGCTTGACCTCGGCCTGGTCTACAATCCGCCGCCCGTTGACGATGCCGAGTTGACGTCGAATCCGATAGTGACTGAGCGCCTGTTGTTGGCGCTGCCGGCAGGGCATCCGCTGCAGCAATGCCGCACGATCCGGCCGCAGGATCTGGATCGGGCCGCATGGATTGCGCTGCCGCGCCGGCAAAACGTCGCGGCGCGCGAGCGGTTTCTGGCCAGTTGCCGGCAAGCCGGGTTCGAGCCCGATATTCGGCATGAAGCGGCCGAGGTGTTGACTGTGCTGGGCCTGGTCAGCGCAGGGATGGGGCTGGCCTTGGTGCAGGAGGGCGTGGCTTCGATGACGCAATTTCCGCGCGTGGTGTTTCGGCCGCTGGACTGGTTTCCGGCATCGGTTGCTGTGCATTTGGTCTACCGTCGGGGTAGTAGCGAGTTGTTGTTGAAGCGGTTTCTGGATGTGATCGAGATGGTGGCGGGCTGAGTGTCGCGCACCGGGGTCAGAATGCAGCGACGGCATAGTTAAATGGGGTCAGAGTTTTTTTTCGTCGGCTGTTTGACGAAAATTACTCTGACCCCTTTTGACGGGCCACGGAGTATGGGCGGTTGCATTCGGTCGGTCTTTGGTAGCTAACACGGTCGCTACTCCGTTGATACTAGTCGGGGGTAGCCCGACAGCTAGTTACTTTTCTTGCTTCGCCAAGAAAAGTAACCAAAAGAAGGCGACCGCAAGCCACTGCCCTCCCGTTGGTCGGGTCCCCAAATGGGTCAACTATTAGCCGGGTGTGAAGACAAACTCGCCTGCGGCTCAAACATGTTTTCCCACAATTCCCGGCTAACAGTCGTCCCATTTGGCAGCGTCTCAATGCGGAATTCAACGTCAACGGCCACGTCAAAAACAACGTCAGCCCCAACCCCTCGGCGCTCCGTGGTTCGTGTGCGGGGATGCATTAATTCGGCGCGCTGCGCTGCCTCATCTAGGGCGAGTTCAACCGAAGCGTCATGCCAACAATTCTCGAACGGAATAAACCAATCCGATCATTGCTACCAGCAAAAGACAGAGACTAGACAGCAGGATGATCAGCGTCTTGTAACGTTTGATTTTTTTCTGGCTCATCAAGAACACGTAGAACGATAAGATCGCGAGGTCCAAAGCGATCCATACCACCGTGAGTATGCTCAAGCTGAGATGCCTGTTGGGCGAGATGGAAATGAATTGAGGGAAGAAGGAGGCGAAAAATATGATGTCCTTCGGATTCGATATCCCGACCATGAATCCCTTCTGAAACCCGGCGTCTTTGCTGCGTTGTTCGCCACCCACCGGTTCAATACCGACGCTTCGGGTGCGATACACATGCCACAGGCCATCCAACGCAATGTAAATAAGATAGAGGCAGCCTAGCGCTTTGAGGACGGTCAGCAAAAACGCATTTATCGCAAATACCTGATTGATTACCAGGGCCGTGATGGCGATCAATACCAGCGAAGCGGCGTTGGTTCCAAGGATGGTTTTCAAGCCATGGACAGGTCCCTGTTGCAGGCTGGCGTTCATCACCAGCATCACCACCGGACCAGGTGTGGAAATCAGTGCTACTACCGAGAATACATACAGAAGCAAGACGGGATAATCCATGAGAGACTCCGAGAAGGGACGGAAATCAAACGAATGCAAATGCCTGCACTCCGTAGCCCGTAAAAAAGGGCCAGAGTTTTTCGCAACTGCATCGCGAAAAACTCTGGCCCCCTTTAACTGCGTACTGCGATGTTTCGCGCTCGATTAAAACGCCGGCACCACCGCACCTTTGTATTTTTCTTCAATGAATTTCTTCACTTCCGGCGAGTTCAGCGCTGCTGCCAGTTTCTTGACCGCTACGCTGTCCTTGTTGTCGGCGCGCGCCACCAGCAGGTTGGCGTAAGGCGAATTGGCATCTTCGATGAACAGCGAATCCTTGACCGGATTGAGCTTGGCTTCGATCGCGTAGTTGGTGTTGATCAGGGCCAGATCGACTTGGTTCAGCACTCTTGGCAGGGTCGCAGCTTCCAGTTCCTTGAATTTCAGGTGCTTGGGATTGTCGATGATGTCTTTTTGTGTCGCCGAGATATTGCTCGGGTCTTTCAGCTTCAGCAAACCTTGACGCGCCAGCAGCAGCAAGGAGCGGCCCGAGTTGGACGGGTCGTTCGGGATCGCGATGGTGGCGCCGTCGGGTAGGTCGGCCAGTTTCTTGTATTTGCTGGAGTAGCCGGCAAACGGTTCGACGTGGACCTTGGTGACCACTACTTCGGCGTCGTTCTTATGGCTCTTCTTGAATTCGTTCAGGTAGGGCTGATGCAGGAAGAAATTGCCGTCGACGCGCTTCTCGTTGGTTTGCACCGCCGGCTGCACGTAGTCGGTGAAGACCTTGACTTGCAGATCGACGTTTTGCTTGGCCAGGATCGGTTTGACGAACTCCAGGATTTCAGCGTGCGGCACCGGGGTTGCCGCGATCACCAGCTTGTCGGCCGCATGCGCCGCAGTGCCGGCCAGCAGGCCGAAAGTCGAGAACGCCGCAGCGGCCAATCCCAGCGATAGCGAAAATTTGCGTGACATATAAACTCCCTTTTTGGATTTGAAAAGATTACTTGCGAGTGAAAAACTGCACCAGCCGATCGCCGGAGAACTGCAACAGCTGCACCAGCACCACCAGCACCGCGACGGTAGCGACCATCACCTCGGTCTGAAAACGCTGGTAGCCGAAACGGATCGCCAGGTCGCCCAGGCCGCCGCCGCCGATCACGCCCGACATCGCCGCATACGACATCAGCGCAATCGCGGTGACGGTGGTGGCGGCGATCAGGCCGGGCAGGGCTTCCGGCAGCAGCGCGCCAAAAATGATCTGGCGCTTGTTGGCGCCCATCGCCTGACAGGCCTCGATCACGCCGCGGTCGATTTCGCGCAGCACGTTTTCCACCAGGCGGGCGAAGAACGGCGCGGTGCCCAGCACCAGCGGCGGGATCGCGCCCATCACCCCGAGCGAAGTGCCGACCATCAGCACCGTGAACGGAATCATCACGATCAACAAGATCAGGAAGGGCACCGAGCGCAGCACGTTGACCGCCAGCGCCAGCGCCGTGTAGATGCCGCGCTGTTCCAGCAGCTGGCGCTTGCCGGTGATGAACAGCAGGATGCCGAGCGGCAGCCCAAGCAGCACCGTGAACAACAATGAAAAGCCGGTCATGGCCAGCGTTTCCCAGGTGGCCTGCCAGATGTCGGCCCAGTCGATAAGCGAAAAATCCATTATGCCAATACCTCGTGCCGGATGTTGTGTTGATCGAGCGTGCTGAACACCTGCGCGATGTGCTCCGGTTCGCCGCGCAATTCCACCAGCAGCTGGCCGTACGGCGTGTCCTTGATGCGGGCGATGGTGCCTTGCAGGATGGTGATCAACGCCGGCGTGGCGGCGGCGATGCTGCTCAGGATAGGTTGATAGGTGATGTCGCCGACATAAGTCAGGCGCACCAATTGCCCGCGCAACTGTTCGATGCCGGGCACCGACGCCGCCGATTGCAGCAACGCGGCCTCGGCCGAGAACGGTGTGCTTTCGGCCACCATGCTTTGCGTGACCGCGTGCTGCGGATGCAAAAACACTTCGGCCACGTCGCCCGATTCGACAATGCGGCCGGCCTCGATCACTGCCACCCGGTCGCAAATGGTGCGGATCACTTGCATCTCATGCGTGATCAGCACGATGGTCAGGCCCAGCTTGCGGTTGATGTCCAGCAGCAGCCGCAAAATCGACTGCGTGGTTTCCGGATCGAGCGCCGAAGTTGCCTCGTCGCACAGCAGCAGATGCGGCGTGTTGGCCAGTGCGCGGGCGATGCCGACCCGCTGCTTTTGACCGCCGGACAGCTGCGATGGATATTTGTCGCGCTGCGCGCTGAGGCCGACCAGCTCCAGCAATTCGGCGACGCGCGCGTTGCGTTCTTGCTGCGTGTATTTGCCGGTGATCTTCAGCGGCCAGTCGATATTGGCCGCAACCGTTTTGGCGTTGAGCAGATTGAAGTGCTGGAAAATCATCCCGATCCGCTGCCGCAGCTTGTGCAGGCCGGTATTGTCGAGTGCCGTAATGTCCTGGTCCTCGACCAACACCCGGCCGCTGGACGGGCGCTCCAGCATGTTGAGAGTGCGAATCAGCGTGCTCTTGCCGGCGCCGGAGCGGCCGATAATGCCGAAAATTTCACCCTTTTGAATGTGTAGATTGATGTCCGACAATGCGGCGACGGGCGGCCCGGCGGTCTTGGCATTGCGTTCCAGCGGATAGGTTTTATGCAGTTGCTCGATGCGAATCACGGGTGCTTGTTTGATAGTAATAAATTGAGCAGCTGATTTTAGCAGGGCAACTATATGCGCCAAAGTCATAAATCGTTATTTGCATATGCCGATTGTGGTGTTTTGACCGAGAGAAGGCTGTTTGACGCGGATTTGATATACGGAATGCGTATTGGAACGGGCGGTTGAGGCAGCTTGGAGACTGCATGGATTGTCATCGCATCCAATAGCGTTTATAGTCGGCCGGTCCCTGAAACAGAAGGGACCTTGTCTAGCGACTTGAGATACCCCAAACGCACAGACCGCGCCATGCGGCTGCGTGCGTGCACCATTGCGCGTCCACTATGGACGGCAGTGGTGGGGAGCCTTCGGGCTGCCGGTGTGCTTTGGGGTACCGGTTCGCTAGTCCTACCACCTGCCGTCGTGTGTCAAGAACGCAAAAGCCGAAGTATCGGCCGCTGCGATGCTTTATTGAAGATGAGGGTCGGCCCCTCGTGATCGGCGTGCAGGCGCAG
>NZ_JBHSMT010000005.1:0-295439 GCF_042654985.1 Paraherbaspirillum soli | reverse complement strand
TAGACGTAATCAGTGCGTCCAAAACAAAAAAGCCAGTCAACAAGGACTGGCTTTTTTTATTCCAAGGTCGGATATCAGTTTAGAAATGATATGCCGCGCGCACGACAGCAAAATTTGCGCCGCTATTCGGATGCTTGATGCCGCCGTTTGAGAAGTGTTGCACTTTGACGCCAAGATCGAGGCCGTTGTTGAATACATAGCCGGCGCCAAGGTGAGAATGATCGATGGTTTAGTGTCTTAACGGCAATAATATTGTCATGTTTTGACACTCAGCATCGAAGATGTGGCGCGGAATGGCGCATTGGCAGCTTTGCTGTTCATAAAATGTCAGGGGTATTACCCGAATTTGTCAGTCCATAACAACTGCCTAGTTAAATAGTACCGTGGACAGTAACAGCATTGTCTTGTTCTTGATGATGTTGGATGCGACAAAGCTCTTCCGATGTTTATTGGGCTCCGGTGAAGATAGCCAGCTAAGCCACACGGATAGGCAAAAACGGGGCAGGCGCGAAAATTGCTCAGTTGCCTGTGGTCACGTGCAAGAAGTGACCACCTGTCAGATTTGACAATTTCAAGAGTGAATAAACTGACGTAGTGTACGGCTTATTTTATTTACTCATTTATTCAAATATAGAAGGTTTACATGAGTCGATACACTTCATTGCCGCCCCGGCAGGAGGAAGTAGCAATTACTGACAACATGCTGTCGGTATCGGCTGATGGTTATATTCGCCTCTTGTTTGCAGAAGCTCAAGCCACTTGCCTAATGCATATGATTTCCGGTCTTGATGAAGATGTGCCGGCGCATATGTCTACAAGTGCAATGCTCACAACAATTACTGGCTACACCGAGTGGATTAGCCGTGGCATTCCTGCAATCTCCATCGGTTGGGACTGGCAAATGGATGCTATTGATCACCAAATCCGGCTGTGCCGAGTCAGCGAGCCACGCAGCAATGTCATGCTACTTGACAATAATCAGGCTGACGTGGGTCCAGAAAAAACAATCGCATTATTAGAAGTGTTCATTGATACCTTGGATTGGCAGCGAAAAGTTCAGGATCACATAGATGCCGTTTACGGCCGGTAAATCAAGCTTCAATCGGTAATATTCAACCTGTTAACTTTGACAGTTACGTCAACATCCATACCCGCGCAAAAATTGCCCAACGGAAATAAAATGTACTTTTCGAGGAGGCAGGGTAATGAATGTTGTTTCAGGTGGGACAGAAGGACTATCAGCAGATTTGCTGACAAAAATTTCCAGCTATCGGCATAAAGTTTTTGTCGAGACATTAGGGTGGGCACTGGAAACAAAAAACGGAGCAGAGCAGGATCAATTTGACCGTGTAGATACAGTGTATGTCGTCGCGCAAGACGACCTTGGGCGTGTAAACGGATGCGCCCGCTTGCTTCCCACTAATCGCCCTTATCTTTTAGGCGAAATTTTCCCTCAGCTTCTCAATGGCCTATCTCCCCCATGCACACCGGACGTGTGGGAATTGTCACGCTTTGCCGCGGTTGATTTCAATCAGCAGACTACATCTGCGCTACGACAATTTTCTTCCCCGATTGCTATCAAATTGCTACAGGAATCTATTGCCTGTGCAGCTGAGCGCGGGGCGAAACAATTAATCACTGTATCTCCTATCGGGATTGAACGACTCTTGCGACGAGCTGGGTTTCATGCGCGTAGGGCGGGGCCACCAATGATTATTGATGGCCAACCGATTTTTGCGTGCTGGATCGATGTTGAAATGTCTTGAAGTCCAGGTGACGTCGTTGTGATTTTTCACTTGCGTTACTTGAGCGCGTTGTCCCTCGAACCATCGTAAGTGGATACTTCGCACGAATATGTCAGCAGAGATCCCCTGGTACTCTTCGCGACACGATGATCTCAGATAAGAAAAAGGGCTCGGAAAATTTCCGAGCCCTTCAATATTGGTGGAGGCGGCGGGAATCGAACCCGCGATAGTTCCATATTCCATGCGCCCTTGCGCGGGATGGCTGTCATAGGGCTGTCATTCGTACTAGGTCAGATTTGACCTGACACTTCATGTCAGTTCAAATCTAGATCGGCTCGCAATGCTATGGCCGGAACTGGCCAAAAGCGGACGTGTAATCGCCATCGAAAAAAATGTTAACGCACACAGCCTTGCAGACAATCAAAGAAATTAAGAAATGCTAATCAAAGAACAGCACCTACCGATAGAAAGGTTCGACCATGCCTTTTACTTTAGTCATTAAGGGGTTGCCCTTCCGATCTAGCGCCTTTCCGGCCGGGATTTTAATCCATCCCTCGCTGATGCAATATTCCTCAACTTCGAAGCGCTCTTTATCGTTAAGTTTAATACCAACATCATGTTCAAATATGGCGGCACTATAGTAAGGGCTACGAGGATCGACGGAGAGCCGATCAGGAAGTGGGGGGCGGTTTTGGATATCGTTCATGACTACAATTATCAACTATAAGATTAACCAAAACAAATTTTTTGCGTGGCTTCGCTAAATCGCTTGCTTGACCGCACTCGGCCAAATCCTGCCGATCGCGAATTTTGCCGAAAGCGGTCAGACAAGTGGGCGAGGCGTACTGCTCCAGGTGTATGTTTCGGCTGCGCATCCTAAGCTGCAGCTATTCACGAAAATTTAATGCTGTCTAAATGTACAATGCATGACGCGAAAATCTAAGCTGCAAGCCACGCTTAAGCGAATTCATATCTCGGCGTTAGGGCGCAGCCGAATCCGATACACAGCAAAACTGTCGCCCGATAACAAACTTGGGCCATTTTAGAGATTGCCATGCACATTAGCCGATCTGATCGTGAAACATCCATATTCGTTCTGAAATGGTCGGATATCGAAAAACTGATTGGAGCCATTGGCAAGTTCCTTCCTATTACTTCCATTAGCGCAGCCTGTGTTGATCGATTAGATCGCGCATTCGCTGATATTGAAGAACTCAAGAAGTTCAACAACTCAAAACGTGCGGCAATCATCGAATTGAACTTTGTCGCCCGAGACGCAACGCGGTCACAGAGATTCTCGATTTTATTAAACACCGATGAGCGACGTAACGTACGTGTCTCGCTAGAGGCTGATGAGGCCACAGCAATTAAGGTAAATGACCTTTATGAAGATTTCCTAGATTCGGTTCGCCCTTGGTATAGCTGGATAGCGCGCGCCGATTGGTATCTAGTAGTGCTTGGCATTGGGATGCTCATACAACTAGGCCTTCTAGGAATCGTAATGCTCAAAGCGACGTCCATTTCTTTTACATGGCCGAAGGATGGAATACCGATCAGAGAACTTCTAAAAGGCTTTCTAGTCGGCTTGTCTCCAGTCTTCATTGGCATAGCGATGAGCCGTGTCAGGGGCAAATTTTTTCCAACGGGAACCTTTGCCTTTGGCGACGGTGAGAATCGGCATCACCGCAATGAGGTAATAAGAACGGTGCTAATTGCGGCATTTGTGGTCTCGATTGTATCGAGCGTTGTCGTGTCGTGGTTCCAATGATGTCCAACCCATCATTCAAGCGGGACGCCTAACGTCGCCCCTTAATTCAAACGTTGAACGTCCGGTATTTGGTTGAGTGAACGTCCGTAAGGGGGCGGGTCCAGTCTCCCAAAATTCAAAAAACCGGCCGTTCAAACGAAGCGACGCCAAAGTGTTTGTTGTTTGAATCGGCGAACGGCAGCTATGTGAAGTTGATCCGCCGCTCAGAAGTACATCCGAGACTGGCCAATACCGCCGATATCAATAACCACGTCATAGAAAACCAATGACCGCAGCCGCTGCATTTCTGTCGTTGGACCCGCAAACCGTGACAGGCAGCTCGGGGTCATTTTCGGACGCAGATTCGTACAACGAATGTCAGGCCAAGTCTGAGCTAATACATGTCATTCTATCCGCCGCCTGTTCCAGTTTTCAACGTCTGCTTAGTCGGATCGAACTGCTTCTCGGCCCTGTCGCCGGCGGTAGGGTCCGCGTCTGGCATCCAGCGGCCATACACGCGCGTGATCATGGTCCAGTCGGCATGCCCCATCTGTTTAGCAACCCACATTGGATGTTCGCCGGCCGATAACATCATCGACGCGTAGGTGTGGCGCGTTTGGTAAGGCTTACGATATCGCACGCCGCCACGCTTGAGCGCATGGGCCCATAACGTTTTGCGAATAGGTTGATCGCCGGTCCAACGCTCCCCGGTATTGGGATTTTGAAATATTTCCTTGTCCCGCAAAAAGGTGAATGCCTTTTGCGCTTCCAGAGCTTCCAATGCAGGGCGCAGCAATTTGACCCCGCGCTTACCGGCCACTGTCTTTGGCTTCTCGGGCGCATCGGACTGCTGCGTTAGTGCCTTGCTCACATAGGCGACGCCGCGCACAAAATCAATGTCTGTCCAATCCAGCGCCACAAATTCCGACGTTCGCATGCCGGTCCAAAAGGCAAACTGGATTAGGTGGCGACCTTGCCCGTCCAGATTTTTCAGGATTATTGCTTGTTCGTCGATTGTGAACGGGTCGACATCATCATCTTCCTTGGGCGCTTCAACCTTGCTATAGCACCAGCCGGCCAGGGGATTCGAGTCGATAATTTCATCCTCGACAGCGTCATCCAGCGCCTTGCGCAGCACGCTTTGGATGTTGGCCAGCGTTTTGTTCGATACATCACGCGATTTGAGCTGGTCGCGGACGTGCGACTTCCGAATGTCGGCTACGCGCAATTCGCCAAACCAGGGAATGAGCTTGTTATCAGTAATCTTGCGATAGCCGTCGTGTGTGCTGGTCTTTGTCTGACTCTTGTGCCGGTCCAGCACTAATTCGGTCTAGATAAGGTGGCCACACATGCGGGGTTGGCCCTAAGTCAAGCCTTGGCAGCCACTTGGTCGATTTCTTGCGCACGGCATGCGGGGGCAGCTGAATTCATGCGCGTCGAGTCGATTTCGCACTCGCGCCTGGTCAGTCTTAGCATCGGAATATGCGTTTAATCTGATCATTTGCTCGGCTCAATCGCTGTCGGTGCGTAGACCCGTAGGAAGGCAGTGATGGCTCGGTCTGCAGCCAACTCGATCTCTTTTTCATCCGGCGTCTCCCTTGCGTGTAGTAGCAAAGGCTCAACAAGCTCGGCCTCCAATAAGGCTCGAAGATAATCAGCAGCCAGTCGAGGGTCCTCGGGGCGCAGTGAGCCGATGGCCATGAATCGAGCTAGTAGCGCAGCCACTTGAGCTCGCAATACAGTAATCTTTGCATAAAAAAGCTTGCCTATACCAAAGCGGTTCGCTTCAGCGATGAGAAGGCGTCGCACAGCCACCGTGTCGGGTGAACAGGTAAAGCTAAGTACGCGGGCGCCATACTCGCGCAAGACGGTGTTTGGGTCTGAGCCCGAGGCGTCAAACAGCGTAACGATATCCTCAATGTATGCCTCGGTGGCGGCCATCATGCATTCGACGAATAGTTCCTCCTTTGATGGGAAATGGCTGTAGATCGTCGCTTTTGAGCCACCTACTTGGGCTGTGATTTCGGAGACCGATGTCTGGTCAAACCCCTGCGTTCTAAAAAGCCGATAAGCCGTGTCAAGAATGGCTTGCCGTTTAGCATCTCTTTTCTTTGTCATATGATTCATCGCAAATATGAACTGTTCGGTACGGTCTTCCGATTGTAAGCTTGAAACCAAGACTCTGCACCGGAAATGCAGCATGGCTGGGATCTATCTTCTCGCTGTAGATAATGTGCGCCCATCGGATTTATCGCGCCGTGGGCGCGTAAGCGCGTATGAATACAGCTACAGCCCGTCCTACGGCTCCCAAAATCTCCTTTTCATCGGGTGAATTTTCCCTTACGTGTAGCAGCAGGGGTTCGACGACTTCGGCCTCGAGCAGCGCGCGGAGGTGTGCTGCGGCGAGTTGGGCGTCTTCGGTACGAAGCACTCCCGCAGCCATTAGCTTGGATAGGAATGCCGCGACGAATCCCAGCAAATTGGTAATTTTGGTGAAGAACAATTTGCCGATGCCGGAGCGGGCTGCCTCGGCGACAAGAAGGCGTTGCGTCGCCACGGAATCTGGGGAAGACGCGAAGCTTAGGAAACCGGCGCCGAATTCGCGTAGCGCTGTGCCTGGATCGGATCCCGAGGAGTTTAATAACGCAACGTTCCTTGCGATGTAGTCTTCGGCGGCCGCCATCATACACTCGACGAACAGCTCCTCCTTCGATTCAAAGTGACTATAAATCGTCGCCTTTGAACCACCTACCTGGCGGGTGATTTCAGAAATTGTTGTTTTGTCAAATCCTTGCGTCATAAATAGGCGATAAGCCGTATCAAGTATGGCTTGTCGCTTGATATATCTATTCATCATCTGCTTCCTTAAAATTGAACTGATCGGTACGGTACATTTTTTCTTGACACGCGAAATAAGTCAAGCTTAGAATGTACCACACAGTACGTACCGTACCGTACGGTTCTTAAGGAGTAATGCCATGACTGCGGTAAATTTTTCTCGTTCTTTAACTAGCCGACGTGTCTTTAACGCATGTCTGGCTGTCAGCTTTCTCGCCATGGGCGGTTGCGCCCAAATCCCTTCGCTGGGTGTTGCACCTACATTGAAACCTGTGGAGCAACTGGAAAGCGCGAAGTCCTTTTCTTCCGCGTCGGTCGCTTGGCCAGGAGATCACTGGTGGGAAGCATACGGCGACCCCCAACTCAATGCGCTAGTCGAGGAGGCATTGCGCGGCTCGCCAAACCTGGAGCTGGCTCAGGCGCGGTTGCGCACGGCTGAGGCGACAGTTCAAGGAGCAGGAGCCCCCCTCATGCCGGAAGTGAGCGCTAATGCCTCCTTGGCAGAAGCAAAGCAAAGCTACAACTATTTGATGCCACGGGCTGCCGTTCCCCAAGGGGGGAAAGACTACGGCCAGGCGACGCTGAATCTGTCTTGGGAACTGGATTTCTGGGGTAAGAACCGCTCTGCGCTGGCAGGAGCGATCTCGGAGCAACGCGCTGCCGAGGCGGAGGTGGCGCAAACACGCCTGATACTGTCGACCTCGGTGGCTTCGGCTTATGCCGAATTGGTTCATCTCTTCGCCGTTCGAGATACCGCAGAGGCATCTTTGACACTACGTACCAAGACCGTCGCGCTATTCCATCAGCGCAACGAGAATGGCTTGGAGAACTTGGCCAGCGTACGCCAAGTGGAAGCGCGCCAGGCTGCGGCAAAGGCGGAGTTGCTCGGCGTTGACGAGCGGATCGCACTGCTGAGGAACGGCATGGCAGCGCTGTTGGGGGATGGGCCAGATCGCGGCCTCGCCATTACCCGCCCGACCGTGCAATTTACCGGCGGCGCAGGGCTTCCGTCGAACCTGTCCTTGGAGCTACTCGGGCGACGGCCTGACATCGTGGCCGCGAGGCTGCGAACGGAAGCGGCCGCCAAGCGCATCGACCAGCAGAAGGCGGGATTTTATCCCAGCATCAATTTGATGGCTTTTGTTGGCCTCCAATCCTTGGGCATCGACAAATTGGTCAAATCGGGTTCAGGTTTTGGCAGTGTCGGCCCGGCAATTTCCCTGCCGATTTTCAATACGCAAGGACTGCAAGCTCAATTGCGTGGCGCCCGCGCCGAGTATGACGCATCAGTCTCCATCTACAACGCCACCCTGTCCAACGCCCTGCGTGAAGTGGCTGACGCGGCGACGAGCCGGAAAGCTCTCGACGGCGAACTGGCCGCATCGCGTGCCGCCGTCGCAGCAGCGGTAGATGCTTACGACATCGTCGACAAGCGCTACAAGGGAGCGCTTGCCACTTATCTCGACGTATTGAGCGCAGAAGACGCGCTCGTCTCGGCACAGCGGTCGCTCGCTGACGTCGAAACGCGCGCGGTGGTACTCAATGTGGCTTTGGTACGCGCCCTTGGGGGCGGTTATCAAAACCCCGAAAAACAGTCGAGCGGCAAGCTCGGCATCACTGGATGAATTAGGCAAAGTTTAAGGAGAACGCAATGAATCAACCGACAAATGTTTTAAATCCGAACGATACAAATAACGCAAACCGCGGACGGCGAAAAAAACTCTTCGCGCTGCTTGCGCTAAGTGTTGCGCTAATTGGAGGCGGGGGCTGGGTCTATTGGGAACTCGTCGGTTCCCACCACATTTCGACAGATGACGCCTATACAGGAGTGGAGTCGGCCGAATTGACCCCTTCCGTCACCGGCACAATCGCCGAGGTGCGGGTAACCGATACACAGTCAGTGAAAAAAGGAGATGTCCTGGTCGTGATCGACCCAGCGGACGCCAAGCTCGCCCTGGCCCAGGCCGACGCCGACCTCGGTCGCGCCGTTCGTCGTGTGAAGAGCCTCGAAGCCAACGACGCCGGACTCGGCGCACAGGTACTCGCCCGTGAAGAAGAAGAGAAACGGCTTGACGCGCAGTTGGCAGCCGCTCAAGCCGATTTCGAGCGGGCCGATATCGACCTCAAACGGCGCAAGGCGCTGGTGGAGTCTGGTTCGGTTTCCGGCGACGAACTGACCCGCGCGCAGAACGCGCATGCCTCCGCCGAAGCGAACGTGAAAGGCATGAATGCCTCCATTGCGCAAGCCCACGCCACCCGTAATGCCGCGGTCGGTGCGAAACAGGCCAACGCTGCACTGATTTCCGGCGCCGACCTGGACAGCAACCCCGAAGTGGCATTGGCACGCGCAAGACGCGACCAGGCCGCACTGGATCTCGAGCGCACGACCATCCGTTCGCCCGTGGACGGGGTAGTCGCCAAGCGTCAGGTTCAACTCGGCCAGAAGGTACAGGCCGGGATGCCGCTGCTGTCGGTCGTTCCGATTCAAAACATGCATGTCGATGCCAACTTCAAGGAAGTGCAGCTCAAGAAAGTTAAAGCGGGACAGCCTGCCACGGTACGGGCCGACATCTACGGCGAATCCGTGACCTATCACGGTGTCGTTGAAGGATTTTCGGGCGGTACGGGTGCGGCGTTTTCCCTCATTCCGGCGCAAAACGCGACGGGCAACTGGATCAAAGTGGTGCAGCGCCTGCCTGTTCGAATCCGTCTCGACCCCGCCGAACTGCAAGCCCATCCGCTGCGGGTCGGCATGTCGACGAGCGCGGAAATCGACTTGAACAGCAAGTCCTGAGAAGGAGAAAACCATGACACAAGCTCAGGCCGCGCGCAATGACGCGCCCGCCCTTCAGGGGGCGATGCTCTGGGTGGGGGCCATCGTTCTGGCGTTGGCCAACTTCCTGGCCGTACTGAACATGACCATCGCCAACGTTACCGTGCCGAACATGGCCGGGGCGCTTGGCGCCGGCTCCAGCCAAGGCACCTGGATCATCACCGCCTACGCGGTCGCGGAAGCGATCAGCGTTCCTCTGACCGGGTGGCTTTCTTCTCGCTTTGGCGCGATCAAGGTGTTTTCGCTATCGGTACTCTTGTTCGGCATCTTCTCACTGATGTGCGGCGTATCCACTTCGATCGGCATGCTGCTCCTGATGCGCGTATTTCAAGGCTTCGCCGGCGGTCCGCTGCTGGCGTTGTCGCAGACGCTGCTGCTACGCATCTTCCCCAAGGAGAAGTCCATGCAGGCCATGGGATTGTGGGCAATGACAACGCTGCTCGCGCCCGTCGTCGGGCCGGTGTTGGGCGGATGGATTTGCGACAACTATAGCTGGCCGTGGGTCTATTTCATCAACATACCCATGGCGCTGCTGTTTAGCATGATCGCTTGGAAGTTGCTCAAGCGCTACGAAGAGCCAGTGGTCAAGAATCCGGTCGACAAGATTGGCTTCCTGCTGCTGTTCACCTGGGTGGCTGCGCTCCAGATCATGCTTGACGAAGGCAAGGACAAGGATTGGTTCTCGTCTCCGGAGATCTGTGTCCTCGGGGTAATCGCGGCGATCGGGTTCGTTTCCTTTGTCATCTGGGAATTGACCGAGTCGCACCCAATTGTTGATCTGCGCGTATTCCGCCACCGCGGCTTTTCCACCAGCATGTTCGTGCTCGCGTTGGCCTTCGGCGGCTTCTTCGGCCTGAATGTACTCACGCCGCTATGGCTCCAGTACAACATGGGTTACAACACTACCTGGGCCGGATTGGTTGTCATGTGGGGCGGTGTACTTTCGGTAATTTTTTCCCCGATTGCGGCCAACCTGTCCAATCGCGTCGATGCTCGATGGCTGATCTTCATCGGTTGCGCCTGGTTGGGCTGCGACACCGCCTGGCGGGCACTCGCCAACTCGGACATGGACTTCTGGACGATCTGCATCCCGTTGTTGGTGATGGGCGTCGGCATGCCGATGTATTACGTGCCGATCACTGGATTGGCAATGGGCTCGGTGGACGAAAAGGAAACCGCTTCGGCGGCCGGACTGATGAATTTTGTGCGGACGATTTCCGGTGCATTCGCCACCTCACTGGTCACGACGTCCTGGCAAGACCGCAGCTACACAGCCCATGACCAACTGGCTAGCATTGTCGATCCCGCCCGCACGCTCACCGCCCAAATCGCCAGTGCTCCGGCAATGGCAGGCCAGGCGGCGCGCGAAATGTTCAACAACATGGTGACGGGTCAAAGCCTGCTGCTGGCAACCAACGGATTGATGATGGCCATCGCTGTCATCTTTTTCGTGGCCGCCGTCTCAATCGCGTTGGCACCCAAGGCGGCTCGATCGGTAGACGCCGCATCGATCGGCCACTAGGAGCGATCATGAAAGCGATCCCGCTCATCGCCTTGAGCCGAGCAACGACTCGGGGCGCAGTCCCGCCACGGTTGCACGCACTCGCGCCGGCAGTCCATGTGGTGAGGCTTCCGGTTAACCCACGCGAAGCGAGGTCCTGCCATTCCGACCGGCGTTCGACGAAGAGGACGACACAATGGTCTTAGATTTCCTGATATTCCGTCGACACAGTGACGACCTTAAAGGATTGAGGAAACTCTCTCTATTCGAAGGTCTCTCCAAGCCGGAACTTAGTATTGTTGCCCGTCTGCTGCATACGCGTGAATACTTCACCGGCGAAGTGGTCTTCGATGAGGGTGAGGTCGGGCAGGCAATATATTTGTTGCTCGAAGGCCAGGTGAGTATTTGCAGGCAGGGAAGCCTTGAAGATGGGCATCAAGCGACCCTTGGCGCAGGCGAATTCTTCGGCGAGTTGTGCTTGCTCGATGAATCGGTTCGAACGGCACAGGTTCGTGCCTCCAGCGACTGCAAGATGGCCGTACTTTTCCGGGAGGATTTTAATGGCTTGATGGACAGTCACCTGCGCATAGCGCACAAGATCGGCAGGCAGCTCCTGCGCCATTTGGGGCACCGGCTGCGAGAACTCGAATTGACAGTCGAGAATCATCGACACCTATGAACAAAACAATTCATCGTGAGCCAGGACCGCTGGTGTGGGTAATCATCATCACCGCAACGCTCGCCATATTGCTCGCCTTAAGGGGAACATTGTGGCTTGTGCTGCCCGCTTTGTTGGCATTGCTCCTCTACTACACGCTCTATCCACTGATGCAGGCTCTGACTCATCGGGGCGTTACACGGAATAAAGCAGCTGCATTGGTGATGTTTTCCTTTCTCATGCTTGCCGTGGTTTTGATCGCGCTGATGGCGCCTCACGTGGTAAGCCTAGCCTCTGATTGGCATACGTCGGCAGATCGCTATCTGCAAGGGGGAATACGTTTTTTGCGCAACGTCTTGGGCATGCTGGAGGCCAGTTTTTCTCCATTCGCTCGAGCCCACTTGACCGATACAGTCATGCAACGCATCGATCAGTCGAATTCATTCAGCGAACATCTCGAACCACTGGGTATTGCACTTTCGACTAATTTGCCTCCGCTCCTTCTCGTACCTTTCTTTGCCTATTTTCTCCTTCGGGACGGACGACGATTCAAAGATCTCATGAATGGCGCTGTCCCTAATGCTTATTTTGAGAAGAGCTTGAGCCTGCTTCATCAGGTTGACCGAATCGCCAGCGCCTATTTCATGGGCCTGCTGAAACTCACCGCCCTCGATACCCTGACGCTTGCCGTTGGGCTCTGGATTTTGGGATTCCCGAGTGCCTTGGCTCTCGGATTGGTGTGCGCCGTGCTGGCGTGGATTCCCTTTGTAGGTTCAGTTCTTGGCGGCGTGTTGGTGATGCTGGTAGCGGCAACAGATTTTTCCCATGCTCCTTCGATGGCCTACTCGGTTGTGGGGTTCTTCGTCTTTGTACGTCTGCTCGACGATTTTGTGTATATGCCGATGACCGTTGGTCGAGAGCTGCGCATGCACCCCTTGATGACGGTTGTCATGATATTCGCCGGTGGTGCGGTAGCCGGCATTGCCGGGACGATGCTAGTGCTGCCGGTTCTCGGCGTGGTTCGCATCATTGGCGAGACGATCAGTGTAGTCGCGACGGACGAGCGCCTGCTCGCGCGTCACCTGCACGCTCAAGGACTACGACGGCGCTCAGCTGCACGGGATCTTCTTTATGACTTCGAATCGGACGGCGAATGACGCATATACAGCGACCTATGCCACGTTGACCAAATATTTTTTTATTTCTTTGAATTTTTAAAAGCAACATTTACCAATAGGAACCATTATGGCCATCCATCTCGCTCATTTCGAGTACCAGAACCACGCCCATTGGGGCGTGCTTAGCGCCGACGGCGTGATTCCACTACCAGAGAGCTACACGACCACGGGCGAACTGGTGCGTGCGGTGACGCCCGCCGAACTCGCCAGGCTCACCGGTACACCCATCCCGCGTAATCTCATCACGCTGCTCAGCCCGGTTACTCGCAATCAGCAGTTCGTCTGCCAGGGCGCGAACTATCGCGAGCACATGATCGAATCGGGCATGGACCCGGACACCAAGCACTTCAACATGATCTTCACCAAGGCCGCCAGCTGCATCGTAGCCGCCGATAGCCCTGTGATCCGGCCAGCGCACGTGCGCTTTCTTGACTACGAGGTCGAGCTTGGTCTGATAATGCGCCGTGAAATAACTGGGCCCGTGAAAGTGACCGAGCAAAACCTGCACGAATTCATTGCCGGAATCGTGGTTGTCAACGATTACTCGGCACGTGACATCCAGATCCCGCAAATGCAGTTCTACAAGGGCAAGAGCTACCGCACCTTTGGCCCCGTAGGGCCGTGGCTGTGCCTGCTGGAAGCTGCCGACATGAAATACCTCAGGCAACTGCAACTCACGCTCAAAGTTGATGGTCAGGTTCGCCAGAGTGGCAGCTCGGGCAACATGGTGCATGACCCCGTGGCCACGCTCAACGAGCTGGCCAGCCTGCAAGATCTTTTTCCAGGCGACCTTATCGCCACCGGCACGCCGGCGGGGTGCGCTTTGGTCATTCCGTCGCCTGCCAAGCAGAAAATCGCTGCGCTTCTGCCTGAGGCCAAGAAGTGGGCCATGTTCCTGGAGGCGCAAGAAGAGCGTACGCAGTACCTGCAACCCGGCCAGGTTGTCGAAGCAGGCATCCGCAGTGCCGATGGCATGATCGATCTGGGCACACAGCGGAACGTCGTCACCATCGCTCAATCCGACGACGATCGGACATTGATCGCGACCGCCAAAAAGATCCTGGTCACGGGACTCCGTTCCGGCGTCACCGAGGCTGCTGTCCAGTCATGGCTCGGCGGCTTTGGCCCGGTGGCCCGGGTCGAGATCATCCGTGAAGGTAACGCCGCCAATCCATGCGCCCTGGTCCATATGGACATTGGCGACGCTGCGGCGGCCATTCTGGTATCGCGGTTGAGCCATTACTGGCACGACGGCGCAATGGTCAACGCCTCGCTGTTGCATCACTGAAGCGGCGTTGCTTCGCAAGACAGCAATCCCATGCAACTCCTCCTATTGATCCGGTCATCAAATTTCGCGCTCCCCTCATCCACACTCGAACCGAGAATTGCGCGAAATTTTCTAGCGAACATGCTTGCCGTCGCGTGGTTCGCGGCGCCGGCATTCGTAGCCCAGCACAGGTCTCAATTCCTGGCCTTGCTGTCGGCCAGTACACAGATGCAGTACCTCGATCATTGCCATTTTCTTTAACTGCACCGAGCGCCCTGTGTAGGTCGGTGATCCAATGAGTACTACAGTTTCCGAGGTGTTATCGAGTCCATCGTTGACAAGTCGTTTGAGAGTCGATTGCCGTTGTTGTTTAGGCTTTTCCATGGTCGGAGGCCATGGTCGCGATGCGCATCTGGGCTCGCGCTAGCAGGGAATCGTCTGGTACGGCCAGGCGCGGCAGCGGCGCCGCTGTCAGCCGGGCCGCCGCGGCGCCGCTCACACCCAGCGAGCGCAGGATGGCCTGGACAATCTGTTCCGGATAATCCTTGGCGATCCGGCCCTGCGTCATGCGGTGCAACGCGACCAGCACCGTGCCCTTGATGACGTCGACCGCCACCCCCAGCGCGACGGCGTCGAACTGGCCGCGCTTGACACCTTCGTCCAAGTCGGGCGGTAACACTTCGTACAGCACGCTCTTGACACCCGCCACTCGCAGGCCGGCGCCGGACACGAAGTGAGCCACCAGGCGGCAGGAACGAGCTAGGTGCAGATAACAGCGTATCGCCGTCGCCACCCGTAGCGCCGGATCCTCGATGGTGTCGACCACGCCCTCGATCAGCTGCAACATTTCATTGCTGATCTGCTCGCTGACGGCAACCAGCAAGTCTTCGTTGGTGCGGAAATAGTTATAGAAAGAGCCCTGCGACACTTCGGCCGCAGCCACCACGTCGGGAATCACGCTGGTGCCGACGCCCTTTTGCGCGAACACGACCAGAGCGCTCTCGATCAGGCGTTTGCGCATGCGCTCGCGACGCTCGGCGGCAACGCGCGGTCGGTGGTCGGTGGGATTGGCGGCAGCGGGCATCGGGGTGGTCCGGGCAGTTGGTACGCCAGCGATGATATCAGACTCGCCAGCCCGACAGCTTAAGCAGGATCAGGCTGCACCCGCAGCAACAGCGCACTGTCTGGCAGCATCAGCACCGACAGCGGTAGCGCCACAATACGCTGTGCCTCGACACCGTCGACGCCCAGCCCCTGCAGCATCTGGCGCACGCTCTGTTCCGGATAGTCGTGCTGCAAGGTCTCGCTGCCCAGCGCATACGCCGCGCTCAGCACCACGCCCGTCACCAGATCGACCGCCACCCGCTGCTCGATGTGGCGGAAGAGCTGGGCGCTGATGCCGGCCGCGACATCGCGCACCAGGAAGCGCAATCCCAGCCGATTGCTGTTCGCGGTCGGGAGTGGCAGGCGCGACAGGAAGTGACCCAATTGCGGGAACTGGGTGATCGCGTGCAACAGCATGCGCGTGCCGCTGGCCACCCGCTCAACCGGATTGGCCAGCCGTTGCACCAACGGATCAATGGCGCGCACCAGCTCATTATTGATCTCGTTGGCCAGTGCCTCCAGCAATTCCTCATTGGTGTGGAAATAGTTGTAGAACGAGCCGCGCGCCATCCCGGCCTGGGCGATGACGTCCTCGATTACGGCCTGCGGCCCCTTGCGGGAAAACACATGCAGTGCGCTTTCCAGTAGCTTGGCGCGGGTCTTTTCCCGACGTTTGGCCGCGACCCGGGTGCGGTGATCTGGCGTGTTTTCTGATTTCATATTCTGCCCTGTGTGGTGCGGCCAATGCGGTGCCCATCAGCCTGATTATAGGAAAATCATATTTGACATATGTGTCATTATGACGATAATGTCATTTAGAAGCGATAATAAATCGCCGCCCCGGCAACCCTATCCACTAGGAGACACTATGACTGCATCCTTGCGCGTTCCGCTGCGCACGCAGCCGGCCTATCCGGAACACGCCCTGCCACCGCAGGTACAAAGGCTGAAACGCCCTGTCGCGCTGGTCAAGGCGAACGCTCTGGCGTTCTTGATGTTCGAGAAATGCGATCTCGACGCCACCGAAACCTTCCTCACGGACTTCGGCATGCACACCGTGGCGCGCGACGCCGACCAGTTGCTGATGCGCGGCAGCGATACGGCGCCTTGCATCTACCTGGCGCGGCACGGTAACCGCTCGCGCTACCTGGGCACCGCCTTCTGCGTGGCCGACGAAGCCGAGCTGATCAAGCTGGAACGCCAAGCCGGCGCGCGCCGCCTGCCGACCGACGCTATCCCGGGCGGCGGCAGCGGCGTTGAGCTGATCGACCCGGCAGGCAACCTGCTGTGGCTGGTCTGCGATCAGTCGCCGCTGGCGCCGCTGCCGCTGCGCGCGCCGCTGCACCCGCTGACCAACAGCGTCGGCCACCTACCGCGCGTGAACGCCACAGTGCGCCCCCCACTAGAACCGGCTGCGGCCGCGCGCCTGGGGCACGTGGTGCTGCAGACCATCGACTTCTCCAATATGGCGCAGTGGTACATGCGCCATCTGGGCCTGATTCCCACCGACGTGCAATACCTGGAGGACGGCTCGCCCAACTTGTCCTTCTTCCGTCTCGACCTGGGCGCCGCGCCGGCCGACCACCACAGCTTCGTGCTGGCCGGCGGTATCGAGGAAAAGTATGAGCACAGCGCCTACGAGGTGGTTGACCTGGACGCGCTGGGGCAGGGCCACAATGTGCTGCGCGCCAACGGCCACCGCCACATGTGGGGCATCGGCCGCCATGTGCTGGGCAGTCAGCTGTTCGACTACTGGTACGACCCGGATGGTATGGAGTTTGAGCACTACACCGACGGCGACGTGTTCACCGCCGACTACCCCACCCACTACGTGCCGCTGGAGCTGTCGGGCATCTGGGCCTGGGGCGACGATGTGCCGGCCTCAATGGGGGTCCAGCGCGACCTCGGCACTTTGTTCAAGGTGTTCCGGTTGCTGTGGCGTGGACGGCTGTCGATTGCGCGCCTGAAGCTGCTGGGCCGCGCCATGGGCCACCCGCGCCCGTGGCTGTAATCAGTCCGCAGCACCATCCATTCCAATAACAGGGAACCAAGGAGAGCATCATGGCAACCACTGTGGTCCGCTATCAGCACGAAGGAAAACCGGCCTGGGGCGTAGTGCACGAACGACGCATCGCGCCATTGTCGCGCCACTACGCCAGCACCGCCGACTTCATCAACGAGGGCATCGACGAAGCTCACGCCAGCACGCCGGCGCAGGCGCTGCTGGCGCTCGATCGGGTCGCGCTGCTGTCGCCCATCACCGGCGACCGCCAGTTCCTTTGCCAGGGCACCAATTACGCCAGCCACGTGCGTGAGTCCGGCATGGACCCGACGCGGATCGGCTTCAACACCCTGTTCACCAAAGCACCCTCGTCGCTGGCATCGGCGCACGACGACGTGGTGCGGCCGGCCCACGTGCGCCTGCTGGATTACGAAATCGAATTGGGTCTGGTGATGCGACGCTCGCTTCGCGGAGCCACTACGGTCGGCAACGGCGAGTTGCACCACTGGCTGGCCGGCGTCACCATCGTCAACGACATTTCGGCGCGCGACGTGCAACTGCCGCAGGGCCAGTTCTACAAGGGCAAGAGCTACCGCACCTTCGGCCCGGCCGGGCCCTACCTGCTGTTGCTGAGCGCCGAGGAATGGCTGCGCTGGCCAGAGCTGCGCATGCGCTTGGCTGTCAACGGCCAGCTGCGTCAGGACAGCTATTGCGGTGACATGATCTACAAGCCTTACCAGACCCTGACTGAACTATCGGCACTGCACGATCTCGACGCGGGCGACCTGATCGCTACCGGCACTCCGGCCGGCTGTGCCGCGCGTGCGCCTGGCAAGCTGGCGCTGTGGGCGATGAAGCACCTGTTGTCGGACGCCACAAAATGGAGTCTGTTCATTCAGAAAGGGCTGGACAATCCGGCCTACCTGCGGCCGGGCGACGTCATTACGGCGGCGATCCGCAGCGACGACGGTAGGCTCGACTTGGGAGAGCAGCGCAACCGGGTGGTGGCGGCATGAGCGCGCGGTGCCTGGCCGCCATCGCCCTGCTTAAGCAGCTGGGCGCGCACGTCATGGCGGTGGCGGGGGAGTGCGGCCTCGCGGCCTGCAGCGCGGTCGGGGCCGACCTGATGCTGGACCGGCGCCGCCGCGCATCACCATGTCGAACAGCGCTGCGCCTGCCGCACCGTGTTGCTGCCGTCCCTCTCTCTGACCTGAACCGCACACTTACGGAGTTCCTATGTCTGACTTTACCCTCGTAGCGATGGACGCGCCTGCTCGTATCCGTTCGCTGGACGACCTGCGCGCTGTTGAACAAACCCCATGGCAGCAAAAGCTGCCGGCCCGCACCACCTATGAACTGCTGCGGCAAGCCTGCGACCGCCATCCTGACCGCACCGCGTTGCGCTTCGTGCTGTCCGGCGTACCGGAAGCGCCCGCGTTCGCCATCAACTACCGCATCCTGCTGGAACAGGTAACGCGCGCCGCCAACGCCTTCCATCGCGCCGGCGTCAGCTCCCAACAGGCAGTCGCGCTGCTGTTGCCCAATCTGCCGGAAACCCATTACGCGCTGCTGGGCGCGCAGGCGGCCGGCATCGCCAGTCCGATCAATCCCATGCTGGATGTGGAGCACATCGCCAGCATCATCAACGCCACCGAGGCCACCGCGCTGGTGGCGCTGGCACCGCTGCCAGACAGCGATGGCTGGAGCAAGGCGCTGGCGGTGGCTGAGCGCTGCCCGTCGCTGCGCACCCTGTTCGTTGTGAATCTGGCGGCCTATGTCGACCCGGCCACCGGCGTCGCGCTGGACGCGTTGTATCAGGCTGCGCCCCAACCGCAGCGCGCGGACTTGCGCATCCTGCCGTTCGATGCCGCGCTGCGGGCGGAGAGTCCAGACCGGCTGGCGTCCGGTCGCGTCATCGACGGCAGTGACCGCTGTGCCTATTTCCATACCGGAGGCACCACCGGTCTGCCGAAGATCGCGGTGCACACCCACCTGAACGAAACTTTTGTGGCCTGCATGCTGAGCCTGCTGGAGCCGCGCCACCACGTGGTGCTATGCGGACTGCCGCTGTTCCACGTCAACGGCGCCATGGTGACCGGGCTGGCCGCATTCCACTGCGGCTGGGAAGTGGTGATGCTCACGCCGCAGGGCTACCGCGGCAAGGACGTGCTGACTAACTTCTGGCGCCTGGTGGAGCGCTTCCGCGCCACTAGCTTCAGCGGCGTGCCCACCATCTTCGCCACCCTGGCCGGCCTGCCGCGCGACGGCGCCGACCTGTCCTCGCTGCGCCACGCCTTTTGCGGCGCGGCGCCGTTGCCTGCCGAAGTGGCACGCCGCTTCGAAGCGGCGGCCGGCATCCCGCTGTGCGAGGGCTACGGCCTGACCGAGGGCGCCTGCATCTCCTCGCTCAATCCTACCGACGGCGGTCACCGCGCCGGCAGCGTCGGTCTGCGCCTGCCGCACCAGGACTTGCAGGTATGGCAGGTCGATAGCGCCGGCCTGGCCGTGCGCCCCTGCGCCAGCGGCGAGACCGGCGTGATCGGCGTGTCCGGCCCTAACGTGTTCCCCGGTTACCTGAATGGACACGACAACCGGGGCATCTGGCTGGCGCCGGGTTGGCTCAACACGGGGGATCTCGGCTATCTGGACGCGGACGGCTTCCTGCACCTGACCGGCCGTGCCAAGGATTTGATCATCCGGGGCGGCCATAACATCGATCCGGCCATGATCGAGGACGCGTTGCTGCGCCATCCGGCCGTGGCCATGGCGGCCGCCGTCGGCCAGCCGGACGAACACGCGGGCGAACTGCCGGTGGCCTATGTCACGCTGAAAGCCAACGCCATCATCCTGCCGGAGACGCTGCTGGCCGCCGCCCGCCGGCTGGTGCCGGAACCGGCCGCCGTTCCGGTGCGAATCGAGGTGCTGGAGCAAATGGCGCTGACGGCGGTCGGCAAAGTTGCCAAGGCCGAGCTGCGCATGCGCGCTGCCGCCCACGTGTTTCGCCAGCGATTGGCCCAGCACAGCATTGACGCCAGCGTCCGGGTGCAGGCCGACGCCCGCCGTGGCGCGGTCGCCACCATCCTGGTCGAAGCGCCACACGGCGAGCGTGCCCGCGCTGCGTTGGCCGGCTTCAGCTACGCCATCGACATCCTGTCACAGGCCTGAAAGGAATCACCATGACTACTCCCTTGCCCGACACCGTCGACGTGCTGCTAGTCGGCCTCGGTCCGGTCGGCGCCGCCGCCGCCAACTTGCTGGGTCGCTACGGCGTGCGCACACTGGCAATCGACAAGGCCAGCGACGTGTTCACCATGCCGCGCGCCATCGCGCTCGACAACGAGGCGCTACGCATCCTGCAGCTGGCTGGCCTGGAGGAAGGCGCGTTCGCTACCCACGCCATCGCCAAGGTGCAGATGCATTCGCCGCTGTTCGGCCGCTACGCGCGCGCCAACACCGCCGGCGAGCAGGATGGTCATCCGCGCCTGGTGACCTTTTACCAGCCGGAGCTGGAGCGCACCTTGCGCGCCAGGCTGGCTCTCTATTCCTGCGTGCAGACCGTGCTGGACACCGAACTGGTGGACTATACCGAGACCGCCGATGGGGTCAGCGCCACCCTCCGGCAGGCCGACGGCGCGCTAGCCACGGTGCGGGCCCGCTACCTGGTCGGTGTTGACGGCGCCAGCTCGCCGGTGCGCCAGCGCACCGGCCTGGGCTTCGATGGCCAGACCTTTAGCGAGGACTGGCTGGTGGTCGACGCCATCGGCGTGCCCGATCCGATCGACCACGTGGAATTCATCTGCGACCCGCGCCGACCGACGCCGCACATGGTGGCGCCGGGTGATCGCCAGCGCTGGGAGTTCAAGTTGGCCCCGGGCGAGACACGCGAGCAGATGGAGCGGCCGGAAAAGATCCGCGAGCTGCTGGCGCCCTGGTGCGACATCGACCAAGTCACCATCGAGCGCACCGCCGTGTACCGCTTTCACGCCCGCATCGTCGAACGCTTCTCGCGCGGTCGTGTGTTCTTGGCCGGCGACGCGGCCCACATCACGCCGCCGTTCGTGGGCCAGGGCCTGGTGGCGGGCCTGCGCGACGCGGCCAACCTGTGCTGGAAGCTGGCCTGGGTGGTGCACGGGCGTGCCGCGTCGTCCATTCTCGACAGCTACGACACCGAGCGCCGCCCGCATGCCAAGTCCATCATCCAGCTGGCGTTGCTGATGGGTCGCCTGGTTATGCCGCGCAACCGGCTGGGGGCGCTGTGCGTGCACGGCACGATGGCGCTGTTGCAGCGCGTCCCCTTCACCCGGCCCTGGTTCCAGGACTTGAAGATCAAGCCGGCCAACAGCTTCCGGTGCGGCCTGTTCCAGCCGGGGCGCGGGCGCGCGCGGCTGGTACGCGGCGGCTTACTGCCGCAGGGTCTGGTGCGCAGCGCCACGCATGCGGCCTGCCTGCCCAGCGACGAGGTGTTGGGCCTCAATCTGAGCCTGATCGGTTTCGGCTGCGATGCCCAAGCGGCGCTGGCTCCCGAGCTGCGGGCGCGCTGGCAGCGGGCCGGCGGCCACGTTGTGCAGCTGCGCCACCGCGGTCAGCATGCTGCGCCGGCCGGCTCATGGGAAGACATGACCGACTGCCTGGTACCGGGTGCGGCGCCAGTTGGCTGGGTCGCCGTGGTACGACCGGACCGCACCGTGCTGCACGACGGTCCGCTGGACCAGCTCGACAACATCGTACGTGAATCGTTAGCCTTGTTGGGCGCTGCCACCTAGCCTGCGGCGCGCGCGCAACCCGATCTCCAGTTTCTCCAGTGCACCCCCACACTGGAGGTTTTTGTCCCGCCGCCGTAACGCGGCGGGATTTTTTTGCCCGCCAGCGTGCCGCAAGCAACGGCGACGTTTTATTTTTGATTAAGAAGTCATGATGACTATATTGTCATTATTAAGAAGCAGTTGCACTGTGGCCTGCGCGCACAACGATTTCAAATCACAAAGGAGACCGGCATGACTCGATCGATTACCCCTACCAGTTCGAGAATATAAGACCACTCGTGGCCGGCGGGCGTGGCAAGGCGGCGCTCGTGACTGGAGAGGTAAACGGCGGCGTAATTACCGCCGGCCAGGTCATCGGACTGATCAACGGCATCTCGACCTGCGTCGACCTAATCGTGCGCATGGTTGTCGATGGTCGCGTGCATCTGGCGAGGACCCAAAGGTATTTCAATTGAAAGTATTAACGGACGTCATTTTCGATTAAAGCCGCTTCCATGCGCGCATTTCCGATAGCGCAAACACGGGACTGAGGGCATTGGATAAGCAACTTTTCATGCAGTAAAAACCCTAAAGGAGACAAAATGAAAATGCAATTTATGAGCAAACGGTTAGGTGTGGTGACGGCAGGATTTGCGATGTTCAGTGCTGTCGACATGGCGCAGGCGCAAACCGCCGGTAGTAATGTGATCAGCGTAGGCTGGTTGCATGCCGCGCCACAGAACCAATCCACGCCGTTGACGGTCAACAGCATCAATGGCATGCCGGTCAATCTGGTGGAAATTGGCACCGGCTTCGCTGCCCAGAAGACCGATACGTTGGGCTTCACCTTCGCGCATTATGTTACCGACGATATTTCGGTGGAGGCGGTTGCTGGATATCCGAACTATCTGAAATTCGAAGGGACAGGTACGCTATCGTCATTCGGTGTGCTTGGCAAAGCCAAGCCGATCGCTCCGATTATCTTGTTGCGTTACCACTTTTTCGATGCGCAAACCAAGTTTCGTCCATATGTTGGTCTGGGTGTCAATTACACCAAGTTTATCGATGCTCAAGTGTCCAATAATGATTTCGTGACCAGTAAAATGGGCCCCGGTGGATCAGCCACTGTCCATGCGACCAGTTCGTGGTCACCGGCATTCAGTGCCGGCGCAAACTATGCGATCGATGACCACTGGTCGGTTGGTCTGTCGGTTTCGTACGTTCCGGTAAAAACAACGGCTACGCTGACGGGAACAACAGCCGGCGGCACGGTAATTGACAGCACTGCGACACTCAAGATACGACCAGTGATGACATTCCTTAACGTCGGCTATCGCTTCTGATCGCTTTGCCGTCAGCTGACGTACCACGTCGGCTGATCGGCCGGTTGCGCTCTCACCAGGCGACCAGCGCGTTGATTGAGGCGAGGCCAACCGACGGCAGTATCGTTGTCACCATGTCGGCTGGCGTGACAATGCCATTACCGTTCCGTCCGGCGCATAACTATGGGTACAAGACAGTACGCAACTGGGTCTGGATCGACGGCAAGGCTATCCGGATGCCTGGTCCATTCATCTATCGTGGGCCAGATTGCTGCTTTATCTTGTTGGGCGTGGCGGCGCACTGACTATCGATAACTGGCTTGGCATTAAATGATGGGGTTCGTCGTTATTGCAATCTGAATCAACGCGGCAAAGCTGGTGTGCCGGGGATGATCAACGGCATGAATGCCGAAAGCCGAGCACTATGCAAGGTCATTTCATTCAACAACCCGTCTCTGGAAAGACAAATTCTCGATAGGCATCGATCGCAAGCGGTTTTTCGATGAATTAAAAACGTCTTAATACAAGTCCCAACCTTCAAAATCAATCGTCGAGATCATGCCCGACAACATTGCCTTTAAAACCGCTTCTGTTGCCGCTGTAGACACCGCAAGATGAAACAATGCTGCAAGGCTTTCGGCAAGGTGTAACGCAGCGAGTGCCATACTCGCTTTGAAAGGCGCTTCGTATAAGACAGTGACCCGCGCCGCGCAGTCCCCCCCACGCCTGGGGGCTTCGTTAAATGCACTGCTTTTAACGCAGTTCGTCAAAACGCCGGAGTCCCGCGCAGCCTGGCGCTCCCGCGTGAATCGCTTGCAACGGATTGACGCAAAATGACGCATTTGATGATCACATCACCCGCCATACATTTAATTGTGAACAGTGCAGCACTGCTAAAAAAAAAGTCACCCAAGAGGGTGACTTTTCGCTCGTATGGCATATACGTGATGCACCATACGATGATTGTGTTTTACAGTGCGGATCTCATTTTTTCATTTGTCGCGACCGACTATAACCGCTATCAAGCACGCGACCCCGATTAAGACCGCAGCAATTAAATCAAATTTTGGAGATGAGAATGGCAATACAAACACCTTATAAACAATGCCAAAGAACATCAAGGCTACACAGATCGCTGCAAGAATTTTCTTTATAATCTTCATCTATCACCCTTACTACGAGACATACATCGTATTAATTCTTTTTGCCAGCATTACACTCGCATTCATCCGCAAGATATTTAAGCGCTCCTGTAATGCTCACGGCAACGCCAACAGGACTTGCGGACGCGTCAGCTAGTGCCGTTCCAGCCATGCCAACGTAGGCACCGGCTTCTCCTCCAAATAGGATTGAAGTAAGTCTTGAGGCCCATCCGGGGGCGTACTTTCCAACAGCAGAACCGCCGACAGCCATTGGCGTCTTTACAGCGATTCCCAGCTTCATAAGACACAGCCAATCATATGTCTTGGTGGTCTTGCCATATGGACCTTGTATGCCAGCAGCTTTCATGGCGGCTGGACACATAGTATCACCGGGCCGACACGCTCCTTCACTGGACGTGACTGTGAAGGTGTATTTGCAACCGGTTTCTGTTGGGCAATTTTTCGCGTTAGGGTCAGAAGGCGGCATAAAAGCAGTGGGATACATCGCCTGTAGTCCTAGAGGGTCGGTTAATGAGACCGGATTGCCCCCGACATAGCTGAAGGTGTTGATGCCACCATTTAATCCAATAGGATCGCTTTCCACGTACCGACCCAGCTGCGGATCGTAGTCCCGATGGATGTTGTAGAAGTTGTTGGTCTCCCGGTCATACACCTGCCCCGGAAAGCGCTGGTTGTAGCTGAAGGCGCCAAGACCGCTGGGATTCTCATCCGGCGGCAGCAAGCCAAACGGGTCGGTATTGTCCCAGCGCCACACCATCTGGTTGTCAAGAGCTTGCGTAATTACCCGTGGCGTATTGAGGTGGTCGGCGTAGACGTAATAGACATTGGTTGCCGTGGTCTGATTTGCGCCAGTGCCGGTCACCGTTTGTTTCAGTACCGCCACCGGCAAGTCACCCAGATACACCGTCTCTTCGATTACTTGTTGATTTGCGTCGTATTCGCCGATCAAGTGTCCCGCTTCGTCATACACATAGCTGTTGCTGCCGGTCGCGACAATCGTGCTCGGGCCTTGTTTTTGCACCCGCTGGTCGAGACCGTTATGACTGTAGCTGACGGTATTGCCGCCGCTGCTGGTGCTGACCATCCTGCCACGGTCGCTATAGGTGTAGCTGATGCTGCCGTCGCTGAGCAAATTGCCGGCGGCGTCGTAGCTGGTGCTCTTAGCCGGGGCCGGCCCGGTCGTTGCGCTGAGCCGATTGCTGCTGGTGGCGATGGTATTGGCATACGTGCTGCCGCCGAATGTCGCCTGAATGCGGTTGCCATTGGCGTCGTACTGGAAACTCTGGTTATTCGCGCCGCTGCTGCCGGCGACATTGGTCAGTCGGTCCAGGTTGTCGTAGCCGTAGCCCTGGTTGTAGTTGGCCGGGGCGTTGTTGCCGGTGCCGCTGCCGATGTGGCTGCTGCTGACGATCCGACCGGCGGCGTCGTAACTGATGCTGCGGTTGGTGCCGTTGTTCAGCGGGTCACCGAGCGGATAGCTGGTGATGCGGCCGTCGAGGTCAAAGCCTCGCGCGTAAGTGCTGCTGCTGAGCGTGTTGCTATTGCCCCAGGTCCAGGCATTGACTGGGCCAAACGCCGTATAACCGATGCCGGTCAACAGCGGGATCGTGCTGCCGGTATTGGTGCCGCCACCAGTGGCATTGATCGGGTTCAGGCTCAGGTTGTTAACGCGACCAGCAGCATCATAGCCGTAGTTGATCCGGTTGCCGCTCGGGTAAGTCATGCTGGTGCGCTGGCCGACCGTGTTGCCGCTGCTGCCGTAGGTATAGCTGGTGGTGCTGGCCGTGCTACCGATGGTTTGCACTATGGACAGCAAGCGACCGAAGCCGTCATACGCGTAGCTAGTTTGGCCCGAGCCGTCGATCATCCGCGTCAGGCGGCCTTTCGCATTCGGCGCGCCGCTCGCGCCGCCGTCATATTCGAACTGGGTCGCGCTGCCGCTGGCGTAGTCGATCCTGGTCAGGCGATTCAGCGCGTCGTAGCTATAGCTGGTGGTCTTGCCGCGGGCATCGGTGCTGGTCTTCAGGTTACCGGCAACGTCGTAAGTTTTGCTGGTGCTGCCAGTGTCGGGACTGGTCAGCGCGGTCTGGTTGCCGAGGCCGTCGCTGCTGTAACTGGTGACCAGATTGCGCGGATCGGTGACCGTGCTCAGCTGACCCAAACCGTCATAGCTATAGCCAACGGTCGGGTTGCTGCTTCCAACGGTCGGGGCTGGCTGCGTTTGCTGCATCAACCGGCCTAAGCTGTCATAGCTTTGCGTCGTCACATGGCCCAACGGATCGGCAATCTTGGTCCGATTCCCCATCGCGTCGTATTCGTAACTGGTGGTCGTGTTTTGCTGCGCGACTGTCGTGCCAGCCAGTGCGAATAGCACGGTACCAACGATGGTCTTGATTCGATGTTGATTCAAAGTGAAACGCCCTCTCATTGCGCTGCTCCGGTAATTTGTTGTATGCGATTCAACGCGTCGATGACACGGCTGGTCTGCCGCGCCAATGCGCCGCTCGGATCTTTGACTTGCTCGCTGATCCGGTTACCGATGTTGTCCAAGGTATAGACGATGCTGTTGCCGACGCTGTCGGCGATCTTGGTCAAGCGGTGCGCCGGGTCGTAGCTGTAGCTGACGGTCGACGCATTCGGCAGCGTGACCTGGGTCAACTGGCCGACGCCGTCGTAGCGGTAGCTGGTGCTCTCGGTCGTGCCGTTGGCGGTGACGCTCTTGCCGGTCAGCCAGCCACGTGGGCTGTAGGTGAGTGCGGTGGTGACGCCATTGGCATCGGCGATGCTGCCGACGCGGCCGTTGGCGTCGTAGTTCGACAAGGTCGTCACTTGGCCGACGGCGTTGGTGATCGTGCTCAGGTTGCCGTTGCTGTCGTAGACATAGGTCGTTTTATCGACGACATCGGTGCGCGGACCGGTGGCGGTCAATAGCTGACCGAGGTTGTTGTAGGTGTAGCTCCAGGTGCGGGCGGTGCCGGTCACGGTCGGCGTTAAGCCTTGGGCGCCGGTCGCGTCGCTGGTCGCTTGCTCGGTCTTGCTGAGCAGATTGCCGGATGCATCGTAGGCATAAGTCGTTACGCGCTTCGGCTCGGCGATCTTGAGCGGCAGGCTGAAGCTCGCGTGCCATTGGGTGCTGATAGTGCGCGCCTGCGGCGTGCCGGCCGCTTCGACACGGCTGGTTTCCAGATTGCGCGCCAGGTCATAGCTGTAGGTCGTGACGGCACCGTTGAAATCGGTGCGGCTGGCGACGTTGCCGTTGGCGTCGTAACTGACGTTGCTGGCCGCAGCGCCGCAACCGGCACCGCCCGGCTGACTCTCTCCGGTGTAGCGCAGCGTATTCTGGATAGTTTGAAAGTTGTAAGTGCGCACGTTGCCGAGCGGATCGGTGACCGTGCTTTGGCTGCCCAGTTGCGGGTAGGTGATGCTGTATTTCTCGACGCCGCCGGCATGCTCGGTCGAGATTGCGTTGCCGTTGCTGTCGAAGTTGAAGGTCGCAAAACGCACGCCATTCTCATCGACGATGCCGGTCAATCCATTCCACAGATCGGCGCCTTGTGTATAGACCGGTTCGTTGTACACATAGGTGCGCACCTTACCGTCCGGGTAGGTGACGGTACTCGGGTGGTTGGCGCTGTCGTAGCTGTAGGCAATGATGCCGCCAGCCGGGTCGGTCATTTGCACGACACGGCTGCTGCTGTCGTAGACGAAATTGAGCTGATGACCGAAGGTGTCGGTTACCCGGATTAGCAAGCCGAGCTGCGGCGCAATCGCGGCCGGGGTCGTCGCATCCGAATAACTCAGCGTTTGTACCAAGCCTGCGCGGCTCTTGATGCCGATCAGTTTGCCGTCCGCATCATAGCTTTCCAGCGACTGATCGGCGGCGACTTGATATTGCCAGCCGGTGGCATTGCCTGCGCTGTCCGCTTGTCGCGTCAGGCGGTCGGTAATGTCGCCATCTGGCTGGTAGCTGCCGTTATTCAACACGAAGTTGAACGCTTTGCCATTGCCGCGCCGGACGCTGGCATTGTTTGGAAAGGCCGGGTTGGTCAACACCATCCGCTCATAGTTACCAGTCCAGCGCGCGCCGTAGCGGCCATTGCGGTGGCCAATGGAATTGTAGGTCCGTTGCAATCTCAAGCCGACACTGCCGACGCCGAGGTAGTCCGATTCCAATTGCAATTTGTTGCCGGTGCCATGGTCGATCGGATTGCCTTTGGGGCAGTAAGACGGCGGCCCCTCCCTCTTCTCTGCTGAAGCTTTAGCTGGATCACTGGTGCAGCCGTTTGGACTTCTTGGCTCTGGCTTGCAGGCAGGGTCAGGAGCCGGTGGAGGAGGCGGTGGCGGCTTCGTCGGATCTGCGCATTGCGTCGAGCTAACCTTAGCTGCTCCGCTCAGGCATACGCCAACTGAATAGACCAAAATAGGCCTAGCGCCAATGCAACCAACCGAATCAACACCTGGGCCGGTCTCGCCAGCGACATAGGAACCGGAATTGGTCGCTATACCCCACGCGTCACAAGCAGCCTGCGGCGTAGAGAAGTGATTAATCCAATTGTCACCTCCCCACTGGTTATAAACAACCGACTCAGCATGCGCAAATTGGTGCGCAAACGTCATCACCACCGCAATTGCGACGCCGACGACGCTTCGTTTAAATAAATTATTCCGATACTGCATAGAACCCAGATCGACAAACCAATCCAACAAGCGCCCGCGACTGACCATATTTGCCATTCCAAAACCCGCCATCAACATTCCCTTTTATGTACACGTAAAAAACCATGGTCTTGCCGGAGCAGCATGACCATGGTTTGCTAATCTAAAATTTCTTTCGTCCGGCTTCGAATCAGCGTTCAGATACGGCGACCAGCGCTTCACTCCCTTGCACCGGGATCATCTTTCCCGTTAAAAATAATGCCGTACATCAACCAGTGCAAAGGGGGGAGTGAATATATTGCAATTTTGTGTTACCGGAAAGCTAGGCAGATGCTGCAACTGGGTTTTGCAGATGGTGGAGTGCACAGCTGTTTGTTTCTACAATGCAACGTCAAATGTGCAAAGGATTATGGGATGAGCTGCCAACGGTGAAATCAGCTACTAGCTGATTGGCTCGATCATATGCAGCTCGTTGAGGTGGGCTTGGAGGTGTCCATGACATGGAATTGATACGGCCCGCTCGCAGAGCAAATATCTACCTGGAATGTTTTTCATTGAATTAATGAAATGACCAGCATCGGCCAGATAGTTGTCGTAACGCTCCGACAAGGTGAGTTTCGGGAGTGCTCGCCTAAGTAAACTTTGGGCGATATCTGGGCGAAAACGGAGACGTTTTGAGTCATCGTCAGACTGCGCAGTTTTTTGCAACCCCGTGTATTCACGCGGTCTACGGCGGTCCGGCGTGGTTTGAACTGGCGGAGGCAGCGGGCATTGAATCTACCTCGCTTGAAAATAAAAAAGCTGTCATTAACCTGGCATTCTTGAGCCAAAACAGCCCAAAAACAACCCAATTAATGACAGCTCTATGATTCTAAATACTTGATTTTAAAGTAAATATTGGTGGAGGCGGCGGGAATCGAACCCGCGTCCGCAAGTCCTCTACAGACAGTTCTACATACTTAGTGCTGCCATTTGATTTAACCCAGCCGACGCGGACGCACGCGCTTCGTTCAGGCGAGTCACCTAAATTTAACTTTTAGCCAAGTAACCCGACTAAAAGCGATTCCCTGTATATGACTCTACTGCTGTTTTACCAGCCCACCCCAGGGACGAGATGGTGTAGAGCTAACCGGTTATTAAGCGGCTAGTGCGTACGAGTTATCGTTTGCAGTTAGATCTATTCCGATTGTATTTACGAGGTAGTCGGTCCTCGGTATGCCCTGCGCTGCTTTGTAACCCACGTCGAAACCAGGTCGCCCCCAAGCAGATCGATATTGTAACGCACTTAGTACACTCTCTGTGAGGGCCGTCGCGTAATCCCCCGTTCCAGTATTCACGTTGCAGCGTAAATTGCTACTTAAGTGAGAAGTCAGCCCGGTTCGGTTGACCCTTGTCCTTGATGCCGTCGGCGTTCAGTTTCGGCGCTATCAGGAAAATCCGCTCCAGCGGGATGTGGCCCTTGCTTTCCAAATAGTTGCGTACTGCTTCTGCTCGTTGCTCCGCCAATGCCTGGAGCGCATCCTGCGTGACTGGGGTATTGGCGATGATCAGTTTTTCCATTTCGGCGGCAGGCAATGACTTGGCGAAACCGAGCGCATTGCGTGGTTTGTCGAATTTCTCGGACTTGTACACTTTTTCCAGGTATTGCGTCTTCTCGGCATCGGTGAGTGTAATTTCTTCCCACTGCAATTCCTGGCCTTGGCTTAGTGCGTCTTTGAGTTTCAGTGCCTTCAGTTTGCGGCTCAGGCTTTCCTGGCGCACGCCGTCAGTGTCGCTTTGCGGATCGACCCGGCCGGTGATGTCCATCTTTAAGGCCGGCCGCTCGATCAATGCTTTGGCTATCGTATCCAGCTTGCTCTGGCTTGCTGCAGTCAGTGTTGCGGAGCCGGGATTGAATTCAGCGTAGCCCAGTTCGTCACTGCCGCCGCCGCCGAAGGCTGAGCTGATGAGGGCGAACGGGGAGGTGACGGCCTTGACGATCAGATTGACGAAGATGCGGCCGATGATGCCGCCGATCGAGAAGTCAGGATCCGATAAGGTGCCTGAAATCGGCAGGTTGATATTGATCTGCCCATTTCGGTCTTTCAGTAATGCCACTGCCAGCAGTACCGGCAACTTGGTAGCCGTCGGGCTATCGATTTTGTCGCCGAATGTCAGTTGATCGATGCGGAGATTGTTCTGGGCGATCAGCTTGTCGTTTTCGACGTGATAGCTGACGTCCATCGATAGCTTGCCTTTTTCGATCGCATAGCCGGCGTATTTGGTTGCATACGGCGTCAGGCCTGGCAATTCAACGTCGTTGGCGCTGGCTTTGATATCGAGGAACATCGGTTTGAATAGCGGGTTCAGCGAGCCGGAAATCGTGACCGGCGCATCGTTGTCGATCTTACCGTTCAAATCGATGGCAGCCGGTTGCGGTTGGTCTGATGCGATCGCACCGATGGTGCCGCCCATGCCGGTCAGGTTGGCTGTGTAGTGCGGTTTGACGAAATTGTCGGTGTAGTTGATGTTGCCGCCTTTGAGCACGATCTGTCCGATCTTGATCACTGGAGCATTGGCTTTCGGTGCGGCAGGTGTGATTGGCGCCACGGTGGTGGTGCCGGCGGCAGTGACCTGGGCAGTCTTTTGCGGCGGCACTGCTGGTGCGGGGGGAGCCGGTGTTGCGGCGGTTTTCGATACCACGATATTTTGTAGATTGAGCTTGCCGGCTTCGGACAGAATCGCGCGCGCAAAAAAATCGTCGAGCGAAATTTTTCCCAAAGTCACGTTCTGGCGTGCGCCGCCTATGCGGGCATCGATGCCACTGATATCCAGTGTTTTCCATCTCAGGAATTCGCCAATGCTATCTTTGTCCAGCATGCGGAAATTGGTCAGTCGCAGCATGCCGCTGTAATTGCTCGCAAATGCTTGCTGGCCGATCGGCGGTATCAGCAAAAGTTTGCCTTTGGCGGTGGCTTGACCTGTGGTCAGCGTGACATTCAGGAGGTCGGTGAAATAAGGCTGTAAAGCGGCGACCGGCAGGTTTTGGGCATCAAGCGCAAGATCAATTGATTTCAGCTGCGGTGCAGCGCTACCGCTGATCGCCAGCTTGCCGCTTTTGTTGAGGTTGGTTTGCAGTGCGATCTTGATCGGCTTGTCGAGCGCGCTGGAGACATTGTCGACGGTCAGATTGAAGGCATCTGCGCGCACCGCGACCGCTGGCTTTACCGAGTTGTCGCTGTAGGAAAGGGCGCTGTCGGCGACGGCAATCTGGTTGATATTGGCGACCCAGGCTGGTGCGCTTTTTGTGGCGCTGCCGTCGCTGGTTTTATCGGATTTTCCAGAGCCGGCGACAAATTGCTGCAAATTGATTTTGCCCTGCGCGTCACGCCGTACATCGCCCTGGATTCCGGTCAAGCGTAATGCGGCAGCGTTGAAGGTATGCGTCTCGGTGTTGAGGTCGGCATTTTCCAGGCGGATTTTTGAGGCGCCGATGCTGCCGTTGGCACTGGATTTTGCGGCAACTTTCAAGTCGTCGAGAGCTGCGTCCAATTGATTCAGTTGAACTCGTTGACCTTCGACGGCAATCTGTGTTTTTAACGATAGCTGGCCTGAGAGATCGGCCGCCAACGAGCCATTGAGGTAGGGCTGATAATGTGCCAGCGATAAGCCATCGATGCTGACCTGGCCTGTGACGGCAGCTTTGGCCGGACTGATCTGGCCGCTGAACTGAATGTGTTGATCGCCTTCGGTGCCGGTCGAAAGCGTTACTGCGGCCGGCTTGGCATTTGTCGCCAGCGACAGTTGCTTAACGTCCAGCATTATATGTTTCACCTGCAGATTGGCTGGCGGTGAGGCGTTGGCGGCATCGGACCAGTTGACAACGCCGTTGTGGATGCTGAGCTGGGCCAGTGTCAATTCTGGCGCCGGGCGATTGATTTTATTGGCGGCGTTGGTGGCGCTGGCGGGCGCGGTTGCGGGAGGATTGAGCGTAGCCCAGTTGAGTGTGCGGTTGGCGTTCAGGCTGGCCCATACCTCTGGTGCCTGGAGCTCGATTTGATCGAGTGCGGCGCTGCCGGTAAGGACATTCAGTTTGCGGATCTTGGCCCCAATCGCCTTGGCTTTAAACAATGGCGCGGCGCTCTTGTCGACAAGCGCGACATCGTCCAGATTGACCGTGCCGGACAGGATGACTTCGGGTACGTCTTTATTCCGCGCAAAGCTCAGGTCGAGTTTGGTCGATAACTTGCTGCTTTGGATCGTGAGCGGCAGTTGTACCGGTGAAAATGCGACGTAGCTGGCGACATCAAGTTTGTCGATATCGAACGCCAGCGATGTTTCCTTGCTGCCGGAAAATGGCTTGGTGCGCCCTTTCAGATCGAACGGGGAGCCGTTGATTTTGGCGCTCAATTGTGGCTGCACAAAAGTGTCGACCGCGCTGGGGAAATTGGATACGAACGGTAGGCCGATGTTGAGCGTTTCTATGTTGACTTGCTTGCCGGTGACCTTGTCGTCGAACTTGATCGTGCCATTTTCAAGCTGGATATTGGCGACAGAAAATTGCGCCGGCTTTTCACTCTTCGGCATCGCCAGAATGCGCTCGATCACGTCCGAAAAATTGTAGCGGCCAATACCTTCGGCGCTGGTACGGACGATATGCAGACTGGGGCTGACCAGCTTTGCTTCGTTCAGCACGGGGGCCAATTTGAACACCGACGCCAACGACGCGTTCACCCGCAAGGATTTCGCAGAAAATGCCGGCGTCGATTTGTCCTGCTCATACAGCGTGAAATCGGATGCTGTCAGCGTGATTGTGAAGGGGTTGAAATCGATCTTGCCGATGGTCGCTTTGCGCCCGATTTGAGTTTCGATTTGTCCTTCTGCCAGCCGCTTTGCCAATGGCGGGACGCTCAGCCAGCTGATCAATGCCAATCCCAGCAAAACGGCAATGGAAATGCCGGTCCAGCGCAATGCGCGCGGCAACCAGGAGGGGCGGGGAACATGTGCCATATTTATTCCTTGCGGTGCAACGATGCCTGCAATCTGCCAGGAGCATCGCTCGCGAATTTATCAGAAACTATCCGGATATTACTGCTCACTGTTGGTTGCGTTCAAGATGCTGTCCAGCATTCATATCATTCGGCCAAAGCCGATGTATGGCTAGCCACTCGTTCCATGCGGTGAGCAGCTTCGTATCGACGGGGATGCGTTAAATGCCGCTCGGTACGTGCGGCTTTTATTATTGAGTGAACGTCTTACAGAGATGATTGCGGCAGTGATTCTTGCAATAACTCCAGCAACTGGAAGGGTGTATTGATTAGTGCATCTGCTTCCCAGGAAACCGGTTCAATCTGGCCGCAATAGCCCCAGCCAGCGGCTACCGTGACCATGCCGGCAGCGCGTCCGGCCTGGATGTCGCGCTGATCGTCGCCGACATACCAGCACTCATGCGGTTGCAGGTTCAGGCGCCGTGCCGCTTCCAGCAGCGGTGCCGGATGCGGTTTCGAATGCGCCGTGGTGTCGCCGGAAATGACACAGTCTGCGTGTTCAAGGCCGATCTGGGGTAGCAATGGATCGGTAAAGCGCGCCGCCTTGTTGGTCACGACTCCCCACCCCAGATTGCGCTGGCGCAGGTTTTTTAACAGCGCGGGAATGCCATCGAACAAGGTGCTGTTGATCGCTAATGCCGCGGCATAGTTATCCAGGAATCCGACGCGCAACTCTTCATAGCCGTCATCGCCGGGCTTGAGCCCGAACGAGGCGCCGATCAAACCGCGTGCACCTGCCGAAGTGAATGGGCGCAGCTGCTCGAACGGTGTACTTGTCAATCCGCGCTCATTGCGCAGGCGGTTAAGAGCCGCTGCCAGATCCGGTGCGGTGTCGGCAAGTGTGCCATCCAGATCGAAAAGAATCGCGCGTGGTATGGGCAGGGGCATGATGTTTCCTGAGCTTGATCGTTGAGAAGGAAAAGCAAAGGAACTGCTATAGCAGTTCCTTTTCGACGCTAGGCCGGGCGGGTGCAGGCCATCAGATAGTTGACTCCGGTATTCTGATTGAGAGAGTAGATTTTGGTGAGCGGGTTGTAGCTCATGCCTCTCAATACATCGACGGTCAGGCCTGCATTGCGCGCAAACTGGGCCAGTTCGGCCGGGGTGATGAATTTGGCGTAATCATGTGTACCTTTGGGCAACATGCGTAATAGATATTCAGCGCCTAAGACCGCTTGCAGATAGGCCATGGGATTGCGGTTCAGCGTTGAAAAGAAGACCTGGCCGCCTGGTTTGACCAGTGTGGCGCAGGCTTGCACGATGGAAGCGGGATCTGGCACGTGCTCCAACATTTCCATGCAGGTAACAACATCGAATTTTCCTGGCTCGCGGGCTGCCAGCTCTTCGGCGGCAATCTTTTCATAACGCACCTGGATGCCCGATTCCAAACTATGCAGATCGGCAACCTTGAGCGCCTTGTCCGATAGGTCGATACCGGTGACGGTAGCTCCTTTTTTAGCCATCGATTCGGCCAGGATGCCACCGCCGCAACCAATGTCGACGACATTCTTGCCGGCGAGCACGGCGCGTGAGTTGATCCACTCAAGGCGTAGCGGATTGATTTCATGCAAAGGACGGAATTCGGATTCCGGGTCCCACCAACGGTGAGCGAGGTCACTGAATTTTTTGAGTTCTGAAGGATCGGCATTCATAGGCTGCATCATAGCTGGAAAGTATGGTTTTGCGGCTTCAAATCGCAAATACACGTTGGAATGCTGCTATCCAATTGACGAAAAAAAACCCCGCCGAGGCGGGGTTTTGATCGAGTTCGAATCGATTACTTGGAGGTACGTGTACCAACAACTTCGATTTCAACGCGACGGTTTTTAGCGCGGCCAGCAGCGGACTTGTTATCAGCGACCGGTTGCGACTTGCCTTTACCTTCGGTGTAAACACGGTTAGCTTCGACACCCTTGTGAACCAGGTATGCTTTAACAGCTTCAGCGCGACGAACCGACAATTTTTGGTTGTAAGCAGCCGAACCAACGGAGTCGGTATGACCAACTGCGATGATAACTTCCAGATTCATGTCACCCAGCTTCGATGTCAGATCGTCCAGCTTGGCTTTGCCTTCTGGCTTCAGGACAGCTTTGTCGAAGTCAAAGAATGCATCAGCAGCAAAAGTAACTTTTTCCGAAGTTGGTGCTGGTGGTACAACTGCTGGAGCTGGTGCAGGTGTTGGAGCAACTGGAGCTGGTGCAGCTTGGGCAATTTCGCCATCGCAGCCAGGAACCGAATCAGCCGGTGTCCAGTAGCCAGTGTGCCAGCACAGGCCGTACGGATCACGTGCAATAGTGCCACGTGCATCTTGTACATAAGCACTGTTTGGGGAGCTTGCTTGGATATCTGTGATTTCCTGCGCAGAGGCAGAGAGTGCGACGACTGCGGACGCAGCGAAGACGAGTTTTGCTAATTTATTCATGTTTCTCCTCTCGGTTGAGATATCCGCAGATTAACTGCGCAACTAATATACGACATCAAAAATTGGATAGTATCACGTGGTTCAGGCCGTCACATGCGGTATTGACTGCATGCAATGAACTTAGCCACCATTCTGCCACAGGCTTCTATTGCTAGCGAAGCATGCCAAATGATCCAGCACAGGTTTCGTCTGCTTTGTTGTTTCCATACAACATAACATTATGAAAACATCCATTCGGGCAACATCATATATCGCCACAAGGAAATTATCTATTTTATTTTGACGAGCTTTGCGCCTCGATCAGTACCCTGCGATCCGGGCTGAGACAGTTAATCAGCTGTTGATGGCTTAATTTGTCGCTGCAGTTTGAAATGGATTGTGATTTGCCGGCGCCGACGATCTTCATTTTGGCGCTGATGCCTTTGCTCTTTAAGTAAGTGGCAACATTAGCCGCGCGCTGCTCGGATAGTTTTTGGTTGTATTTCTCCGAGCCAATACGATCGGTATGTCCGGTCACAACAATGGAATCCAGGCTGCCGCAGCTCGGCGATTTAAGTTTGGCAATGACTTCCTGGTCGATACGTCGCTTGGCGGCTTCGGTCACGGTTGCCTTGGAGAAGCCGAAAATCTGGTCGCTCGCCAGCGTCATCGGCATTTCGCAGCGGGCAACGACAGGCG
Organism: Paraherbaspirillum soli; assembly: GCF_042654985.1. NCBI lineage: Bacteria > Pseudomonadati > Pseudomonadota > Betaproteobacteria > Burkholderiales > Oxalobacteraceae > Paraherbaspirillum > Paraherbaspirillum soli. Next base: position 258,556 of record NZ_JBHSMT010000005.1, on the reverse strand, counting down.
CCGGCGGCGCTTCCGTGCTGGCGGCCAGTGGATTGGTTACCAGCGCCGGTGCCGTGGCTTTCATGATTGGTGGAATCAATTCGCCGTCGCAACCTGTGACGGCGCTATCCGAGTCCCAATAGCCGGTGCGCCAGCATAAGCCATCCTGGCTGCGAACAATCGGGCCGCGTCCGTCTTGCAGATAAGCGCTGGATGTCGGATTGGCTTGAATATCGGTAGTTTGGGTAAAGCCGAGGTTTGCCGCAGAGCTGAGAGCCGAGCCTAAGAGCAGGCTCAGCACAATGGTATGACGCATAAATTGTTTTTCTTCCTGAATGGGGGCGGCGGACCGAACGAACGGCGCCTGATTGCCTAGTGAGGCCGCATTTAAACATATTTTCCATGGGCAGCAAATTTTCCGAGGTGCACCGCATGGCGTTCGCCTTGGCTGAAAAGCCGGGAGCAGGTCCCTCGCATGCTAAAATCACGAGTCTTATTACCGTCATTCTGTGCTGTGCCTGGTCTCGCACCAGTAATTCAGTTTCAAGTGCTGGTTTTTTACCTATCTGTGATCGATCAACCCAAGTAAAGACTCGCCGACTCGCTAATGGATCAATTCGCTAAAGAAACAATCCCGATTTCCCTCGAAGAAGAAATGCGCAAAAGCTACCTCGATTACGCGATGAGCGTAATCGTTGGGCGTGCATTGCCGGATGTGCGCGACGGCCTCAAGCCGGTGCATCGCCGGGTCTTGTTCGCGATGCATGAAATGAACAATGTCTGGAATCGCCCGTTCGTCAAATGCGCCCGTGTGGTCGGTGAGACCATGGGTAAGTACCACCCGCACGGCGACGCGTCGATCTACGATACGCTGGTGCGGATGGCGCAACCGTTTTCCTTGCGTTACATGCTGGTCGACGGCCAGGGCAATTTCGGCTCGATCGACGGCGACGGCGCCGCGGCGATGCGTTATACCGAGTGCCGCCTGGACAAGATCGCCGGCGAACTGCTGGCCGACCTGGACAAGGAAACCGTCGATTTCGTGCCTAACTACGACGGCAAGGAAAAAGAGCCATCGGTGCTGCCGACGCGCATCCCGAACCTGCTGATCAACGGTTCGTCCGGCATCGCGGTCGGTATGGCGACCAATATCCCGCCGCACAATCTCACTGAAGTGATCGACGGCGCCTTGCACGTATTGCGCAATGCCGATTGCACGATCGACGAGCTGATCGAAATCATTCCGGCGCCGGATTTCCCGACCGCCGGCATCATTTACGGCGTGTCCGGCGTGCGCGACGGTTATCGCACCGGCCGCGGCCGTGTCGTGATGCGGGCCAAGACCCACTTCGAGGAATTCGGCCGCGAAGGCCGCACCGCGATCATCATCGACGAACTGCCATACCAGGTAAACAAGAAGGCGCTGCTGGAGCGTATCGCCGAGCTGGTGCGCGACAAGAAGCTGGAAGGTATTTCCGATCTGCGCGACGAGTCCGACAAATCCGGCATGCGCGTGGTGATCGAACTGAAGCGTGGCGAGGTCGCCGAAGTCGTCCTGAATAATCTGTACAAGCAAACTCAGCTGCAAGACACGTTCGGCATGAACATGGTGGCGCTGGTCGATGGCCAGCCGAAACTGCTGAACCTGAAGCAAATGCTGGAGTGCTTCCTGTCGCACCGCCGTGAAGTCGTTACGCGCCGTACCGTATTCGAATTGCGCAAGGCACGCGAACGCGGTCACGTGTTGGAAGGCCTGGCCGTGGCGCTGGCCAACATCGATGACTTCATCGCCCTGATCAAGGCGGCGCCGACACCGCCGGTAGCGAAATCCGAGTTGATGTCGCGTGCCTGGGATTCTTCCATGGTGCGTGAAATGCTGGCCCGTACCGGTGCCGAAAACACCGGCGGCATCGAAGCCTTCCGTCCAGAAAATCTGCCGAAGCATTACGGTATCCAGACCGATGGCTTGTACAAGCTGTCGGACGATCAGGCGCAGGAAATCCTGCAAATGCGTTTGCAACGCCTGACCGGCCTGGAACAGGACAAGATCGTCAACGAGTACAAAGACGTGATGACGCAGATCGCCGATTTGCTGGATATCCTGGCCAAGCCGGAGCGCGTCACCGTCATCATCACCGACGAGATGACCGCCGCCAAGAACGAATACGGCATCGGCAACAAGGATGAGCGTCGCTCGCAGATCGAATTGAATCCGACCGATCTCGGCACCGAAGATCTGATCACCCCGCAAGACATGGTGGTGACCCTGTCGCATACCGGCTACATGAAATCGCAGCCGGTGTCCGAGTATCGCGCGCAAAAGCGCGGCGGTCGCGGCAAGCAAGCGATGGCCACCAAGGACGACGACTGGATCGACCAGCTGTTCGTCGGCAATACCCACGATTACATCCTGTGCTTCAGCAATCGCGGCCGCCTCTACTGGCTCAAGATCTGGGAAGTGCCGCAAGGCTCGCGCAACTCGCGCGGCAAGCCGATCGTCAACATGTTCCCGTTGCAGGACGGCGAAAAGATCACTGTGGTATTGCCGTTGTCCGGCGATAACCGCGCGTTCCCGGAAGACCGTTATGTATTCATGTCGACCAGCCTGGGCACCGTCAAGAAGACGCCACTGTCCGATTTCAGCAATCCACGCAAAGCCGGCATCATTGCGGTCGACCTGGACGAAGGAGATTTCCTGATTGGCGCGGCACTGACCGACGGTCAGCACGATGTGATGCTGTTCTCCGATGCCGGCAAGGCAGTGCGCTTTGACGAAAACGACGTTCGTCCGATGGGGCGTACCGCGCGCGGCGTGCGCGGCATGAATCTGGACGAAGGTCAGCAAGTGATCGCGTTGCTGGTAGCCGAAAACGAACAGCAATCGGTGTTGACCGCGACCGAAAACGGTTACGGCAAACGCACGCCGATCGCCGAATACACCCGTCACGGCCGTGGCACCAAGGGCATGATCGCGATCCAGACCAGCGAGCGTAACGGCAAGGTGGTCGCCGCGACACTGGTCGAGCCTAGCGATGAAATCATCCTGATCACCACCGGCGGCGTATTGATCCGTACCCGTGTCGCGGAGATCCGCGAAATGGGCCGCGCAACGCAAGGCGTGACGCTGATTGCAGTCGAAGACGGCACCAAGCTGAGCGGTTTGCAGCGAGTGGTCGAGTCCGACGCGGAAGTCGAAGCGGTTGATGCCGATGTCGAAGAAGGCGGCGCCGCTGACGCTGCCGAGTAATGTTTTAAACTGGTGCGGATCGGGCGACATCCTGCCTGATCCGCCCATCGTGCTTAAATAGCTGGATTGATGGGCACTTCTGAAAAACCGTAGCGAGCGGCCCAAGGTCGGGGTGAGAAGCGCAGCTGTACGGAGGTACAGCGAGCATCACAGCCCCGAGATTGGCGAGTTTGCCAAACCCTGCAGTAGGTTTTTAGAGCTGCCCTGAAGTAACGCCATCTGCGGTTCGGTAGTTCCCCGGTATTTCTGATCCTTATCTGACAACATCATCATGCCTATCTATAACTTTTCCGCTGGCCCCGCTGTATTACCTCAAGAAGTGTTGCAGCAAGCCGCCGCTGAAATGCTGGACTGGCACGGCAGTGGCATGTCGGTGATGGAAATGAGCCATCGCGGCAAAGAGTTCATGTCGATTCTGGAAGCCACGCAGCGCGATTTTCGTGAGCTGTTGGCGGTGCCGGCGAATTACAAACTGCTGTTCCTGCAAGGCGGTGCGATTGCCGAGAACGCGATTATTCCGATGAATCTGGCCGGCCGCAAAGGTCAACCGGCTACCGCCGATTACATTAACACCGGCTCCTGGTCGAGCAAGTCGATCAAGGAAGCTAAACGCTATTGCAACGTCAATGTCGCCGCCTCGTCCGAAGCAGTCCATTTTGCGCGGATTCCCGCACGCGACAGCTGGCGCTTGTCGCCGGATCCCGCCTATGTCCATATCTGCACCAACGAAACGATTGACGGCGTCGAATACCACTTCACGCCCGACGTTGCCGCAGACACCAACAATGCGCCGCTGGTTGCCGACATGTCGTCACACATCCTGTCGCGGGTGGTGGATGTATCGAAATATGGCGTGATCTACGGCGGTGCGCAAAAGAACATCGGCCCGGCCGGATTGACGTTGGTGATGGTGCGCGACGATCTGCTGGGCAATGCGCTGCCGGGTTGTCCTTCGGCATTCGACTGGAAGATCGTCGCCGACAACGACTCGATGTACAACACGCCGCCAACCTACGCGATCTATATCGCCGGGCTGGTGTTTCAATGGCTCAAGCGGCAAGGCGGCGTGGCCGAGATGGAACGGCGCAATATCGCCAAAGCAGCGCTGCTGTACGACTATCTGGATTCCACCGATTTTTACCGCACCAAGATCGCCAGCGATTGCCGCTCGCGCATGAACGTGCCATTCTTCTTGAGCGACGAAGCACTCAACGAGGCTTTCCTGAGCGGCGCCAAAGAGCGTGGCCTGCTGCAATTGAAAGGGCATAAATCGGTAGGCGGCATGCGGGCGTCGATTTATAACGCGATGCCTATTGAAGGGGTACAGGCGCTGGTGGCGTATTTGAAAGAATTCGAGCACAGCGCTTAGTAGTGCATGTCTGGAAAGCAGGTCGAAGGTGGCGCCTCCAGATGAAGTGAAACGATCCGGTAATAAAGCCACAGAGAAATCATTATGAGCGAAGACAAACTCCTGCCCTTGCGTCAACAGATCGACGCGATCGACGCCGAAATTCTGGCATTGCTGAATCGCCGTGCGCAAATCGCGCAGCAGGTCGGTCATGTCAAGGCTGAGACCGATGCCCCGGTATTCAGACCGGAGCGTGAAGCGCAGGTATTGCTCAAGGTTGCCGAGCGCAATCCAGGCCCGCTGCAAGGCAGCGATGTGCAGACCATTTTCCGTGAAGTGATGTCGGCTTGCCGTGCGCTGGAAAGACGCGTCACGGTGGCTTATCTCGGCCCCGCCGGCACCTTCAGCGAGCAGGCCGTGTATCAACAGTTCGGTCACGCGGTGGAAAGCCTGGCTTGCGCATCGATTGACGAAGTCTTCCGTGCGGCCGAGGCGGGCACCGCCGATTTCGGCGTGGTGCCGGTCGAGAACTCATCCGAAGGCGTGATCAATCGCACCCTCGATTTGCTGCTGCAAACCACGCTCAGCATCAGCGGCGAAGTGGCGATCCCGATCCATCACAGCCTGATGAGCAAAGACGGCACGATGACGGCTGTCACCCGGATTTGTGCGCACTCGCAAGCGCTGGCGCAATGCAACGCCTGGCTCAATCAGCATTACCCGAATATCCAGCGGCAGGCGGTGGCTTCCAATGCGGAAGCGGCGCGGATGGCCAGCGAAGATGCGACTGTCGCGGCGATTGCCGGGGAAGTCGCAGGAAAAAAATACGACCTGCAAATCGTCAACGCCCATATCCAGGACGACCCACACAATCGCACTCGTTTTGCCGTGATCGGTCGTTTGCAAACCGCTGCCAGCGGCAGGGACCAGACTTCGCTGGTGCTGTCGGTGGCGAACAAGGCGGGCGCGGTATACAACCTGCTGGCGCCGCTCGCCAAGCACGGCGTGTCGATGACGCGTTTCGAGTCGCGCCCGGCGCGCATGGGCTCATGGGAATATTATTTCTACGTCGATGTCGAAGGCCATGCGCAGGACGAGAAGGTGGCCATGGCGCTGGCGGAATTAAAGCAGAGTGCCGCGTTTTTCAAGTTGCTTGGGTCGTACCCATTCAGTCATTAATTTTCAGGTTCAATTTTTTAAATCTTGTTTAGGAAGCCTACGATGTCGATTCAATTTGGTCCAGAGTATGTACGTGCCATCGCCCCTTACCAGGGCGGCAAACCAATTGCCGAAGTAGCTCGCGAGTTCGGTCTCGACGAAGCCAAGATCATCAAGCTGGCTTCCAACGAAAACCCGCTCGGCATGCCGGAATCGGCGCGGCTGGCGATGCAGCAGGCTGTCGCCGATATCGGCCGCTACCCGGATGCCAACGGCTTTGATTTGAAAGCTGCGATCACCGCTAAATATGACGTGCCGGCAGAGTGGATCACGCTTGGCAACGGCAGCAACGACATCCTCGAACTGGCTGCGCATGCCTTCGTGCAGCCGGGGCAAGCTGTCATGTATTCGCAATATTCGTTCCTGGTGTATGCATTGGCGGCACAAGCCATCGGCGCCCGCGCGATCGTCGTCAAGGCCAAGGATTATGGGCATGACCTGGAAGCGATGGCGCAGGCGATCACCGACGATACGCGCTTGATTTTTATCGCCAATCCAAACAATCCGACCGGCACTTTTATCCCGGCCGCCGAACTCGAAGCCTTCCTCGGCCGCGTGCCGCCGCAGGTCGTGGTGGTGCTGGATGAGGCCTACAACGAATATCTGCCGGCCGAACTGCAATACGATGCGATTGCATGGGTCCGCCAATACCCTAACTTGCTGGTGTCGCGCACCATGTCCAAAGCCTACGGCTTGGCCGGTCTGCGTATCGGCTTCGGCATTGCGCAACCGGCGGTCACCGATCTGCTCAATCGCATTCGTCAGCCGTTCAATGTCAATTCGCTGGCGCAAGCCGCCGCCGTTGCAGCATTGAACGACAAGGAATTCCTGCAGCGCAGCGCGCAAATCAATGCCGAAGGCTATCGTCAATTCACCCAGACCTTCGATGAGCTGGGTTTGGAATACGTGCCGTCGTTCGGCAATTTTGTGCTGGTCAAGGTCGGCGACGACGAGGCTGCCGGTGCGCGCGTCAATCTGGCGCTGCTGAAGCAGGGGATCATTGTGCGTCCGGTCGCCAATTACGGCCTGCCGCAGTGGTTGCGCATCACGATCGGTTTACCGCATGAAAATGCGGCATTCATCGAAGCGCTGAAAAAATTATTGGCCTGAACAAGGCGATCTCGACTAACCCTACTAAAGCATCGTTCGTGTTAAAAAAAATCGCTATTTTTGGTGTTGGTCTGATCGGTGGCTCATTTGCGCTGGCCTTGAAAAAGGCCGGCGCGGTCGAGCAGATCGTTGGTGCCGGCCGTAACAGCGCAACGCTGCAACGGGCGCGCGAGCTGGGGATTATCGATGTCATCGCCAGTTCGGTGGCCGATGCCGTTGCCGGTGCGGATTTGATCCTGATTGCTGCGCCGGTGGCCCAGACCGGCGCTATTCTGGCCAGCATCCAGCCTCATCTGCAAGCCGGAACTATCGTGACCGACGCCGGCAGTACAAAATCCGACGTGGTGCTTGCCGCGCGTGCGGAGTTGGGCGACAAGATCGCCCAATTCGTGCCGGGCCATCCGATTGCCGGACGCGAGCAGAACGGTCCCGATGCGGCACTGGCCGATCTGTATGTGGGCAAGAAAGTGGTGCTCGCGCCAATGCCGGAAAATGCCGAGCAGGACGTGGCAAAGGTTGCCGCCGCCTGGCAGCAATGCGGCGCCCACATCCACCGTCTGTCGGCGCAGCAGCACGATGCGATTTTTGCCGCGGTCAGCCATTTGCCGCATGTGCTGGCGTATGCGCTAGTGGACGAGATCGCCAACAAGCCGCATGCGGAATCGCTGTTCCAGTACGCCGCCAGCGGCTTTCGCGACTTCACGCGGATTGCCGGATCGTCGCCGGAAATGTGGCGCGATATTTCATTGGCGAACCAGGATGCGTTGTTGCATGAGCTGGATGCCTATCTGCTGCAATTGACCAGGCTGCGAGGCCTGCTGGCGGCTGGCGACGGTGCGGCGCTGGAGGCGATTTATGGCAATGCGCAACGAGCGCGGCACGGTTGGATCAGCGCTATCGAAGCAGCAGAAAAACAGAACAAGGAAGGCGGCGATTGATGAGTAAAACGATGAAGCATTATCCGAAATACATTGATTTGCACCCGGTGGCCAAGGTGCAGGGCACGGTCAGATTGCCGGGCTCCAAGAGCATTTCCAATCGCACCTTGTTGTTGGCGGCACTCGCCAACGGCACAACGCAGATCCTCGATCTACTGGCATCGGACGACACGCTGGTGATGTTGATGGCGCTGAAGCAGCTGGGGGTGAGCTGGGAACAGGCTGCCGGCACCCAGACTTATACCGTGCATGGCGCGAATGGCAGTTTTCCGGTGCATCAGGCCGATTTGTTCATGGGCAATGCCGGTACCGCGATCCGGCCGTTGACCGCCGCCTTGGCGGCAATCGGCGGCGACTACACCTTGCACGGCGTGGCCCGCATGCACGAGCGTCCAATCGGCGATCTGGTCGATGCGTTGAACGCGGTCGGCACCCGTATCGCATACACCGGCGTTACCGGTTATCCGCCGCTGCATATCCAGCGCGGCCAGTTGCATACGCAGCGGATGCAGGTGCGCGGCAACGTTTCCAGCCAGTTTCTGACCGCCTTGCTGATGGCGGCGCCGTTGATGGCCAAGCACGATGCGGTCACGATAGAGGTGATCGGCGAATTGATTTCCAAGCCATACATCGAAATCACGCTGAACCTGATGCAGCGCTTTGGCGTGACGGTTGAACGTGATGGCTGGCAGTCTTTCATCGTGGCTGCCGGGCAGCAGTATCAAAGCCCCAAGACCATTCACGTTGAAGGCGATGCGTCTTCCGCCTCCTATTTCCTGGCTGCTGGCGCGATCGCCGGCGGTCCGCTGCGGGTCGAGGGCGTCGGCAAAAACAGTATTCAGGGCGACGTCCGTTTTGTCGAAGCCTTGCAGCAGATGGGCGCCAGCATCACGCTCGGCGACAACTGGATCGAGGCTTCGTCGACCGGCGTGTTGAAAGCGATCGATGCCGATTTCAACCACATCCCCGATGCGGCGATGACGATTGCGGTGGCGGCGCTGTACGCCGACGGCCCCAGCACTTTGCGCAATATCGCCAGCTGGCGCGTCAAGGAAACCGACCGCCTCAGCGCGATGGCAACCGAGCTGCGCAAATTGGGCGCGACCATCGAAGAAGGCAGCGACTATTTGCGGGTCACGCCGCCGCAACAGATTCAACCTGCCACCATCGACACCTACGACGATCATCGGATGGCGATGTGTTTTTCGCTGGCCTCGCTCGATGGCGCGGCGCGGCGCGGCACGTCGGTGCGCATCAACGATCCGCAGTGCGTTGCAAAAACTTTCCCCGATTACTTCAGTGTGTTTGCGCAGATCGCCGAACAGACTTTGTTGTAAGGTCTTGCGTCGCGTATGGATCTGACACTTGCCGATGTGCGCGGCGCGTTTAGCGCGACCACTTATGCGCGCGCTCAAGAATATGTGCGGCAACGGCGGGTGCTGAGCGTCGAGCAGGACGGCGATGTGCTCAATGCCAATGTGAGCGGTAGCGAGCGTCAGGTGTACCGGCAGGAAATCTTAGTCAGCAAGTTTCATGCTGGAGCCGGAATCGATGGCGTTTGTTCTTGCCCAGTTGGCTTTAATTGCAAGCATGTGGCGGCAGTACTGATCGACTTTGTTCAAGGCGTTTCAGTGCCGCCGCTGGTCACCGGGAACAAATCCGCAGCGTTCAACGACCTGTCCGCAGTGCCGCTGTCACGTACCGTGACAGCCTGGCTGGAGCGGGTCGAAAGCGAAGCGATCGGTGCACAGAATATCCAGGCGAAGATCATCACAGGGGCCAAGACGGCGGTCGCATATCGCCTTGTGTTTGCCTTGTCGCCGTCCTATCACGGCAAGAAGGTGCTGCTGCATCTGTGTCGCGCCCGTTTGCGCAAGAACGGCGAGCTGGCTGCGGCACAGGCGGTCTCGGATGCCTCGCGCCTGTTGTACGATCCGCCTGCCTATGTACAGGAACAAGACCATGATTTGATCGGCCTGTTTCTGGCGCAAAGTTTCAGCGCCTATACGTATCAGGCTAATTGCGAACCAACCGGCAAACTGGGAGCGCAACTGCTGCGCTTATTGGTGGAGCAGGAACGCCTGCTGTGGACCAATTCGCTGTCGGATTTGAACAAAGGCATTGCTCATCCCTTGCAACTGTCCTCAGCGCGTTCTGCGGTTTTGGATTGGAGCGAGCAGCGCAATGGGGCGGAGAGCGATTTGCCGGTCGATACCTTGAGACTAGGCTGGAGATTTGCGCTGGAGCCGGGGGCGGAGGACGCCAATGACGCACTCAATACGTTGGACTATATATTGCCGACCGAGCCGCCGTGGTACATCGACAACCTGTCTTGCGGCGAATTGATTTTTCCCCAGCCTCCGCACGGAATTTCAATCAACAAGTTGAATGAGCTGGTGCTGCAGGCGCCGCTGCTTTATGCGAGCAACAAGCTGGAAGTGTCGCAGCAATTGCTGGCGCAGGGTCTGGCCGACATCATTCCGTTGCCTGATCGGGTACTGGAGACGATGCGCGACGACGTGCTGCCGCAGCCGATGCTGGTGCTGGATAGCGTCGAGAATGCCGGTGATTCGTCGCTGCTGGATTTCGCGCAACTGTATTTTCGCTACGATGGCGATTTCGTTTCCGCGCAATTCGAGCCGCTGTTGACGCGTCATAGCCGTGCCGGCTTCGAAAAAATCGTGCGCAATCAAGCTGCGGAAAACGCGTTGCAGCAAACCTTATTTGAACTCGGGATGTTTTCTTCCGCCGACGGCGGACATCCGCTGGCGGCGCTGCCAGGCCTGTTTTTCCTGGAGGATCAATCGGCATGGCTGGCATTTGCCAAGGAAGGCGTGCCGCAGTTGCTGGCGCAGGGCTGGGAGATCGACCAGCAGCCGGGCTACCGATTCGATCTGACCGAGGTCGAAGATTGGTATGCCGAGATCGATCAAGGCAACGATCAGCCCGGCAATCCGTGGTTCGACCTGGAGCTTGGCATTGTCGTCAATCAGAAGCGATTGTCCTTGTTGCCGGTATTGGTGGATTTGATTCGCCATGCGCCTGACGATTTCAATCCGCAGGTCTTGAGTGAGCGCGCCGATAGCGACGAGCTGTTGGTGACGCTGGACGACGGCGTGCGCGTGGCCTTGCCGTGGGGACGCATCAAGCCGATTCTGAACACGCTGGGCGAACTTTACTTCAACGACAAAACAGGCGATTCGGTACGGCTGTCTGCACTCGATGCGGCGCGCTTGGCCGAGTTGGATGGCAACCTGCAACTGCGCTGGCTGGGCGGCGAGCGTCTGCGCGGCATGGGGCAAAAACTCAGTGCTTTCGGCGGCGTCAAGCAGGTCGTCGCACCGCTGGGTTTGCAGGCCACCTTGCGTGACTATCAAGCGCAGGGGCTGGCATGGATGCAGTTTTTGCGCGAATACGATCTGGCCGGGATTCTGGCCGATGACATGGGTTTGGGTAAAACCATCCAGACTCTGGCGCACATCCTTACCGAAAAAGAAGCCGGCCGCCTGACCGCGCCGGCATTGGTGATCGCCCCTACCAGTTTGATGGGGAACTGGCAGGAGGAGGCCGCGCGTTTTGCACCGGCATTGCGGGTCGTGGTGTTGCAGGGGAAGCAGCGGCTGGAACGCTTTGAGCAGATTCCGCAAGCGGATCTGGTGCTCAGCACTTACGCACTGTTGCCGCGCGACGAAGAACGATTGCGCGAACATGCTTATCATTTGTTGATCCTGGACGAGGCGCACTACATCAAAAATGCGCGCTCGAAAGCGGCGCAAAGTGCGGCCTTGCTGCGCGCCCGGCATCGTCTGTGTTTGACCGGCACGCCATTGGAAAACCACTTGGGCGAATTGTGGGCGCAATTTCATTTCCTGTTGCCCGGATTGCTGGGCGATGAAAAATCTTTCAATCGCGATTTCCGCCATCCGATCGAAAAGCAGGGCAATCAAGTGCGTCGGACGCTGTTGCAGCGACGGATCAAGCCATTCCTGCTGCGCCGGACCAAAGACGCGGTAGCAAAAGAATTGCCGCCCAAAACCGAGATGGTCCGCAGTGTCGAGTTAAGCGGCGCGCAGCGGGATTTATACGAAACCGTGCGCTTGGCGATGGATAAGAAAGTCCGCGATGCGATTGCGAAAAAGGGCATGGCGCGCAGCCATATCGTTATTCTCGAAGCCTTGCTGAAGCTGCGTCAGGCTTGCTGCGATCCACGCTTGGTCAAGACCGATGCGGCCCATAGTGCCGCCGCGGGCAACGTGCCGTCAGCCAAGCTGCAGGCGCTGATGGAAATGGTGGAGGAATTGCGAGAGGAAGATCGGCGTATCCTGATTTTTTCGCAATTCACCAGCATGTTGGCGCTGATAGCGGCAGAGCTGGTGCAACGCGACATCAGCTTCACGCAACTGACCGGAGAAACCCAGGATCGTGCGGCTGCAGTGCGCACCTTTCAGCAGGGAGAGGCAGCGGTGTTCCTGATCAGTTTGAAGGCGGGCGGGGTCGGCCTTAACTTGACGGCGGCCGACACCGTGATTCATTACGATCCGTGGTGGAATCCCGCTGCGGAAAATCAAGCTACCGACCGTGCCTGGCGTATCGGCCAGGATAAACCGGTGTTTGTTTATAAGCTGATAGCCAAAGGCACGGTGGAAGAAAAGATCCAGATTCTGCAGCAGAAAAAATCCGCCTTGGCGCAAGCCATGCTGTCGCCCACCGGCGAAGCGCAAAATGGTGCGCTGACGCAAGACGATTTGCAGGCAATTTTTGCGCCGCTCAGTGACTAGTGTCGCTGCGCCAATTTGTTTTACATCCCCAGGCAGTAAGCCTATTAATTAATCGAGTATTTCCATGCCTCATTCCCATATTCCCGTCATTGCCATTGATGGCCCCACCGCGTCCGGCAAAGGCACGGTCGCGCAAAAAGTTGCACAGCATTTGGGGTTTCACTACCTGGACTCGGGCGCGCTGTATCGACTCACCGCCTTATCCGCGTTGCGGCGCAATACGCCGCTCGACGACGAACACGCCGTCGCCAAGGTGGCCGAGCATCTGCATTGCCATTTCAGCGGCGCTCACATCTTCCTGGCAAATGAAGATGTGACTGACGCTATTCGAGCGGAGGAGGTTGGCAATACGGCATCGAAAATTGCGGCAATACCAACGGTTCGGCAAGCTCTGTATGGTTTGCAACTGGGGTTTCGTCAGGCGCCGGGGCTGGTGGCCGATGGACGGGACATGGGCACGGTGATTTTTCCGCATGCGGTGTTGAAAGTATTTCTGACCGCCAGCGTTGAGGCAAGGGCGCAAAGACGCTATAAGCAATTGATTGACAAGGGATTTTCTGCTAATATGCAAGACCTCTCAAAGGATTTGACGGAGCGTGATGCGCGCGATACGAATCGCAGCTCGGCTCCGCTAAAGGCTGCGGAAGGGGCGTTTCTTCTGGAGACTTCTGAAATGACTGCTGATCAAGCGGTCGAACAAGTCCTCCACTGGTACGCTGCTGCAAAGCTGGTCTGAGTCGGAAATTGCATTAAAGAAGTTGTAACGCAAGTTGTAGTTCGGCGAGTTGCGGTTCGATTTGTAACTCGTTGTTTTTTAGAGCTTTATGTTGTGCCTTGGTGTTCGATCCGATGCAAAGTCAGATCGAATGTTGAAAAACCTAACCCAATATTGACCGCATCCCGGTACTTACATTTGTAATTACGTTGCGCGGCAATACTGATCAACTAGTCAAAACTATGTCCATCACTGTTCTCTCCCCTGCATCTGCCGGCGCTGATACTTTTGCCGCGCTATTTGAAGAATCGCTGTCACGTCAAGACATGCGTTCTGGTGAAGTGATTTCGGCTGAAGTCGTGCGCCTTGACCATAACTTCGTTATCGTCAACGCCGGCCTCAAATCCGAAGCCTTCATTCCAATTGAAGAATTTAAAAACGACAATGGCGAGCTCGAAGTAGCCGTCGGTGATTTCATCTCCGTCGCTATCGAATCGCTGGAAAACGGTTTCGGCGACACCATCCTGTCGCGCGACAAGGCCAAGCGTCTGGCATCGTGGCTCTCGCTCGAAAAAGCGATGGAGTCCGGCGAGATCGTTACTGGTACCGTCAATGGCAAGGTCAAGGGCGGCCTGACCGTTCTGACCAACGGCATTCGTGCCTTCCTGCCGGGTTCGCTGGTCGACACCCGTCCGGTCAAGGACACCACGCCGTTCGAAGGCAAGACCATGGAGTTCAAGGTCATCAAGCTCGATCGCAAGCGTAACAACGTTGTGTTGTCGCGTCGTGCAGTGATCGAAGCGTCGATGGGCGAAGAGCGTCAAAAACTGATGGAAACCTTGAAAGAAGGCACCATCGTTACCGGCGTCGTCAAGAACATCACCGACTACGGCGCATTTGTGGACCTGGGCGGCATCGACGGCCTGTTGCACATCACCGATCTGGCATGGCGTCGTGTGCGTCACCCATCGGAAGTGCTCACAGTCGGTCAAGAAATCACCGCCAAAGTACTCAAGTACGATCAAGAAAAGAACCGCGTTTCGCTGGGCGTCAAGCAATTGGGCGACGATCCATGGACCGGTCTGTCGCGTCGTTACCCGCAAAGCACCCGCCTGTTCGGTAAAGTCACCAACCTCACCGACTACGGCGCATTCGTCGAAGTCGAACAAGGTATCGAAGGCCTGGTCCACGTTTCCGAAATGGATTGGACCAACAAGAACGTGGCACCGAACAAAGTCGTTCAATTGGGCGATGAAGTTGAAGTCATGGTTCTGGAAATCGACGAAGACCGCCGCCGTATCAGCCTGGGCATGAAGCAGTGCAAGGCAAATCCTTGGGACGACTTCGCTGTCACCCACAAGAAGGGCGACAAAGTCAAGGGCGCGATCAAATCGATCACCGACTTCGGCGTGTTCATCGGCCTGGCTGGCAACATCGACGGTCTGGTGCATCTGTCCGATCTGTCCTGGACTGAAACCGGCGAAGAAGCTGTACGCCGCTTCAAGAAGGGTGACGAGCTGGAAGCCATCGTATTGGCGATCGACGTTGAGCGCGAGCGCGTTTCCCTGGGCGTCAAGCAACTCGAAGGCGATCCGTTCAACAACTTCGCTGCAATGAACGACAAGGGCGCACTGGTTTCCGGTACCGTCAAGTCGGTCGAGCCTAAGGGCGCAGTGATCCAGTTGTCCGACGAAGTCGAAGGCTACCTGCGCGCTTCTGAAATCTCCCGCGATCGCGTGGAAGATGCCGGTACGCACCTGAAGGTTGGCGACACCGTCGAAACCATGGTCATCAACATCGACCGCAAGGCTCGCAGCATCCAGCTGTCGATCAAGGCGAAAGACAATGTTGAAACCCAAGAAGCAATGCACAAGCTGTCTTCGGACTCCAATGCTGCTTCCGGTACGACCAGCCTGGGCGCACTGTTAAAAGCAAAACTCGACAACAAGAACTAAGTAGTCGAGCTAGCTAATGACAAAGTCGGAGCTGATTGCCCGCTTGGCCGAGCGTTATCCGCAACTGGTAGCCAAAGATGCGGATTATGCGGTCAAAACCATACTCGATGCGATGGCTGATTCTTTAGCTACCGGCCAGCGTATCGAGATTCGTGGTTTTGGCAGTTTTGCGCTGAATCGCAGACCACCACGGATCGGTCGCAATCCAAAATCAGGCGACAAAGTGATGGTGCCCGAAAAGCGGGTGCCGCATTTCAAGCCTGGCAAGGAATTGCGCGAACGGGTCGATGCGATGGTCGGGCAACCGATCCAGGAAGACTGAGTTGTGCGAGCAAAATCGAAACGGCATCTTCGGATGCCGTTTTTTTTCACGTACAATTTTGCCTGGATGAAGGTCAAACTCATTTGACCGTTGATTACCCATTCGGAAAAGCAGCAGCAAAAGCGATACCTATAAAATGCAGGCTCGGTTAGAAAACGGAATAGCAGTCCAATTCGACGTGGCAATGCATCTTCACAACACCAATCAGGAAAAGACATTATGAAAATTATTTCCCGGATTATTTCGATCGTGCTCTTTATTGTGTTCTTCGGTTTCGCTCTGCAGAATAAGGAGATCGTCGACCTCCAGTTCTTCCCCGGCAGCACGATGGCTGGACCGCTGGTGTTGTTCCTGCTTGGTTTTTTTCTCTTTGGCGCGATATTGGGCGTGTTGGCGATGACTCCGTCCGTATTTCGTCATCGCCGCAATGCGTCGAAAACGCAAAAAGCCCTCACTACAATACAAAAAGAACAAGAGGCACAGCGACTCGCACAGTCGCAAGCGCCGCAACCGGACAGTATCAAGAATATATAATGCGGCATGCATCAAACGTCCTGGAATGCCGCCGACCCAAGGCGACAAACACGTTTGATTTGCAATGACACTTCTCGCTCGACTCACGCATAAAGCACATCACAAGCCCGTATGGAATTTGAAATTTGGTGGTTACTCGGTATCCCGGTTTTTTTCGGCTTAGGCTGGATTGCCGCGCGGGTCGATATCAATCAATTGATATCCGAATCACGTAGCCTGCCTCGTGGTTATTTTAAGGGTTTGAATTTTCTGCTGAACGAACAGCCCGACAAGGCGATTGATGCGTTCATCGAAATCGTCAAACTGGATCCGGAAACGGCAGAGTTGCATTTCGCGCTGGGTAATCTGTTTCGCCGTCGCGGTGAAACAGAACGCGCAATCCGGGTTCACCAAAATTTGCTGGCACGTCCCGACCTGGCGCAAGAGCATCGTCTGCACGCGCAATATGAATTGGGTCAGGATTACCTGAAAGCCGGCCTGCTTGATCGCGCCGAAGAGAGCTTCAACCTGCTGACCGGCACCCAGTATGGGGCGCAGGCCGGCCGCGCGCTGTTGGAAATCTATCAGCGTGAAAAAGAATGGATGCGCGCCATCGAGGCGGCCCAGGCATTGCAGGAATCCGGCGCCGGCGGACGGCAAAAAGAAATTGCCCAGTTTTATTGCGAATTGGCGCAGGATGAGCTGGTCGACGGACATCTCGAGACCGCGATGCAATTGCTGGAAAAAGCGTTGACCAACGATCGCAATAGCGTCCGCGCCACCATGCTGCTTGGCGACGTCCATCTGGCCAAAGGCGATGTCGAGGCAGCACTGCAAGTGTGGCGCCGGGTAGAGCAACAAAGTGTCCCGCACGTGGCATTGGTGGCGCAGCGCTTGATGGATGGATATCGCGCTGTCGGACGGGCGCAGGAGGGAGTGAATCTATTGCGCTCTTACCTTGCGGAGGCATCATCGATCGACTTGCTGGAAGTGGTGTTCAAGGCGGTATTGGAACTCGACGGCGTCGATGCCACCAACCAACTGGTCAGCGATGAATTGCGGCGCACGCCGACTTTGCTCGGGCTGGATAAATTGATCGAGGCGCGTTTGATGAACGTCGCGCCGGAAATGCATTCCGAGTTGTCGGTGATAAAAAATCTGATCCATGGCTATACACAAAAACTGGCGCGCTACCAATGCAGCCACTGCGGGTTTAAAGCGCGCCAGTTTTATTGGCAATGCCCTGGTTGCAGTCGGTGGGAAACTTACCCGCCGCGTCGTACTGAAGAATTGAATGTAATGAATTAAATCCGCCGGCTCTTTTAAATTGGCATTTTTCTGAGTAGCGCTTTCACGGAATAACATGAAAATTACTATTATCGGCACCGGTTATGTCGGTTTGGTCACAGGCGCCTGCCTGGCCGAACTGGGTAACGACGTTTTTTGCCTGGACCTTGATCAACAAAAGATTGCATTGCTCAATAGCGGCGGGATTCCGATCCACGAACCGGGCCTGACCGAAATCGTCAGCCGCAATCGCGCCGCCGGACGTTTACACTTTTCTACCGATATTGCCGCCAGCGTGGCACACGGTCAGATTCAATTTATTGCAGTCGGCACGCCGCCAGACGAAGACGGTTCAGCGGACCTGAAATACGTGTTGGCGGCCGCGCGCAATATCGGCAAATATATGACTGGCTTCAAGGTGATTGTCGACAAATCGACAGTGCCGGTCGGTACAGCCGACAAGGTGACGGCAGCGATCCAGTCCGAGTTGGCCGCGCGCCAGTTGCCAGGGGATCCGATCCAGTTCTCGGTAGTGTCCAATCCGGAGTTTTTGAAAGAAGGCGCTGCAGTCGAAGATTTCATGCGCCCGGACCGGATCGTGATCGGTTGCGACGACAGTGCGGAAGGCCAGCAAGCGCATGTGCTGATGAAACAGTTGTACTTGCCGTTTAACCGTAATCACGAACGCACTTACTGGATGGATGTGCGGTCCGCCGAATTCACCAAATACGCCGCCAACGCCATGCTGGCGACGCGTATTTCGTTCATGAACGAATTGGCTAATCTGGCCGACAAGGTGGGCGCCGATATCGAAGCGGTACGGCACGGAATCGGTTCCGATCCGCGCATCGGATATAGCTTCCTGTATGCCGGTTGCGGTTACGGCGGCTCCTGTTTTCCCAAGGATGTGCAGGCGCTTGAGCGTACCGCGCGCGACTATGGTCAGGAGCTTTTGATTTTGCGTGCGGTGGAGCAGGTCAACAATAACCAGAAACATGTGCTGGGACAAAAGATCGCCGAGCGTTTTGGCGGCGACCTGAGCGGCAAACATTTCGCTTTGTGGGGGCTGGCGTTCAAACCAAATACCGACGACATGCGGGAAGCGTCGTCGCGGGTGTTGTTGCGTGAGTTGATCGACCGCGGAGCCTCGGTGGCGGTGCATGATCCGGTGGCGATGGCAGAAGCACAGCGCGTGTTGCAACTGGATTTCGCGGCGACACCCGAGGCACTGCAGCGGATACGTTTTTGCGACGATCAGAACGATGCATTGCAAGATGCCGACGCATTGGTCATCGTTACCGAGTGGAAGACTTTCCGCAGTCCCGACTTTGATCAGGTAAGAAAATGTCTCAAGGCGCCGATTGTTTTCGACGGTCGCAATCTGTATGAGCCGGATGTGATGCGTGAGATCGGTTTCGAGTATTACGGCATTGGCCGTTCAGTCCTGGCACGCGGGTGATGCGAATGAACACAAGCGCAAGCAAAAAAATTCCCGATTCGTTTGAAAACGTCCGCATTCTGGTGGTCGGCGATGTCATGCTGGACCGCTACTGGTTTGGCGACGTGAGCCGGATTTCACCGGAGGCGCCGGTCCCGGTGGTGCGGATTGAAAAGCGCGAAGAAAGATTGGGCGGCGCGGCAAACGTGGCGCGTAATATTGCGACTCTCGGTGGTGGCGCCGGCCTGCTGGGAGTGGTTGGGCAGGATGAGGCCGGGGACGTGGTCGACGGCTTGTTGAGCGACCTTGGCGTCAGCAATTTCCTGACCCGTGATCCAACCATTTCGACCATCATCAAACTGCGCGTGATCGGCCGTCAGCAGCAATTATTGAGGATTGACTTTGAAGAGGCGCCGACCGATACGGTGTTGCGCGACAAATTGACCCGCTTCAATACGCTGCTGCCCCAGTATCCGGTGATTGTTTTGTCCGATTACGACAAAGGCAGCCTGGTGAATGTGGCGGACATGATTGCAGCCGCCAAACAAGCCGGGAAGTGCATCCTGGTCGACCCCAAGGGCGATGATTTTTCATCCTACATCGGCGCCACCATCCTGACCCCCAACAAGTCCGAGTTGATGCGCATCGTCGGCAGTTGGAAAAACGAAGAAGAACTGACTGCGAAAGCGCAGAAATTGCGTGCGTCGCTGGAATTGGAAGCCTTGCTGTTGACTCGGTCGGAAGAGGGCATGACCTTATATACCGAGCAGGAAGTGATGCATTTCCCAGCTATGGCGCGGGAGGTCTATGACGTCTCGGGCGCCGGCGATACAGTCATTGCGACCATGGCGGTGATGCTGGGAGCTGGATTGCCGATTGCAGAAGCGGTGGCGCTAGCGAACCGCGCCGGCGGCATCGTGGTCGGAAAGCTGGGAACTGCTACCGTCAGCAGAGAAGAATTGCTCGGATAAGCAAAGTCTGATTTTGTGAGCATAATGTCAATTTCCTGCGTTGCTGTGCCTATAATCACGTGAACGCACCTGCGTTTGCTTGATCGATATGGTCATCATCACTTCAAAGGAGATAAGACAAATGTTTAAAAAACTACTTCTGGTATTTGCAATGTTGATTGCATCCATGAATCTGGCTTTTGCCCAAGTGGATGTAAACAAGGCTGACCTTGCGGCGCTGGATGGCATCAAAGGTATTGGTCCCGCGACTGCCAAGCGTATTCTTGATGAACGTACCAAAGGTGGCGATTTCAAAGACTGGAACGATTTTGAAAATCGGGTCTCAGGTATCGGTCACAAAAGTTCGATCAAGTTGTCGCAAGCAGGTTTGCAAGTGAACGGGAAAGCTAAGGAAAACGCCGCTCCTCAAGCTACCCCGGGCAACGAAAATTCCAAGAGCGCTGGTAAGGCTAAAGCCAAGCAAACCGACAAGTCCGCGGCGAAAGCCGGCGTTGCTAACTGATCTTATTTAAGTCCAAAAGCTCCGCGCCAAGTCGCGGAGCTTTTTCCTTCTAAATTCTTTTTAAATCAACATCAGGTTTGTACCTTTATTCGTTTTTCAGGCTTTCATACACGTAATATGGTCTCATATTAGAATGAGCCTTTTGCCCAAGATACTTGAACAAACTATGCCTTATCTGACTATTGAAGACACAATCGGTAACACGCCACTGGTACAACTGAAGCGTATCCCCGGCGACGATGCTGCTCGACGCAATAACGTGATTCTGGGCAAGATGGAAGGGAACAATCCGGCAGGATCGGTCAAGGATCGTCCTGCACTGTCGATGATCAAGTACGCCGAAGCACGCGGTCAAATCAAGCCTGGCGATACACTGATCGAGGCGACCAGCGGCAATACCGGCATTGCGCTAGCGATGGTGGCAGCAATGCGTGGTTACAAAATGGTGCTGCTGATGCCGGAAAATCTGAGCGAGGAACGCCGCCAAAGCATGGCCGCGTACGGAGCCAAGATTATCTTGACGCCAAAGACCGGCGGCATGGAATATGCGCGAGATCTCGCCACAAAAATGGAAAAAGATGGCCAAGGACTGATTCTCGATCAGTTTGCAAATCCAGATAACCCACTCGCACATTATGAGTCCACCGGACCTGAAATCTGGCGCGACACCGAAGGACGGATTACGCATTTTGTGAGCGCCATGGGGACCACCGGGACCATCATGGGAGTTTCCAAATATCTCAAAGAAAAGAATCAGGAAATCCGGATTATCGGTGCGCAACCGGAAGAAGGATCGCAAATTCCCGGCATCAGAAAGTGGCCTGAAGCCTATTTGCCAAAAATTTACGATCATTCCAGAGTGGATCAGATTGAATCCGTCAGTCAGGCTGCGTCTGAGCACATGGCGCGGAGACTGGCAAGCGAAGAGGGAATTTTTTGCGGGATATCCGCTGCGGGGGCGTGCGAAATAGCACTAAAGATTTCCCAGCAGGTAGAAAATGCGACGATTGTATTTGTCGTATGCGATCGTGGCGATCGTTATTTGTCTACCGGCGTTTTCCCTGCGTAAAGCAATCTACTATCAAAAGTAATTGCAATAACGCAGGGAGATGGTGAGCATACTTATTACTTCTGCATTTCAGCTTCGATCTTGTCTTTCGGCTTGAATTGCTTGTCGCTGATGCGGAATTTTTCGCGGCGATCACCCATCAGGTTGCGTAACTCACTGATGCTCAGAGCGCTGACTTCATGCATACGAATCAGCAAGGAGGCGCCGACCGGCAATCTGTGATGGCGGATTTTGCTGATCACAGGTGGTGCGACTTCGAGTGCGCGCGAGAGTGCGGCATCATTTTTCAGATGCAATTTGTCAATCAGCGAATCAAGCAGGTGATTAGGATCGTAAGTCACTTGTTCATCGAGTTTGTTGCTCTTTGGGGCGTCAGGGTTGGGGGTGGTGGTAATAGTCATAATTGATCGATTCCGTTATCCGGGTTGAAATATAGAAAGGGTTGCACAATACATATCGAGCTATTGTAGAGTGGGCCTTTAGTTTTGTTAGCGAAGTCGTAAGTTGCGTATTCTATACTGATTTTGAATGTATTTTTATCATAAAGAAACTCCATATTTATTCCTCATGGAACGGGTGGTACGGGCAATGATGTTGTTCTGCATGTTGAATGAAAATTTGGAAGCAAACAAAGCGACCTTTGTTTAGTGACTAAATGTACAAATAAGTTGCATAGGCTCAATTTAAAATTTTCTTATAACGAAGTCCATTGTTATTTGGTAACTTTCAGTAAAAATTGTATTGAAAACCATTTTAGAGTGGCCAACAGTTTGTATAGTGGTAAGTAAATATCGCTTAACTTTCACTTTTGGCCGGTTTTCCCCGCATTACTCTTTCCCAACCCGCAAGCCCGAGTTGTTGCAGGGTTTGCATGTTCTTCTCAAAGATCTCGGATGCTTCCGGGAACGCATCGACTGCACGCTCGACACTGTCTTCACGCAGTAGGTGCAGCGTTGGATAGGGAGCCCGATTGGTGTAATTGCTAATATCATCGCTCGTTGCGTCAGCGAATTGATAATCCGGATGGAAGCTGGCGATCTGAATTTCCCCGACTAAATCAAGCTCGTCGATCGCTGCATCGGCAACAGCGAGGAAGTCGTTGTAGTCCAGGAAATCACCCAATACCTTAGGGTGAATCAACAAAGTGGTGTCGACCGTTACCGGATCGGCTTGCTGTAGAAATTTGAGTTCATTCACCAAGTCAGTCAATAAGTCTTCCACCGTGTTCGCTTCGCTGACGACATAACGAATCTGGTTTTTAATATGGACAGCCTTGGCAAATGGACAAAGATTCAGGCCAATGACAGCTCGCTCCAGCCATGTTTTCGTGTGAGCAATTACTTCGCTGGCAGAGGCTGATATTACTGGTGTGGTAGAGAGTTTCATGCGACAGGTAGTAGGTTGTTTATGAGTGATTTTGCAAAGTTATTGGGTCGGTAACAGGGTTAAATATTATTCTTTCTTCATCGACTGCGTACTTGGTCGGTTTCGCCAGCTGCATTTCTACCTATGTGCTGCCAAGGCTTGCTCTTCATTGCTGATGCTTAAATATTAATAAGCCGGCATTGCAAGGGCTGGTGGAGCCTTCATCAAAAATGATCCGGCGAGCTAACTATTCGCCAATTAAAAACAAATCAGGTTATTCTTCCGATCCCGTGATCGCATCGCGCCGGGTTTGATTCACTTAACTATAACAATAGGCGTTATGGCCCTTAAAGCAACTATTTTCAAAGCCGATCTGCAAATTGCCGATATGGACCGTCATTATTACCAGGAGCACTCGCTCACTATCGCTCGCCATCCGTCGGAAACCGATGAGCGGATGATGGTTAGGCTGCTGGCGTTTGCGCGCCACGCCTCTTCCGCACTGGCATTCGGCAAAGGGTTGTCGGATGCGGAGGAGCCCGATCTGTGGGCGAAGGACCTGACCGGTGCAATCGATCTCTGGATCGAAGTCGGCCAGCCTGACGAAAAGCGCATTTTGAAAGCGTGCGGCCGGGCGGCTCAGGTGGTGATTTACAGTTACAGCAGCACCAGCCACATTTGGTGGAATCAAATCAGCAACAAAGTGGCACGTGCCCGCAATCTGACTGTTATCAATATTGCAGCGGCAAGCAGCCTGGCGTTGAGCCAGTTGGCTCAGCGCAACATGCAATTGCAATGCACGATTCAGGACGGCCAGATTTGGCTAAGCGCCAACGACCAAACTGTCGAAGTCGAACTGGCCGTCAGCAACGCTTGAGCAGGGGCCGTTGGCCATCGTTGATCATTGCGGACTGCGCGCCGCACGTACCGCACGTCCCAAGTCGACCACTGACATTGCGTAAAAGAAACTACGATTGTATTGGGTGATGGCATAGAAATTATCTGTGCCTAGCCAATATTCGGTTGGACCTTGGCCGTTTTGCAAGTCAATCAATCCATAGCGCAGCTCATTTGGCGGAACCACGCTCGGCACCACGCCGGCAGCCGTCATGTCGTCGAGTGAGTATTTTGCTTCCAGGCCTTGGCCGATGAATGCCTGCCAGCGATTTTCAGCGCTGGTGTCGGTGGCGACCGTGGCAGGGAAAACGATAGGCAGTCCCGATTTCCAGCCATGTTCGGCCAGGTAGTGGGCGACACTGCCGATCGCATCCACCGGAGAATTGCGTAAATCGATTTTGCCGTCGCCATCGAAATCGACGCCGTACTGGCGGATGCTGCCAGGCATAAACTGCGGCCAGCCGATGGCGCCCGCATACGATCCCAACAATGAAAACGGGTCGATCCCCGATTCGCGCGCAAACAGGAGCGTGTTTTCAAGCTCGTCGCGGAAGAATGCCATCCGCGCTTCACGGGTCGGCGTATTCGGATAATCAAAGGCCAGCGTGGTGATCGCATCCATGACACGGAAGCTGCCGACATTGCGGCCATATACCGTTTCAACCCCGATGATGCCGACAATGATTTCGGCCGGGACGCCATATTGCGCCTCTGCCCGCGCCAACGCGTCGGCGTGGGTATTCCAGAACTGAACGCCGGCATTGATACGGATCGGCTCGACGAAGCGGGCGCGGTAGACAGCCCAGTTTTTGGGCTTGCCGGCAGGCGCGGGTTTCATCAATTGGATTGCACTATCGACGTAGCGGATTTTGTTGAAGACCGCTTCCAGCTCCGCTTTGTCGAAGCCATGTTTGGCGACCATTTGGTCGATGAAGACGGCGACCTCTTTCCACTCGGCGAAATTGGCGAATTCACCTTCATCGGCGACGCTGCTGGCCTTGCGTATTTTTGCCGACGGCGATTTTTTCGATGTTTGTGCCAGTAAGTGGGGACTGATCGTGACGGCCAGCGCGATGGCGCATAGTTGAACGAGCGTACGAGGGCGGACAGGTGATTTCATCGACATTGGGATAGCAGTAATTTTAGTTTTGCCATTAAAGGCGCTGGCGGAATATTGTCGGGGCCGCAGTCGGCACCGTAGCGTAACGCCTCATACAAATTCATAAAGCGCTCAACCGCAAGTTTTGTGGCTGGCGGTAGCGGCGAATCGGTCGCACATAAACGTCGGCGATAACTGCTCGGGCCTTCGTGCTTTTCCCGTTCGATACCGCGGCCAGCCATGCGCGCGCAAAGCGCCGAGTATAACTTATCGAGCGGATTGGCCCTGCTCCTGGCCAGCAGTAAAGGCAGCGTGACGGTGCCTACCGCTACCGCAGCGATTGCCGACATCAATGCAATCAGGGCGCGCCAATCGAATTGCTCGAATCCCAGCGCCGCCAGAAAACTCCTTTGCCGGTCCGGCGTGTAATTAAGCGCCCATTGATTCCAGCCGTTGTTGAGAGCCTCCCAGTTGGCGCGCACGATGGTTGCGGCGCTGCTCAGCTTCGACCACCAGTCGCCTTGACCTGGATTCAGATTGATCAGGCCGCCGAACATGGAGCGCGGCAGCAAATTATTCAACTGGGTTTCAATCCGGCCAGGCGCTGCTGCGGCAGTGGGGTCGATACGCACCCAGCCGCGTGGCGGCAGCCATACTTCAGACCAGGCATGGGCATCGGATTGACGCACGGTCATCATGCCGTCCACCGAATTGATTTCACCGCCTTGATAACCCGTCACCACGCGCGCCGGGATGCCTGCCGCGCGCATCAAGACGACGAAGGCGCTGGCGTAATGTTCGCAGAAGCCGGCACGACTGGAAAACAGGAAATCGTCGACGCTATCCTTGCCGAGCAACGGCGGTTCCAGCGTGTAGATGAAGTGCTCATGCCGGAAGAAATCGAGTGCGGCGTTGACCAGCGCCGTATCGTCGCGCCACTGCGAGCGCAAGGTCGCGGCAAATGTCAGTGTGCGTGGGTTGAAATTTTCCGGCAAGCGCAACGCCTGTTGCAATACCGACGGCGTCGCGTGATCCGGCAGAGCGGATGCAATATGCGAAATCACATCGTAGCGAACGCGCTCACCAATCGGGCGTGAAGTTCGAATTTGGTGGTCGCCGGTAATCCTGACGGACATATCCTCAAGCGTTGGCGCCGCGCGCGGAGCTTCCAAAGCGAATAGCCAGCGTTGTCCGTTCGGCTCCATGGTGATTTGTTGACGGATAGCCGCTCCCGGGAGCGAGGCCAGCGCGCTCCGAGCTTCGCCAGCCAATGTCGACACCCGAGTCTGAGTCCAGGTCCGGCCATCAAAATCGCCCAGCACCGCGCCGCGCCAATAGCGGTTGGCCGGGGCTGGCGGCGGATCGAGGAATTTGATGCGGAAGGCGATGTCATCCGATAAAGCCAGCTCCGAAATATTCCCGGGCGCCATGCTGTCCGATAAGCCGCTGCGTCCGCCATGCGCATCGCCAGGCAGTCCCCACAGTGGCCCCTGAATGCGCGGAAACACCAGGAATAACACCAGCGTCAGCGGCACTGCCAGCGCCAGAATCAAGCCGCCCAGGCGCAGCCGCTGTCGCAGCGGCGGCACGATGCCGGTGTATTGAAACGATAGCTGCACCGTCAATATCAGGACCAGCGTGACGATCATCATCAGTGCGGTCAGCACCGATTGAGAATAGAAAAAAGTGGTCAGCAGTAAAAAAAAGCTCAATAGCAGCACCACGAACAGATCGCGCCGGGCACGCATTTCCAGCAATTTAAAAGTCAGCAACAGCACCAGCATGGCAACCCCGGCATCGCGGCCGAGCAGGGTCCGGTGATCGGCATAGACCCCGGCCATGGTCAGCAGTGCCAGCGGCAGCAACAGCCAGATCGGCGGTAGCCGCTGTCCGCTCAGCGTGATCCAGCCGCGCCATGCCAGCAAGCCGGCGCAAGTGACTGAAGTCCACCACGGCAGGTGTCCAAAGTGCGGCAGCAGCACCATGGCGCACGCGGTCAGCAGCAATAAGGTATCGCTCTTGTCGCGCGTCAGGACGCGGAACCAGGATATTGAATACTGCAGAAAAGGCTGCTCATCCATCTTGACGGAGATGCGCGCGGTAGGCGTGGCCGTCATGTTGCACCTTCGTATAACGCCAACGCCTGCAGGCAGGCTTGCTGATGCGCCGGCCCGATCGCTGCGGCGTAGACAATATCGCCCAAGCGGAAAGCATAGGGCAGGCTGTGTGCTTCCGCCTCCAGTATCCAGCGCGTCATGCGGGACAGCTTGGCGTCGACTGCCATCGCGTACGGCAGGCTTGCATAATCGATCGCCAGATCGCTGGCTGCGCCGCCCTCGAAATGCTTGGTGATCAGCTTGACCTCCGCATCCATATCCAGTTTGGCGATCTGCCGCCAAGCCAGGTGTTTGAGCGAGTCTCCCGCTTGATAAGTGCGGATGCCGGCAAAATCCTGATGGCCGGCGGTGCCGTTGCCATCCGCATTTTCCATTGGAGCCATTGGTAGCGGCGGCGCCGATGCCGCCGCCTCCGGCTGCGGATAGATCAAGGCCTTGACGTCCGGCTGCCAGTAACTCCATGCGCGCAGCAGGCCAAGCGGGAAGCGTGTTTGCAGGCGCACCCGGGGAGCCGGATGCCAGCCGCGCGCCACCGTGGCGCTGGCCAAGGTGACGCTGCTGACAGCGTGCGCGGCAACATCGACCGCGTGATCCATCGGCGCCAGATTGGGGCCGATGAAACTGAGCCAGAGCGCGTAGCGAGGGTGCTTGCGGCGATTCATCAGATGCAATTCGAATAGCGCATCTTCGCCGGCAAATACCGGCGTCACTTTGCCTGCCGCCAGATGCAGATAGGCCAGGTTGCGGAAGGTCAGATGCATGTCGATCACAGCGCATGCCGCCAGCAGGAAGGTCAGCGCAAAGCCGAGGCTGAGGTTGTAATTGATGGAGCCGATGAAGAGCACGATCAGCATCGCGGCAAATGCCATGCCGGCCCGGCTGGGGACGATGAATACCCGGCGCTGGCTTAAAAACACCTCTCCCGGCTCGGCCCCGCGCAGTTGAAACAAGGATTGATTGAGCCAGTATTGAAGCTTGTTATGCAGCGCTGTCAGCATGGTAGGCATGAGCACGGCGCGCCTTAAACGGCGACCGCCTTCATCAATTGCAATACCAGGTCGCGACTGCCCAGTGCGCTGCCGGTGTGCGATTTGAGCGGTCGCAAACGATGTGCCGTCACCGGCACCAGTACCGCCTGGACATCTTCGGGAATCACATGATTGCGCCCCTCCATGGCGGCCCAGGCGCGCGCCGCCTGTAACAGCGCGATGGCGGCGCGCGGGCTCATGCCTTCGGCGAACATGCCGTTGTGGCGAGACGCGTGCGCCAACGCCTGCACATAATCAATCAACGAGGCGGCAGTATGAATCTGCTTCAAAGCTTGCCGCGCTGCGATCAATTCGGCTGGCTGCATCACGCGCTGTATCGATTTCAGCAAGACGCGGCGGTCCTCCCCCATCAGCAGCGCACGTTCTGCGGCGGCATCCGGATAACCGAGCGACAGGCACATCAGGAAGCGATCCAGTTGCGATTCCGGCAGCGCGAAGGTGCCGACCTGATGGGCAGGATTCTGGGTTGCGATGACAAAAAATGGTTCCGGCAAATCGCGGGTCACGCCTTCCGCGGTAACCTGGCGCTCTTCCATCGCTTCCAGCAGGGCGGATTGGGTTTTCGGCGTGGCCCGATTGATTTCATCGGCCAGCAATACTTGCGTGAACACCGGACCTTGATGGAACACAAAACTGCTTTTCTCGCGGTCGAAAACCGAAATGCCAACTACGTCCGCCGGCAGCAAGTCGCTGGTGAATTGCAAGCGATTGAAGCGCAAACCGAGTGAAATTGCCAACGCATGCGCTAGCGTCGTTTTGCCGACGCCGGGGACATCCTCGATCAATAGGTGGCCGCCAGCCAGCAGGCATACCAGCGCTTGCCGAATTTGATGGTCTTTGCCGACAACGATCTGACTGACTTGTTTTGCAACTGCATGGATTTTTGTGAACATGAATTCTTCTGTTGGGTGGGCGGCCGGCGTACAAATAGCGAGAAACAGAATCATACAAACTTCCCCAAATTTCACCTAGTGTTCTGAGTTGCTAATTTCTCGGCAAGCTGCCACAGATTGGAATGCATGGTATGCATTTTTGCGGGAAACTATGGAGCGGAGTACAAGGCGCTGCAAACCTGACCGTTATCGGCGCGGGTTTCGGCATGATTTTCAGAAAACTTTTTGGCTAAACAAAGTGACTACTGCTTTCTATACCCATCCCGACTGCAAGCTGCATGAGATGGGCGCGTGGCATCCGGAATCGCCGGCCAGGTTACAGGCAATCGAAGACCAACTGATCGCGAGCCGCATCGATCACTGGCTGGAGCATCGCGAGGCCCCGGAGGCGCAGCTGGCGGCCATTGCGCGGGTGCACGAGGAGGCCATGATCGCGCTGATCCGGGAGCATAGTCTGGCGCTGGCCGGCGATCCGTCCGGCCACTATGCGCTGGATCCCGACACCTCGCTGAATGCGCATAGCTGGCAGGCGGCGCTACGGGCTGCGGGAGCGGCGATTGCAGCGACCGATGCGGTGCTCGCGGGCGAACTCGACAATGCGTTTTGTTCGGTGCGGCCGCCCGGGCATCATGCGACATCGACTACCTCGATGGGGTTTTGCCTGTTCAATAACGTTGCCATCGCCGCCCGCCATGCGCTGGAAGTGCACGGACTGGAGCGGGTCGCGATTGTCGATTTTGATGTGCATCACGGTAACGGCACCGCGCAAATATTTGCCGATGAGCCGCGGGTGCTGATGACCAGTTTTTTCCAACATCCTTTTTACCCCTATAGCGGCGCCGAAACCGTCACCGCCAATGCCGTCAACGTGCCGGTGCCTGCCTACACCGATGGCCGCGCCGTGCGGCAGCTGGTGACCGAGCAGTGGTTGCCGGCATTGCATGCTCACCGACCGCAGATGATCTTTGTTTCCGCCGGTTTCGATGCGCATCGGGAAGACGATATGGCGCAGATGGCCCTGGTAGAAGACGATTATGCGTGGCTCACGCGCCAGGTCATGCTGGTAGCCAAGCAGTATGCGCAAGGCCGGATCGTCAGCTGCCTGGAGGGCGGCTATAACCTGTCGGCGCTGGGGCGCAGCGTGGTTGCGCATTTGAAAGTATTGGCCGAGCTGGAATGAGACGGCACCCGAAATAGGCTGCAGATAACGTCATTTCAGGCTTTAAGTCCGTACAATAGCGGTTTATTTTTGCCAGACAAGACAACGCATGTCCATACAATGGTTCCCCGGTCATATGAACGCCGCCCGCAAGAAGGCGGCGGAAGCTATGGAGAAAGTCGATCTCGTGATCGAAGTGCTGGATGGGCGCTTGCCGCAAGCCAGTTGCAATCCGATGATCGAACAGCTGCGCCTGCATCGGCAACGCCCATGCCTGAAAATCCTCAACAAGAGCGATCTCGCCGACCCCGCTGCCACCCAGGCATGGATCGCCTATTACAACAGCCAAAAGAATGTGCAAGCCGTGGCGCTTAGCTGCAAGAAGCCGGCCGATGTCGCCAAGATCCCGGGCTTGTGCATGGCGCTGGCGCCGCATCGCGGCACCGCGTTGAAGCCATTGCGCATGATGATCATGGGGATTCCCAATGTCGGTAAATCGACCTTGATGAATGCCTTGCTCAAACGCCGGGTAGCGGCAGTCGGCGACGAGCCGGCTGTCACCAAAACCCAGCAGCGGCTGTATCTGAACAAGAACATGGTGTTGATCGATACCCCCGGCATGCTGTGGCCCAAGATCGCCCACCCGAGCGACGGCTTGATGCTGGCCGCCAGCCACGCGATCGGCAGCAATGCCCTGATCGAAGAAGAAGTCGCGACCTTTTTGGCCGATCTGTTGCTGCTTCGCTATGCGCCGTTGCTGACCGCGCGTTATGGCCTGAAAACGGAAGGCATCGACGGCGTCAGCGTGGTCGAGGGCGTCGCCATGCGCCGCGGCTTCCGGCTGAAGGGCGGCGACCTGGATCTGGAGAAGGCGGCTCACACGCTATTGCAGGATTACCGCACCGGCGCACTCGGACGCATTAGCCTGGAAACGCCACAAACCAGGGCTGCGCTGTTGGCGGCCTATCAGGAAGAGATGGCCCAAAGGCAAGCCGAGGCCGAGGCCGCTGAAGCAGACGAAGAGGGCGATGTGGCCTGAATCAGTGCGCACCGCAGCAACAAGAATGCCCGCAATAAGTTGCTTATTGCGGGCATTTTTTTGACCAAGGATGTTGTTGTCCGCGACCAATCGGCCGCTCGGCTTGTTCCCGGATTATCAGTGCACGGCACCGATTTAACAATTCAAGGTTTATATTATTTCCAATAAGAAAATTTATTAATTTAAACCAACAATGTTAAATGGTGACATATTCCCTTTCGGAAATGTGTTTATCATTTCTCATAAGAATAATTAATAATTTCCCGTCCGCAATTCAAAAAATTTCTCTCCCGCTATATTGCCAATTTGCAGCTAAGTGCTAGCCATTTCCATTGCCATGTATTTAATTCAATAAGTGCCTGAATATCTGCATCCTCAATATTGGCGCGGGTTGTAGCGCGATAGATGCCTATTTGAAATTATTGAAGAGCAACTAAATACATTGCAGATCAATCATAAATCTTGTGATCGCAACGCAATATTTCCGTTGTTAAATTACGACGATAGGGAATTGATTTAGATGACACAGCTGTTGATTGTAATTAACATTCGGTCAGCTTTAAAAAACACTAGATTAAAAGAAATCATTGTCGGGAAGGAATGGGGAGCCCGACACCGAAATATTCCCTTCAGGTAACTCGTTTTGCTCCGCTAGCAATGGCTTTGAGCTCCGGATTTGTCGTGCCGGGGCCGGTTGGCGTTCAAGACGACGCTTTGGCAGCGCTTGAGCCTTGGTTTGATTGTTGCGGCAAACACGCCTAGCAACATTGGAGTCGCCCTAGCTTCTGTATCAAATTCAGTAGCGTAGTTGCAACAATCAAGTGATAAAACGGCAATTTATTTGTTAAATAATGTTTCGTGGTGTCAATCATTGTTAATTCGTGAAATTCTGCGCAGACGGAATGGTAAGTTCGCTTTTATTGTGATTTTCCTTTGTTTAGAAATGTTAAATCGCGACGCGAGAAGGTGAACTCGATCGCTTCACTATTGATGCGATTTAACAAAGTCCTTTGCGGTCACAAAAACGCCAAATTTCGAAGGGGAAAAATGAAAAATTTGCATCAATCAGTCCGGTTCAAGGCGCTGCTCGGTTGCGGCATGCGCTTGAGCGCCAAGTTCGGGAAAACGCGCAATCTTGCCAAACTGTTTTTTCTATTGTCCTTAAGCATGCTGTTGTCCGCAGGTGCTGCGGCGCAGCCGGTGTCTGCCGATGCCGCCATCGACGTCGCCCGGCAATGGCTGACCTTGGCCGATGCCGACCAGGCTGGACCGATGTGGGAGCAAAGCGCTGCGTTGATGAAAGAACAGTCAGACCGGACCGCCTGGGTCAGCTACATCGGCAGTATGCGCAGCCAACTGGGCCGGGCGCCGGACGCGCGCGTCTGGCAGGCGATGGAGCACCAGATCGATCATCCCAACTTGCCCCGCGGTGAATTTGTCAGCGTCACCTTTGTGTCCGGCTACGCCAAAACACCCGCCTGGGAGAAGGTCGCGCTGATCTGGTTGAACGGCCGCTGGGTTCCAGTCGGCTATCAGTACGGCCCCATAGCGGCGGCCGCCAAATGATGGGTTGCCGGTCCCAGCTTTCCGCTCTTCCCTGGTAACCGCCGTCTGCTGTCTCCCTGTTTTTAGCATTTTTATTTTCCGTGTGATCTCGCTTGCGCGATCGGTCTGCCGCCGCAAGCCCTACTTACTTTTGCATAGAGCCAATAATGAATAAAATTTATCGCACCGTATATAGCGAAGCGCTTGGCGCCTGGGTCGCCGTCTCCGAAAACACGGCAGCGCGCGGCAAGCGCAGCAGCTCAAAAGTGGCCGCCATCGTGGCCGCTGCCGTGTTGGGGACAACCGCATTGATGTCCCCAGCCGCGCATGCGAGTTACACCGGAAATACCGGTGGCGTCGGCGTCGTTACCGGAGGGACTACCGGAATCGCCGTCGGTTCGGGAACCACCAGCGCGACCGGGAGAGCCACGGCAAGCGGCTCGGGCGGCACGGCGATTGGCAATAGTGCGAATGCGAGCGGCTCGCAAGCTACGGCGCTCGGCAATAGCGCGCAGGCTACCGACACAGCGGCCATTGCGTTGGGCAATGGCGCAAATGCCGCTGTCGCCTATAGCGTAGCGATCGGCAATAACGCCAGTGCGTCAGCCAACAGTGCGACGGCAATCGGTTCCGGCGCCCAAGCCAGCGGCGTCGGTGCGTATGCGCTGGGTGACGACGCCATATCCAGCGGCGCTTCATCGGTCGCCATCGGCGGCGGCAGCGGTACCGGCTCAGGTGGTGCAAATGCTGCCGGTGCCCAGTCCGTCGCGATCGGCCAAAATTCCAGCACCTCCGCCGCAGCCACCAACTCCGTGGTCATCGGCAATGGTGCGACGACCACCGTGGTTAACGGCATCGCCATCGGCACCGGAGCGACTGCAGCTCACACCAACAGCGTGGCGCTGGGCAACGGCTCGGCCACCACGGTAGGCGCGCAAACCGGCTACACCGCCTATGGCCTGACGGCGGCTCAGACCTCGGCCGGCGAAGTCAATGTCGGCAATCGCACTGTCACTGGCGTGGCAGCGGGCATCAACCAGGCGGATGCGGTGAACGTCGCCCAACTGTCAACCGCCAGCGCTTCCCTGTCGAGCGGCATTGGTTCAGTTTCAACCGGCTTGAGCACCGCCAACAGCAATGTGACATCGCTGTCGACTTCGACGTCGACAGGCATCGCTTCGCTCTCTACCGGGCTGAGCACAAACAACAGCAATGTAACTTCGCTGTCGACTGGCTTGAGTACTACTAAAAGCAATGTGACTTCGTTGTCGAGTTCGACTTCGACGGGTCTGAGCACCACGAATAGCAATGTGACTTCGTTGTCATCCGGCCTGAGCACGACCAACAGCAATGTGACTTCGCTGTCGAGTTCAACTTCGACGGGGCTGAGCACCGCGAATAGCAATGTAGCTTCGGTGTCGACTGGCTTGAGCACGACCAACAGCAACGTGAGCTCGTTGTCGACTTCTGCATCAACGAGTATCGGTTCACTGTCTACGGGTTTGAGTACGGCGAATAGCGGCTTGAGCTCGTTGTCTACCTCAGCATCAACAGGTATCGGGTCGCTGTCGACCGGCTTAAGTACCAACAATAGCAACGTGACCTCGTTGTCGACCGGCTTGAGCACCACCAACAGCAACGTGAGTTCGTTGTCGAGTTCTGCATCAACAGGTATCGGTTCGTTATCTACGGGTTTGAGCACGACGAATAGCAGCGTGGCCTCGCTGTCGAGTTCAGCATCAACAGGAATTGGTTCGCTGTCCACTGGATTGAGTACGACGAATAGCAGTGTGGGTTCGCTGTCGACGGGCCTGAGCACCAACAATAGCAATGTATCTTCCCTGTCGACTGGTCTGAACGCCACCAACAGTAACGTGACTTCGTTGTCGACCGGCCTGAGCACAACCAACAGCAATATGAGTTCGCTTTCGACAGGCTTGAACAACACGAATAGCAACGTGGCTTCGCTGTCGACTTCGGCATCAACCAGCATCGGTTCGCTGTCTACCGGGTTGAGTACAGCGAATAGTAGTGTGGGTTCGTTGTCGACCGGCCTGAGCGCGACCAATAGCAATGTGACTTCGCTGTCATCCGGCATGAGCACTACCAACAGTAATTTGACTTCATTGTCGACTTCGGCCTCAACCGGTATCGGTTCACTGTCTACGGGCTTGAGCACAACGAATAGCAGTGTGGGCTCGCTGTCCACCGGCTTGAGCACCACCAACAGCAACGTAACATCGCTGTCGAGTTCAACTTCGACTGGCCTGAGCAGCATCAACAGCAATGTGGCTTCGGTGTCGTCCGGCCTAAGCACGACCAACAGCAACATGACCTCGTTGTCGAGTTCCGTATCAACCGGTATCGGTTCGCTATCCACCGGCTTGAGCACAACGAACAGCAGCGTGGGCTCGCTGTCTACCGGGTTGAGTACCAACAATAGCAACGTGACTTCGCTGTCGACCGGTCTGAGCACCACAAACAGCAATGTAGCTTCAGTCTCGTCCGGCTTGAGCACGACCAACAGTAATGTGAGTTCGCTGTCCACCGGATTGAGTACGACGAACAGCAGCGTTGGCTCGTTGTCGACCGGCTTGAACGCCACCAACAGTAACGTGGCTTCGCTGTCTAGTTCAACTTCAACTAGCCTTAGCGCCACTAACAGCAACGTAAGTTCGCTATCTACAGGCCTGAGTACAACGAATAGCAACGTGGGCTCGCTGTCGACTGGCTTGAGCGCCACTAACAGCAACGTAACGTCGCTGTCGAGCTCGGCGTCAACCGGCATCGGTTCGCTGTCTACCGGGTTGAGCACGACGAATAGCAGCGTGGGTTCATTGTCGACTGGCTTGAGCACAACCAACAGCAATGTGGCTTCATTGTCGAGTTCGGCCTCAACCGGCATCGGTTCGTTGTCTACAGGATTGAGCACAACGAACAGCAGCGTGGGCTCATTGTCGACCGGCCTGAGCACCACCAAGAGCAGCGTAACGTCGCTGTCGAGTTCGGCGTCAACCGGTATCAGCTCACTGTCCACCGGGTTGAGCACGACGAACAGCAGCGTAGGTTCGCTGTCGACCGGTTTGAGCACCGCCAACAGCAACGTGGCTTCCGTGTCGTCTGGCCTGAGCACGACCAACAGCAACGTAACTTCGCTGTCGACTTCGGCATCAACCGGTATCGGTTCGTTGTCTACGGGGTTGAGCACGACGAATAGCAGCGTGGGCTCGCTGTCGACCGGCCTGAGCGCGGCCAACAGCAACGTAACGTCGCTGTCGAGCTCGGCATCAACCGGTATTGGTTCGCTGTCTACCGGATTGAGCACAACGAATAGCAGCGTGAGTTCACTGTCGACTGGCCTGAGCACCAACAATAGCAATGTATCTTCTCTGTCGACTGGTCTGAACACGACCAACAGTAATGTAACGTCGCTGTCGAGCTCAACTTCAACCAGCCTTAGCGCCACTAACAGCAATGTGAGTTCGTTGTCCGCAGGATTGAGTACAACGAATAGCAATATGGGCTCGTTGTCGACTGGCCTGAGCAGCACCAATAGCAACGTGACGTCGTTGTCGACTTCGGCATCAACGGGTATCGGTTCGTTGTCTACCGGGTTGAGCACGACGAATAGCAGCATCGGCTCGTTGTCGACCGGCTTGAACGCCACCAACAGTAACGTGGCTTCGCTGTCGAGTTCAACTTCAACAAGCCTTAGCGCCACTAACAGCAATGTGAGTTCGTTGTCGACAGGATTGAGTACAACGAATAGCAACGTGGGCTCGTTGTCGACCGGCCTGAGCGCGACCAACAGCAACGTGACGTCGCTGTCGACTTCGGCCTCAACCGGTATCGGTTCGCTGTCTACCGGGTTGAGTACAACGAACAGCAGCGTGGGTTCATTGTCGACCGGCTTGAGCGCGACCAACAGCAACGTAACGTCGCTGTCGACTTCGGCCTCAACCGGTATCAGTTCTCTGTCTACAGGCTTGAGTACCACCGATATCAATGTGGCTTCGCTGTCGACTGGCTTGAACACGACCAACAGCAACGTAACGTCACTGTCGACTTCGGCCTCAACCGGCATCGGTTCGCTGTCTACCGGATTGAATACGACGAACAGCAACGTAACGTCGCTGTCGACCTCCGCCTCAACGGGCATCGGTTCGTTGTCTACAGGATTGAGTGCAACGAATAGCAACGTGGGTTCGCTGTCGACTGGCCTGAACACGACCAACAGCAATGTGACCTCACTGTCGAGTTCAACTTCGACTGGTCTGAGCACCGCCAATAGCAATATAGCTTCGGTGTCATCCGGCCTGAGCACGACCAACAGCAACGTGACGTCGCTGTCGACTTCGACATCAAGCGGCATCGGTTCGTTGTCTACAGGATTGAGTACAACGAATAGCAGCGTTGGCTCGTTGTCGACTGGCCTGAGCAGCACCAATAGCAATGTGACTTCGCTGTCATCCGGCTTGAGTACGACCAACAGTAATGTGACTTCGTTGTCGACCGGCTTGAGTACCACCGATAGCAATGTGGCCTCGCTATCGACTGGCCTGAACACGACCAACAGCAACGTAACTTCACTGTCGACTTCGACATCAACCGGCATCGGTTCGCTATCTACCGGTTTAAGCACAGCGAATAGCAGCGTGGGCTCGTTGTCTACCGGCCTGAGCGCGACCAACAGCAACGTAACATCGCTGTCGACTTCAACCTCAACCGGCATCGGTTCACTGTCTACCGGATTGAGTACAACGAACAGCAGCGTGGGTTCATTGTCGACCGGCTTGAGCGCCGCCAACAGCAATGTAACGTCACTGTCGACTTCGGCATCGACCGGCATCGGTTCGCTGTCCACCGGGTTGAGCACGACGAACAGCAATGTGGGCTCGCTGTCGACTTCGGCCTCAACCGGTATCGGTTCTCTGTCTACCGGATTGAGTACAACGAACAGCAGCGTGGGTTCATTGTCGACCGGCCTGAGCGCGACCAACAGCAACGTAACATCGCTGTCGACTTCAGCCTCAACCGGCATCGGTTCGCTGTCCACCGGGTTGAGCGCGACCAACAGCAACGTAACGTCGCTGTCGACTTCGGCTTCAACCGGTATTGGTTCGTTGTCTACGGGTTTGAGTACAACTAACAGCAATGTGACTTCGTTGTCGACCGGCTTAAGTACGACCGATAGCAATGTGGCTTCGCTGTCGACTGGCCTGAACACGACCAACAACAACGTAACATCGTTGTCGAGCTCGGCCTCAACCGGCATCGGTTCGTTGTCTACAGGATTGAGTACAACGAATAGCAGCGTTGGCTCGTTGTCGACTGGCTTGAGCGCGACCAATAGCAATGTGACGTCGCTGTCGACTTCGGCCTCAACCGGCATCGGTTCGCTGTCTACCGGATTGAATACGACGAACAGCAACGTAACGTCGCTGTCGACCTCCGCCTCAACGGGCATCGGTTCGTTGTCTACAGGATTGAGTGCAACGAATAGCAACGTGGGTTCGCTGTCGACTGGCCTGAGCACGACCAACAGCAACGTGACGTCGCTGTCGACCGGCTTGAGTACCACCGATAGCAATGTGGCCTCGCTATCGACTGGCCTGAACACGACCAACAGCAACGTAACTTCACTGTCGACTTCGGCATCAACAGGTATCGGTTCACTGTCTACCGGTTTGAGCGCAACGAACAGCAATGTGAGCTCGTTGTCGACCGGCCTGACCGCCACCAACAGCAACGTAACGTCGCTGTCGACTTCGGCCTCAACCGGTATCGGTTCGTTGTCTACCGGTTTGAGCACAACGAACAGCAATGTGAGCTCGCTGTCGACCGGCCTGAGCGCGACCAACAGCAACGTAACGTCGCTGTCGACTTCGGCCTCAACCGGTATCGGTTCGCTGTCCACCGGGTTGAGCACGACGAACAGCAATGTGGGCTCGTTGTCGACTGGCCTGAGCAACACCAATAGCAATGTGACCTCGCTGTCATCGGGCTTGAGCACGACCAACAGTAACGTGACTTCGTTGTCGACCGGCTTGAGTACCACCGATAGCAATGTGGCTTCGCTATCGACTGGCCTGAACACGACCAATAGCAACGTAACGTCGTTGTCAACTTCGGCATCAACGGGTATCGGTTCGTTGTCTACGGGTTTGAGTACAACTAACAGCAATGTGACTTCGTTGTCGACTGGCTTAAGTACTACCGATAGCAATGTGGCTTCGCTGTCGACTGGCCTGAACACGACCAACAGCAACGTGACGTCGCTGTCGACTTCGGCATCGACAGGTATCGGTTCACTGTCTACCGGATTGAGTACAACGAACAGCAACGTGGGTTCGTTGTCTACCGGCCTGAGCGCGACCAACAGCAACGTAACGTCGCTGTCGACTTCGGCATCAACCGGTATCGGTTCGTTGTCTACTGGCTTGAGCACAACGAATAGCAGCGTGAGTTCACTGTCGACGGGCTTGAGCGCCACCAACAGCAACGTAACATCGCTGTCGACTTCGGCATCGACCGGTATCGGTTCGCTGTCTAGCGGCTTGAGCACAACGAATAGCAACGTGGGCTCGTTGTCGACTGGCCTGAGCACGACCAACAGCAACGTAACGTCGCTGTCGACTTCGGCATCGACAGGTATCGGTTCGCTGTCTACCGGGTTGAGCACGACGAATAGCAGCATCGGCTCGTTGTCGACCGGCTTGAGCGCGACCAACAGCAACGTAACATCGTTGTCGAGCTCGGCATCAACCGGCATCGGTTCGCTGTCTACCGGATTGAGCACAACGAATAGCAACGTGGGCTCGTTGTCGACTGGATTGAGCGCGACCAACAGCAATGTGACCTCACTGTCGAGTTCAACTTCGACTGGTCTGAGCACCACCAATAGCAATATAGCTTCGGTGTCATCCGGCCTGAGCACGACCAATAGCAATGTGAGTTCGTTGTCTACGGGTTTGAGCACAACGAATAGTAGCGTGGGTTCATTGTCGACCGGTTTGAGCACAGCCAACAGCAATGTGACTTCGCTGTCGAGTTCGACATCGACGGGCCTGAGCACCGCCAATAGCAATATAGCTTCGGTGTCGACCGGCCTGAGCACGACCAACAGCAACGTGAGTTCGCTGTCTACCGGATTGAGCACGACGAATAGCAACGTGGGTTCGTTGTCGACCGGTTTGAGCGCGACCAACAGCAATGTAACGTCGCTGTCGAGTTCAACTTCAACTAGCCTTAGCGCCACTAACAGCAATGTGAGCTCGTTGTCTACAGGATTGAGCACAACGAATAGCAACGTGGACTCGTTGTCGACCGGCCTGAGCGCGACCAACAGCAACGTAACATCGCTGTCGACTTCGGCCTCAACCGGCATCGGTTCGCTGTCTACCGGGTTGAGCACGACGAATAGCAGCGTGGGTTCATTGTCGACCGGCTTGAGCGCGACCAACAGCAACGTGACATCACTGTCGACTTCTGCCTCAACCGGTATCGGTTCGTTGTCTACGGGTTTGAGTACAACTAACAGCAATGTGGCTTCGCTGTCGACTGGCCTGAACACGACCAACAGCAACGTAACATCGCTGTCGACTTCGGCCTCAACCGGCATCGGTTCGTTGTCTACAGGATTGAGTACAACGAATAGCAGCGTTGGCTCGTTGTCGACTGGCCTGAGTAGCACCAATAGCAATGTGACTTCGCTGTCATCCGGCTTGAGCACCACCAACAGCAATGTGACTTCGTTGTCGACCGGCTTGAGTACCACCGATAGCAATGTGGCTTCGCTATCGACTGGCCTGAACACGACCAACAGCAACGTGACGTCGCTGTCTACTTCGGCATCAACGGGTATCGGTTCGCTGTCTACCGGGTTGAGTGCGACGAATAGCAACGTGGGCTCGTTGTCGACCGGCCTGAGCGCCACCAACAGCAACGTGACGTCGTTGTCGACTTCGGCCTCAACCGGTATCGGTTCGCTGTCTACCGGGTTGAGCACGACGAACAGCAATGTGGGTTCGCTGTCGACTGGCCTGAGCGCGACCAGCAGCAACGTAACGTCGCTGTCGACTTCGGCCTCAACCGGCATCGGTTCACTGTCTACCGGATTGAGTACAACGAACAGCAGCGTGGGTTCATTGTCGACTGGCCTAAGTGCCACCAACAGCAACGTAACGTCGTTGTCGACTTCGGCATCGACAGGTATCGGTTCGCTGTCCACCGGCTTGAGTACAACGAACAGCAACGTGAGCTCGTTGTCGACTGGCTTGAGCGCGACCAACAGCAACGTAACATCGCTGTCGACTTCAGCCTCAACCGGCATCGGTTCGCTGTCCACCGGCTTGAGTACAACGAACAGCAATGTGAGCTCGTTGTCGACCGGCCTGAGCGCCACCAACAGCAACGTGACATCGCTGTCGACCTCCGCCTCAACTGGCATCGGTTCACTGTCTACCGGTTTGAGCACAACGAACAGCAATGTGAGCTCGTTGTCGACCGGCCTGAGTGCCACCAACAGCAACGTGACATCGCTGTCGAGTTCGGCCTCAACCGGTATCGGTTCGCTGTCTACTGGCTTGAGCACGACAAATAGCAACGTGGGCTCGCTGTCGACAGGATTGAGTACAACGAATAGCAGCGTTGGCTCGTTGTCGACTGGCCTGAGCAGCACCAATAGCAATGTGACTTCGCTGTCGTCCGGCTTGAGCACGACTAACAGTAACGTGACTTCGTTGTCGACCGGCTTGAGTACCACCGATAGCAATGTGACTTCGCTATCGACTGGTCTGAACACGACCAACAGCAACGTAACATCGCTGTCGACTTCAGCCTCAACCGGTATCGGTTCGCTGTCCACTGGCTTGAGCACGACCAACAGCAACGTTGGATCGCTATCGAGCAGCCTGTCGAGTATTCAAAACAGCGGTGTAACGCGCTACTTCAAGGCCGATGGCAAGCAGAATGGTTCGGATGATGCGGTGGTGACGACGGGCAGCAATTCCGTTGCGCTTGGCGCCAATTCGAGCAACGGCACGCGCATCAACGTGGTGTCGGTGGGTAGCGCCGGTGGCGAGCGCCAGATCATCAATGTGGCGGCGGGTACGGCCAGTACCGATGCGGTCAACGTCAGTCAGTTGACGTCATTGTCGACTGCCAGCGCGAGCGGTATCGGCTCGTTGTCGACCGGCTTGAGCAGCACCAACAGCAACGTGTCCTCGCTGTCCACCGCGGTGTCCAGCGGTCTTAGCAGCAGTAGCAGCAGAATCGATTCCTTGTCGACGACGCTGAGCACGACCGGCTCCGGTATCGGTTCGCTGTCGACCG
The DNA here is from genome assembly GCF_042654985.1 of Paraherbaspirillum soli. Lineage (NCBI taxonomy): Bacteria > Pseudomonadati > Pseudomonadota > Betaproteobacteria > Burkholderiales > Oxalobacteraceae > Paraherbaspirillum > Paraherbaspirillum soli. The sequence continues at coordinate 216,670 of NZ_JBHSMT010000005.1, read as the reverse complement.
GCTTGAACACGACCAACAGCAATGTGAGCTCATTGTCGACCTCAACCTCGACCGGGATTACCTCGCTGTCGACCGGTTTGGCTTCGTTGTCCACTGGTCTGAACGGCCTGGCATCGCTGGCGAACGGGCTGATCACCAACACCAATGGCACCAATTCTCTGTCGACCGCTCTGACATCGTTGACCGATGCGGCCAAGAACGCTGCCGCCAACGGTGGAGCGCTGGGCGGCACCACTAGCGGCGGCGCCAATAGAAACGGCACGATGCAAACCCGGGGGGCGATCGGCACCAAGGTGAACGACGTCGTTGCGGCCACCTGCAGCAACGTCAATGGCATCGATGCCACCGGTTCCGGCTTGTGCGCGCAGGCGACCAGGGATGGCGCAACCGCGCTTGGCTCCAACGCGCAAGCGACCGACACCAATACCACGGCGGTAGGTTTCCGTGCGCTGGCGTCGCAGGCCGGCTCGGTCGCGATCGGTTATAACGCCCGCGCTACCGGCGATCCGACTGTAGCGATCGGCAACAATGCGCTGGCCTCGGGCAGCGATGCGGTGGCGATGGGCGCGGGGGCGCAGGCCACTGCCAGCCGCTCGGTGGCGTTGGGGGCGTATTCGGTCGCCGATCAAGCCAATACGGTGTCGGTCGGCTCGGCCGGAAATGAACGCCGCATTACCAATGTCGCCGCCGGCGTCAATGCGACCGACGCCGTGAATCTGGCACAACTGCGCGAAGTTTCCAGCCAAGTGGGTAATGTTGCGCGGATCGCCTACTCTGGCGTGGCGATGGGCATGGCGATGTCGGGAGCGGTGATGCCGACCCTGGAGCGCGGTGAAAAAGGGGTTGGCGTTGGCGTCGGTTCCTATCAGAGCTACGGTGCGCTGGCCCTGCAATTCAAGTCGGTCAGCGACAGCGGCAACAGTTCCTGGGGCGCCGGCGTCAGCACCACGGGTAGAAACTCGGCCTTCCAGCTAGGTTACGGTTTCAAGTGGAAGTAATGCCCTGGTGATCGGATAGGGAAGCGGGAGTGGTACTCCCCGCCATCCGGCAAGAAAAAAACCCGCGATGCCTTTCGGCTTCGCGGGTTTTTTATCGAGGGGGCCTTGCTTACCAGGCTGGAATCACAGCGCTTTTAAACTGGCTGACGATGTACTGTTTGACTTCGGGGCTGCGGTAGGCCTTGAGCAGTTTGGCGACCCAGGGCTTGTCCTTGTCGGCGGAGCGGACTGCGATCACGTTGGCATACGGTCCGCGTGCGGCTTCGATTGCAATGCCGTCCTTGGTCGGGTCGAGGCCGGCCGATTCCGCGTAATTGCCATTGATGGCGGCGGCGTCTAGGTCATCCAGCGAGCGCGGCAATTGCGCGGCGTCGATTTCCACAATCTTCAGTTTTTTTGGATTGTCGGCGATATCCAGCGGGGTCGCTTGCAGGCCGGCATCCGCTTTCAGTTTCAACAAACCCTGCGCCTGCAACAGCAGCAAAGCGCGACCGCCGTTGGTGGGGTCGTTGGGGATGCCGATGCGGGCGCCGGCTTTCAGGTCTTTCAGCGCTTTCACTTTTTTGGAATAAACGCCCATCGGGAACGTGATGGTATAGCCGGCATTCGCGAACTTGTAGCCGCGATCCTTGATTTGCGCTTCCAGGTAGGGTAGATGCTGATAGCTGTTGGCGTCCAGATCGCCAGCCGCCAACGCTGCATTCGGCTGCACGTAATCGCTGAACTCGACGATCTGGATGTTCAGGCCATCCTTGGCCGCGATCTTTTTGACGACTTCCAGAATTTGCGTGTGCGGGCCGCCGGTGGCGCCGATCTTGATCGGTTTGTCTTGCGCAAACGCGGCACTTGAAGCCAGACCGGCGGCGATGCCAAGTCCTGCAAAGAATTGGATTAATTGACGACGATGCATATTTTTCCTTTTAAAAATTGCTAGGGCCTGTTGACATAATTATCGGTGGCTGAGGCGACGCACCAACACGTCGCCCAGCGTCTGTACCAATTGCACGAAGACGATCAGGATCAACACCACGATCAGCATCACCTCCGGCAAAAAGCGCTGATAACCGTAGCGGATCCCGAGGTCTCCCAGACCGCCGCCGCCAATCGCGCCTGCCATCGCGGAGTAACCGACCAGACTGACGAAGGTGATCGTCAAGCCGGCAACGATGCCGGCAAATGCCTCAGGCACCAGCACTTTGTAGACGATTTGCCAGGTGGTGGCGCCCATTGCCTGTGCCGCTTCAATCAAGCCGTGCTCGACTTCGCGCAGCGCGGTTTCCACCAGGCGGGCGATGAACGGCGCCGATGCAATCGTCAGCGGCACGATGGCGGCCGCCGTGCCGATCGAGGTGCCGACAAAGAAGCGGGTGAATGGAATCACCGCAACCAGCAGGATGATGAATGGGGTCGATCGCACCGCATTGACGATCAGCCCCGCCACGCGATTGAAAATCGGATGCGGCAAGATGCCGTCGCGGCCGGTCAGATGCAGGGCAATCCCCAGCGGTACGCCGAGCAGCGCGCCGAGGATGCCGGAGATGCCGACCATCATCAGCGTTTCGCCGAATGACGACAGGAATAGATCGAGCATTTCAGATGACATGATTTAACTCCTCGACGGTGACGCCCTGGGCGCTGAGATAGGCCATCGCAGCGCTGATGTTGGCGCTGCTGCCGTTGGCCAGGATCGCCAGCGAGCCAAATGCCTGACCCTGGATTTCATCGATCTGGCCATGCAGGATATTGAAGTCCAGGTCGAATTTGCGGACCGCGGCCGACAGCAGCGGCTGATCGACGCCGGCGCCGGTAAACGCAAAACGGAACAAGTGATCGGAGCCGGCGCCGGCGTCGCTGCTGGCCAGCCGCGCGCGCAAGCGTTGCAACACGCCGGGCGGCAATTCCTGCGCAATCACGTCGCCGATCAGGGCTCGCGTCACCGCGTGTTTTGGGGAGCGGAACAATTCCAGCACTGCGCCATGCTCAACTACTGCGCCGGCTTCCATCACCGCCATGCGGTCGCAGATCATCTTGATTACTTCCATCTGGTGCGTAATCAGGACGATGGTCAGGCTCAGCTCGCGGTTGATCTTGCGCAGCAGCTCCAGTATCGAGCGCGTGGTTTCGGGGTCGAGTGCGGAGGTGGCTTCGTCGGACAGTAAAACCTTGGGCTCATTGGCTAGCGCGCGAGCGATGCCGACACGCTGCTTTTGGCCGCCGCTGATTTGCGCCGGATAGCTATCCTTTAATGCAGTCAGGCCGACCAGTTCCAGCAGCGGCGTCACCTTTTTGCTGATCGCGACCTTGTCCATGCCGGCCAGTTCCAGCGGCAATGCAATGTTGTCGTACACGGTGCGCGACGACAGCAGATTGAAATGCTGGAAGATCATGCCGATCTCGCGCCGCGCCGCACGCAATTGGTCGGCATTCAGCGCGGTCATGTCTTTGCCGTCGACGATGATGTTGCCGGAAGTAGGGCGGTTCAGCAGGTTGAGGGTGCGCACCAGGGTACTTTTGCCGGCGCCGCTGCGGCCGATGATGCCAAAGATTTCGCCCTTGCGAATCGACAGGTTGACGTCGCGCACCGCATCCACCGGGCCGCGCGCGCCATTGAAACGTTGGGTAAGCGCTTTTATTTCTATCATCGTCGGCATGAAAAAAAAAGCAGCTGATTGTTGCGAACTCAACAATCCCGCCGCCGTTATGTTTTTAAGTAGGCGATGATCTTATAAGCATTTACTTATGATTAAAAGAAACATTTAGGCATGGCTATATTACCTTTAGGCATAAGGGGATGCATTGAGTCTCATATGGCCCTCTAAAAATGTAGCGAGCGGCCCAAGGTCGGGGCGAGAAGCGGAGCCGTACGGAGGTACGGTGAGCATCGCAGCCTCGAGATTGGGTGGCGCAGTAGTTTTTAGAGGGCCATAAGCAAAAAGCCTGCGATGATTGCTCATCGCAGGCTTTTTTTGAAGCGAAATAAAGGCGCTTCGATGGGGCCGAATCATCCGACCCCGTCGAAATTACATCATGCCGTCCATACCGCCCATGCCACCCATACCGCCCATGCCGCCTGGCATGCCGCCAGCCGACTTGTCTTCAGGCAGTTCAGCGATCATGGCATCGGTAGTCAGGATCAAGCCGGCAACCGAAGCGGCGTTTTGCAATGCCGAACGGGTTACCTTGGCTGGGTCCAGAACGCCCATTTCAACCAGGTCGCCGTAGGTGCCGTTGGCAGCGTTGTAACCGTAGTTGCCATTGCCTTCCAGGACCTTGTTGATCACGACCGAAGCTTCGTCGCCAGCGTTGATGACGATTTGACGCAGTGGCTCTTCAATCGAACGCAGCACGATCTTGATGCCGGCTTCTTGATCGGCGTTGTCGCCTTTCAGGTTCTTGACGTTAGCGCGTGCGCGCAGGAACGCCACGCCGCCGCCAGGAACGATGCCTTCTTCCACTGCAGCGCGGGTAGCGTGCAATGCATCTTCAACGCGTGCTTTCTTTTCTTTCATTTCGACTTCGGTTGCAGCGCCAACCTTGATCAGTGCAACACCGCCAGCCAGCTTGGCAACGCGTTCTTGCAGTTTTTCACGGTCGTAATCGGAAGAGGCTTCTTCGATTTGAGCGCGGATTTGCTTGACGCGTGCTTCGATGGTGATGGCTTCGCCGGCACCGTCGATGATGATGGTGTTTTCCTTGCCGATTTCGATGCGCTTGGCTTGGCCCAGTTCTGCCAGAGTGGCTTTTTCCAGTGTCAGGCCGACTTCTTCAGCGATCACTTGACCGCCGGTCAGGATAGCGATGTCTTCCAGCATGGCCTTGCGACGGTCGCCGAAGCCAGGCGCCTTGACAGCAGCAGTCTTCAGGATGCCGCGGATGTTGTTGACCACCAGGGTTGCCAGCGCTTCGCCTTCGACATCTTCAGCGATGATCAGCAGTGGGCGACCGGATTTAGCAACTTGTTCCAGTACCGGCAGCAGATCGCGGATGTTGGAGATCTTTTTGTCGAACAGCAGGACAAATGGATTTTCCAGGGCAACGATTTGTTTTTCCTGGTTGTTGATGAAGTAAGGCGACAGGTAGCCGCGGTCGAATTGCATGCCTTCGACGATGTCCAGCTCGTTTTCCAGCGATTTGCCGTCTTCCACGGTGATCACGCCTTCTTTGCCGACTTTGTCCATTGCCTTGGCAATGATTTCACCGATATCGGTGTCGGAGTTGGCGGAGATCGAACCGACTTGGGCGATTTCCTTGCTGGTGGTGGTTGGCTTGGCCAGTTCCTTGATTTCAGCAACGATGGCGATGACCGCTTTGTCGATGCCGCGTTTCAGGTCGGCTGGGTTGAAGCCGGCTGCTACGTATTTGAAGCCTTCACGCACGATGGCTTGTGCCAGCACGGTTGCGGTAGTGGTACCGTCACCAGCATTGTCGGAAGTCTTGGAAGCGACTTCTTTCACCAGCTGCGCGCCCATGTTTTCCAGCTTGTCTTTCAGTTCGATTTCTTTCGCAACCGAAACGCCGTCCTTGGTCACGGTTGGGGCGCCGAAGCTGCGCTCCAGAACCACGTTACGGCCCTTAGGACCCAGAGTTACCTTAACGGCGTTAGCCAGAATGTTGACGCCGTTGACGATCTTGGCGCGTGCTTCATCGCCGAAAACTACGTGCTTTGCTGCCATGTTTGTTTCTCCTAATTAAGACTCATTGCGGGACAGGGTTCAAGAGCCGCGGTGCGGCGAATTACGCTGTCCTCAACTGATCAGATAAAACCGTTAAATTGCAAAGGCTGCTTATTGAAAGCAATCCGAAGCAATCGAATTACTTGCCTTCGACTACGGCGAACAGATCTTCTTCGCGCAGAACCAGCAGTTCCTGGCCGTCGACCTTGACCGCTTGACCCGAGTATTTGCCGAACAAAACGCGATCGCCAACCTTGACTGCCAGCGGACGGACTTTGCCGTCATCCAGAATCTTGCCGTTACCGACGGCCAGGATTTCACCTTGATCCGGCTTTTCAGCAGCTGCTTCTGGCAGCACGATACCGGATGCGGTTTTAGTTTCCAGGTCGAGACGCTTGACGATGACGCGGTCGTGCAAAGGACGAAGATTCATATTTGACTCCTTGAGATTCAACAGGTTATTTGTATTTGCGGCAACTTCGCAGCAAAGTGAACTGCACCGCTCAGCTTGGCTTTCGAATGCGCCGCACAGTGACTAGGTCGTTAGGGCTTGTTAGCACTCTCTCCCGACGAGTGCTAAGTATAGGGACGCTATGCTGTTTTTTCAAGCCCGCATTTTTTTGGGGGCTATCGGAGTGGCGCAAGGTTTTGTCGCCTCAGTGCCGTTTTCTTGGGAGCGGACAGTAAAAGCAGCCGCACAACCCGATTTGGCAGCATTGCGAGCACACGCAGCTGATATGCTCAATGTTTTTGCTCGGAAATTTTCCCAAAAAACATGCTTACCCAGCCTAATCAATCAGAACCGCGTCCGAAACTAGCATCTCTGCCCTTACTAACGATATCGCTTCTGCTCGTCAATCTCGGCGTCTTTATCACGCAGGTCATCAGCGGCGTCAGTCCGACGTCGCCAAGCAATGTAGACATGATTCGCTGGGGTGCCAATCTGGCGCCGCTCACGCTGACCGGTGAGGGCTGGCGCCTGGCTACCAGCATGTTCCTGCATATCGGCATCGTTCACCTACTGTTCAATATGGCCGTGCTATTGGCTTGGGGACCATCTGCCGAGCGTTATTTCGGCAAATTCGCCTTTGCGGTGCTGTATCTGTTTTCCGGCATTGCCGGCGGGTTGCTGAGCGCAGTCTGGCATGGCTATCACCAGGTTTCGTCGCTCCAGATGACGGTCGGGTATCAGTTTGTGCAAACCACGCGTCCGGACTTGATCGTCAGCGCGGGGGCATCCGGGGCGCTGATGGGGCTTGCCGGCGCATTCCTGGCCGCCAAGGTGTTTGGGCATACGGATAAGTTCGGGGAACTTGAGCGCGTGAGCGGCAAGAACGTCGCCTTGGTCGTCGGCATGAATCTGGCCTACGGCTTTGCCAATAGCGGCATCGACAACGCTGCGCATATCGGCGGGCTGCTCGCCGGTTTTGCGCTGGGCACCGCATTTTGCTGGTCGCATGGGCTGGGCAAATCGACGCAGTATTTCGTCAAAGGCGTGCTGGCGGCGCTGACACTGGTATCGGGGATTCAGGGGCCGGCGGCATTTGCGAGCAGCGATTTGCAAGATTTGAAGGTGCAGCTCGTCGCGGAACTCGACGCCCAGCAGCAAAAAGACCAAGCCGAGCAGGAGCAGCGCGATGCGGAAAAGCTTGCGCAGGAGGATGAGAAGCAGCGCGCACCGAGTGTCAGCAAGGAAGTGGCGGAAGGCGCGCAGGTCGCGATTGGCAGCGGACCGTCCGGCTTCACAGTCAGTGCGGATGGCAAACGGCTTTATGTGGCCAGTTTTGAAGCGAATACCGTGTCGGTGATCGATCTGGCCAGCAAGAACGTAGTCAAGACCATCGGCGGCAAGGCGCAGCCCATCATGGGCGGCTGCCCGCAGTGCCCTGGCGTGCGGGGGCCGGCGATCGCCGTCAGTCCGGACCAAGCCCTTGCCTATGTAGCCGACCTGGCCGGTGATGCCGTCAGCGTCGTCGACCTGCATGCCGGCACAGTGATTGGCAAGGTTGCGGTCGGCAGCTGGCCGCGCGCCATTGCACTGTCGTCCGACGGCAAATTCGCCTATGTGCTGAACATCGTCGACAACACGGTTTCGGTGATTGATACAGCCGCGCAAAAAAATATCGCAACGCTTGCCTTGAGCAAGCCGTCGACGGAAGGTTTGCCGCCCGGTCGCCCGGCCTCGCTGACCTTGTCCGCCGACAATCAACGCTTGTTCGTGCTGGATGGATTGGACAATTCGCTGTACGTCTTCGACACGGCAGCGCGCCGCGTGCTGAAGCAAATTCCGTTGCCGGCCGAAGAGAATGCGTATGACATCAAACTTCAGCAGGGTGGTAAATCGCTGTGGGTATTGAGCGATAACCGTTTTTCCCTGATCGACACGGCAGCGCTGGCGCTGAAAAAGCAGTTGCCGCTTTGCGAAGGCACCCACGGCTACAGCTTTGACATCAATGCCGACGGCACGCTGATAGCGCTGCCGCTGAACGAAAGCCAGCGCACGCTCTTGCTGCGCCCGGCCACGCGCAAGGTTGTCGGCGCGCTGCCGGCCGAACATGGGCCGGGTGCGATACGTCTTCTTGCCGATAATAAGAGCTTGCTGGTCATGAATGACAATGCCGCCAGCGTCACGCTGCAGGATGTCACCAAAACGATGAGTCTCAAAGAAGCGCAGGCACTAAACGACGAAGCGCAAAATAGCGAGGGACTGTGCTGGCAAACCCCGGGTGCTCAATCCGCATTTGGTCAATAGCTTGAATTCGGCTGTCGCCAGCTTCCGGCGGCAGTCGGTAAATTTTTTATAGGACATCCAAGTCATGCATCGCATCGCCAGATTGATTTTCCATACTCATCCACGCCTGATGTTGTCGTTGGTCCTGGGCGTAGTCGTCTGGGCGCTGCTGCCGAAAGGCTCGGCCATCACGCGCGCGCTGATCGGCTGGAACGCCGGGGTGTGGGGTTATCTGATGGCGATCTGGTGGATGATGGCCAGGGCGCGGCCGGCGCAGGTAAGAAGGCGCGCTGCGATCGAGGATGAGAAGGACACCGTGATCCTGGCGCTGATTTGCGTAGCAGCCATTTCCAGCATCGGCGCGGTGGTGTTCGGGCTGTCTCAGGCCAAGGATTTCTTGCCGGGTCCTAAAGAACTGCGCTATCTGTTCACCGGGCTGACGGTGCTGGGTTCGTGGTTCCTGGTTGGGACCATTTTTGCGCTGCACTATGCCCGGATTTTCTACAGTACTGCCGGCGACAAGTTGCCGCTGCGTTTTCCTGACGATGAAAAGAACCCGGATTATTGGGATTTCCTGTATTTCTCGTTCACGATGGCGGTCGCCGTGCAGACTTCCGATGTCAGCGTAATGACCCGTTCGATGCGCAAGACCGTATTGACGCAGTCGGTGCTGACCTTCTTGTTCAATTCCGCGATTCTGGGTTTGTCGATCAATATAGCGGCCGGGCTGGTGTCTTGAGCTGCCGTAACCCGTAGGTCGGAAAAGCGCAGCGCCTTCCGACGCAGCAGACCGCTGAATATCGAAAAGCGCATGACTGATGCGTTTGATGGACTTGGCAGGTAGATCCACTATGCTCGTCGGAAGGGTGTAGCAGGGGTTTCAGATGGCATGTCATCTGCCTGCGTAACGGTATCCGCTTGTAAGCGGATACGCGCCCTGCAAGGGCTGCGCTTTTCCGACCTACTGGCCGTCGAAAAAAAAGGGGCCGAGTTTTTTATAAACTCGGCCCCTTTTTAACGTACTACGAACAACGTCCGCTTACCTTTCTATTGCCAGCCATAGCGCCGCGCATACCAGCCTTTCATCGCCTGCGTCAGCACCGCATAGGCCACCAGGATCGCTATCAGCCAAGGGAAATAGGTCAGCGGCAGCGCTTGCATCTTGAAGTAATTCGCCAGCATCGACATCGGCAGCAGGATGCCGACCATCATGATGACGATGGTCATGCTCAGCAGCGGCCAGGAGGCGCGGCTTTGGAAGAACGGAATCTTGCGGGTGCGGATCATGTGCACGATCAGCGTTTGCGACAGCAAGCCTTCGATGAACCAGCCCGATTGGAACAGTGTTTGATGCTCCGGTGCATTGGCGCCGAAGACGTACCACAACAAGGCAAAGGTGCTGATGTCGAAGATCGAGCTGATCGGGCCGAAGTAGACCATGAAGCGACCGATTTCGCCAGCGTTCCAGCGCTGCGGTTTTACCAGGAATTCTTTATCGACGTTGTCGAACGGGATCGTGATTTGCGAAATGTCGTACAGCAGGTTTTGTACCAACAGCTGTAACGGCAGCATCGGCAGGAACGGCAGGAAGGCGCTGGCCACCAGCACTGAAAACACATTGCCGAAGTTGGAGCTGGCGGTCATCTTGATGTATTTCAGCATGTTGGCGAAAGTTTTGCGGCCTTCCAGCACGCCTTCCTCCAGCACCATCAAGCTCTTTTCCAGCAGGATGATATCGGCGGCTTCCTTGGCGATATCGACTGCGGTATCGACCGAAATGCCGATATCCGCGGCGCGCAATGCCGGCGCATCGTTGATGCCGTCCCCCATGAAGCCGACCACGTGGCCCTTGTCGTGCAGCACGCGCACGATGCGTTCCTTGTGGGTCGGGCTGAGCTTGGCGAACACGGTGGTGGTATCGACGGCGACGCTCAGTTCGGCATCGCTCATGTTTTCGACATCCGAGCCGAGCAACATGCCGTCGACGGTCAAGCCTACCTGACGGCAGATTTTTGCGGTCACCAGCTCGTTGTCGCCGGTCAAAATCTTGACCGTAACCCCATGTTCCTTGAGCGCGGTGAGGGCCGGTTTGGTCGATTCCTTCGGCGGATCGAGGAAGGCGATGTAACCGATCAGCACCAGCTCGCATTCATCGGCGACGCTATACACTTCCTTGGTCGGCGGCAGATCCTTGGCGGCGACCGCCACCACGCGCAAGCCCTCGGCGTTCAGGCTGGACGTGGTTTCGTAGATTTCTTTCAGCAGTTCCTCGGTGAACGGCACCACCTGGCCATTGTGACGGGCGTGGGTGCAGATCGAGACGATCTCTTCCACTGCGCCCTTGCAGATCAATTCGTGATGGTCTTCGCGTTCGCTGACCACCACCGACATCCGGCGCCGCTGGAAGTCGAACGGGATTTCGTCGACCTTGCGGTAGGCCGATGCCAGCGCCATTTCGCGTTGCAGTTCAGCGTGTTCGAGGACGGCAACGTCGAGCAGGTTTTTCAGGCCGGTTTGATAGTGGCTGTTGAGATAGGCGTATTCCAGCACCAGGTCGTCCGGCTCGCCCAGAATGTCGGTGTGGCGTTCCAGGAAAATCCGGTCCTGCGTCAGGGTCCCGGTCTTGTCGGTGCACAGCACATCCATCGCGCCGAAGTTTTGAATCGCATCCAGCCGTTTCACGATCACCTTCTTGCGCGACAGCGCCACCGCGCCTTTGGCCAAGGTCGAGGTGACGATCATCGGCAGCATTTCCGGGGTCAGGCCGACCGCGATCGACATCGCGAACAGAAACGCCTCGACCCAGTCGCCTTTGGTATAGCCGTTCAGGAAAAACACGATGGGCGTCATCACCAGCATGAAGCGGATCAACAGCCAGCTGACCTGGTTGACGCCGGCCTGGAATGCGGTCGGCGCGCGGCTGGTGGCGGTGACGCGCTCGGCCAGCGCGCCGAAGTAGGTTTGATTGCCGGTGGTGACCACAATCGCGGTGGCCGCGCCGCTGACGACGTTGGTTCCCATGAAGCACAGGTTGTCCAGCTCCAGCGGGTTGTTGACACCGGTGCCGCGGTGAGTGATGAATTTCTCGACCGGCAGCGATTCGCCGGTCATCGCGGCCTGGCTGATGAACAGGTCTTTGGCGGTCAGCAAACGGAGGTCGGCCGGGATCATGTCGCCGGCCGACAGCTGGACGATGTCGCCCGGCACCAGCTTCTTGATCGGCAGTTCGATGCGTCGTGCGGCCCTCGGATGCAAGTTGATATCAGCGTTTCGTACTGCTTCTTCGCCATTGTCTGCAGGGAGGTCGTGGCGCAGTACCGTCGCGGTATTGCTGACCATTTCCTTGAGTTTGTCGGCGGCAGTGTTGGAGCGCGATTCCTGGATGAAACGCATCAAGGTCGACAGCACCACCATCGAGCCGATGACCACGGTGGCTTTCATGTCCTCTGTGACATACGACACGCCGGCCAGCACTGTCAGCAGCAGATTGAATGGATTTTTGTAGCATTGCCACAGATGCACCCACCATGAGATCGGCTTTTCGTGCTCGACTTCGTTGGGACCGACCTGGTCGAGAATCTCGTCCGCCTCGGCTTCGGTCAGGCCATCGGCGCGGCTACGCAATTGCGTGAAGAGTTCGGTGATATCGAGATGCGCTGCCGACGACAGTTTTTGCGCCAACGGTATCGGCACTTCCTTGGTGACCGGCGTACTGCGGAACATGTCGGCGCCAAACCGGCGGAAGTGGCGATCCATGCCATGCGAGCGAACAAAACTGACGAATGTTTCTGTGAGGAGATTCAAATTCATGGGTGTTCTTCTTCTTTCATGCAATGCGTTCGGCTGTCGGCGATTATCGTACCTGAATCACCGTGGCGATTTTTAACTTTATGTTAACGAGCGGCAATCTGTCTGGATGACAGGCACTTTGTAACAGCGAAAAAAGTGCGACCGGCGCGGCCACAGACTGTAATTTCGATCAATGACATCTTGATGACAGAAATCGCGTGTTGCCCTCGCGGACGGCATGTTCGAGCAGTTTCGATAGCGCGGCCTGCCGCTGTCGGAACCAATGATGCGCAGCGCGATGCCGGTAGGGCGACGCAGCTTTGCAAAGATCAGGTAGAGGAAAACTGAGCGTCCGGAAACATGTTCCGAACATCGGGATACCATCATCCGCCAGTGGCGAGACGACGGCAGGGGAGTCCTGCGTTATCTTGCCGAGGCGGCGCCAGAGCTGGTCTGGCAACAACTGTCACTCGAACAAGTGCCCATTAAGGGGCTCCATAAAATTAAGACCAGCGGATATTAGCCGCGCCACCGATGGCGGTCAAGAAAAATTGCACGGGGCTGGACGGTGTCGTCAGCTACGTCGTTATACGGCTGTTTTGATTGGATTTTTCCACGATTTTTCAAACGGCATTGCTGCCTGCTATTTATCTCATCTTGTTTTGAGGAATGCAAAAACTATACTGAAATGACAATTAAAGCCAAGGAGATCGTCATGCTCAACCTGATATCGCACAACCTCCTGTTCTTTGTGCCGATAACGATTGCCGGGGTGGTACTGTTCGGCGAGGTGCCGGTTGCATCAAGACTCGCCAAAGGCAGCCTGCGGGCCATCGGCGCCATTTGCGGTGCGTTGTTGGCGCTGATTCTTCTGGAAACATTGCCGGCCCTGATTTGACTGCTTGCACGCTACTGTCGGGTCGTGCAACTTGTGGGCCGGTTTGCCTGATACGGCCGCAGATTCCCGTCCGCTGATTGGTCCAGGCCAATCGTCATATTTCGCCTATTTCTGTCGTTGGCATCGCGTGATCGCGTGGGATAATCCTGCGCAAACTTACTTTCTCACCGGTGCTCATTTGAACAAACTCCACGCGCTCAGCCTCGCCGCCGCTTTATCCTCTTCCGTATTGTTGTCGAACAGTCAGGCTCAAGAGTTGCCGCAGCCGTTCAGCAAAGCGTTGCAAGTCGCCGCCATTCCGGCGCAGAACGTCGGCGTGTATGTACAGGAAGCCAGTGTCGGCGGCAAAGTGCTGGCGTCGGCCAATGCCGGCGTCGCGCTCAATCCGGCGTCGACCATGAAGCTGGTGACTACCGGTGCGGCGCTGGAATTGCTGGGGCCGACCTACAGTTGGAAAACCCAGGCTTATACCGATGGCAACCAGGTCGGCAATGTATTGCAGGGCGATTTGATCTTCAAAGGCAATGGCGATCCCAAGCTGGTGCTGGAAAACTTCTGGCTGTTCCTGCGCCAGATTCGCGCCAAGGGGATTCGCGACATCCGCGGCAACGTGGTGCTGGACCGCAGCACCTTCGATGAGAACGCCTACGACCCGTCGCAGTTCGACGGCGATCCGATGAAGCCCTACAACGTCGGCCCGGATGCCTTGCTGCTGAATTACAAAGCGATTACTTTCCGCTTCGCGCCGGACCAGAGTAGCGGCCAGGTCAATGTTACGGTCGATCCGCCGCTGGCCGCTTATCCGATCAAGGCGCCGCGCCTGGGCAAGGGCGGTTGCGATGACTGGCAAGGCAAACTGCAGGCCTCCATCGACGCCAACGGCGCCAGTTTCAATGGCGTGCTGCCGGCGTCCTGCGGCGAGAAGACCTGGTACGTCAATCCCTACAAGATGAACTCGACCCAATATTTCGGCGCCGTGTTCCGACAAATGTGGGCCGACCTGGGCGGTACTTTCAGCGGCAGCGTCAAAAGCGGCGCGCTGCCGCCCGAGGCGCGCCTGATTACCGAATGGTCCTCGGTCAGCTTGCCGGAGGTGATTCGCGATATTAATAAATACAGCAACAATGTCATGGCGCGCCAACTGTTGCTGACGATTGCGGCCGACATTTTGAAGCTGCCGGCGACGCCGGAGCGCGGCGCGCGCGCAGTGCAGAGCTGGTTGGCCAACAAGGGTATCGATGCGACCGGCCTGGTGATCGAAAACGGCTCTGGCCTATCTCGCAGCGAACGTATTTCGGCGCTCACGATGGGACGCATGATGGCCGCCGCATTCCAGTCGCCGACGATGCCGGAGTTCGTTTCTTCGATGCCGCTGGTCGGTTACGACGGCACCATGCGCAAACGCCTGAAGAGCCAAACCGTGGCGGGCCAGGCGCACGTCAAAACCGGCACCTTGAACGATGTGCGGGCGATTGCCGGTTATGTGCTGGCCGCCTCGGGAAAATATTATGCGGTGGTATGCCTGATCAATCACGCCAATGCCCCGCGCGGGCAGGCGGCGCAGGATGCGCTGTTGCAGTGGGTGTATGAGAACGGTTGAGCTTGACCGCCGGTCGGCAAATGCTGACCGGCCCTAGGCTTTCTCCATCACCAGTCTCCCGACGCACCGCCGCCGTCGAAACTGCCGCCGTCGCCGGAAAGTCCGCCGCCACCGCCAGAGCTGCCGCTATCGCCGCCGCCTGAGCTTGACAGGCTGCCAAGAACGAAGCCGTTGGTGGTGTCCCTGGTGTTGTTGTCAAGTGAACTGCCATTACCCCTGCCACCACGAGCCTTGGTGCTGCCGCCGCGCACTTTGGCGCGAGCACTTCGCCTGCGCGACACGATGGCGGCCCATCCAGCGAAGCCAAAAAGCAGCAAGAACGCTGACACCAGGGCGATAAACCAGCCGGGGGTGGGCGCATGTTGCCGCTCCGGGTTGCGGGTAGGAGCGGCAAAATGTTCCTGTGCCAGCAGCGGCATGATGGCCGAGACGCCGGCTGTCAACCCGCCGTAATAATCGCTTTTGACGAAGTACGGGGCGATGACGTCTTGCAGTACCCGCTTCGATTGGGCATCGGTCAAGCTGCCCTGAACCCCGCGCCCGGTGGCGATCATCATGCGGCGCAAGGCCTTGGGATTGTCTTTGGCGACGATCAGGATGACGCCGTCGTCTATCCCCTTGCGGCCGACTTTCCAGGCATCGGCGACACGGATGGCGTAATCCTCGATGCCCTCCGGCTCGGTTTTGCTGATCAATAGAATCGCGATCTGGCTGCCGCTGCGTGCTTCGTATTCGGCCAATACATGTTCCAGCGTACTGCGCTGCCCGGGCTGGAGCATGCCGGCCAGGTCGGTGACGTGCGCATGCAACGGCGGCACTTGCACCTGGGCCGCCAGTGCTTGCGCACCGGCCGGCATCGCGCACAGCGCTAGCAGCGCCAGCCACCATGCCAGCGCCAGGCGCAACAAGTCATGCCGCGCCCGAGGAAGCGATGCCGGTGCAGCGTGGGGCATTATTTCTTGCCGCCGAAATCCACTTCGGGCGAGGTCGAAATGGCTTTTTCGTTATCCACCGTGAAAGATGGCTTGACCGCGTAATCCATCGCCTTGGCCGTCAGGTTGGTCGGGAAGCTGCGTGCCAGCACGTTATAATCCCGGACCGCCACGATGTAACGATTACGCGCAACCTTGATGCGGTTTTCGATGCCTTCCAGTTGCGATTGGGCATCGCGATACAGGCCGTCGGCTTTCAGCTGCGGGTAATTCTCGGACACCGCCATCAGGCGCGACAACGCCGACGACAGTTCGCCCTGCACTTGCTGGAATTTATTGAATGCTTCCGGATTGGTCAGCACCTCCGGCGTGATCTGGAAACTGGTGGCCGCCGAGCGCGCCTTGGTGACCGCCTCGAAAGTACCTTCTTCGTGGACCGCATAAGCTTTCACGATCTGCGCAATTTTAGGCACCAGGTCGGCCCGCCCCTGATATTGGTTGATCACTTCGCCCCAGGCGGCCTTGACCGCTTCATCCTTGCTCTGGAAATCGTTATAACCGCAAGCGCTGAGTAGCGAGGCGAAGGCGGCAATTGCCAGCCATTTAAAATAAGTTTTCATTAAGCAATCCTGATAAAAAGAAACAATCGTGGCGCACGTTAGCAAACTATTGACAGCGCCGCAAGTTACAATGCAGGGTTCGTCTTACTGAGGTTTTACCGTGACTTTCATCGAGAAATTATCCGCCGCCTGGACCGCCAACAACTCACTGCTGTGCGTCGGGCTTGATCCCGATATTGCAAAACTTCCGCCGCATTTGCAGCAGCAGCCGGACGCCATCTTTGCCTTTTGCAAGGCCATCATCGACGCCACCGCCGCCACTGCCTGCGCCTTCAAGCCGCAAATCGCCTATTTTTCAGCGCTGCGGGCAGAAGATCAGCTGGAAGCGATTTGCCTGTATTTGCGCGAAAACTATCCGCACATACCGATCGTGATGGACGCCAAGCGCGGCGATATCGGCGCCACTGCAGAGCAATACGCGCGCGAAGCGTTCGAGCGCTACGGCGCCGATGCGGTGACGGTCAATCCGTACATGGGATTCGACTCGGTGGCGCCGTATCTGGAGTGGAAGGACCGCGGCACCATCGTGCTGTGCCGTACCTCCAACCCGGGCGGTTCCGATTTGCAGTTTTTGACGGTCGACGGCGTGCCGCTGTATCAGCACGTGGCCCGTCTGGTGGCGGAGAAATGGAATACCAACGGCCAGTGCGGCCTGGTGGTCGGCGCCACGTTCCCGCAAGAACTGGCGCAGGTACGCAGCATCGTTGGCGATATGCCGCTGCTGGTGCCGGGTGTCGGGGCCCAGGGCGGAGATGTTCAGGCGACCGTGCTGGCCGGCAGAACCGCCAACGGCAGCGGCATGATGATCAATTCGTCGCGGGCGATTTTGTATGCCAAGCCGGATCAGGCCGCCGCTGAAGATTTTGCCCAAGCGGCACAACGCGTGGCGCTGGAGACACGCGACGCGATCAATCGCTTCCGTACTTGATATCGACTAGCTAGAGTTGCGCTGGAAATTGCGGCGAAATAGTTAAAGGGGGCAGAGTTTTTTCGATGGTTTTATCGTCGAAAATTACTCTGACCCCTTTAACGAACTACGGAGTACATACCGTTGCGGCTAATCGGTTTTTAACAGCCGCAACAAGCCTTGCAACGCATGCAGCACGGTCTGCTCCCGCACCGCATGCCGGTCGCCATGGAAAACCAGTCGTTCGGTATGTGTTTCATGGCCGGAGTGATGGCTGACAGACCAGCCGAAGCAGACGGTGCCGACCGGTTTGCCCGGTACCGCGCCGCCCGGTCCGGCGATGCCGGTGGTGGATACGGTGATGTCGGCGCTACTGTTGGCGAGCGCGCCTTCGGCCATGGCCGCAGCGATTTCTTCGCTGACGCTGCCATGCTGGGCGATCAGCGCTTCCGGGATATCCAGCAATTCGGTTTTGGAAACGTTGGAATAGGTCACGAAGCCGCAGTCGAACCATTCCGACGAGCCGGCGATTTCAGTGATGGCTTGCGCCACGCCGCCGCCGGTACAAGATTCGGCGGTGGAAAGAAACCAGCCTTTGGTTTGCAAAGCGCGACCGATACTTTCGGCGAGCTCCATCATTTGGTCGACGGTTTCTTCAGCGTTGGTGCTTGGGTCCATGTCTGCGCTCCTGATTTATCTGGTCGGTCAGCACATACTGCCACCGCTTGTAAGCAGATGCAATCGGTGGCGAGCCGGTTACATGATCCGCCAGAATGCCAGGGCCAGCAGGGTATAAAACGCCGCCACGATGTCATCCCACATGACCCCGAAGCCGCCCTTGAAATGGCGGTCGAAGTAAGCGATCGGCGGCGGTTTGACCATGTCGAAAAAGCGGAACACGATAAACGCCGCGAATTGCGCCCGCAAGGTCGACGGCGTGACAAATGCCAACACCAGCCAGAACGCAATAATCTCATCCCAAACCATGCTGCCGTGATCCGGCGCGCCGAGGTCATGGCCGGTGCGCTGGCAGGCCCAGATGCCGACGACAAAACCGGCGGCGGCGATCACCAGCCAATTCAGCGGCGAGAAAAATTGCGGCCAGCGCAGCGTCAGCACCACATATGACAGCCAACCAAACAAAGTGCCGAAGGTGCCGGGCATGATCGGCGACAGGCCGCTGCCGAAACCTTGTGCAATCAAATGCGCCGGGTGCGACAACATGAAGCTGGCGTTGGCTTTTTTCATCGGGCCTTCAGAGTGGTGTGGTGCCTGTGTGGTCATGTCGAGCGAAAGTGATCAAAAGAAGTGAGTTGCAAGTCGAGCGCCGCGTCGTTCGCATCATGCAGCCGCAGACCGGACTTGGCGTCAATCGTGCCGATCCGCGTCACGCCGATGGTGGCGGACTGCGCTGCGGCTTGCACTGCGGCGCGGTTGGCGCTGGCAGCGGTAAAACATAATTCATAATCATCGCCGCCCGCCAGTGTGAAGCGGCGCCGGATCGCTTGCGGCTGCCGGCTCAGCACGGTACCCGCAGGCAGGCTGTCGACCGCCAGCGTGGCGCCAACCCCGGAGCGCTTCAGAATATGTCCCAGATCGCCGACCAGGCCGTCCGAAATGTCGATCGCCGCATGGGCGATGCCGCGCAAGGCCATGCCCAGCGCCACGCGCGGCGTCGGCTGATGCATGCGGCTGGCAGCCTGCGCATGGCTGGCCGCATCCAGCACCAGTTCATTGCGATAAGCCGCCAGCGCCAGACGCGCATCGCCCAGCGTGCCGGAGATCCAGATATCGTCGCCCGGCTGCGCCGCATCGCGTCGCAAAGCCTGCCCCGGCAAGGTTTCGCCAAACACGGTAATACAGATATTCAGCGGCCCCTTGGTGGTGTCGCCGCCTATCAGTTCGCATTGGTGCAGATCGGCCAGCGCCAATAAGCCGGTCGAGAACGGTTTCAGCCATTCCTCACGCGCTTCCGGCAAGGCCAGCGCCAGCGTAAACGCCAGCGGCCGCGCACCCATCGCCGCCAGATCGGACAGATTGACCGCCAGACATTTATGGCCCAGCGCAAACGGCTCGGCATCGGGGAAAAAGTGCCGTCCCTCGACCAGCATGTCGGTCGAGATGGCCAGTTGGGTACCCGCTGCCGGCATCAGCAGCGCGCAGTCGTCGCCGACGCCGAGCGCAATATGGTCGATATTGCTGCGCGGCGCGCGAGTGAAATAACGGGAGATCAGGTCGAATTCGGACAACATCCCGGGATTGTACCGAATGGCGGCGCGCAATAGCGAGCCTATTCGACGTTAGGGCACCTCGAAAAACCGTAGCGAGCGGTTCAAGGTCGGGGCGAGAAGCACAGCCGTACGGAGGTACGGCGACGAATGTGTCACCCCTGCAGCCCTGAGATTGGCGGGCTTGCCAAACCCTGCAGTAGGTTTCTCGAGGTGCCTGTCAGTCGCCGCAGTTGGTGGTGCGTGACCCCGCGCCGCGCTGCATGATGTCCATGCCCGCGCTATTGCCGACCGAAATCTGAGTGACGCAGTAGGTGCCGGCCGGTCCAGTCACCTTGGTCACGCGCTGGCCATCTGGCCGGGTTATATCTTCGATGGTGGTGCCGCGCGGTATCGCTGAGGCAGCGATACCGCTTGCCAATTTTTCTTGCGCGCCGCGCGGCGACGCAGGGGGGATAGGCGCATGCGACGGTGCTTGGGCCTGGCGCAGCTCGCGATCGATGCTGCCGACATCGCGCCTGGCGGCGTCTATTATGTCCCTGGCGGATAAGTGGTTTGTCGAGGCTGGCGGCGTTGGCGCTGCTGCACTTGGTGCGGGGCTTGCGGCGGTGGGTGCAACGCTGATCGCCGTTGCGGGCGCTGGATTGCGGGATGCGGCAGCGCGGGCGGGAGGCTGCTTTTTGGCAACTGCGGAATTCTGATGCGGTATTGGGGATGGCGCCGGAGCTTGTTGCGGCACTGGCGGCTGCAATGCCAGCAAATGCACTATCAGCGCCGAGCCGGTGCTAGCCGGTGGCCGTGAGGGCGGCTTCAAATGACGTACGCTGTAAATCATGAACGCATGCAGCACCACCGACATCGTGATGGCCAGCCATACTAGGCGATTGCGCTGGTAATGGTTAAGGAGGCTAGGGCGGATGGGCATGTTGCCAATTAAACCACTATAGCCGTCCTCAGCGCAAGTCCGAGCAGTTTGTAGCTGCTAGCGGAAAGCGATATCAGGCAGCGATGCGGGTAAACACCAGATCCCACACGCCATGACCGAGGCGCAAACCGCGATTTTCAAATTTGGTGACGGGACGATAGTCGGGCCGCGGCGCAAAGGTGTCGGCGGTGTTTTTCAGCAACGGCTCCGCGCTCAATACTTCCAGCATCTGTTCCGCATATTCCTGCCAATCGGTCGCGCAATGCAGATAGCCGCCCGGGGCGATACGCGAAGCCAGCAAGCTGACCAGCGGCCCCTGAATCAAACGCCGCTTGTTGTGCCGCGCCTTATGCCATGGATCAGGGAAAAACACATGGGCGCCGGCCAATGCGCCGGGCTGGATCATATTGGTTAGCACTTCCACCGCATCGTGCTGGATCAGACGCATATTGGTCAGTTGCTGCTCGCCGATCAGTTTCAGCAAACTGCCGACTCCCGGCGTATGGACTTCGACCCCGAGGAAATTCTTTTCCGGCATGCCGGCCGCAATCTTGGCCGAGGTTTCCCCCATGCCGAAGCCGATTTCCAGAATGGTCGGCGCGTTGCGCCCGAAAGCCTGCTCCAGATCGACTGCAGCCTTGTCGTACGGAACGCAAAAGCGCGGCCCCAGTTCCTCGATCGCCCGCGCCTGCGCAGTCGACAAGCGACCGGCGCGCGTAACAAAGCTGCGGATCCGGTGTTCGGTCGGGTCATAAAAAAGAGGTTTGCCGGATTTGTTTTCTGACATGCTGAATAGACGGTTAGGGTGGAGCGGATTGGGACACTGTTAGAGCAAGCAGCGCTATTGTAGCGCCGCGCAATTGCACGACAGCTGCCGCACAAATAAAAACGGCACCTTCAAAAGCCGGTGCCGGTCATGACCTGGAGCGGGTGAAGGGGATCGAACCCTCGTCTAAAGCTTGGGAAGCTTTCGTTCTACCATTGAACTACACCCGCAAGGCGTTGATTTTAAACTAAATTTAATTATTTCTGGGAATCTTGATTTACGAGAATTGCGGAGCGCTCCGCAAAAACTGAATATTCCCTACTTTGTTGACCCCACAATCTTGCCTCTTCGGAGGTAATCTCGTCGCGTCGTTTTGACATTGTCATGACCCAGTAGATCGCTTGCAGCTTGATCTCCGCGATCGTCCGATGTGTCGTCAGCCGCCTTTGCATTAAGGTGTCGGCTGGCCTTTGGCCAGTCTTTGTATTGTGGTGTTCGCCTGACCTTTTACGAGATGGTCAGCCCGCATTCGATCCGCCTAGCCTTCGGCACTCCTTGCGCGACCATTTGATACGACAGGCGAATATAGTCTTGCAATTCGCTGTCTGGCAGCCCAGGTTGGGCGAAATGTTGGATCCATTTCATGCCGCGTGATGCGAAATATGGCGCGGGGCGTAAGCCGGGCATATCCTTGAAAATCTCGTACGATACGTCACTGACCTTGAACGTGAAACTCGGGGCATCGACTTCCCACCCGCCAATCGCAAACACTTTGCCGCACACTTTCCAGACCTGCGCGCCGCCCCACTGGACCACGTACGTCGCCGCCGGGAGCGACTGACAGAATGCATTGAATTCTTCGTAGGTCATACTTAGCGGGCTTTCAATGTTGGAATAATGGTGTCCTGCGCGGGGCGGGGCGCACAGATCGAATTGGCGACCCAGGTCCAATATCGCCATTGCTCAAGACGGTACCACGGCATCTACAGCCCGGCCTCAACCATCAGTTCGGCGGCAGTAATGTTTAAAGCATTCGCCAATTTCAAAAGCGTAAGTAAAGCGACGTTGTTATCTCCTCGTTCAACCCGGCCAACATAGCTTCTGTCGACCTCTGCAAGCAATGCGAGGCGCTCCTGGGAGATATCGTGATTAAGGCGAATTCGCCTAAGCGCCTCTCCAAGAGCCACCAAGGCGGGATCCTGTCGATTTTTTGAGAGATTTGGCATCCCAGGATGATTGAGTCTGAGAACTGAAAAGCCTATCCAACGTCCTGTTGCAATTGCTCGACCAGTTCTTCGACCAGATATCTACGATGTGGTGGCAATTCTTGAATCTTCATTGCGAGATTGATCAACTCTGGCGGTAATCTTTTTGCATCTTTGGTTGATCCTTCTTTTGCCTCCGATGCAGGTTTAGATGGCGGTGGCCCATAGTGCAACCAGTGCTGATCCACATTCAGCCATTTGGCGATTGTCGCCAGCTTATCGTTGGTCGGAATCGCTCGCCCGGTCAGCCATTTGTGCGCCGTCTGTGGCGACACCGCATCGCCTTGGTGTCGAAGATTAAATCGGAGTGCCAGGTCAGTCGCTCCCTGAACCGCTTCCGGGCTGCGTCGCAATGCAAATTCCAGGCGTTTCGAAAACGCCGCTTTCTCATTGTTGGTAGGCATGGTCGCATTCTGCGATATCTCCTAACGCACCACGCCAACTATTTGGGATAAAAATATCTCAAATAGTTTAAAAATATCTTGAATTCGTATAAGATTCGCTTGCTGGAATATTTTTAATCGGTTTGATCTAAGGGAGCCAATAGGCGTACATGGCACTACGTGGAAAAAGCTAATCGCACTACAACAAAGCCAAGACTGTTTGCCAGTATTGCTGCGGTCAAAAAACTGACAAAGCTGGGAGAGTAAGAGAGGCGCATGCCTCTCTCCTTTTTGTTTACCCAGAATGGGCGCAATCTTGGAGGTGCAAGTCCTCCCGTAACCGGCCAGGAGCGGTCACTGGCTGAATCGTGGGCATGAACACAGCGGAATTTAAATTGCGAGGCCTATTCGAATGAGCAGCCGTCTTATAAGAAAAAATGTCGTCAAAGAAGGAACCTGGCTATATGACGAGTCTGTGGAGTGCGACATATGTATCGAATATAGTCCAATTCGGTTCGGCAGCGGTGACTATGAAGATGTGCCGGAGATAAGCGAAGACGTGGAAATAGATACCTACTATGTTTGGTTTGGCTCGACTACGGAGAGGGGACAATTCAATTCCAGCGGTGGTAGTTATTCTTCACTTTCAGAGGCTATCGCCAGCGCGGAAAGTTGGCCTGGTATCGGAAATACTATTAGGTGGCACGATTGAATTCGCGAGATGCCGCAAGCGGCCAGAAGCAGACATTCACGGATTACTTCGTAAGCTCTACAATCCTGCCTTTACGAAGCTAATGTTGTTGGGTCGTTTTAATGTCGTCGTGGCCCGGTAGATCGCTTGCAGCCCGGCCCGTCATATAAAAACCTGAATTCCCTGAGCTTTTCCCGAATGTATTTTGCTCTCGCGTGACGCCTGCCGAAAAGTCGGAGCGCGCAGAAACCATGAAGTAAAACATGACGCAATTCAAACAATCTCGTCTCGAAGCGACAATGCCGTTTGTCATCACAGCATGCGTCAGTCTGCTCTGTGCATTCCATAGCTTGGCCGCAAGGGCCGACGATGCGATGCCGGCAAATGAGCAATGGGCAGTGCACGGGCAATTGACAAACATAACGCAATGGCATCCTCAGTTCAGATCCCCATATAGCGGGCCAAACAGCCTGGAGTCGAACGGCCGCACTGAGGAAACAACGGATTTGACGCTATTCGCAGGTTTGCGACTGTGGCGCGGTGCGGAACTCTGGGTCAACACCGAAATCGACCAAGGCTTTGGCCTTAGCAATACATTGGGCGTGGCAGGTTTCCCCAGCGGCGAGGCATACAAGGTCGGCGCCAATACACCTTATCTTCGCGTTCCAAGAGTCTTCATTCGGCAAGTGATCCCGCTCGGCGGCGCGGAACAACAGGTCGAATCCGCAGCCAATCAATTGACTGGCGTCCGAAGCGCCGACAATGTCACTCTGACCGTCGGCAAATTCTCCGTGGTGGATATCTTTGACACCAACAGCTATGCGCACGATCCACGCGCCGATTTTATGAATTGGTCCGCGATCGACGGCGGCGCATTTGACTATGCGGCTGACCCGTGGGGTTATACGTATGGAGCGGCGGCCGAGTGGAGCCAGGATTGGTGGACGCTGCGAGGAGGACTATTCCAACTGTCCGGCGCACCGAACGCCAAAATCACGCGAGTCGATTTCAAGCAGCGCTCCCTAGTTGGGGAAATTGAAGCGCGCCACCAATGGCAGGGCCATCCCGGCAAGGTAAAACTTCTGGCGTTCGTCAATCGTGCCCAAATGGCACGCTACGCGGACGCTGTGGAATTGGCGCGCGGGACCGGAGCTACGCCTGACGTGTCGCTAGTTCGGCATGACAGATCGCGGGCCGGATTCGTTCTCAATCTGGAGCAGGAACTGACGTCCGACCTCGGCGCCTTCGCGCGCGTCAGCGCCAGAGACGGCAGCAAGGAGACTTATGAGTTCACCGAGATCGATAGATCGCTATCAGCCGGTTTGTCGTTAAAAGGCGATCGCTGGGGGCGTCGTGATGACGTTCTTGGTGTCGCGATGGTCGTCAATGCCCTGTCCGGCGCCGCGCAAGAATATTTTGCGGCAGGAGGGTTGGGGCTTTTGATTGGCGACGGTAAGTTGAATTACGCGCCGGAAAAAATTATGGAGATGTACTATTCGTTGCGTTTAGACTCGCATCTCGCACTTTCTTTCGACTATCAACATATCGCCAATCCCGCCTACAACCGGGATCGCGGGCCGGTTTCAATCTATGGTGTTCGCCTGCACGCGGAATTCTAAAATGCATGACTGTATGACTCCCATTTGATACCGCTTTGTGGGTGCATTTCAAACATAAAAATAATTCCATGCCAATCACGACCTGCCCGAAATGTTCCTACCAGCGTCAACCGACGGATAGCCATATCCATGAAGGCGTTTGTCCGGTGTGCGGCATCGCCTACCAGAAATTCCTGGACCGGCAACGTCTGTTGCAGCAAGCGGGAACGGCGCAGGAAATGCCGCCGTCAGAGCCGCAGATGATTGAATACGAGCCGCAGCTCCCCTGGTTCGAGCGTCTCAAGGCGCGCTTGCTCGAAGTGCCGGAGCGGGTCGAGCCGTTGGCATTCTGGGCGCGTGCCGTGACCTTGTGCGGACTAGCGTTGTGGGGCGGACATTTTGTGCTGGCAGGCATTGACTGGGAAGTCATCGGCGGCTCTTTTTTGCACAACGTCATTTTGCCGTTTCATGAATTCGGACATGTCTTGTTCCTGCCGTTCGGCCGGTTCATGACGATCCTCGGCGGCAGCCTGTTCCAGGTGTTGATGCCGCTCGGCCTGATGGCTGTCTTTGTGATGAAACAGCGAGACAACTTCGCGGCCTCGGTGACGCTGTGGTGGAGCGGACAAAGTTTCATCGACTTGTCGCCGTATATTGCCGATGCAGTGGAGCGCAGCTTGCCGCTGGTCGGCGGCGGTGGCGAAGAATCGCATGACTGGGGCAACCTGTTGACCATGATGCATGGGTTGCCGCACACCCTGGCGGTGGCGCGCAGCAGTTTTGCGATCGGCACTTTGCTGATGCTGCTCGGCCTGGCTTGGGGCGCAACTATCTTGCGTTTGCAGCACGAAGCAATGGTGTCGAACTGAAACGCGTCTAACCGGTTTCGCCGCCATCGTATTGCTCAAGGATGTCGGCAGCTCACTCTGGCCATGCCTGTTTAAAGATCGACCAACACCTCAAACCCGCCATAAATCATGCGCTTGCCGTCGAACGGCAGGTTGGCCGGATTCATCATGTCTGCCATGCGCGGGTCCTTCATCACCTTGTCATTGACCTCGTCGCGATGGGCGCGCGATTCATACACGATCCAGGAAAAAACGACGGTCTCGTCGGCTTCGAGATTGACGCTTTGCGGGAATGAAGTGAGCTTGCCAGGCTTCACGTCGTCGGCAATGCATTCACGGAATTGCAGCGCGCCGTGCTCGCGCCAGATCGCGCCGTATTTTTCCGCCATTGCGCGGTAGGCGTCTACATTCTTTTTGGGAAGCGGCACTACAAAACCGTCGACGTAGGGCATGACGTTCTCCTTGAAGAAATGGATTTGTTGACAATGCGGTGCCTGTTACTTGGCAATCGTAATGTCCAGATTAGTCAGGGGGCGTCACGAAAACAAGGCGTTTATCCACCAAGTTCGCTGGAAGATTTGAGGGCGCTGCTCGTGGAACTGTTTTGCCTGGCGAACCACAGATAAAGGCTGCTGAGTAATACCAGTCGATTGCCACAGCAACTCAGGAGACCAGGCGACAAATGCTCAAGGGCAACAATTGTATTAAGATCGCATTGCTTTAATGAAATATCAGTAATGATGCGCATTACTGATTTGCTGTCTTGCCAGGCATTTCCGTTGCCGTCAATTTTTGTTCAAACACGCTGTCGTGTTTCGCTTCACTGCCTCAGTTGTTCATCGTTATCCAAGCAAGTTGCATCAGAAAAAATCTGTTGAAGAATTTTCACCTCACTTATTTTGGAGAATATTTTGGGAAATGTAGCTATAAAAAAGCTGTTGAGAATTTCGCTGGTTTGTCTGTCGGGCTGCAGCCTGTTGACCGTTTTTGGTCATGCCGATGCGCGCGGTTCTGCGGCCGGTAGTGAAGCAAGAGTGGCGGCCAAGGTCGCTGCCTGCGAATCGGCCTGGAATAGCACGACTCCTTACGTTAGCGGTAACACGGCCAGCTACCGCGGAACCAACTACACGGCAGCATATTGGACCCAGGGCAATTTCCCGGCGACCAGCAGCGGTGCGGCTGAAAGCGGGCAACCATGGATCCCCGGCGCGGCCTGCAGGGAGCTGAAGACCGCTGCAAAACCAAAAAGCCACGATGGGAATTTTTCGCCGGCGACGCTGCAATTCCTGAAAACCAATACGGGTCTCGACGGCGAGCAGTGGGACAACATCATGAAGCTGATTAACAAGCCGGAGCAGGACGACCTCGAGTGGACGAAATTCTACGGCTATTGCGAGAACATCAATGACAGGCGCGGATACACCATCGGCATCTTCGGCGCCACCACCGGCGGTCCTCGCGACACCGGCCCGGACGGTCCGGCGCTGTTCAAGGAATTCGATGCCGCCAGCGGTGCCGCCAATCCCTCGATCGCGGGCGGGCTGGCGCGCATCGGCGTGCATGGTTCCATGCATGGTTCGGTCTTGAACATCACCGATAGCGCGAAAGTCTTCTGCGGCAAGATCGAATCCCTTCAGAATAATGCCGCCTGGAGAGAGGCGATGTGGCACACCTTCTACAACGTCTACATCAAGTACAGCTTGCAGCAAGCGCATCAACGCGGATTCAAATCCGCGCTGACCATCGGCTCCTTTGTCGACACTGCGCTGAACCAGGGCGCCAGCGGTGATTCCGACACGCTCGAAGGGGTGCTGTCCAAGTCGGGCAGCAGCACTGACGAGAAGACGTTCATGACAAGCTTCTACGCGCAACGCACCAAAGTCGTCGACACCAACCAGTACAACAAACCGCCAAATGGCACTAACCGCGTCAAAGAATGGAGCACGCTGTTGAAGCAAGGCGTGACCAATCTCAAGAATGCCGATGCCGCGGTGGTCAAGGTGACCAGCTGGACAATGAAATAAGTTTTGAAAACATGACCGCCGGCAAGCATTTGCAAGTATCTTGCCGGTAGTCAACGATTCCCCTATGGTCGCGTTAAAGCGCCGTACTACCAAACCCGATCCACGTCTTTTCTCGAGCCTATTCATGCGCAAAAACATACTGCCCACACTCATCGCTTTAGCTGCGATTTCCCCCATCACCGGATACGCAAGCGACGCAGGCCGGGACGCTGTCGATCATCTTGCTGCCGTGCCGGCCACGATGGCTGACGCCAATCAAGTCAAGACAAGTCGGGCCGCCAGTGCCGGCATGGTGGTCGATAGCTTTAGCGGCCCGGTCACGGCCAATGAAATAAATTCATTCAAGTCGTATATTCGGAACTTGGTGCCGGCCACCGACAATATCGGCAATCAGTGGGCACAGGGAGCCAGCGGCGAGCAGACCAAGGCAATGGGCCTGGTCTACGAAATCACCGGCGACCGGGCTATCCTGGACAAGATGATCGTCTTTTGCGACAGCGTGCTGTCCGAGCGCAACGACCTGGCCGCAGCACCGGTCGGTCAGCACAAAATCTGGACCGGCCGGGTTGATCCGGTCTGGCCCAATGATCTCTCTGTCACGCCGATCGGTACCGGCGGCGAGCAGGGCGATCCGGTCGGACATCTTGGCAATTGCGCCAAGCTGATTCTGAGCACGCCATCGATCTGGCATCTGAAAGTCGGCAGCGGCGATCCGAAGAATTACGGCGCGGATTATTTTAGTCGCGCCAAGAAATATGTGGAGCAAGCGGATTACAGCATTGACCATCACATTTTCAAATCCTTGCTGAATCTGTCGAAAAATAATCTTTATTATTTTTCCGCTGCATCGCCGTATAAGTCCGGCGAGCCGGTGCCGTGGAACCAGCAGATGATGTTCAACTACGCGTTGCAAAATCTTGCGGCATCTCACGAAATTCTCGGTGACGACCCGGCCCGCGCGGCAAAGTACAACGCCGTCATCAGCGCCAATTTCTCCTCTTTCTTTGCTTCCGGCGTGACGCCTTACGTCAGTAAAAAAGGCCACGAAGTCTACGACTGGGGCTACGCATTGCCCAACCGGACGGGCGAAGACAATAACCACGGCAGTCTCGATATGGTCGGCTTTTATCGCGCCTATGCGAGCGGCCGCTACGGCATTACCAAGGCGGAAATGACCAAGTTCGCCAACACCTATGTCGACGTGGTGACGCGTGGCCCGCATGACTATGCAGGCCGTATGAACGGCGGCGACGGCACCGGCAACAGCGCGCCAACCAATTACGTCAGAGGCGGCTTTTTCTTCCTGGCGGAATTTTTGCCGGCCCAGTATCAAAACATGGTCGGAGCGGATCTCACCGTCGGTAAGGCTACCGGCAAGATCGACCAGTTTTCGCGCTTCTTATGGGCGAAGAATCAACGCTATATAAAAGCGCGATAAAGTCGGACGGCCTTGGCAGGCCATGTGCAACTGGATAAAAACCACCGGCCAAATGCCGATGGCTTTTATCCGATGACAGCGAAGTTGTCAGACTTTAATTCGGATCGCAGTTGGGGTCGCCAAAAGAATTGACGTTGGCAGCGCCGGCCTTAAAGTTCTGCGGGAAGCAAATTTTTTGGTTGCGTATGAACGCGTCAAGCGATCTGGACACGCCATAGTCGCCGCTATAGTTGCCCTTGCTGCTGCCGTAATCCAGCAGCCTGCCGCCCAGCAGACTGTCCAGGCTTTCCTCATATTTCCCTTGCAGCAGTTTGTTTCCCGCGTTGTTGATGTTTTGCACCATCTCATTGACTGTGCCGCCGATGGTCGTGCCCAATTCCGGGGCATAGTTGGAGATCAGCCAGTAAATCCCGGTACCGACCTGATAGCCGGCCGCACCTGCCAGAGACAGTCGCGATCCGGCAAAGATAGCCGTTTCCGTGATGCCCGCAGACGCGCTGAGACTGCCGACCGGCGCGGTTCGGAATTCAAGATAGATGTCGCGAATCGACATATCGATGGTCGGCGCCGCCTGAGTCGTGACCCTTGCCGGCTTGGGAGCGGCGGCGCCATGCTGCACATTGGCTGCAAATGCCAGTTGCACCTCCGCTGAAGAATGCGTGCTGGCAGCGGTCAAAACCGGCAAATAACCGAAAACCTGAGCTAGTCGCGCCAGACGCTTGCCGTCCAGTTTCTGCGCCAGGCTATCGAGCGCCTGTGGATGCCGCCCTCCGAGCGCGCTGGTATAGCTTGCCGCCAGGTCACGCAATTCGCGATCGCTTAAATTGTCAAGCACGCGCTTGGCATGAACAACGTCGGCTTGTGCGAAATTTTCTTCAATGACAGCCGCAAAGTTGGCGCGGACGATGGCCGCCGCATCTTGTGGGGATTGGCCCGGGAGAATGGCGTAATTGGCGTGGAATGCGGATGGTTTTGAACCGGAAAATTCCGGCTCGGCAGCTTGTGCTTGAGCGGAGGCCAGCAGAACGCCGGCCAGTGACAGCGAGACGAAGCAGACATTCATACGGTATTTGAAGAGCGGCATATATATTCCTTTGATTTGGAAACAGCGCAATAGGAGAGGCTCCAACAATCATGACGAACGTTGCGAGGTCCCAGCTGACAGCCAGCAAGATGACAGACGCGCGAGAGGTATACGACAGGCGTCTCTGTCCGCAAATTGACGGATCGAGTAAAGCTCGCGATAGATCGTTAAAGTTGCATCAGAGTAATTGATGCGGGCGGCTGCCAGAACGAAGATTTTCAGGGATGCTTAGTTGGTCTTCGTATTTGCGATCCAACAGTCAGCGAAAATCGTGCAGATAGATCGTGTTCGACATTCATTAACAATTGTCGAAATCACTTGTTACAGATCGTTACACTCATTACAGAAGCTCCCCTAGCGCAGACCGATGCTTTCTCGTTAAATAGGCGCACAACTGATTAAAGAGGGAACATCGTGAAAACATCATTTATTTCCATCATCGCCGGAGCAGCGGCAAGCGCGGCATTGATGCTGTTTGCAGCGCCTGCGATGGCGCACGTCGATGTGGGAATCAACATTGGCGCTCCCGGTTTTTATGTGCCGCCGCCGGCGCCTGTCTATGTGCAGCCGGCCCCGGTTTATGTGGAACCGCGCCCGGTTTACGTGCAACCCCGTCCAGTTTATGTACAGCCGCGCCCTGTCTATATAGAGCAAGAGGAGTATAGAGAGCGGGGAGAGTGGCGAGAAAAGCATCACCACGAGCATGAGTGGCATCACGACAACGGCTGGCATCGCGGCCATGACCGGGACGATTAATCTACGTTCTGCCTAAATGAGGCAGGTGCCTGTCCAGGCACCTGCCCTTACCGCCGTAAAACAAATCCCTGACTGAAGTTCTACAAGCTGATTTGCGCCACCCCGGATTCCGGATGGCGCAAATTAGTCACGCCCATCTCACCGTCATCCTACGGCGTCGCACGCGAACCATCGCCCTTATTGCGGACAGTTTGTGCTCAGATTGTTCAGGTTTTGTTGATCCTGGCGGAAGCTGACTTGCTTGGCGCCGTCGTTGTTGCTGATCCTGATCACATAAATACTGTCGAAGTCGCTGCTCTTCCAGTGCGGCACGACGCTGGCATCGCCGCCTTGGTCGGCGATGATGTTCTTCACCACTTGTTCGAGCTTGACATGTTCCCAGGCGACGAACACCAGCGAGTTCTTGTAAGCGTCTTGTGTGAGTTCTGATTCAAGCGCGTTGATATCGAGAAAGCCGTACGGTGTATTCACCGGCATCCCCAGTCGAATTGCCGTCGGTTCGATGGTGGCCAGCGGACGCACATAGTAATAACTTTGCTGGTGGTCATTCACTTTGCCGGCAGGATCCGGCGCATAGATGGCATCCGGTTTGCCATATTGCGAGGTCAACACTTGCGGCAGAGCCAATGCGCGATTTAATCCCTGGCAGGTAATCTGCCCCAGGCCATCGGCCGGCTTTTCAGCGTGACGGATGAAAACCAGGGTTTGCTGGAAATTCTCGGCGCCGCATACGGCGGCGATGCAACTTAGCGACAAGGCCAAAACGGTTTTTTTGATGGTTTGCATAATGTGCGTTTTCTAAGGTTGATCGGAATTCCCGGATTGTTCACCAACGATGAAGTGCTGGCGCGATCTTACCTTAGCCGTTCAAACGTTGCCGGCGAGGAATTTCGAGGTGCCCTCCGGTCAGCGATGACGGCGACTCATTGTGGATTATCTTTATCCAGCTGCAAGCCAAGCACGCGTCTGAACTCAAGCAAATCCTGGCGATTCATATCCGATATGGCCCAATAGTGCATGCCGGACTGCGTCCAGTGCACCATCTGAAAGCCTTGTCTGGAGGAGGGGGTAGGCGGGGTACTGCTCTTAGTTTTGTCCGGCCATATGAATAGATTCAATACGTGCTGGCGATGTCGATACGCCAACGCGGCTACCGGCCGTTGATTGAGGTAATCGAGCCGGCCCCCGATCAAGGCAAAACCTTGCGCCGCCAGATCGTAAGTCGGGGGAGAAAAATCGAGCTTGCCGGTGAACCACGGTTTGACCGTGTGCTGGTCGGACGAGGCGACGTCCGCCAGGTGATCCGCCAGCAACGAGCGGAAATGGCTGGCGACGATTTCCTGGTCGAGTCGCTCGGCATCTGAGGGGACCGCCAGATAGAGTCCCAGCATGACGGCAAACGCCAGGCTGCTCGCCGTGGCGAAGCCGAAATTGATCCATGCCCACGAAAATTTCGGCAGCTTGCGGGTGCGGGGTTGCTCCCTTTGCAGCGCGTTTTGAATCCTTTGCCGTAGATGGTCCGGCGCGTCGTAGCGGATGCCGTGCGTCTTCACCGCTGCGCGTACGTTCTGCATCTGTTTGCAAGCGTCGGCGCAGTCGGTGCAGGCGGCAAGATGCATTGCCAGTTGCAATACCGTAGGCGCGTCCAGCGCATCGTCGATGTAGGCGGACATCATGTTTTGTGCGTGCTTGCAATCCACTCTATCCCCCGTTGTGTTTCAGGTACTCGATCAGTAATTTTCGTCCGCGCGCCAGGCGCGACATCACGGTGCCGATCGGGATGTCGGCAATGACCGCAATTTCCTTGTACGACCAGTCGTCGATGTCTT
The DNA here is from genome assembly GCF_042654985.1 of Paraherbaspirillum soli. Lineage (NCBI taxonomy): Bacteria > Pseudomonadati > Pseudomonadota > Betaproteobacteria > Burkholderiales > Oxalobacteraceae > Paraherbaspirillum > Paraherbaspirillum soli. The sequence goes on along the minus strand of NZ_JBHSMT010000005.1, from coordinate 183,687 downwards.
TCAGCACCACAATTTCCCTGAAAATCTGCGGCAGCTTTTCCAGCGCCTGATTGATCGCATTTTTGGCATCGCGACTGGCCAATATGTTTTCCGGTCGATTGCCGATGGCATCGATCGAGATTGCGGATGCGTCATCATCCTGGCCGTGAATTTCCTCGTCAAAGCCAACGTCAGCCCGCTGCTGCCTGCTATCGCGCAGAGATGTGTAATAGGTGTGCCTCACTATGGTCAGCAACCAGGCCCGGGCATCGCCTCCTCGGAAGCCTTTGAAAAATTTGAAGGCCCGCAGGAATGCTGCTTGCACCAGATCTTCCGCATCTTGATCGTTGCGCGTCAGCCAGCGCGCCAGATTGTAGGCCGCGTCCAGATGAGGCAAAGCAATTTCCTCAAACTGCCTGGCTTTATCGTTGCCATCCAAGTGGGTATCCATCGCTTTGTTTTCATCCTGGATATGAAGACTCGGGTTTGATGCGATTTATTCCATGGTGACCGGTTTTTCATCTTACTGCGCAGCCCTGCGTCTCGCTACCGATAGCAAACTGATTCTAAAAAATAATATGAGATTCGCCGGAATATTTTCCGTTGATACAGAGTTATACAGGTGTGAGGCGACCAACTAAAGGGGACCAACATGATAGATCGCAGAGGTTTCTTAAAACTGACCGCGCTTGGCGGCGGCGCGGTATTCATGTCCGGCTTGTATGGGCGGGCGGGCGCCGCAACCGGCAAGGCGGTTCCCGGCTACGACGATTTTTATTTCGTCCAGCTGTCCGACACGCATTGGGGCTACAGCGGCGACGCCAATCCGGAAGCGGCCAACACCTTGAAACAGGCGGTTGCGACAGTCAACGGGCTGCAAGTGCAGCCGGATTTTATTGTGTTCACCGGCGACCTGACGCATACGACTGATGATCCGCAGGAACGTCGAAAACGCATGCGAGAGTTCCGTGAAATCGTCGCCGGGTTAAAAGTGCAGACCTTACATTTCATGCCGGGAGAGCATGATGCCGCGCTCGACAACGGCACCGCATTCAAGGAGCACTTCGGCCAGACGCATTACACCTTCGACCATAAAGGAGTGCATTTCATCGTATTGGATAACGTTTCCGATCCTGGCTCACGGATAGGCGAAGCGCAAATGGATTGGCTGCGAACGGATCTGGCGCACCAGGCGCACGATGCCCGGATCGTCGTCTTTACCCATCGCCCCTTATTCGATCTGGCGCCCAAATGGGACTGGGCGACGCGCGATGGCGATCAAGCGCTGGCCTTGATGATGCCGCACTCCAATGTCACGGTGTTCTACGGGCACATCCACCAGGAACATCATCAGATGACCGGGCATATCGCCCACCACGCGGCCAAGTCGCTCATCTTTCCGCTGCCGGCACCGGGATCGCAGGAAAAGCGAACACCGTTGCCTTGGGATCCGTCGGCGCCGGGCAAGGGACTTGGTTTCCGCGAAGTGGAAGCGGAACCGAAAGTCGGCGAATACAAAATCGCGGAATTTCCTGTGAATAGGACCTAATCATGAACATGACAAGAAGGCGTTTGTGCTCGCTGTTGGGCCTGGGAGCGTTAAGTTACGGATACGCGGAACGGGGGCGTAGCGCAGTGCAAGAACGCGCGATCAGCATAGAGGCCAAGAGATTTTCTTATACGCCGAATCAGATTTTCGCCAAAACCGGGGAGCCGGTCGTATTGGAATTTACCGCAGTGGATTTCATGCACGGATTCAAGATCCCCGATATGAATATCCGTGCCGACCTGGTGCCGGGCAAGATCACCAAAGTACGGCTGCAGTTTGACAAGGCGGGCGACTACGATTTTCTATGCGATAACTTCTGCGGCAGCGGTCACGAAAACATGAATGGAAAAATAATCGTGCGCACTTAGCGCAATCAGCTCGTCCACGTGTGAGGTCGAAGATGGCGTGGGCGCGCTCTTGAATTAAAAAGGCTGAAGAATCCAGGCAGGCGGCTCGAGTTCCGATTCTGCGAAATTTCCGTGCGCCGGTTTTGGCGATATTAACGATGTCCTTGTCCTGGCCGGGTCTTGCTTGCGATCCGGGCTTGGTGCGGACGGTCGCGGTCGGGATGGCGCGAGCGGGATGCTGAACAATTTGATGAATAGATTTTCGAAGTACGACATGGTGTTCACCGTTGGGGAAAGTAGATGAGGTGCGGATAATTCGCCATCAGCCCGGCGTGACCTGGCCGAACTCGGCGTCGGGCAAGTGACGCATCACCGCATCCATAATCAAACCCGAAGCAGGCGCTTTCAATCCGAGCCACACCTTCATCCTGGTCGCGTGCGTGATGGGCTGGATGCGGATGTACACCACCGACGTACCGCAAGTGCGCATCACCAAATGTCGCAATGAGGTGACGCTGTCGGCATCGATCGTCATCAGCATGACGAGAGATTGAACCGGTTGCGGCCTCTTCAAAAGGAAGTGATCCATGCGGCACCTGTTCCTCTGTTTATCATGTAAAAAGAGTAGCAGTTCGAACGTAAAGATTTTCTAAAAAGGCGCTGCTGCTGTGTAAACCTTGCGTAAAAATTGCAGCCTTGCGGCGCACAACTGCCATCGTTGACGGCGGCTGCAGCGGCCGCTGATCAGATCGTCAGACGAAAAAAATCCGGCATTGCGCCGGATTTTTTATACAGCTGCAAGCGCCAATTCTGGCGGCATCAGTTCATGAATTTCCCGTCTTTGGTAATCATGGTCATATCGACGAATTTCGAGCCGCTATGATTGGTGCCGGAAAAATTGACGTCAAAACCGCCGCCATTGTAATTTTTCATGTTGATCGATTCCAGCGCCTTCACCAGCTTGGCGCGGGTCAGGTCCTTGCCAGCCCGTTGCAAACCTTCGACGAATACCTTGGCAGCGATGAAGCCTTCCAGGCTGGAGAAGTTCGGATTCTTGATGCCGGCCTTTGCCATCAGCTTGGTGTATTCGCCCACCACCGGGATCGCCGGGCTCCATGGGAACGGCACGACTTGCGAAATGACGACACCTGCACCGTCCTTGCCGAGCGAATCCGCCAGCGCCTGGCTGCCGACGAACGACACGTTGTGGAACTGACCGGTATAACCCGCCTTGTGCATTTCTTTGATAAACGCGGCGCACGATGTGTAGGCGCTGATCAGGATCACCGCGTCAGGGCGTTTTGGCAGGATCTTGCTGATTGCCTTGCTGACGTCGGAGCTGTTGCGCTCGACGGTAGCGGCCTCGGCCATTGGCACATTCAATTTCTTCAGCGCGCGTTCAACGCCTTCCAGGCCGGCACGGCCGTAAGCGTCGTCCTGGTAGAACACGGCAATGTTCTTGATGCCGGTGTTCACCAGTTTTTGAACCAAGTGTTCGGTTTCGTCGAAATAGCTGGCGCGGATATTGAAGACCTGGCGGTTCAACGGTTCGCGCATCGACTGCGCGCCGGTGACCGGTGCAAAAAACGGCACTTCCGCTTTCGTGAAAATAGGCATCGCGGCATTGCTGGTAGCGGTACCTACGTAACCGAACAAAGCGAACACATCGTCTTTTTCGATAAAGCGCTTGGTATTGGCGGTTGCCAGATCCGCTTCGTATTTGTCATCCGCCTTGATAATCTCGATGCGTCGGCCATGTACGCCGCCTTGTTCATTGACTGCATCGAAATACGCCTTGGCGCCGGCATTCATCTGGATCCCCAGTTGGGCAGCGGGACCGGTAAATGCGGCGGATTGTCCCAGCACGATTTTCTGGTCGGTGACGCCGGATTCGGCAAAACTGGACGACAGCGGCGCGCTGATGCCGACGATCAACGGCAATACAAAAGATAAAAGACGACGGTGGAGTTGCATAAAAAATCTACTTTCTAAAGAGGGCAGTTTGCACTGCGAAATTTACGGTCATCTCTAAAAACCTACTGCGCGTCCCAATCTCGGGGCTGTGATGCTCACCGTACCTCCGTACGGCTGCGCTTCTCGCCCCGACCTTGGGCCGCTCGCTACGGTTTTTAGAGGTGACCTTTCCTGCGCGTCCCAATCTCTGGACTGCAGGGATGACATATTCGTCGCCGTATAGTTCATACGACTCCGCTTCTCCTCCGACCTTGTGCCGCTCTCCACGGTCTTTAAAGGCGACCGATAGTCAATTCCAGAAATCGGCATCGCTACGGTTCAAATCGCTGCGTATTATAAATTTATTGCAGGGCGAAAACAAAAGAAGATGTGGGGGTTAACGATGAATTTGGCATGGATGTTAGCGATAACTTCTCTTTACTTGCTGTTCCAGCACGAAATTGCATAATCTTTGTTTGGCGAATTGGATGCGTTTCCACTGATGATTTTTTCTTTATATCTCGATGGCAATTTAAAGTGGGAATGTGTGCGATTTCTCTCTATTTTCAAAGAAAACATGTGTAACTAGTGATTTTCTGGCGCGCATCGTCAGAGAAAAGCAGATGCAACGATAAGATGTTGTAAAACGTGGGGGATTGTTTGGCATGCACTAATGCATGCAAGAATTCTCGATCAATTAATAGAGGAGCAGAAATGGTTTGTTTACCAATCCAGTCCATATTGTCCAGCACTGCGGTACGCCCATGCTGAAGTCGTTCAATACAGAAACACGGTTTGATCACGCCAGTGCCGCCAACGGCTATATCCCTTTCGAGCGCATCCAGAATACCCGTGATCTGGGTGGTCACCTGGCGCATGACGGGCGACGGATTCGGGCCGGACGATTGCTGCGCGGCGGCAATCCTGGTCTGGCTTCTGCGGCCGATATTGCCACGCTGAAGAGTTTCAAACTCGATGTGGTGCTGGACTTCCGTGCGCCGGGTGAGAAACAGCCGGCGGAGCAGGCATTTGCGGAGATTTTTCACTGGATTGCCGATCCGGTCCTGGTCGGCAATCTGTCGCAGGAGACTGTGCTGCCTATGCTTAAGAATGGCTCGGCGGAAACTAGCCGTCAGTTCATGATCGATTTTTATCGCGATTTCCCGCGACGTTATCAGGCGCAGTTCAAGCGCTTTCTGACTCTGGCCGAGCAAAACAAGACGATGCTCTATCACTGCACCGCCGGCAAGGATCGTACCGGCTTTGCCAGCGTGTTGCTGCTATCGGCGCTGGGTGTCGATCATGCAGCCATCATTGCGAATTATCTTGAATCGAATCATTACAACGCGGCAGGCAATGCACAGGTGCTGGCTCAGATAGCCGAAGCAGCATTGCCTTCGGAGGTAGTGGCGCCGCTGCTGATGGTCGACGCGGCCTACATCGAGGCATCCTTGCAAGTGGTGGAGGATGACTATGACGGCATGGATCATTATCTGCGGCAGGTGCTGGGCATCGACCTCGAGCGCATCCGTCGCAATTATCTTGAGCCGACGTCTTAATACTCGGTTTCCGCAAGTCGAAAAAAAAAGCCACCGACCAAGTCGGTGGCTTTTTGGCTGACGTGAAGGTGTCAGCCGATGCGGCGTCCAGCAGTTACCACATGATGACGCGTTGTTCCGGCGGCAGATACATCTTGTCGCCGGGTTTGACATCAAACGCGCTGTAGAAGCCGGGTTGATTTTCCAGTGTGCCGTTGCCGCGGAAGCGCGGTGGCGAATGCGGATCGGTTTTTACATAGACGATGGCTTGGGCGTCGCGCACCTTGCCGCGCCATACCTGACCCCAGCCGAGATACAGGCGCTGGTCGCCGGTCAAGCCGTCAATCACCGGCGCCGGCTTGCCGCCCAAGGACAAGTGATAGGCCTTGTATGCAATCGCCAGACCGGAGTTGTCCGCGATGTTTTCACCCAATGTCAGTTCGCCGTTGACCTTATATCCAGGTACCGGGCTGTAAGCGTTGTACTGGGCCACCAGGGCCTTGGTTTTGACTGCGAATTTTTCGTGATCTTCCTTGGTCCACCAGTCGCGCAGATTGCCGACTTCATCGTACTGGCTGCCTTGATCGTCAAAGCCGTGGCTGATTTCATGGCCGATCACGCCGCCGATGCCGCCATAGTTCACGGCATCGTCTGCCTTGGCGTTAAAGAACGGCGGTTGCAAAATCGCCGCCGGGAACACGATTTCGTTGAACTCAGGGTTGTAATAAGCATTGACGGTTTGCGGCGTCATGCCCCATTCGGTACGGTCCACCGGCTTGCCCAGCTTGTCGATATTGCGCTTGAATTCGAAATTGTTGGCACGCATCACATTGCCGACCAGGTCGTCACGCTTGATGGTCAGGCTGGAGTAGTCGCGCCATTTGTCCGGGTAGCCGATCTTCAGCATCAAGGTCGACAATTTTTTCTGTGCCTGCTTCTTGGTGGCAGGACTCATCCAGTCCAGGCCCGCGATGCTTTGATCGTAGGCAGTGATCAGGTTGCCGACCAATTTTTCCATGCGAGCTTTGTTCTCCGGCGGGAAAAATTGCTCCACATAGAGTTTGCCGAGGCCTTCGCCGATGCTGCCTTCGACCATCTTGACGCCGCGTTTCCAGCGTGGTTCATTTTCCGGAACGCCGCGCAGCACGACGCCGTAAAACGCAAAATTCTCATCGACATACGGCTTCGACAATTCAGCCGCGAAGCTGCTTAAAACATGCCATTTGAAATACGCTTTCCAGACCGATAGCGGGGTTTTTTGCAGGACTTTGTCGAAGCCCTTGATGTAGCTCGGCTGACTGACGACCAGATACGAGATCTTGTCTTTCAGCTCGGTGCCCGACAGATAGCCGTCCCATTCGATATTCGGCGCCAGCGTATGCAGTTGTGCCAGTTCGACTTTGTTGTAGGTTTTTACCGGGTCGCGGTTTTCGACTTTGGTCCATTGGACTTTTGCCAGTTCGGTTTCCAGCGCGACGATGCTGGCCGCGTTCTTGTGGGCGGCTTTGTCGCCTGCCAAGGTCAGCATTTTTTCGATATGCGCCAGGTATTTGTCCAGCGTGTCCTTGAGCTTGGCGTCATCCGCTTTCAAGTAGTAGTCGCGGTCCGGCAAGCCGAGACCGCTTTGTCCCAGATCGGCGATGATTTTGCTGGAGTCCTTGGCATCCGTGTGTATGCCCAGATCGTAAGGTGCGGTGACGCCGACGCGGTTCAGGTAGGCGATCAAGCCGGAGATTTGTTTTTTGTCCTTGAGCGCATCGACCTTGGCGAATTCTGCCGCTAGCGGTTTGATGCCCAACTCTTCGAGTGCCGGCTCATTCATGTAGCTGGCATACATGTCGGCGATTTTTTGTTCGTTCGAACCAGGCTTGATGTTTTTGCCCTGGCTGACGGTATCGACGATGGTGTGCAGCTGGGTTAAGGAATTTTCCCGCAGTTCGTAAAATGCGCCCCAGGATGACTTGTCGGCAGGAATTTCCGTGTTCTTCATCCATGTGCCGTTGACGTAGCTATAAAAGTCGTCTTGCGGGCGCACTGTCAGGTCCGCATTGCGCATGTCGATGCCGGTGCTCAGCGGTGCAGCGGCAACCGGAGCGGTGATGGCGGCGGCGGGTGTTTCGGCGAAGGTGACGCCGGCATAGCTGGCAGCCAGGGTCAGCACTGCGGCGCAAATCAGAGATCGTTTCACGAGTCAAAAATCCTTATGAGAGTTCATCGGAAAAAACAGCTTTTTAGGCTATCACTAAACGGTTTTTAAAGCAGTCCTACAAACTTGTTTTTCCAGCCATCAATGCAGCGTCGCCGCCGGATTGGCGCGCAATGCCGTGCACAGCAGCGTCTGTTCACGGGTTTGCGCCAGGCCGCGATCGGCGCCGGTGAGTTGATGCAGGCGCGGTTCGAAAAAGGCGCTGAGGCGTTCGGCATCGGCTTGCGAGCAACCGTCGCCGCCGACCAAGCCCGGCAATCTGCCGCCGAAATTTTCGCCGCTGCGCTTGATCAGCTGTGCATGGTTGCTGGTGAACCATTGCCACATGGCGTCATGGCCTTCGCCGTCTTCCCGGCTGGCTGTCAACAGGGTTTTGATTTCGCCGACTTTCACCAGCGGATCAAGCGCCAGGTTGCGCGCGCGTTCGGCGTCAGCCGCTGCGGTGGCAGCGCCGACTCCGTACAACATCGCCATGCGCTGCGCCGGTTCGCTGGTGTTGCCGAGCGCCTTGATCAAGGCGTCGATGGTCGCCTTGCCGCGTTCCTGGGTGCTCACAGCCAGAGCGGTGCGCAGCAGGTCGGGGTTGGCCGCTGCCAAGTTGAGACGGTGCTCGGCATCCGGCTGCAGCGCTTGATCGCCTTGCGCCAGCATGGCCTGACGCACTTCCGGCAGCTTCATGTCGATCGCCAGGAAATTGGCCAGCTCGGCCCGCAGCAGCGCATCGTCCTGGGTGTCGCCAGGGCGGCGTTGGTAGCCCAGTTGCTGCAGTCGCGGCAGGTAGAGCGTGCGAGCCAGATCGACCAATTGCTGGCGTTGCGCATCGGTCCGCACCGCATATTTCGAGAGCCACTTGAGCGATGGAATCAAGGCGATGGCGACTTCCCGTGTTGTGGCTGGCGCCAGACGGGGCGCCGCAGCCAGCACGGCCGCCGCATCCAGGTCGCCGCGCCGGAAACCGGCATTGATCGCATCCGCGTACGCCAGTTGTTCGGTATCGGCCAACCGGGCGATGTGTTGGTTCAGGCGCGCCAGGTCCTCATGCGCCATGCTGAACCGGTAATAACCGGCGGCATCCGCGTTCGGCATGTACCAGGTCGAAGCGGACGCGCCTTGCAGCACGATTTTTCCCTGTTCTTGATCGAGCAGTTCGCATTGGGTTTTGCTGGCGGCGCTATGTTCGTCGCCGTAGCGCACGCATACCGGAATGCCCCACAACTGCTTGGGGTTGCCGGTCGAGCCGAGCGGCAGGTAACGCTGTTGTTTCAGGCGCAGCACGGCTTGGCCGTGTTCCCAGCTCAAGGCGGTCTCTACCTGAGGCACGCCCGGCTGGTCGAGGAAACTCTGCATGGCGCGCGCAAAGCGCTTGCCCTTGCCGGATGCCTTGGCTAGCGCGTTGATCAGGTCATCGGCGGTGGCGTTGGAGAATTGATGCTGCTGAAAATAGCTGCGTACCCCTTGCCGGAAGGTGTCCGCACCGAGATAGCGTTCGAACATATTCAATACTGCAGCGCCCTTTTGGTAGGTGATGCCGTCGAATGCAGTTTCGATGTCGCCGTTGCCGGCGATCGGCTGGCGGATGCGCCGCACGCTGACCAGGCTGTCGCTTTGCATGGCGCCGTTGGCGCCATTGATGAGTTCCAGGTCGGCACGGTATTCGGGATGCAGTTGCTGGGTGATTTTGCTTTGCATCCAGGTCGCAAACGCTTCATTGAGCCAGATATCGTCCCACCACGGCATGGTCACCGTGTCGCCAAACCATTGATGCGCCAGTTCGTGCGCCGTCACATTGAATGAGCCGCGGACGTTGGTCGCCGGCGATTGCGCATCGAGCAGCATCAGGTAGTCGCGGAAAGTCACCAAGCCGGGATTTTCCATCGCGCCCGCGGCGAAATCCGGGGCTGCCAGCAAATCCACTTTATCGAACGGGTAGCCCAAGCCGAAATAATCTTCCAGCGCCGTGATCATGGCCGGAGTCTGCTCCAGGGCGCGCTGCATGCGCTGTCCTTCGCCGCGCGGCGCGATGCCGCGCAGCGGCGTCACATGCTGACGCCATTGTGTCGCTGCAATGTCCGGTCCCTTGACGATCTCCCACGGGCCGACGGCAAATGCGACCAGGTAGCTTGGCAACGGCCGGGTCGGGGCGAAGCTGAGTTTGCGCCAGCCGTCCGCCATTTTTTCTTCGGATATTTGCTGGGTGTTGGCGACCGCAACTTCATCGTTCGGCACGGTCAGGCTGAGCGTGTACGGCGTCTTGAAGGACGGTTCGTCGAAGCCGGGGAAGGCATAGCGCGCGCTGATCGCTTCCAGCTGGGTCATTGCGTAGGGCGCGCCTTCATGGTTGATTTTGTACAAGCCTTCCAACTGCTCGTTGAACGGCGCAGTGAATTCCAGCTTCACGCTGTAGCGGCCGGCCGGCAGCGTGCTGCCGAAATTGACCAGGGCGACGCCTTCTTTGGCTGCCGCCACGCTGTAGGTCGCCGCGTGAGTCCGCTTGGCAGGATCGGTGAGCGTGACTTTGCCGACGCTCAAATCTTGGCCGTGCAGCCATAAATGGTCGGCCGCCTGCTTGAGCTCAATCTCGATCGTGCTGATGCCGGAGTAAGCGCTCTGACGCGGATCGACGCGGAAATCGAGATGGTAGGCCAGGGGCTGCGCCCAGCGCGGCAATTTGCCTAAAGGTACGGTGTCATTCGGGGTTGCCGCAGCGGCGTCGAATGCAGAGGTGCTGAGAGCGATGCTGAGCGTGAAAGCGGTGAAGACGGAATGACGGACGAAACGACGGGTAAAGCACACCATGGATGAATTCCCCTCTTGAAATTGTCTGAGGATTCTATCTTGGTGGAACTTATTGCGCTATAGAAATGATATGAAAATAAATGTCAACGATGCTATTCAGATGTAAAAGAACCCGCGCCAGGCGGGTTCTTCGCATCAGGCGCGCTTGATCAGTCGCACTATGAATAACAGGATCACGGCTCCCACCGTGGCTGTCACGATCGAAGAGAGGAAGCCGCCGCCGACATGAATCCCCAATAGCCCTGCCAGCCAGCCGCCGATGAAAGCGCCGACGATACCGACGATGATGTCGACCACCAGGCCGAAACCGCCGCCCTTGACCAATATCCCAGCCAGCCATCCTGCAATTGCACCCACTATCAACCAGGCGATGATTCCCATGAGATTCCCCTTAAAGTTAAACGCTAGCAGCATCGTAGGGCGGAAAAGCGCAGCGTCTTCCGCCGTACTGGATGCGTCAACGCATGTGGTACATCCAATGGCGGATAACGCTGCGCTCATCCGCCCTACTTTTTTCAACGCTATGGCAGAAATGAAAAAGAGCCATCACTGGCTCTTTTGGTTGCTTAGCTGCAGGCTTTGCCGTGGTCGGCTTTGAAGCCCTTGGACTTGGCATCCGCTTCCGACATGTAGGAACCGGCCTTGGTTTTGCCGTAGTACTTGGTATTTGGGCAGTGGTATACCTTGGTGCTGGTGTTGACCCATACCTGGCCTGGGCCGCCTGCTGCTGGAGCCGCCGCCGCTGGCTTGGCGCTGCTGGTTGCTGCCGGAGCCGGAGTTGGCGCTGGCGCCGCTGCGGCTGGTGTCGCTGCCTTGGCTGCACCGTACCATTCCTTCACTCCTTTATGCGAGGCACAGGCGCCGCTTTTTGAGGCAGCGGAAGAGTATGAGCCGTCATTGCACAGGCCGGTGCTGCCGGCAGGGGCCGAAGCAGGGGTTTGGGCGTAGCTACCGATGGAGGTCAAGAGTGCTGTTGCAACTGCTGCGGAAAAAAACAATGCCTTCATTTTCTGCTCCTTGGAATGAGTGATGCTCAATGTGGTACGGATTACATTTGTCAATCTGTCTACTTGCGGCGTCAATGGCTCTTTGCTGTGCGCCGCACCCGAATATGAACGAGGTTTGTACTAAACGCTCCCAAATACAATACGGCTGACACGAATTGCTGCATTAATTGCAAATAAGTCGCAAATAAGTTGCAAACAAGTGTAATAAGTTTGATTTCAGGCCCTTCCGGCGCCATCAATCGCAGTGATAAGCTGCTCGCCTTCATAAGGAGTGTGTGATGCGTTCAAAACAATCATGGCCGCGCCTGCTTTTAGCCCTTTGTTGTGTCTTGTTTGCGCTGCCGGCGGTGGCGATGGGGGTAGGGCAGGCCGCCCCCGGTCTGACGGCGAAGACGCTGGCCGGCGACGCTTTCAATATGCAGAACGAGCTGGGGCAGGTGGTGATAGTGAATTTCTGGGCTTCGTGGTGCGGGCCGTGCCGCGAGGAAATGCCGGCCATGGAAACCTACTACCAGCAGCACAAGGGAGAGGGATTGCGGATTATTGCGATCAGCATGGATGATCCGGCGGACGATCACGTGGTGCGCGAGGTCATGACCAAGTACAGCTATCCGGCCGCTTTTCAGCGCGATGCGAATTTCAAGGGATTCGGCCGTATCTGGCGCATGCCGATGACCTTCGTGATCGATCGGCACGGGATCCTGCGCAAGGACGGCAGCGTGGGAGAACCGAAGATCGATCTCCCGCTGCTGGACAAACTGGTGACTCCGTTACTAAAAGACAAGCTGCCTTAAGGGCACCTCGAAAAACCGTAGCGAGCGGCCCAAGGTCGGGGCGACGAAGTTGCAACACCTGCAGCCGTACGGAGCTGGTGAGCATCGCGGCCCCGAGATTGGCGGGCTTGCCAAACCCTGCAGTAGGTTTTTAGAAGTCGCCCTAAAACGTAAAGCGCGCGCCCAGCGACGCCGTATAACGCGGCGCCAGTTGCACCCCGTTGACCTTCTGGTACACCGGCACTTGCACAAAACCGTAGAGCGATACCTGCTGACTGACCGGCACTACCAGGCCCGGGCTGAGATAGACCAGGGTGCCGCCGGTGCTGATGGTGTCGGCATTGGCGCCGACGTCATGCAATACGCGGCGGGCATTCAGCTGCAGCTGCGGCGTGACCGCGTCAAAGCCCATGTAGCGCACGCCCAGGTTCAAGTTGGCGCTGTCGCCGGGGCGATATTGATCGCTCGAATTGAGCGCTTTCTGCGCGATGCCCTGCACGAAGTAATCCCAATCCTTGTTCAGCGTATCCATAAAGTAGGCGCCGAGGATGGCGTCGGTGGTGCCGCTGCCCGGCTGCAGACCGCGATCGATCGGAACCGGACCTGGCGCCGTGGGATCGCTAGACATCGCGGTCAGGGTATGGCTGCCGGTGGCCAGCTTCAGGCCGAACAGGACGCCGAAGTTATGCTGCGGCGTAAAACCCTGGTAGCGGCCGATGACTTTGACGTCGCCGACGTTGGAGGTCTTGGAATCGTACTGACCGCCGCCGTCGCCCGGCGTGGTGCCGTCGGATGCGGTGCCCAGGGTGCTGTGGCTGCGCATGATGTAAGGCAGTTGCAGATTGACGCCCCAGTCCGGATTGAAGCTGTAGTCCAGGCCCAGCGTCAGGTAATTATTGCGCGTGAATTTTTCGACTTCCTGCGGATTGCCGTTGTTGGAAATCTGGCTGGCGGCAGCCGGAGAAATGGTGCCGGTGCCGCTGCGCAGCTGGTTCTGGTTCAGGTAATCGTAACGGACATCCAGCTTGAGTCCGGAAGAGCCGCCGAAACCCAGGTTTTCCCAATCCGAGCTGAGAGTGCAGCCGCAGCTGGCGCAAGCCCATGCAGCGCCAGGGGATAGTGCAGTGAGAGCCAAAGCCGCGAGCGGCAGCAAAGTGAGCCGGACCCGGCGGCTTGATGATGTATTCATGACTATTCCTCATTTAACTTGTAATGCGTAAAGCAAGCTACTTCCATTAGCGTAAGTCGCTTGCGGCAGTGAAGTAAATCAGGAAAAGAAGGGCGGCCCGCGCGGGTGAGGGTTGAGCCAGGCGGCTGCGGTCGGCAGCGTGATGGCCGGTGGCGGCAACGCTCTGCCGCTGCTGCTGTCAGCGATATCCCAGGCGGCAGCGCCGGGTGGTAAACCGATATCTGCGCTATGGATGAAGCACAGCAGGCAATGACCTGCATGCTGCTGGTCTGGCAAGGCCGGATTGCCGGCGTCTGGCGCCTGACGATGACCGACTGCTGAACACAAATCGCCCAGCCCCGGCGGCTGCCCATGCGCGGCCGGCAGCAACCGCGCCACGCTTGGCAGCAGCACTGCAAACAATGCCATCCAGATGGCAAATCGGCGTAGAGAGCGAGACATCTTTATATTTAACGGGAGCAATCTTACGGTGACAGGGCCGTATGGTATCCGAGAACGCGGTATCCGAGAATACGCAGTCTTGCCTAAATCCCGCTAAGTAAAATCCCCCCGGTTTGCACCAGGTCGGACCTATCAAGCTTCCGGATGCAAATCGACGGTGTACAGGTTTTTGCCGTCGATATTGTGCAGCGAGACCGTCATGACCTTGCTCTTGGCGTCGATTTTCCCAAGGCCGAAGAATTGCAGCAGTTCGCTCGGCGGGCGGTTTTGCTTCATGTCGCTGGGGATGCTGACGTAGCGCACATCCGGACCGAAAGTGCGGTCGATTTCTCCCGGGCCAAAGGTGCCGGCGTGCAGCGGGCCGCCGACAAATTCCCAGAACGGTTTGAACTCGGTGAATTGCGCTTTCTCGGGAGAGTAATAGGTGGCGGAAGCGTAATGCACATCGGCCGTGACCCACACCACGTTCTTGATGTCGTGCTGCTTGATGAACCTGAGCAGTTCCGCGATTTCCAGTTCGCGCCCAAGCGGTTTGCCATTGTCGCCGTTGGCCCAGGCTTCGTAAGTGCCCGGTGGTACGTCCGGGTTCAGGTCCGGCACCACGATGGAGATCGGCATGTCGCTGGCGATCACTTTCCAGGTCGAGCGCGAGCGCAGCAAGGACTGCTTGATCCACCTGAGCTGGGCCGAGCCGAGAAAGGCCGAATCCTGGTTCAGCGTGCTTTGGCGATTTGGCGAATTGGCGCCGCGATAGCTGCGCTCGTCGAGCATGAACACTTCCAGCAGCGGCCCGTAATTGAACATGCGGTAGACCCGCTCGGGATCGCTGGGCTCGATCCGGTACGGGTTGTACTCGAACATGGCGCGCTTGGCGTAGGCCGCCAAGGTCGACAGCTCGCGCTCCTGATAGCGGGTTTCGGCGGCGCCGAATTTTTGCCCCGGATACCAGTTGTTGCGTACTTCGTGATCGTCCCACTGCACCAGGAACGGCACTTCCGCCGCAAAGCGGCGTTTGTTCGCATCCAGCAGGTTGTAGGCAAAGTTGCCGCGATAATCGTCCAGGGTTTGCGCCACCTTGGACTTGGCTGGCGTCACCAGGTTGCGCCACAGCGTGCCGTCATCCAGCTTCACTTCCTTTTCGATCGGGCCGTCGGCGTAAATCTGGTCGCCGGAATGGATAAAGAAATCGGGCTTGAAACCGCGCATCGTTTCATAAATCCGGTAGCCACCCCAGGCCTCGTTGATGCCCCAGCCCTGACCTGCCTCGTCGCCGGAAAAGGCGAACGTGATGTCGCGCTCGGCGCCGCCCGGGATCAGCAGGCTGCCGCTCAGCGGTTCGCTGTAGACCGATGCATCCCGGATATCCTGAAAACGCACCCGGTAAAAAATCCGCTGTCCGGCCGGCAGGCCGCTGAGATCGACCCGTGCGCTGAAATCGGTGCTGGGCAGCGCCAATGCGCTGGTCAGCGTGCGCGCATCCCGCAACGCTTCGTTGTTCGCATACTCCACCACCATCCGCGACGGCCGGTCGGCGCGGCTCCAGATGATGGCCTTGTCGCGTGTGATATCGCCGCTCATGATGCCGCTGTTCAGTTGCGGCCGCAGCTGGTCCGGGGTGATCAATGCCGGCGGACTGTTTTGCGCCAGTACGGTCTTCAAATGCGAGCCGCTCAGCAGCGCGCCGGCGCCAACCGAAAGATGGCGTAAAAAGGTGCGGCGTTGCAGAGTCGGAGGAGATTTTTTGCGGGAGGACATGGCTTGCTCGGCGGAGTGGACGAAGAGCCAGGATTTTATCTAGCCTGTATGACAGGAGCATGAATGAGATTTGCTGGCTCAAAAACAAAGCCGGCGAACGCGATGTTCGCCGGCTTGAATGTATCAGGCCATCGAGTTGGACGCGGCCTTAACTCTTGACCGCTTCCACCTGGATCGCCAGTTTCACGCCCGGGGCAAATTTCGGGATGCCGTAGCTGATGCCGAAGTCGCTGCGATTGAATTCAGCCGTTGCATCTGCGCCGCATACCTCGCGCTTCAGCATCGGGTGCTGGATGCACTTGAACTTGTTGATGGTCAGCGTTACCGGCTTGGTCACGCCATGCAGCGTCAGATCGCCTTCAACCGCCACCAGCTTGTCGCCGTCGAATTTCAAGGACTTGCTTTTGTAGGTGATCTCCGGATATTTCTGGACGTCGAACAGGTCGGGGCCTTTGGCATGATCGTCCATCTTGGCGTGGCCGAAGTCGATCGAGTTCGGATCGATCTTGATGTCGAGAGAACCGGTCTTGGCCTCGCGGTCCAGCGTCACGCTGCCGCTGGTCTTGGTGAATTTGCCGCGCCATACGGAAATGCCCAAATGATCGGCTTCAAAGCTTGGATAGGTGTGATTGGGATCGATGGTGTAAGACTCTGTTGCGGCGAATGCATTGGCGGCGCTGGCTGCCAGCAAGGAAGCGAGGATCAGTTTGTGTTTCATGCGTTAATTCCTTTCAATGAAATGCAGGTGAGGAAAACTGCGGGGTAATGCTTATTGGGCTACTAGGCGGAATTTGATTGTGATCTCATCGGCCACCATGCCGGTGTCTTGCCATTCGCCTTCGCCGATGTTGTAGGTCAGCCGCTTGATCGGCAAAGCGCCTTCAAAAACTTGCGCATTGCCTTCTTTCTTGACGTTCAGAGGGAAGCGCACATCGGCGGTCTTGCCCTTGATCGTCAGCTTGCCTGCGACTTCGTATTTGCTGCCTGCCGGTGCGCCGGCGCTGGCCTTGATCGAACTGGTCACGAAGCTGGCGCGAGGAAATTGCTGGGCATTGAACCATTCTTTATTCAACACTTCCTTGTTGTAGTCGGGATCGCCCAGATCGAAGCTGGGGATCTCGATGTCGACGCTGGCTTTGGATGCTTCCGGCTGCGCATTGTTGAAGTCGATCTGGGTCGCGAATTTCTTGAATTTTGCTTCGACCGGCACGTTCAATTGCTTGAACACGATCGTCACGCTGCTCTTGGCCGGGTCGGCTTTCAGCGGTGCTGCGATGCTAGTCAGAGGGGCGGCGCTGCAGACGATGAGGCCGGCGCAGAGCGCGGTTTTGCGTAACAGGGATTGCAGATGCGTCATGGGACTTTCCTTTTTCAGTTAATGATGGAGCGCGGCAGAATGCGTTTGAACACGCCGTCGCGGTCGATGAATAGATGTTTGAACGCCGCCAGCACGTGCAGGCCGACGCCGCCCAGCAAAATCATGTTGAGCACGTAATGCGCCAGTTTGAGCAGCGGTTTCAGTTCGGGATTGGGGGCCATCAAAACCGGCAGCGGCAGTACGCCGAGGTAGACCACCGGCACGCCGGCCGCCAGGCTGTAGCAATAGCCCGAGATCGGCACCGCGAAAATCAGCACGTACAGCAAGCTATGCAAGGCATGCGCCGACACCTGTTCCCAGCGCGGCATGCCGGCCGGATACGCCGGCGCCGGATTCTTCAGGCGCCACAGCATGCGCAGGCAGGCCAATCCCAGCACGGTGACGCCCAGCCATTTATGCCAGGAAAAATATTTCAGCTTGGTCGGCGTCAGGCCGTGAATGTCGACCATGGTCAGGCCCAGCAAAAATGTGGCAACGATCAATGCCGCGATGAGCCAGTGCAGGAGGATAGTGGTGGTGGTGTAGCGTTGCATGGAATGTGTGATGGCGTAGTGGCTGGCGCGGTGATGCGTGAACCGGGTTGGGACAGGCTTGCCATGGTAGCGGAAATCGCCGGAGGCTGTATCCAATATGGCGTGCGCGTTTGACGACGGTACGGGGTACGGCTGATATCTATTTCAATTTCTGGATGCGTTGTCGATCGCTGTTGCAAAATGTCAGCTTATGAGTGGCCGCCAGCTTGAGAAGTTTCTTAGCTGAAAAATATTTTTTTGAGAAAATATCACTGGCCGTTGTCTTACAATGCGAACCGGCGTCGCTTGATAATTACTTAAAAAGGATGAGACACATGACCCAGCTTGCCCCCGTCGTAGAATCGGTTCCCGCATCAAATTCGGCGGATAGCCGGAAGCGCATTTTTGCCATTGTCGGCGCGTCGTCCGGCAATCTGGTCGAATGGTTCGACTTTTACATCTACTCGTTTTGCGCGATTTATTTTGCGCCGGCGTTTTTCCCAAGCGGTAACGCGACCACGCAATTGCTGTACACCGCCGGCGTGTTTGCCGCCGGTTTCCTGATGCGCCCGATCGGCGGCTGGATGTTCGGATGGATCGCCGACAAGCATGGCCGCCGGACCTCGATGATGATCTCGGTGCTGATGATGTGCGGCGGTTCGCTGATGATCGCTTTCATGCCGACCTACGCCACCGTCGGCACCCTGGCGCCGCTGCTGCTGTTGATCGTGCGCCTGTTCCAGGGCTTGTCGGTCGGCGGCGAATACGGCACCAGCGCGACTTATATGAGTGAGGTCGCGCTGCAGGGGCGGCGCGGCTTCTTTGCTTCGTTCCAGTATGTGACGCTGATCGGCGGCCAATTGCTGGCGGTGCTGGTGCTGGTCATTTTGCAGCAGTTGCTCAGTAGCGAACAAATGTATGCATGGGGCTGGCGCGTGCCGTTCGTGGTGGGTGCGGCGGCGGCTGTGGTGGCCCTGTATCTGCGCCGCTCGCTGAGCGAAACCTCGACCGCGGAAACACGCCAGCACAAGGATGCAGGCACCTTGGCCGGGCTGATGAAGCACAAGGGCGCATTCATGACGGTGATCGGTTTTACCGCCGGCGGTTCGCTGATGTTCTATACGTTCTCGACGTATATGCAAAAGTACCTGGTCAATACCGCCCACATGCCGGTCAAGACCGCGAGTGCCGTGATGACCGCCGCGCTTTGCGTTTACATGCTGATGCAGCCGCTGTTCGGCGCCCTGTCCGACCGCATCGGGCGCCGCACTTCGATGCTCTGGTTCGGCACGCTGGGGACGCTGGCGACGGTGCCGATTTTGTACGCATTGAAAGATATTTCAAATCCGTATGCGGCTTTTGGGATCGTGCTGCTGGCAATGACGATTGTCAGTTTTTATACGTCGATCAGCGGCTTGATCAAATCCGAAATGTTTCCGCCGGAAGTCCGAGCGCTGGGCGTCGGACTGTCGTATGCGGTGGGCAATGCGCTGTTCGGAGGCTCGGCGGAAGCGGTGGCGCTGAAGCTGAAAGAGATGGGGATGGAAACGAATTTTTACTGGTATGTGACCGCCATGTGCGCGATCAGCCTGATCGTGTCGTTGCGGATGCGCGATCCGAGCAAGGAAGGTTATCTGAGAGACGTGCCTTGATGCTTGCTTGATTTATCTCGATTGAAATAAAAATGCCCCGAAAATCATAAGATTTTCGGGGCATTTTTTCATGCGCATCAATCTCAGTCCAGCACCGCGGCGGCGTGCCGCTGTTCTTCGTGCAGCGCCACCTTGGGCAGGGTTCGCACGGCGCGGATGACCGGATGCCGTGCGGCGATCGCCGCCAGCAGCAACGCCGACAAGCCGGCAAAAGCCAGCGAAAAACGCAGCCCGAGGTGTTGCCCGAGCCAGCCGCCGATCAAGGCCCCGGGTCCGCTCGGAAGCAGGATCAGCCAGCGCATGGTGCTGGTCATGCGGCCCAGCAGCGGCTCCGGCGTGACGGCCTGGCGCAAGGCGAGGAAATTGATGAAGATCAGCACGCCGCCGGTACTGAAACACATCAGCATCACGGCAAACGCCGCCACCCCAAGTTCATTGGCCGGCGCCAGCGCCAGCAACAGCCAGCCGGCGCCGGACACCGCAATCCCCAGCACCAGGCAGGGACCGGGACCGAGACGTCGGCTGATCCGATTGCCGTACACGCTGGCGATGACGGTGCCGACTCCCATGCCGATGTAACTCAGGCCGACTGCTTGTTCACTCAGGCCCAAGGTGCGGGTGGCGAATAGAATTTGCACTACCAGCGCGGCGTTGTAGCACAGTTGCCACAAGCCGACGGTGACCGCCAATGTGATCAACAGGCGCTGGCGGGCGACAAAACGCACCCCTGCTTTCAGGTCGCGCCAGAAATGGGCATCGGCGCGCTCCGGCCGCACTTCGTTGACCCGGATGTCGCGCAAAATTGCCGCCGACAGCAGCATCAGCGCGGCGTTGACCAGCAGCGCCACGGGTGCGCCGACCAGCTTGATCAATGCGCCTGCCAATCCGGGGCCGGCTACTTCCGCGCCGGACGAGGCGAGCGCGTTTTTAGCGTGGGCTTCCACCAAGCGGTCGCGCGCCACCACCTGGGTCAGCACGATTTGCGCCGCAGTGCCGGCGGTGGTGGCAATCGTGCCGAGCACAAAGCCCACCGCATACAACCAGGTCATGCTCAGCCAGCCGGCCCACCAGGCGCAGGGCACGCTGGCCACCGCCAGCGCCAGGCAAGCCTCACCCAGGATGTAGACCGGCAGCTTGCGGACCCGATCGAGCCAGACCCCCGAGGGCAGCGAGAACAATACAAACGGGAAGCTCTCGACGAAGATCAGCATCCCCATCTGCAGCGGCGTTGCATGCAGCAATACCGCGGCGGTAAGGGGCAGGGCCAGCATGGTGATCTGGCTGCCGAAGGAGCTGATCAGGATCGATGACCACAAGCGGCGATAGACCAGGTCGCGCAACAAATCGTTAGCGGGCAGGGTGAATTTTTGCTGGACCAGTTTGCGTATTCTTTGCAGCAAAACCCTCATTTCATTATTCTTTCGGCGCAGTATCCGGCAACATGGGGTCGGCTCCGGACTGCGATGCCGGCGGCGTGCTAGTGGCTGTTCCCAGCAGGGCCGGCAACAGATCGGTTGCGGCTTGCCGGGATAAATTGATGTTCAGCTGCGGCGTGTCCAGCACGCCCTGAACGCGCGAGGTGGCGACGGTCCTGCCGTTGATGGTGATCGTCAAGTCTTGTTCCAAGGCCGTGCGCGATATCTGCTCCAGACGTCGCTGGGCATCCGGGCTGAGCGTGACGTCGAGCACCACCAGGTCCGGATTGGAGCGATAGCCATCCTTGATGTTGAGATTGATTTCGGTGAAGTCGATCTGGGCGGAAAATGCGATTTCAGCCGAACTGGCCGCCATCGCATAGAAAGTACAGAGCGATGCAACCATTAGTTGCCAGCGCGCGCGCATGAATATTCCTTGGACAAATAGTGAGCGGTTTTGACAGCAGTCTTTGCTCGCGGATTGCCCGCAAGCAGGTTTTAATTCTACTATCAAAGAAGGTGTTTTCTGTTGTGCGGAGGGAATATTTTGTTGGGGGGCGTGACTGGATTCCGGATACGGCGGCTAAAAATCGCATGCCGTCGTATCCGAGTTAGTGCCTACTTATACAGAGTGCATCAGCGGCTGGTTTCCTGCGCCGGCAGGATCGTCAGATTTTCACCCTTCGGCGTCTGGATCGCCTTGCCGGCCGACTTCAGCACCGGCTTGGCGTTGCCGACTGTGACTGGAATCGATACCGCGCGGGTGCGGTCGCCGATGGTCACGAATACATTCAATTGATACACGCCATCTTCCGCTGCACGCACGTTCGGCGTATCGGTCACCACGCCATCCTGATTGCTGACCAGTGCGGCGTTGCCGACGGTGATCAGGGACAGACCGGCGTCGGTCCGATATTCCACATGCAGCGGGACATTCGGCTGGTCGGTCTTGAACAGCAGCATTAGCGGCAGCTTGGCGTTCTTGCTGGTTTGGCCGCTGGATACCAACTCGACCGTTACCGGCGCCCCGACTTTGGCGGCGCTTTTATGGGGTGTGTTAGTCGCTTGCTTGACGCTGGTTTCAGCGCTGCAGGCGACAGTCGCCAACGCGAGTAAACCGGTGGCCAGGGT
This sequence comes from Paraherbaspirillum soli, assembly GCF_042654985.1. Taxonomy (NCBI): domain Bacteria; kingdom Pseudomonadati; phylum Pseudomonadota; class Betaproteobacteria; order Burkholderiales; family Oxalobacteraceae; genus Paraherbaspirillum; species Paraherbaspirillum soli. The sequence goes on along the minus strand of NZ_JBHSMT010000005.1, from coordinate 162,066 downwards.
GATTTTCAGATTCATGATTGCTTTCCTTATTGAACGAGCGTGACGGTGAAGCACCCGCTCTGGGTATCGACCTTCGCCTTGATGGTCGCGACATAATTGTTCTGTGCCGGCAAAACATACGACAAGTTATAGGTGTCGGCGGCAGTCGAGTCTTTAACGAATTGGCCGTCAATCGGATTGCCCTGGCTGAACAGCTGAAATTCCGGTGTCAGCCCGGCATCGGTGACCAGCTTCAATTGATGGACGCCAGTTTGCGGGATATTAAAACGCAGATAACGGTAGACGCCCAATTTGTTGATGCCGCCGTAGGTAATTGTGCTGCACACCCTGGTTCCTTGTCCGATCAGCAGCTGGGTATAGACCGGCAGCACGAACTGCCCATTGCCGGCGCTGACGGATGGCGGCAACACAACTTGGTTGACGCCAAACGGGTCCAGGCTGCTGCCGTTCACGGTGTTGATTTCAGCAAGCAAATTATCAATGGTGGTTTGTCCGGCTGCGTTGACTTGCCCGCGCAGCGGTGTCGCGAACGAGAACAGGCTGGTCAAGGCCGGCGTATTGGTTTGCGTCGTCATCGCCTGGTAGATCGGGCTAAAGCCAACTGTCGGCGATTGATGTAAGCGATACAACACGGATTGCACGGCTGTCTCGCTAAACCAGGCTTTCGGATCGGTGGCCGGGATCTCATCGACCTTGAAAACTACCGCGGGTGACGCTTGCTGGGGACCGAAGGTGTCGATATACATCGGATCGTTGCGCGCCATGCTGGAGAATGCGTTGCCCCAACCTTCACTGAACGCCAGGCGCATGTCGAGCAGATCGCCGGGGCCGTGCGTACCGCCGATACTGTCGTCGCGAGAAAAGCTGGCCTGGAAATAATGACCCCATTCATGGGCAATCACGCCGGCATCGTATTCATCCGTATCGACATCTTCCTTGCCGCGGATATGGAGTCCTATGAAATTAGGGCCGTTGACGCTGCCAAAGTAAGTGCCGTCCATACTGCCCGGACTCCAGAATATATTTAGCGGAGGAAATGCTGCATTTTGATTGGCTTGCAGCACTTTCTGGCTAGCTGCATAAACCGTATCCAGAATCGCAAACGGTCCAGCCACACGGGGCGCGGTATAGCTCGACCCGCCCCAGCCCGATGGCGCATTCAGGTCATGGATGCTGGCCTGGGTGCCACTATTGAAGTTCGCGCCATCCATCGCATACAGTGCCGCGCTATCACCTGAAATACTATAGCCAGTCGATGAGTTGTCGCGAACCGCGAAATTCCAGCTAGGACCCGACCCGGTTGCGCGCAGCAACTGCGCTTTGGCGCGCACATGGACCGAGGTGTTAAAAGGCGCCTGGAATACATAATTGCCCTGAACATCCGTTTGCGTCGACTGCAGCACTTTGCCGCTATCGTCGACCAGTTCGACCACGATATTGCGTGCCGGCTTACGCACGGTATTGGGGTAATCCAGTTTGGCTAGCCAGTTGCCGGACTGGTCCTTGCTGGCCACCGCCGGCACGAAATCGTAAGTGATCTTGCCCGAAACTGAAACCGACGCTGACGGAGTCAAACTACCGCCGCTACTACCACCATCGCCACCGCCACCACCGCATCCAGTCAAAACCAATAGGGCGCCAAACAAGGCGCCTATCAGTTTGTTTTTAAGTCCATATCTGCCAGACATACCAATCCTTCTAAGTTGAAACAAAAAATGTCTTGTTGTTCTTCAAACGCTACATGTATATAACACAACTTCTTTGAGGCAGAGCCATTGGGAATTGCGCAAGAGCACGGTTTCCCAAAAGTAAGCAACGCGCATTGTAACTAATCGGCATTGCGTCCGATCCGGGTTTATTGTGGGTTCTGACGTTTCACACTTTCGCCAGCGCCAGGTGCACCGCCTCATCCACGCTCAGCGCGCTCAAGAATTCGGTTGGAAAGTCGGGGGCGATGGTGCGCTGCATGATGTCATACACCGGATCCTTCAGGCGCGCCAGCAACAGCCGCTTGCCGTTTTTGCCGACAAAGTTGGAAAAATCATGCAAAGCTTCCAGGCTGGAACTGTCCAGGTCAGGCGACTCTTCCAGGCTCAGGATCACGGTGTGAGCCGTTTCGCCGGCAGCGCTGATGGTGAGCAGCGTCTGATTCAGGATCCGCTCCGCATTGGCGAAAAACAGCGGCTCATTCGGACGCAGGATGATGATGCCGGGGATCGGCTGCGCTTGCGGATGGGTTTTCATATTGACAAAATCATGACCCTGGCCGAGCCGTCCGAGGATAGTGATGCTTGATTGCGAAAAGCCGCGCAAGATCAGCAACAGGCTGATGGCGATCGAGGCCAGCAAACCATCCAGTACCCCGAGCAGCAACACCGCAATCACCGAAACGACGACCACCAGGCGATCGCGCCGCCATGTGAAATAGGGCCGGAAGATGGCCGGGTTCAGGGTATGGCTGACGGCGTGGATCACGATTGCGGCCAGCACCGGTTCCGGCGTCAGCGCGATGGTTGGCAATAGTGTCAGGACGATCGCCAGCAGCACCAGGGCCGCCGCCCAGCCGGCCAGGCGCGATGTGGCGCCGGCGGCTTCATTGGCGGAAGTGGCGGAATAGCCGGCGCCGACCGGCATCCCGTGAAATAGTCCAGACAGTAGGTTGGCAGCGCCCAGCGCCAGCAAATCCCGGTTCGGCGCAACCGCATCGCCGTGCTTCATCGCAAAGCTGCGGATCGAGCCATACGATTCGGCGTACAGGATCATCACCATGGCAATGCTCAACTCGCCCAGGCGCAGCCATTCGGCATGCGACAGCAGCGGTAGCGTGGGTGTCGCCAATTGCAGATGGATGGTGCCGACCAGGGCCACTCCGTAGTGCGGCAAATCGAGCCACTTGCCGGCCGCGATGCCGAGCATCACCACCAGCAAACCGCCCGGCACGTGTCGCCAGCGGGCGAACAGGAACAGCAGGATCAGCGCCGCCGCACCGACGCCGATGCCGGCCCGATTCCAATGCGCAATCTGGCCGAACAGTTCCGGCAGGAAGCGGATCAGGTCGCTGTGCATGGTATGGATGCCGACCATGCTGGCGCTTTGCTTGAGCGTGATGATGATCGCCAGGCCGAAGGCGAATCCGCGCAACACCGGCTTGGCAATGAAATCAGTGACGCTGCCCATGCGGGTCGCTCCGGCCAGCACGAAAAACAAGCCGGTCAGCATCACCAGACCGATCGCCAGCGTCATTCTGAGCCCCTGGTCGCCACCGGCAATCGAGGCCGTGGTGGCCGCCAGCACCGCCGCCGACGACGAGGTGGCAGCCACGATCGCAAAGCGGCTGGTGCCGAGCAGACCGTAGCAAAGCAGCCCGGCGAACAGCGCGATCACCCCGGCCTGCGGCGGCAGGTTGGCAATGCTCGAATAGGCTACCGCTTCCGGCAGCAGCAAGCCGGCAATCGACAGGCCGGCCAGCAGGTCAGGCAGATACTTCCGATAGCCGGATTCGGGCGGATTTTCCTGGTCGGTATTGGCGCTTTGAGTGGCCATTTATTTGGCCGCAATCGGACCGGACCAGCCGGGTAGATAGTGTGCTTCCTGGCTATGCGCCAGTTGCATCGCCTTGAGCAACGCCTTGGCAAGATCTTTCTGCAAGCTGCTGCGCTTGATCCGCGGGCGAAAAAAATCGGCCCACAAAAACTCGCTGAACGGCGTCACATCCTTGGCGAAGCCGCCTGCGCGCCGCAACTCGCCGGCCAGGCTGCGATAGGGATCATCTCGTAACAGTTCGAGTTGGGGCGGCACCGCACTGAAATCGCGTCGCACGCCTTGGTCGTCATACGGATGCACCCATTGATGATGGTCCATCACGTTCCAGAAATGGGGCGGCTTCAGGATGGACAGGTCTTTCAGCGGCAGCGCCCAGACCGTTTTGACTTCTTCTTGCAACAGGGCCAGGCCAAAATGATGATGATCGACAATGTAGTGCCTTCCGTCCGGTCCGGTAATGCTGGGAAACCAGTGACGATCCAAAGCCGTAGCGCGGGCTTTTTTGCCGAGCTTGCTCCATTCCTTGCGCTTCTGCACCACTTCCTCCATGCCGACCGTCAGTTGGGTGGGGTGCAGTTGTTCGAGCTTGACGCTGATGAGCTGTGGCTGGGGGCGTGTCATGCGACTCTCCTGAGGGGAAGGGGATGTCGTGATTTTATGCTGTTTGGCAATGATTGCCAGAGCCAATCTGAACGCCCAAAGATAGGCGCCTTGCGGCGGCCTATCTCGATCGGATCGAACCGTGCGTTAGTCAGTACCGCCGGACGATTCAATGATGCCGCCGCCCAGGCAAACGTCGCCGTCGTACAGCACCGCAGATTGTCCCGGAGTGACGGCCCATTGCGGGGCGTCGAAGTGCAGCGCGAAATTTTCCGCATCCAGCTGCTGCAGGCTCTGGAAGGTGCAGCCCATATCCGCCTGGCGGTAGCGGGTCTTGGCCGACAAGGTGGCACGTTCCGGGGCCTGGCCGGAGATCCAGCTGAGTTGTCCGGCTTGCAGGGTGGACGACAACAGCCAAGGATGGTCGTGGCCCTGCACGATGTACAAGGTATTGTTTGCGACATCTTTCCTGGCGACGTACCAGGGGTCGCTGTCGCCATCGGTATTCTTGTGCGATTTCATGCCGCCCAGGCCGATGCCCTTGCGCTGGCCCAGCGTGTAAAAGCTGAGGCCGACGTGCTGGCCGACGGTATCGCCGTCCGGGGTTTTCATCGGGCCCGGCTGATACGACAGGTAACGATTCAGGAATTCGCGGAACGGCCGCTCGCCGATGAAGCAAATGCCGGTCGAGTCTTTCTTTTTGGCATTCGGCAGCTGGATTTGCTCGGCGATTTTGCGGACTTCGGTTTTTTGGATTTCACCTAGCGGGAACAATGTTTTGGACAGCTGCGCCTGATTCAGTCGATGCAGAAAATAACTTTGATCCTTGCTGGCATCGACCGCTTTCAATAATTCAAAAAGGCCTGACTCGGCTTGCCGGACGCGGGCGTAATGGCCGGTGGCGATCAGGTCTGCCCCGAGTTTCATCGCATGGTCGAGGAAGGCTTTGAACTTGATTTCCGCATTGCACAAAACATCCGGGTTGGGCGTGCGGCCGGCTTGGTATTCGCGCAGGAATTCGGCGAACACGCGATCCTTGTATTCGGCGGCAAAATTGACCGCCTCGATATCGACCCCGATCACATCCGCCACGCTGACCGCATCGATCCAGTCCTGCCGGGTCGAGCAGTATTCGGAATCGTCGTCGTCTTCCCAGTTCTTCATGAACAGGCCGATCACTTCATAGCCTTGTTGCTTCAACAGCCAGGCCGAGACCGACGAATCGACGCCGCCCGACATGCCGATCACCACCCGTTTTTTTGCATTAGACATTGGCAACCCCACAGACGCTTGGATGGGTGTTCAGCATGGACAGCGGCGCTCGTTGACCGCGCAGGTAATCGTCGATGCATTGCAGCACTTGCGGGCTGCGGTGGCGTTCCTGGCAAGCCGCCAGCTCGTCGCGCGTCATCCACATAATGCGCAAAATGCCGTGATCGAGTGCTTGATCGTGCTGTGCGCCAAGTTCGCCGCAGAAGGCGAAACGCAGATAAGTGACGTTTTTGCCGGAACGCGCCGACACGTAGCGCGCCATGTACATGCCAACCAGCGCAGAGGGAGTAAAATCGTGCGCCGTTTCTTCCAGCGTCTCGCGCACCACGGCCTGGATCAGCGATTCGTTGGGGTCCAGGTGGCCGGCAGGTTGATTGATACGGATGCCGTCACTGGTTGCTTCTTCAATCATTAAAAAGCGGCCGTCGCGCTCGATGATTGCGGCGACCGTGACAGAGGGTTTCCAAACGTCATTCATAAATTCCTCGGATAATCCGCTATTTTAACGTGCCTGCCGAATGCAGGGCGGGACCCAAGCCTGCGGGAAATAGTCACTATCGGGCTCGGCTTGTTGCAGTGCAATTATTCCGTGTAAGATTCCGTTAAGTTTTTTTCACATTAATAGGAGAAGTACATGAAAATCGGCATCCCAGCCGAGACGCTGCCTGGCGAAACCCGGGTGGCAGCGACTCCGGAAACAGTAAAAAAATTGGTTGCTGCAAAGCATCAGGTCCTGGTGCAGTCCGGTGCCGGCACCTTGTCCAGCATCACCGACCAAGCCTACGCGGCGGCAGGCGCCCAGGTGGTGAGTGCGGCGGAGGCGTTTGCGGCGGAAACCGTGCTCAAGGTGCGCGCTCCCAGTGCCGAAGAACATGGCTTGCTGAAAAGCGGCACGGTCGTGGTCGGTATGCTGAATCCTTTTGATGCCGAGAATATTGTTGTTATGGCAAACCACGGCCTGACCGCGTTTGCCCTGGAAGCGGCGCCCCGTACTTCGCGCGCGCAATCGATGGATGTGCTGTCGTCGCAAGCCAATATCGCAGGCTATAAGGCGGTGATGGTGGCGGCCAATACCTACCAACGTTTCATCCCGATGCTGATGACCGCGGCCGGTACCGTCAAGGCGGCCCGCATGCTGATCATGGGGGCCGGGGTGGCCGGCTTGCAGGCGATTGCGACCGCCAAGCGCCTGGGGGCGGTGATCGAAGCCTCCGACGTGCGGCCGGCGGTCAAGGAGCAAATCGAATCGCTGGGCGCCAAATTCCTCGACGTACCCTTCATTACCGACGAAGAAAAAGAATGCGCCGAAGGCGTTGGCGGCTATGCGCGGCCGATGCCGGCCGACTGGATGCGGCGTCAGTCCGAATTGGTGCATGAGCGCGCCAAACAGGCCGACATCATCATCACCACCGCCCTGATCCCCGGTCGCAAAGCACCGGTGCTGATCGGCGAAGAAACCGTCAAGGCCATGAAGCCCGGCTCGGTGATCCTCGATATGGCGGTCGAGCAGGGCGGCAACTGCCCGTTGTCCGAAGCCGGCAAGACCGTCATCAAGCACGGCGTCCACATCATCGGCGCCGGCAATCTGGCAACCCAGGTGGCGGCCGACGCATCGGCGCTGTATGCCCGCAACGTGCTCGACTTCCTGAAGCTGATCGTCAATCCGGAAGGCGGCCTGAGCATCAATCGCGAAGACGATATCGTTGCCGCCACTTTGTTATGCAGCGGCGGCGAAGTGCTGCGGAAGTAATCAACACCTCATTACCGATTTTTTAAGACCGCGCAAGTACCGGCATTAACCGGGAATTGCGCACACAGGAGAAGTAAACAATGCAACGCATCATGCTGCGCGCGAAAATCCATCGCGCTACCGTCACCCAAGCCGACCTGCACTACGAAGGTTCGTGCGGAATTGATGAAGATTTGTTGGAAGCAGCCGACATCCGCGAGTTCGAGAAGATCGAGCTATACAACGTCAACAACGGCAAGCGTTTCTCGACCTATGCCATCCGCGGCAAGCGCGGCAGCGGCGAAATTTCGCTGAACGGCGCGGCAGCCCGCTGCGCCCACCTTGGCGACCTATTAATCATTTGTACCTATGCATCACTCAGCGCAGCCGAAGTAGAAACACATGTACCCAAAGTAGTGTTTGTCGATGACAACAACCGGATCACCGGCCTGAAAAAAATGTAAGCAAAGAAGAGCGGCGTCGAGCAATCAACGCCGCTCTTCACACATTAGGGGAAATCATGGAAGTCACGCACACCATCACCAACCTGATCATCTTCGTACTGGCGATCTACGTCGGTTACCACGTGGTTTGGACCGTCACACCCGCACTGCATACGCCGCTGATGGCGGTGACCAACGCCATTTCCGCGATCATCATCATCGGCGCCATGCTGGCCGCCGGCTTGACCGAAGGTTTGGTCGGCCAGATTTCCGGCACGCTGGCGGTGGCGCTGGCCGCGGTCAACGTCTTCGGCGGTTTCCTGGTGACACAGCGGATGCTGGAAATGTTCAAGAAGAAAGAGCCGAAAGCGAAAGCCGTCGCCGGCGCCAGCACTGCTAAAACTAACAGCATAGAGGGAGCCCACTAATATGAGCATGAACCTCGTCACCATGTTGTACCTGATCGCCTCGGTCTGCTTCATCCAGGCGCTCAAGGGTTTGTCGCATCCGAGCTCGGCCCGGCGCGGCAATGTATTCGGGATGGCGGGTATGGCCCTCGCGGTCGTCACCACCATCGCACTGATCATTAAATTGAAGGCCAACTTGCCGGCGGCCGGTTCCGGCTTCTGGCTGGTCACCGGCGGCGTGGTGGTCGGCGGTGCGATTGGCGCGCTGCTCGCCAAACGGGTCGAAATGACCAAGATGCCGGAACTGGTCGCGGCGATGCACTCGCTGATTGGTTTGGCGGCGGTGTGTATCGCCGTCGCCGCGGTGTCCGAGCCGTGGGCTTTCGGCATTGCCGGCTACGGCGAAGCGCTGCCGACCGGCAATCGCATCGAATTGTTCATCGGCACTTTCGTCGGTGCGATCACTTTCTCCGGCTCGGTGATTGCGTTCGGCAAGCTGTCGGGCAAATACAAATTCCGGCTGTTCCAGGGCGCGCCGGTCAGCTTCAAGGGCCAGCACTTCCTCAACCTGATGCTGGCAGTGGCGATGCTCGGCCTGGGGATTATTTTCGTGCTGACCCAATCCTGGCTGCCGTTCATCCTGATGGCGATCATCGCCTTCATCCTGGGCGTGCTGATCATCATCCCGATCGGCGGCGCCGACATGCCGGTGGTGGTGTCGATGCTTAACAGTTACTCGGGTTGGGCCGCTGCCGGCATCGGTTTCTCGCTGAATAATTCGATGCTGATTATCGCCGGCTCGCTGGTCGGTTCGAGCGGCGCGATCCTGTCCTACATCATGTGCAAGGCGATGAACCGCTCGTTCTTCAATGTGCTGCTGGGCGGCTTCGGCGGCGAAGGCGGCGCTGCGGTGACCAATGGCGCGCAACAACAGCGCCCTGTGAAGTCGGGCTCTGCCGACGATGCCTCGTTCTTGATGGGCAATGCCGAAACGGTCATCATCGTCCCCGGCTATGGCCTGGCGGTAGCCCGTGCCCAGCACGCGCTGAAGGAGCTGACCGAGAAGCTGACCCACAAGGGCGTCACCGTCAAATACGCGATTCATCCGGTGGCAGGACGGATGCCGGGACACATGAACGTGCTGCTGGCGGAAGCCGAAGTGCCCTACGATCAAGTGTTCGAGATGGAAGACATCAACGGCGAGTTTTCGCAGGCGGACGTGGTGCTGGTGCTGGGCGCCAACGACGTCGTCAATCCGGCCGCCAAGGACCCGAAATCGTCGATTGCCGGCATGCCTATCCTGGAGGTTTACAAAGCCAAAACCGTGATCGTCAACAAGCGCTCGATGGCCGCCGGTTATGCCGGTCTGGACAACGAGCTGTTCTATATGGACAAGACCATGATGGTGTTTGGCGATGCGAAAAAAGTGATTGAGGATATGGTGAAGGGCGTGGAGTGAGATTGTGGGCAGCTCGAAAAACCTACTGCAGGGTTTGGCAAGCCCGCCAATCTCGGGCCTGTGATGCTCGCCGTACCCTCCGTACGGCTGCAGGTGTTGCAACATCGTCGACCCGACCTTGGGCCGCTCGCTACGGTTTTTCGAGGTGCCCTTGTTGTCTTGAACCGAAGCCGCGCCGGGTAAAACTGGCGCGGCTATGGCACGGCCGGATGTAGAATCATCGAAACTTCAATCTCAAACAGCTTCAACAGCGATGAGCATAATGAAATTGCCTGAAGGAAGTTAATTTTCCTGCATTGCTTATCGCAACAAATGTTGCATGGCGCGATTTTTCTTAACTAAAGCACTCTTTGTTACTACTATGGAAAATGACCGCTTTGCTGGCGCATTGATCATTTAAGCAGCGGTTTCGCATTTCCAGTGTTCGGCCCGCAAGGGCAGTTTTCAAGCATCACAACCAGCTTTCGATACCTAAATCGTTTTAGGGAGGAAATCGTGATAAGCGAGACCGATGCGATTGCCATCTTGCTGGTGCTGACCCAATGCCTGATGTTTGTGGTCGGCTTGATATTTTTGATCAGCGGCCTGGACGACTTGTTCATCGATCTGTATTTCACGGTCAGGTCAAATTACCGCAACTATTTTGTACTGCCCAAGTACGCTCCGATGACGGAGGACAATCTCCGCAATACTCCCGAACAGCCGTTGGCGGTCTTGATCCCCGCGTGGGACGAATTCGCCGTCATCCGTCCGATGCTGGAAAACACATTGAGGTCGCTGGAGTACGCCAACTACACCATCTTCGTCGGCACCTATCCGAACGATCCACAGACTCAGCTAGAGGTGGAGAAGGTCCGGGAAAAACATAAAAACGTCCAGCGCATCGTCTGTCCGCACGACGGTCCCACCAATAAGGCGGATTGCCTGAACTGGGTCTATCAGGGGATCAAGCTTTACGAAAAAAATAAAGGAATTAATTTCCAGATTTTCGTGATGCAGGACTGCGAGGATGTGATTCACCCCTTGTGCTACAAACTGTTCAATTACCTGATCCCGCGCAAGGACATGGTGCAATTGCCGGTGCAATCGCTGACCGGCAAGTGGTACAAATTCACCGCCGGCCATTATCTGGATGAGTTTGCACAGGCGCATTACAAGGACATGGTGGTGCGCGAAGCGCTCAACCACAGCATCCCGGCCGCCGGCGTCGGCTGCGCCTTTAGCCGCCGTGCGTTCGACACGGTGGCCGGCTCCAATAACAATCAACTTTTCAGCATTAACTCGCTCACCGAGGATTACGACTTTGGCTTCCGGCTGAAAGTACATGGCTTGAGCCAGATATTCGTCAGATTCGCGACCACTCGTCTGGTCATGCGCAAAAATTTCTGGAGCAGGAAATCCCGCTTGGTGCCAACCAAAGAAATGGTCTGCGTGCGCGAGTATTTTCCCGCAGCCTTCGGCGCGGCCGTGCGGCAAAAATCGCGTTGGGTGATCGGCATTGCACTGCAAGGCTGGGCCAACCTGGGCTGGGCCTGGGACGGCGGCACGAAATATATGCTGTTCCGCGACCGCAAGGCGTTGATTACCAACCTGGCCAACATGCTCGGCTACCTGGTGCTGCTGATTGTGGTCAGCCTTTGGTTGATCAGCTGGATCAGCCCCGATGCCTATCGTTATCCGCCTTTACTGGAAGAGGGCGGCTTCCTTTGGTATCTATTGCTGATCAACGGTGCATTCTTCATGTTGCGGGTGTTTCTGCGCGGCTTCTGCGTGCAAAGACTGTACGGCTGGCGCGAGGCCTTCCTGTCGGTACCCCGCATGGCCTGGGGCAACGTGATCAATTTTATGGCGACCTGCCGCGCCATCAAGCTGTATTCCCGCTATTTAAGAACGGGCAAGCTGATTGCCTGGGACAAAACCACGCACCATTACCCGTCAGAAAATGAACTGCTGTCGTACCGACGCAAGCTCGGCGACCTTTTGCTGGATGCACGCGTCATCACGGTCGAGCAATTGAATTCCGCGTTGCAGCAGCAAAGGCAAAAGCAGGAACGCTTGGGAAAAATTCTTGAAGAGATGGGTTGCTTGAGTGAAGAAGATATTGAAAATGCGCTGAGCCGACAATAACAGGGACGTCTGAATGATAAAAAAGAAAAGGAAACAAAATCCGCTGGCGATGCGCCCCGAGCCACTATGTGCGTTCGCTATCGCCGTTGCATTGAGTGCCGGGATAGTGCCGGCAAATGCGAATGACGGCGAGCCCGGCATGGCGGCGGCAAGCACGGCCACCACCAGGGCGGAAGAAAACTGGTTCGAGTCGAAGTTTCGTACATTCCGTACCTATCCCCATCTGGATCGCGCTTATCGGCTGATGGATCAAAATCGCCTGGCCGATGCCAAGGCCGAACTGGAGCAATATCTGGCGATTGATCCGCGCGACGACAATGTACGCATAACGTATGTCATCTTGCTGCACCGGATGAAGGATTTTGGCGCGGTCGTATCGCAATCGGAAATAGTGCTGCGGGCGCAGCCGAACCGGGCGGTGGCACGCATCTACCGGGGCCTGGCGCTGCAGTCGCTGAATCGTCTGAATGAAGCCTTTGCCGATTTCCAGAAAGTCGCATCCGATCCCCAGGCAAGCAAGGAAAACCGCGTGTTCGCAGCGCGCAGCGCCTATGCGACGGCGTTGAAGCGCGGGGCGCAGAATGACCAATTGACGGCGCTGGATCAACTGGCGACGATGGCGCCGGATTTCGATATCCATATGCGACGCGGCGATTTGCTGGCCGCGCTGGGACGAGCGGCAGAAGCGGAGGCCGCTTATCACGATGCGCTGAATCTCGACGCTGCCGCCAACGCCCAGCGCGCCCGGGTCTACCGTGCTCTCGGCGAGTTGGCCAAAAAAAGCGGCGATCTGGCCGCCGAGCGCAAGAACCTCGCACTGGCGCTGGAACTGGATGCGCGCAACCCGGCCCTGATGCGGGAGCTGGCCGATGCCGCTTATCTGGCGAAGGACTATCCGCAGGCGATAGCCTGGATGCGCCAATACCTCGCCGTGGCGACGCCGAAAGCCGCTGATCACGAGTTTCTCGCCAACCTGCTGATCGCGCAAAAAGACGATAACGGCGCACTAGTCGAGCTGACCCGTGCGGTCGAACTGAGCACCAAAAAAGAAGACCTGTCCCGCCTGTACCTGAACCTGGGGCAACTGTATGCCCGGATCGGAAAATATCCGCAGGCAGCGGCCGCTTTCAGGCACGCGAATCAAGCGGTGGAAACACCTCAGGCGCGTAATTCGCTGGAACAAACCCGCTTGCTCGAACATAAAGAACAGACTGAGCTCACGCTGCGCAAACTGCAGCAGACCATGCAGCAGTCGCCTTCCAGCGGCGCCGCGCTGCAGTTGGGCCGGTACTACGCCAAACTCGGCTATGACGACCTGGCCTTGCCTTACCTCGAACAAGCGTCGCGCGACTCTACCGCGTCGGATCTGCATCTGGACCTGTATAAACGCTACGCCGCACGCAACGACAGCAAGAACGCCATGCGCCACCTGGAAATTGCCGCCCGCAACCATGCGCCGGAGCTGGAGTGGAAACTGGGCACGATCTACGCGGCTTCCGGCGATACCGCAAAAGCGATTGAGCATCTGGAGCAAGCAGTGCGGCAACCGCTGTCGGCAGAACATCGCCGCACTGCCGACCAGCAACTTGGCTACTTGTATGGCGCGCAACACAAGCTGCAACAGGAAGCCGCGGCCTTTCGCAATGCCATCGACGCAGGCTTGGGCGGGGCGCAAATCCATTTGGACCTGGGACAGACTTTATTTCAACTGGGACTATGGAATGAAGCGCGCCAGCAGTTCAGCGCAGCCCTTGAGATCCAGCGCACGCCGCTGGCGCTGGTCTATATCGCACGCTCTTACGATGAGCTAAAGCAACCGGGACTGGCGACCGAGTACTTGCGGCTCGCATTGGAACAAATCGACCGCCTGCCGGCGCCGGAGCGCAAGTCGCTGTATGACGAACTGGGATATCTATATATGCAGCAAAAGCAGTATCCCGAGGCCGAAGCGGCATGGAAGCAATCGCTGGCGCTGCAGGACGATCCGGTAATCACGCTGCGGGTCGGCATCGCCCAGAGTCTGCAAAACCGGCCGGCGGATGCGCTTGCCACCGAACAGAGCATTCCGGCCGGCAAGCTGCCGCAGGAGCTGGAGGCCGCGCGCGAGGATGAACTGGCGCTGGATTATCAAAAGACCGGCCAGCAGGAACCGGCCATGGCTGCCTTGCTGCGGGCAAATGCGCTACAGCCCAGCACCGAGCGCGCCTACCGGATTGGCGCTGCCTATCTCGCCAATAACCAGGCGGACGCTGCGCTGCCTTACCTGGAACAGGCCTACCAGCAGCAACCGGCATCGCACCAATACGCCGAATCGCTGATATATGCCTACAACCGCAAGGGCCGCTACACCGACGCCACACGGTTGTTCGAGCAGACGCTGGCCGACGATCCGGAGCATGCCGGCATGCGGCAGGACATCGCTTATGCCTACCTGCACAGCGACGACAGCGTCAATGCTGAGCGTTGGTTCAAACAAGCCATCGACTACCGCTACAGCACGATCGTGGAACAGCCGGGCACGATGGATGAAGACCTGTACCGGCTGCGTTCGGAACTGGGCAACCTCAACAAAACCTTTGAAGTCGGCCTTTACCAGTCGTATCGCGCCAACAACCATGCGGCGAACACCTCGTTCAGCCCGTCGCCGGGATCGATCAACGGCGGCCTGATCCCGTCGCAAGGCGGCCTCGAAGCGCTGTATAAACTGCCGGGAGCCGGCGTCAACGGCGACTGGACCTGGCAACTGTTCAGCCGCATGCTGTGGAGCAATGAGCCCGGCAGCGTAGCGATTCTCGGCAAGTCGCTGCAGGGCGGCCTTGGCGCGCGAGTCAAGCCGTTCAGCACGCTCGACTTTTACGTCGGCCTGGAGCGCTTGGTGAAGATCGGCAACCAGGCCCAGGACGACTGGCTGCTGCGCAGCAGTATCGGCTGGAGCGACGGTTACGGTTTGAAGCCGAACCAGGCTTCCTGGAACATGACCACGGTGTACGGCGACTTCGGCTATTTCTTCCGCAACGGCGGCACCGAAAGCGTGTACGGGGAAGCGCGCCAAGGTCGCACCTTTAATGTCGCCAACAAACTTCTTATCACGCCGCATCTGGTGATCGACGGCCGGCATCAGTGGCCCGACCCATTCGACACTTCGTATTTCGAAGGCGGCGTCGGGGTCTCGTTCAAATATCTGTTTAACGAGACGCGCTACGAAGCCACCCGCTCCAACATCGATTTCAATATCCAGTACAAACACGGCATATCGCCTCGACGTGGCGACGGTTGGGTCTTCACATTGGGGGCCAGGTTTTAATGGGCGCCCCGATAGATGGCAGCAGGAAAGTCTGGGATCGGCGTCAGTTTGGCCGCACATTGGCAGCGGCGGCGGTATCGCTGGCGCTGCCCGGCGCGATCGCTGCGGCACCGAAGTTCGGCCTGCAAGGAACCTTCCTGCAATTGCTGAACGTCCACATCGGCTGGACGCGTCAGGATTGGACCAGGCTGTTTGCCGAGTTTAGCCAGCTGCGGCTATCGACCTTGGTGGTGCAATGGTCCGTGCACGACGAAACACCGCTGTTCAACCAGCCGCAGCACGCCGTCAATGCGAATGCGCCGCTGGAAATGATTTTGAGCATGGCGGACGCCGCCAATATGAACGTTTATCTGGGGTTGGTGCACGATTCGCAGTATTGGGAGCATATCAAGCAAGCACCAGAGCAGGTCGAGGCCTACCTGCGGCAACTGCTGGACCGCTCGGCGACCACCGCCAGCCAGCTGCGGCCGCTGACCAAGGCGCATTCCTCGTTCAAGGGCTGGTACATCAGCCAGGAAGTCGACGATCTCAATTGGGAAAAGCCGGCGCTGCGCAGCGCCCTGATTGCGTATCTGGAACAGTTGAGTGGTTTCCTGCGCGTATTGACCCCGGAGGCGCGCATCAGCATGTCGGGATTTGCCAACAGCGGCACCGATCCAAAACAGCTTGAGGATTTGTGGCAGGCGCTGCTGGCCGGGGCTAGGGCGATTGATCTGGTTTTTTTCCAGGACAGCATCGGCGTGGCAAAGCTGTCCCTGGCTAAACTGCCGGACTATCTGGCAGCGGTCGGGCGCGCAGTCGATAGCCATCTGCGCGTACTGCAGACGGTGGTCGAGGTATTCCGCCAGGATCATGGAGCGCCGATCGATAACCAGGCTTTCCATGCGGTACCCGCCAGCCTGGAACGGATCGAACATCAGATCGAAATCGCCCGCAATTATTCATCGGGCATCATCGCATTCGGCATTCCTGAATACATGTCGGCGTCCGGTACGCCGGAAGCTGCCAGCCTGTTCAGGGATTACCTAGTCACTAGCGAAAATTCAAAAAAATAATCAATGCGCCAAAACGACAATCGGCACAGTAGGGCACTACCCCATCATCCCTGACTGGTCAATGTCACGGTAGGGTACTTCCCCATCGTCCCTGGCTGGTCAATGCCACAGTAATTCGGGTGTTTGATCTAGCCGCGGTTACGTACGCTGATGCCGGACCCAGTCCTAGTTAAATTGACATTTTCGCCTATACTTTTCAGCACAGCCTTTGAGAAAAATAGGCACTTTCTGCCTGATTCCGAATTTGCATTTTAGGGAGATGGATCATGGTTGCTGTCAAAAAAAACCTCGCATGCAAGCCGGTTCAGACCCCTCTTTATCCTGACGTGCGCGAAGTGCCTCAGCGATGTCGTTCCAGGCCGGCATATCCCACATCAAAAGTTCGCATCGGCAGCAACAAGATTCAACGTTTCAGCCCAATGTGAAGTGAAATTGGCGTTGAAGCATTCATCATCAACCTGAGAACATCATGAAATCAAGACGAAAAATATTGCTGTGTATTCTCATGGCTTGCATGGGTACGGCTATCGGTTTTTCTGCATCCATTAATGCTATGGATGTCAAGATTGCCCCGCCGCCACGGCCGGCTTCCAGCACGGAGATTAAACCGGGCGAGTCGCATCAAGAACGAGATAAGGTCAGGCACGGGCACCATCACAAGGGGGACGTCAAGAAAAGTAAATCCATGGATGATGAAGATGTGAAAGGTGGTCGGTCATGAAAAAGATTGCAGCCATTTTTATATTGATCGCCGAGCTATTTTTGCTTAACCCGTCGCCGGCAGTCGCGCAGGTTGCGGCGCCACCGATCAAAGTACTGATTCTGTACGATGCGCCGTCCCCGGACCCCTATGAGAAGCTGGGACTTTCCTACGCAATCATGCTGCGCAATTTGATTGGACACTTCGACAGCAGCGTTGATCTGGTGCCGATACAAAACTATACGGCCGGAAAGCTCAATTCATATCAAGCCACTTTCTATTTGGGTTCGTATTATGACAATCCGATTCCGGCCGCATTTCTTAACGATGTCTCTGCCACGCAAAACACTGTCGTTTGGTTCAAGTACAACCTGTGGCAGATGGCATGGAACCCGACCTACAATTTCAACGTGCATTACGGCTTCAGCTTTAACGGCTTGAAAGGTTTGAATGCAGCCCCCACATCAAGCAACCCGACGCCAGGCTTCTTCGATACTGTGGCCTATAAGGGCAAGTCGATGCTCAAGTACTATGCGTACGATGCTGCGAGCGGGACTGTGAACGCCGATCCCGACGTCGGCATCACGCAAATAATCGACACCGCCAAGGCCAAGGCGTTGGTCACTATCAGCAATAGCAAAACCTCCGAGCAGGCGCCGTATATTGTCCGCGCCGGCAATTTCTGGTATTTCGCCGACCTGCCATTGTCATATATCGGGCCGCGCGACCGCTATCTGGTGCTGTGCGACATATTGCACGACATCGTGGGCGACAACCAGGGTGAAAGCCATAAAGCTCTGGTGCGACTGGAAGATGTCGATGCATTGGTCTCGTACAGCACGGTGAAAACGTTGACCGACTATATGCTCGGCAAGAAAATTCCATTTTCGATTGCGACTATCCCGCACTATATGGACCCGCTCGGCGTCTACAACAACGGGATTGCGGAGGAGGTGCCAATGTCGCAAGCGGGGAATTTGAAGAGGGCATTGAATTACGCGCTGGCGCGCGGCGGGAAAATCCTGATGCATGGGTATACCCATCAATACGATTCGATGAGGAATAAGAATACCGGGGTCAGCGCCGATGACTTCGAGTTCTGGAATGCCGTGCAAAATACGCCGGTGGCGGAAGATTCGACCGCATGGGCATTGGCGCGTCTGCAGGCCGGCTTGGCCGAATTCAAGACTAACGGTTACGCGACGCCATTTGCCTGGGAGGCGCCGCATTATCAGTCTTCACCGCTGAGTATGAGAGCTGTTCCGCTAGTGTTCAACACGACCTATCAGCGCGCCGTTTATTACACCTCCGACACGCCTAACTTTACGCTGGCCCAAGGCAAGGATTTTGCAGTCGGGCAGTTTTTCCCTTATGTCATCAAGAAGGATTACTACGGCCAGCGGGTCTTGCCGGAAAATCTGGGGAATATTGAATACGATATACACACGATCGATCCGTATTCAAATGTTGTCTACACGTGGCAAGATCTTTATCTGAATGCCCAGTACGCGATGGTGGTAAGAGATGGATTCGCATCGTTCTTCTTTCATCCATTCTGGCTGGAGTCGTCGTTGAATGTTCCGGGATACAAGGATTTCCAGAGCTTAATTCAGGGTATTACGGGATTGGGGTACACGTGGGCTGATGCCAGCACGCTTCCATAAGTCGTGCATCTGTCCACCAGGCGAATTTGATTTCGCTGGTGGACAGCAATATTTCGCTTCCCGTTATTGGATTTACGTTGCGAGCTTGACGTGTTCCGGCGGCAGGGGAGTTTCAACGCTGAATTCGTCAACGATGGCTCCCGTCAGCGCCGCGACGATGCGCTGTGCCGCCAGACCATCGCCATACGGATTGCGGCGATGACCGGATTCGTACCAGGCGCTGTCATCGTCGTAAAGCCGGTTGACGGCCCCGACTATCCGGGCTGTATCGGTGCCAACCAACTGTACCGTGCCGGCGGCCACCGCTTCCGGCCGCTCCGTGACGTTGCGCATGACCAATACCGGTTTGCCTAGCGATGGAGCTTCCTCCTGCACGCCGCCGGAGTCGGTCAATATCACATGAGCACACTGCATCAGCCAAACAAACAGCAGATAGTCCACCGGTTCGATCAGATGCACATTCGGCAGGTGCGACAGCGCCGCCAGTACCGGTTCTTGCACATTCGGATTCAGATGCACCGGATACACGATCTGTATATCGGGACGTCGCGAGAGTTCGGCCAGCGCCGCGCAAATGTTGGCGAAGCCCGCGCCGAAATTCTCGCGCCGGTGCCCGGTCACCAGCAGCAATTTGCGATCCTTCCTCAGGTAAGAGAAATGTTGATCGAGACGGTGGCGCAATGGGTCGTCCCGGCTGATTCGCTCCGTCGTCAGGCGTAGCGCGTCAATCACGGTGTTGCCGGTCACGAAGATGCGGCCGGCGAGATTTTCCGATGCGAGATTCATCTTGGAACTTGCAGTCGGGGCAAACAGCAGATCGCACATCGCATCCGCCACGCGTCGATTCATTTCTTCCGGCCACGGCTGGCTCAGGTCGCCGGTCCGCAATCCGGCTTCGACGTGGGCGATCGGTATGCGTCGATGAAATGCCGCCAAGGTGCTCACCATCGCGGTGGTCGTGTCGCCGTGCACCAGCACGCGATCCGGTTTGACCGCATCCAGTACCGGGTCGAGCGCGGCAAATAAACGAGAGCTAAGGCCATTTAAGGTCTGGTCCGAGGTCATCACATCGAGCTTGTAATCGGCATTGATTTCAAACAGGTCGAGCACCTGTTGCAGCATGCTGCGATGCTGGCCGGTGACGCATACCGCCGAAGTGATGCCCGGGGTGCCGGCGAGAGATTTCACCAGCGGCGCCATCTTGATTGCTTCCGGACGTGTTCCAAAAACAGAGAGAATTTTCATGGCGCACCCGACTGTTCAGATTAAGAATCGTCTTGCCAGGTGAAGCTTCGCGAGCTGTCGCAAATCACAGCGCTGCGAATCCGGGCAAAGGTATCAGGAAATGTTGCTGATATCTAAGCACTGGGATTTGCCGCGGTCAAGTACTTTCGGGGAGTCCTGTCAGCGTCGCCCAAACATCATCTGTTCGGCCAGCAACCGTCTTGCCGGTTTAACCACGTCGACCAATCCCAGCGATAAGCCCAGCAGGGTTTGCGATAAAGCACCGTCCGGCGCACTGGCAAAGATGCGCGCCATGACATCGGTCAAGCGAATCGTCAAACTGCGATCGGTCTTCCTGAGGTCGGCAAACTGTCGCAGCGTCGTCGGCGACGCTGCCCGTGCCAGCAGCCGGGCCAGCACCGCGGCATCGCGCAAGCCCAGGTTGAGCCCCTGGCCTGCGACCGGGTGCAGTGTTTGCGCCGCATTGCCGATCGCCACTGTCCTGGCCGATGCGGCCGGATGGGCATTCAACCCGAGCGGGAAGCTGTTGCGTGGCGTGGTCTGGATAAAACGTCCGAGCCGGGTGCCGAAGGCCTGCCCCAGCGCCGCCAGGAATGCGGCATCGTCCAGCGCCAGCAAGGCGGTCGCCGTGTCAGGCCGCACACACCATACCAGCGCGTAATTATTGCCGTGCGCGTCATCCTGCGGCAGCAGCGCAAGCGGTCCCTGGTCGGTGAAGCGTTCGAATGCGCGGTGCGCAATCGGTGCGCTGGCCTTGACATGGGCGACGATCGCCACTTGCTCGTAATCGCGCCGCAAGGACTTTTCGCTTTGCTCGCCGAACAAGCCGCCTTCGGCCTGCACCATCAGCGCGCTGCTCAGCATGCGGCCATCCGCCAACTGTAATTCCACCCGTTCGTCGCGTTCGTTGCTGGCGCCGACTTGAACTGGCCGCAGCAGCTTGATTTCAGCCAGCGCCGGCAGCGTTGCCAGCGCCGTGACCAGGGTGCCGTAGCGCGTGACATAGCCGAGCGCCGGTAGTTGGAATTCATCGCGCTCGATCAGCGTGCGGCCGAAATGGCCGCGGCGCGAGACGTGGATCTGGTGAATCGCGGTGGCGGCCAGCGGCCATGCGCCGATTTCCTGCAGGATCTGGCGGCTGCCGTAGGACAAGGCCAGCGAGCGCGGGTCGTGGCTCGCCTGTTGCATCGTCTTGGCATCGATCAGCGCGATGCGGGACGGCGTTACACCGCGTGTGACCAGCATCGCGGCCAGACTCAGGCCGACCGGGCCGGCGCCGCAGATGGCGACATCGACATCGGTGTCGCTGGCGGCCGAGATGACAGACTTGCTCATTTGCGCATCAGTGCTTCAATGTCGGCGACGGCGCTCGGCACATGGCTGGTGAGATTTTCGTGGCCGTCTTCGGTAATCAATATGTCATCTTCGATGCGGATGCCGATGTTCCAGTACTGCTCCGGCACCCCTGCGGCCGGGCGCACGTAAATGCCGGGCTCGACCGTGGTGACCATGCCGGGCTGCAGCTTGCGCCACGGCTTTTGGTCGCCTTCCGGCACGGTTTCGGCCAGCTCGCGATATTCGCCGACGTCATGCACATCCATGCCGATCCAGTGCCCGGTGCGATGCATGTAAAACTGCCGGTAATCGCCGTTGGCGATCACGGCGTCCAGCGTGCCGACTTTGTTTTTGTCGAGCAGGCCGGTATCCAGCATGCCCTGCGCCAGCACCCGGACAGCGGCATCGTGACCGTCGATGAAACGCTTGCCGGGACGGGTCTCGGCAAGCGCCGCAGCTTGCGCTGCAAGCACGATTTCATACAGTTCCTTTTGCGGACCGGAGAACACGCCGTTGGCGGGGAAGGTGCGGGTGATGTCGGAAGCGTAGCTATCGAGTTCGCAGCCGGCATCGATCAATACCAGGTCGCCGTCTTTCAATTCGGTATCGCTGGCGCGGTAATGCAGCACGCAGGCATTGCTGCCGGCGGCGACGATGGAGTTGTAGGCGGGAAATTGCGCGCCTTGATGGCGGAATTCATACAGCAGTTCCGCTTCCAGCTGGTACTCGCGCAGCCCGGGGCGAGCGGCACGCATGGCGCGGCAATGGGCTTCCGCTGCGATCCGGCCGGAGCGCCGCATGATGGCGATTTCACCGGCATCCTTGAATAAGCGCATTTCATCCAGCAACAGATTGACGTTATGGATGCTAGCCGGCGCGCTGACGCCGACGCGAGATTGCGCGCGGACGCTGGCGAGCCAGTCTTGCAGCTGACTGTCGCGATTGCTGCCCAGCGTGTAAAAAATGGCAGGCGTGTCGGCTAGCAGCTTGGGCATTTCGGTATCGATGGCGGCTATCGGGAATGCGGCGTCGAAATGCAGTTTCTCACGCGCGGCTTCCGGGCCGAAACGATAGCCGTCCCAGATTTCGCGTTCCAGGTTTTTCTCGCGGCAAAACAGGATGGCTTTAGGATTTTTGCCGGCGACTAATACGATCACCGCATCCGGCTCGGTAAAACCGGAAAGGTAATAGAAATTGCTGTCGTGACGGTAGGGAAATTCGGAGTCGGCGTTACGCGTTACTTCCGGCGCGGTCGAAATAATGGCGACGCCGCCACCCATGGCCTGCATCTGGGCGATTAGCTTGGTGCGTCGTGTGCTGTAGGGTGTCATGCTGGCGTCCGGTTGATTGTTATTGGTTGTCTTGGAAGTTTTACAGTGGTGCGTTCAGCTGATTCAAGCGTTCCACGGTGCCGACGTCGGTCCATTCACCGCGATACACTTCGCCGCCGACCTGGCCGCGCGCGGCATATTCGCGCAGCAGCGTCACCAGTTTGGCCGTTTGACCGGCAGCGATGGCGTCGAACATCGCCGGCCGATAGACGCCGATGCCGGAGAAAGTATGGCGTGGCTGGCCTTCGTTGCTGATCGAAAAACTATGCAGGCCGAAATCACCTTGCAAATTGTGCGCCGGATTCTTGACCAGATACAGCCAGGCCACATCGCGCTGGTCGAGCGGGTAGGGATTGCCCCAGACGTCTTTATCTTCCAGCGTATTCTTGACTTGTTCAAAGTCGAAATGTGGGCAATAAATATCGCCTGCGATCGCGACGAACGGTTCGTCGCCGAGCAGGTGGCGGGCATTGGCGATGCCGCCGGCGGTTTCCAGTGCGGTGGCTTCTGCCGAGTAGGCAATGGTGGCGCCGAATTTGCTGCCGTCGCCGATCGCATCTTCAATTAACTGGCCCAGATGGGCGTGGTTGATGACGATCTCGGTAATCCCGGCACGCACCAGGTTCACGATGTGCCAGACGATCAACGGGCGCCCGCGGACTTTCAATAACGGTTTCGGTGTGGCATCGGTCAGCGGGCGCATGCGCTCGCCGCGACCGGCTGCAAGAATCATTGCTTTCATGGATGCATTGGTTAAAAGTTAGAACGTATACCCAACCTGCGGCGTCTTCGCTTCCAGCTTGTCCAGCAAACGCACCAGCGGAATCAGCTCGCGGTAGCGCAGCGCGGTTTTGCGGACGTATTCCAGCACCAGCGGCATGTCTTTCAGATAAGCCTCTTTGCCGTCGCGGTGATGCAGGCGCGCAAAAATGCCGAGTATTTTCAGGTGCCGTTGCAGCCCCATGAACTCAAAGTCGCGGTAGAACGCGTCAATATTGGGATTGACCGGCAGGCCGGCGCGCTTGGCGCGTTCCCAATAACGGATCGCCCAGTCCAGCACTTGTGCCTCTTCCCACTGGATATAGACGTCGCGCAGCAGCGATACCAGATCGTAGGTAATCGGTCCGAACAGCGCACCCTGGAAATCCAGCACACCAGGATTGCCGCTTGGCAGCACCATCAGGTTGCGGGAATGATAATCGCGGTGTACGTAAACTTGCGGCTGGGCCAGGTTGTTGGCCAGTAGCGCATCGAATACCTGGTTGAGGTCGGCATTCTGCTGCTCGGTCAGCGTCACATTCAAATGCTTGGCCAGGTACCATTCCGGGAAAATTTGCAATTCCCGCAATAAAAATGCGCGGTCGTACTCCGGCAGTACATCGGGTTGGCTTTTGGTTTGCAGTAATACCAGCGCGTCGATGGCGTCCATATACAGCTGGTGGGCGTTGTCATTGTTTAACTGCTGCAGATAGGTCGTGGAGCCGAGGTCGGACAGCAGCAGGAAGCCGCGTTCCACGTCTTGCGCCAGGATCTGCGGCACCGACAGGCCGGCCGCGCCAAACAGGCCGGCGATCTCGATGAACGGCCGCACGTCCTCTTGCGGTGGCGGCGCATCCATCACGATCAAAGTGCGGCCATCGGCGGCGTCGATCCTGAAATAGCGCCTGAAACTGGCATCGGCGGAAGCCGGGCGAATGGTTGCCGGCAATGTCGGAATGGTGTCCAGAGCGGCCAGCCATTCGTGTATTTGAGTCAAGCGCAGATCGGGTGCAGCAGGGTCAGACTTAGGTAATGGCATCAAGCAATCCAGGAATACGAGCGTCTCTAAAAACCTACTACGCGGCCCAATCTCGAAGCTGCGATGCTCGCCGTACCTCCGTACGGCTGTGCTTCTTGCTCCGACCTTGCGCCGCTCGCTACGGTTTTTACAGGTGCCCTACAGTTGTTGGTAGTGAGTTCCCATATAATAAGGGATTAATTTCAAAAAATCGCCTGCCATGGTGTTTGCCCAATTCATTTCATGACCCGGTCCTCCTCAGCGCTATCCAAGCAATTACAGTCAGGCGGACGTTTACCTCAATTACCGGCTGTGCGACGCATGTCCCTTCTGGTGGCCTCTGTGGTCGCAGCGGCGTCGATGCCGATGTGGGCGATGGCGCAGTCGGCCAAGCCGTCGCGTGCCGATGACAGCAACGCCCCCACTACGGTACAGGCTGAGCAGATGACCGGTCGTCCGGATCGCGTTATCAATCTCGATAACGACGTCGATCTGGTGCGCGGTCAGACTGAGGTCCAGTCCGACAAAGCGACTTACCGGATTATTGAAAACGAAGTGGAAGCGCACGGTTGCGTACGGATGAATCGCTATGGCGACAAATATACCGGCGACGACTTGCTGCTGAACATGGATACCGGGCAGGGGTTTATTACCAAGCCGACTTTCAGGTTTAAATCCAATGATGGTCATGGCAGTGCCGAGCAGATCGACTTTGAAGATGAAGAGCATGCCAAAGTCATCACCGGCACCTACACCACCTGCCCCGGCACCAAGCCCGACTGGTATATCAAGTCGAGCAGGCTGGACATCGACAGCGGCGGTGACGAAGCAGTCGCTCACAACGGTATTCTTTATTTCAAGAGCGTGCCGATCCTGGGCGCACCGAGCTTGTCGTTCCCGTTGTCGGACGAGCGCCGATCGGGCGTATTGCCGCCGGTTCTTGCCACCACCAACAAGGGTGGTTTTGAGCTCAGCGTTCCCTACTATTTCAATATCGCCCCAAATCGCGATTTGACGCTCTATCCGAATCTGATCACGCAGCGCGGCTTGCAAATGGGCGCCGACGCGCGCTATCTGGGCACCACTTATAGCGGCCAGACCAAGCTTGAGTTTTTGCCCGATGACAGGTTGACCAAGACCAATCGTTATGCGGTGCAGTCGATTCATACGCAGACGCTGGCGCCCGGTTTAAGCATGAACTGGAACGTGAATGTCGCATCGGACGATCAATATCCCGATGATTTTTCGCATTCGCTGACGCAAGCTTCGCAGCGGCTATTGAATCGGGAGCTGGATCTCACTTACGGCGGCTCTTTCTGGAGCGTGGTGGCGAAAGCGTCCCGCTACCAGGTGCTGCAAGATTTTGACGTCAATGGCACTCCCTTGCTTGCTCGCCCGTACGACCGTATGCCGCAGGTGACTTTTACCGCCGCCAAGCAGGATATTTTCGGTTTCGACTGGACAGTGAATGCCGAATACGCCCGCTTCTGGAATAGCGAGCTTGATCCGGTATCCAAACAAAGCGCGCTGTTGCCGCTTGGTGGCGACCGTATTTACATCAATCCGCAGCTTTCGTATCCGATCATTCGTCCGGGCTATTTCCTGACGCCGAAAATACAATTCGACGCCACCAGCTATCACATTGCCAACAACCAACCGGGTGCGCACAACGATTTCAGTCGCGTATTGCCGACTTTTTCGGTGGATAGCGGTTTGATTTTTGAACGGAATGCCAAACTGTTCGGCAATGCGATTACGCAGACGCTTGAGCCGCGGCTGTTTTATGTGCGCACCCCGTTCCACGACCAGAGTCAGTTTCCGCTGTTCGACACCAGTGCCGCGGATTTCAACTTTGCGCAGATTTTCAATGAAAATCGCTACGTCGGCCATGACCGTATCAGCGACGCCAACCAGCTGACCGCTGCGGTTGTTTCTCGTTTTATCGAGGAATCCGGGCTGGAGCGCTTGCGTTTGGGTATCGGTCAACGGCTTTACTTTACCGAACCGCGGGTGAAACTTGGCGCTGCCGATACGATCAATACCAGCCGCTCCGATTTGCTGGCGTCGGCGGGGGGGCAACTCACTTCAGCTGTCGGTATCGACAACACCGTTCAATATAGTCAGAGTAACCAGCAGTGGGTGCGCGCCAACTCCACTATCCGCTTTCAGCCGGCCCCGAAAAAAGTCGTCAATCTTGCCTTTCGACTCGACCATACCAACTTCGATTTGAACAAAAAGTACCTGAAGCAAATCGACTTGTCCGCGCAATGGCCGATTGCGCAGCGTTGGTATGGCGTTGGCCGGGCCAACTATTCTTTGCAGGAAAAGAAAACGATTGAAGGCTTGCTGGGACTTGAGTACAAGGCCGACTGCTGGGTCTTCCGCATGGTTGCTCAACGGATACCGACATCGTCGCAACGCACCACTACAGGATATTTCTTCCAACTCGAATTGAACGGTTTGTCCAAAATCGGTTCCGATCCGATCAATGTCCTGCGCAGCAGCATCCCTGGCTATCAGAATATCAATCAACCCGACACGGTCTTTAATCGTTGAACCCGTCATTCTCACCTATGAACGTTTTCCCAAATATGCGTAAAGCCCATCATCCCCAACTCGCTGCGATTGTTTTTTCGTTGCTGTCCGCCACCGTCTCCAGCGTCTGGGCGCAAGCCACGCCGACGCAGCCAACACCGCCGGCGATCGCCGCTCCCAGCACTGCACCTGCCAAGACCGCGCCACGGGCCGAGTCGCATGCTGCCAAGGCGACGCCGCAAACTGTCGATGCGATCGTCGCGGTAGTGAATACCGACGTGATTACCCAGCAAGAATTGGCGATGCGCATGCACGATGTGATGCAACGTTTGCGCAGTCAAAATGTCGAGTTGCCGCCCGCTGCGGAATTGCAAAAGCAATTGTTGGAACGGATGATTCTTGAGCGCGCCCAGGTACAACTGGCGAAAGAATATGGCATTGCGGTCGACGACACCATGCTGGACCGCGCGATTAGTCGAATTGCGGAACAGAACAAACTGTCGATGGCGGACTTCCGTCGCCAGCTGGAGCACGACAAGATTGCTTTCCCGGCCTTCCGCGAAGAAATCCGGCAAGAGATTTTATTGCAGCGTTTGCGCGAGCGCGAAGTGGACAACAAGATTCAAATTTCCGAATCCGAGGTCGATAATTACATCGCCGCCGAAAATAGCAATAAACAAACTGCGCAGGAACTCAATCTGGCCCAGATCCTGATTCGCGTGCCCGAAAATGCTTCTGCCGAACAAATTGCGCAACGCGCCAAACGTGCCGAAGAAGCCATGCAGCAAATCAAGTCCGGCGGTAACTTCGCCACCGTATCGGCAGCTTATTCCGATGCCAGCGATGCCTTGACCGGCGGCGATATGGGTTGGCGCGCGCAGGATCGTTTGCCGTCGATGTTCGTCGAAGCGGTGGCGAATCTGAAACCGGGGCAGGTGTCGGGAATTTTGAAGAGCTCCAACGGCTTTCATATCGTCAAGCTGGTCGATCGGCGCGCAAGCAGCGGCAGCAAGACACCAGCGGCAACAGCCACCCAGCAGACACACGCCAGACATATCCTGATCAAGGTCACGCCGACCGTGTCGGCAGCAGAGGCCAAGCGTCGCCTGCTCGAACTGAAAGAGCGCCTGGATCATAATGCCGCCAAATTCGAGGATCTGGCCAAATTGTATTCGAACGATTTATCGGCCTCCAAAGGCGGCGATCTCGGTTGGCTCTATCCAGGCGATACGGTGCCTGAGTTTGAACGTGTCATGGATGCCTTGAAGCCTGGTCAGATCAGCGATCCGGTGGAATCGCCTTTTGGTTATCACCTGATACAGGTTGTCGAGCGCAAGTCCGACGACGTCTCGAAGGAGCGTCAGCATCAGGCTGCCCGGCAGGCAATTCGCGAGCGCAAGCAAGAAGAAGCGGGCAACGAATGGCTGCGTCAACTGCGGGATCGCACCTACGTCGAATATCGCAACGACGAACATTGAGCATCGAATACCGTGCCCAGCCGCGTCTTATGAGCCAGCAAATGTCCGATCCATCCACCGTTGACGCCAATCTGCGGCAGCGTCCGGTGCTGGCCGTCACCTGTGGCGAACCGGCCGGTATCGGCCCGGAAGTTTCGATCAAGGCGGCCTGGCAGTTGCGTGCCGAAATCAATAGCGTGCTCATCGGCGATGCAGCTTTTCTGGCGATGATCGCAGCCGAGATCGACCCGCAGATCCGGCTGGTCGCACTGTCGCAACAAGCGCTGCGCAACAATGGCTTGCCGCAGTTTCCGCAAGACCGGATTGCGGTCATCGATTGCGCGCTCGACGCCCATGTAAAACCGGGCCTGCTGGATGCGCGCAACGGGCGCGCGATGTTGCGCATGCTGGACATCGCGATCGACGGCGCGCAGCAAAAGATCTTTGACGGCATGGTCACGGCGCCGCTGCAAAAAAGTACGATCAATGACGCCGGCGTGCCGTTCACCGGCCATACCGAATATCTGGCTGAACAAAGCGCGACCGCCCAAGTCGTCATGATGTTGGCGACGGACCGGGTCACACCGCCGTTGCGAGTGGCACTGGCGACCACCCATTTGCCATTGAAGGATGTGGCGGCGGCGATCAACTTCGACAGCCTGAGCCGTACCATCGATATCCTGCATGCCGATTTGCAGAACAAGTTCGGCCTGAAGCAGCCGCGCATATTGGTCACCGGCCTTAATCCGCATGCCGGCGAGGGCGGATACCTTGGGCGCGAGGAAATCGATGTCATCATCCCGGCGCTGCAAGCTGCCAAAGCGCGCGGCATAGCCGTCAGCGGTCCTTATCCGGCCGATACGCTGTTCCAGCAAAAATATCTGGCCGATGCCGATTGCGTATTGGCGATGTATCACGACCAGGGTTTGCCGGTACTGAAGTACGCCAGTTTCGGGCATGGCATCAACATCACGCTCGGCCTGCCGTTTATTCGTACTTCGGTCGATCATGGCACCGCACTGGATCTGGCCGCTGCCGGCTTGGGCCGCGCCGATCACGGCAGCATGATTGCCGCGCTCAATGCCGCGGCGCAGATGGTGCGTGCGACTGTGCGTTGGGCTGACTAGGTCATGTAGGTCGGAAAAGCGTAGCGCTTTCCGACGGCGAGAATCGCACCAGCTGGTCAAGCCCTTGGCTTTTTTCGGCGGTGCACCGGATGTCGGAAGGCGCTGCGCTTTTCCGACCTACGCGGACCACGGAGCGCAGGCGGTGATGCCGAAGATTTTTCTGGTGATGCGACCAACGCGTCACCCGCACCAGCAACAAGAAGTAGGGCGGATGAGCGCAGCGTTATCCGCCGTTTTAAAGGTATCAAACGTAAGCGGAACATCAGACGGTGGAAAAATTGATAAATAAGGCCGCGCCCATCCACCCTACTAGTAAATAAGCCATGAAACACATCCCCCGCAAGCGCTTCGGCCAGAATTTCCTCACCGATGACGCCGTGTTGTACGACATCATCCGCGCGATCGATCCGCAAGCTGACGACAATATGGTCGAAATCGGTCCCGGCCTGGCCGCCATGACCCGCCTGTTGCTGGAATCGCTGAAACAATTGCATGTGGTTGAACTGGATCGCGATCTGGTGGCGCGTTTGCAAAAGACCTTCGATCCGGCCCGGCTGCATGTGCATTCCGCAGATGCGCTGAAATTCGACTTTGGCAGTATTCCGCTGATCGGCGACGGCAAGTTGCGGGTGGTCGGCAATCTGCCGTACAACATTTCCAGCCCGTTGTTGTTCCACCTGACGCAGATCGCACCACAGGTACGGGACCAGCATTTCATGTTGCAAAAGGAAGTGGTGGAACGGATGGTGGCGGAGCCTGGCAGCAAGGCATTCGGCCGCCTGTCGGTGATGCTGCAATGGCGTTACCACATGGAGTTGCTGTTCATCGTGCCGCCGACCGCCTTCGATCCGCCGCCGCGGGTCGACTCCGCAATCGTGCGGATGATCCCGATTGCACAGCCCCTGGTTTGCGATCAGCAGAAGCTGGAAGACGTGGTGCTCAAGGCGTTCACGCAGCGCCGCAAGGTGATTCGCAATTGCCTGTCCGGCATGTTCACCGAGAACGAATTGATCGATGCTGGAGTTGATCCGCAGGCACGGCCAGAGGCAGTGCCGATGGAGCAATTTGTGGCGTTGGCGAATCGATTGCAGTCGCCTGCTGCCCAGTAGTTTGTCGAGTGGGGCATGTCCCGCAAATGGAGTATTTCATATTCCTCTACGCGACAGCCCCTAGTAAATACTGCCTTAATGTCGCGGCTTGTACCCGATTAATATGATCTGGGACAAGCACTTCACATTCCAAGTTTTGCCGCCACGCGATCTCACACTCAATTCCCCCCCGAGTGATCGAGTACAAGAAATTTCGGATAGAAAAATCAGATTTGTCTCTCTTTTGATTAGAGTGTTATTAAATTATTATTAATCGTGCAGTAATCAATGTTCTTTTAATAATTTTTATCTGCGCATCAATAAATCTCTAGGCAAAAGTTGCCATTTCTCCTTTTTCTATAGGCGTCAAATTCCTTTATGCGTCCACTCCCATCCAAGATTTTAGTAACGCTGGCTAGCCTTTCTGCTTCTGTCGTATTGACGGCTTGCGGAGACTCCCATGACTTCCCGCCAAAACCCCCGCTCGTACCGGAAGATCCGCTGCAGTCCTATCGGAAGCAATCGATAGATTGGCAGCAGTGCGATGCAACGGTCTTTGGCTACGACCCTGTCAACAATCCCAATGCTGTTCCCAAACCGAAGGAATACGCCAGCTGCGCCAATATCCGGGTGCCTCTGGATTACGCAAATCTGGCAAAAGGCGATGCTTCCATCGGTGTGGTGCGTGTGTACGCGCGTACTCCAGCCGCGCGAGCCGGTGCGATTTTGTTTAATCCGGGAGGACCGGGTGGAGACGGGATTGCACTTGCCCCAATGTTCGCCGACTTGTGGGAGAAACCGTCCAGCGATGACAGCGACACCCAGGCGACCAACGCACTGCGTGACCGCTACGATCTGATCGGATTTTCTCCGCGTGGCGTTGGCGCCAGCAGTCGCTTGTACTGTGCATCAAACGAATATCTGAAGCCAGTGTTCAATCAGATTGATGACCGCAGCGCGGAGAATATCGGCAAGATGCGATACAACGCAGAACTCACTGCAAGCGCGTGTAAAAAAAATCCTATCGTTGCTTACATTAACACTGAGCAAACGGCGCGCGATGTGGACATGATCCGCTCCGTGCTCGGCGACGATAAGCTGAACTACCTTGGTTTTTCGTATGGCACCTGGCTAGGCGCCTGGTATGCAGGCTTGTTTCCTGAGCATGTCGGCCGGATGGTGTTGGACGGCAATATGAATTTTGCCGCTACGACTTTTGACGAAGGCGGTGTCGTGGTGCAGCCACCGTCCTTGCAGCGCATATTCGATAACATTTTGGGTGAATATGCAGCTCGTCATCCGGATATTTTTAATCTGGGCGACAACCCAGGCGTCACCCGCGCTGTTCTCGATTCGCTGCAACCGGATTTGAAGAGCGCCTTGATTGGTGAAATAGGAGATAGCTTATCTGATCCGGACATCGCCAATCGAAATGTCATGAGGGTCACTGCTGCTAACGGCCTGAAACAATTAATCGACGCTAACCCGGAGGCCGACATTGAACAACTCGAGCAACTGGTCCTGGCATATCCATTTACGTCCAGCCAGGCTTTCAACGCCTATTCCAATTTAAACGATGAAATGGCTGCGCGCTATTTGGCGCTACGAATGCTCGAGCCCTATTTCAGGAACAAAGGCAAGGGCGTTGGTCCGAATGAAAATAAACCCCTGGTGCTACCTCCTGAAACGGCCGTATTTCAGACCGTTGTATGCAACGACACGCCGAGAATCAGTACGGACCCAGGGTTTTGGCTCAACATGGGCAACAAATATGCCGCCGACTATCCGGTAGGTACGAACAGCAATGTCACAGCCAGTCCGTGTAATCACTGGAGCAAGCCAACGACCAGCAAGCCGTCGATCACGGCGATTGCCAATACTTTTAGCCCGTTGATGGTGCAGACCCAGTTTGACGGTCAGACCGCCACCGAGCCGGCGATGAAGGCCTTCGATGCCTTGCCGAAGGCTAGCCTGGTGTTCGTCAAGAATGAATACCAGCACGGTTCTTATCCGCACGAGACGGCTTGCGTGGATCGCAAGGTGATCGACTATCTGCTCAACGGCGCGTTGCCGGAGCGGCGTACGGACTGCGATGGCAAGCCGCTGGCGCTTGATGTCCCAGTGCCGTCGTCACGGAATCTGAAGCCTAAAACCGCCGACCCGGAACAGGCAGAGCGTCAACGCGTGATTCAGAAAATCCATGATTTGTATCGCCGCAACGCGATCAAATTCTGATGTTGGAGGAAGCGGCGCTGTGCGCCGTTTCCGTTATGGGATTGCGGTCGCCTACGTTACAAAGTCACGCCGCCCCAATGCCCCGGCTTGCGCTCGATCAATTCGATCTTGTAGCCATCGGGATCTTGTACAAATGCGATAACGGTAGTGCCGCCCTTGACCGGACCGGCTTCGCGGGTGACGTTGCCGCCTTGTGCCTTGACGTCGCTGCAGGCTTGGTAGACGTCTTCCACCGCGATCGCCAGATGGCCGAAGGCGGTGCCGTGGTCGTAGCTGCTGACGCCGTAGTTATAGGTCAGTTCGAGTTCGGCGTGATCGGGGTTGCTGCCGTAGCCGACGAAGGCCAGCGTGTATTTATATTCCGGATTGTCGCTGGTGCGCAGCAGTTTCATGCCGAGCACCTTGGTGTAAAAATCAATCGAACGTTGCAGGTCGCCGACGCGCAGCATGGTGTGGAGGATTCGCATGATGATGGTCTCTTGTTGGTTGGGAAGGGATCTGTTCCGGCTACGCGGTAATGCTTGCGCAGTTTTAATGCATGAATCTGCCGAGCGTTAGAAAACCGGAAGCGTTTCTTGCGCGCTGTCGCGCAAGGTTCTTCTGGCTGTTTCAAACTCGGGGAAAATCGATTGTACCGTGGCCCAGAATCGCGGGCTGTGGTTCATTTCGCGCCGGTGCGACAACTCGTGCGCAATCACATAATCGATCAGCGGCAGCGAAAAATGTATCAGGCGCCAATTCAAACGTATCCTGCC
The DNA here is from genome assembly GCF_042654985.1 of Paraherbaspirillum soli. NCBI lineage: Bacteria > Pseudomonadati > Pseudomonadota > Betaproteobacteria > Burkholderiales > Oxalobacteraceae > Paraherbaspirillum > Paraherbaspirillum soli. The sequence goes on along the minus strand of NZ_JBHSMT010000005.1, from coordinate 128,878 downwards.
GTCGGAGGTGCAGGAGCCCCACTGCGTGGCGGCCGACGACAGTGCAAACGAGCGGTAGCTGACGCCGAGCTTCGCCGCATACAGCGGCAGCCGTTCGCTGAATACGCGTCTGGCCTCCATGTGCAGCCAGCCCAGCACGCGATCTTTCAGATACTGCTCGCTGGCATCGGCCGGCAGGCAGACGGTGAGCTCGTCCAGCGCCGCATCAAAATGAACTCCGACCATCTGGGTGGCGCGAATGCGCAACGTGATCTGGCTGCCCATATAGGGCAGGGTGGCGCCATCGCTCCATTGCATCTGCGATTGCGGACGGCGCGCCGAGCGGTCCCGGTATTCGCCCAATTTGGTAAAAATCCAGCGTTTCTTTTCACGCACGGCATTGTCGATTTCCGCCAGCGTGACCCATTTGGGCGCGGTGACGCGCAGGCCGTCGTCGCTGATCAGGAAGCCGATCGAGCGCCGCTTGGAACGCAACAAGGTGTAATCGAGTACGTGCTCGCCAATGATCAGGCGGCGCATGCCGGGTGGTAGAGGTACTGGCTTGTCTAGCGGGGGAATGGCAGGCGGCAGGGCCGGCAGTCGATCCGCTGCAGGTGTCGGCTGATCGGTACGGGGCACGCTAGCCGCCGTACCGGCATCAAATAGATCCAGCTGCAACGCTGGTTGCAGCGGTAGTTGGGTTGGTGGATTTTTTTGCAGTAATTTCAATGGCGTCGATGTTCGTTTTTCTTAGCGTTTGGCATAAGCATGAGGCGAAAGCACCCGCATTTCGGATTCTATCCAGTTTTCAACCAGCCCCATCAATTCGACGCTGGTCAAACCGTCCGGAGCGATCGGTTTGCCGATCGAGACCGTGACCAGGCCAGGTTTCTTGATGAAGGAATTCTTGGGCCAGCATTCGCCGGCATTGACCGCGATCGGGATTACCGGGGTGTTGGTTTCTACCGCCAGACGGGTGCCGCCGAGCTTGTACTTGCCGGTCTGGCCGACCGGAATCCGCGTGCCTTCCGGGAACATGATGACCCACTGGCCGTCCGCCAGCCGCTTGCGGCCTTGCACCACCACTTGTGCGAACGCGTCGCGGCCTTTGCTGCGATTGATCGGGATCATTCGCAGCAGTGCAATGCCCCAGCCGAAAAACGGGATGTAGGTCAGCGATTTCTTGAATACGAACACCAAGGGACGCGGCGTCATCGGCAGCAAGAAAATGGTTTCCCATGCCGATTGATGTTTGCACAAGACGATGGCTGGCGCATCCGGGAAGTTTTCCGCGCCTCTGACCTGGTAGTCGATGCCGCAGATGACCTTGGCCATCCAGATCACGATCACGTTCCAGCGCGAGGTCCAGTAATAGCGCTTGGCGTAGGGCAGCGGGGCAAACAAAATGCAGGCCATCGACCAGACTACGGTCAGCACCGTCATCAGCAGGAAGAACAGCAGCGAACGCAAAAACAGGGAAAAACGTGACATGCAAACTCCATTTTCTTAACTTGCGGGACAGAGTTTAAGAGGCGCCGCAGCGTGCCGAATTACTCTGTCCACAACTAATTAGATACGACGTCAAAATTGCTACGAAATTTGATTAGCAAGTAGGGTGGATGAGCGTAGCGTTATCCACCGCTTGATGCCCCACCTATGTTTGATACTTATAAAACGGCGGATAACGCTACGCTCATCCGCCCTACGCTCTTGCTGACTATTTGCGGGACAGAGTTTACGAGGCACCGCAGCGTGCCGAATTACTCTGTCCTCAACTGATTAAACAGCCAGTTCCACCGGCTTCTTCAATATAAAATCGACCGCTGCCGACAGGTCAGGGTAAATCAGCGTGCCGGGCGGCAGGCCGCCTTTTTCGCAGGTTTTTTCGCCTTTGCCGGTAAGTACCAGATACGGCGCGCAGCCTGCTATAAAACCAGCCTGCAAGTCGCGCAGGGAATCGCCGACCGTCACCACGCCGCCGCGCAGGCTGATATCGAAGCGTCGGGCGATGTCGTGAAACATGCCTGCTTTGGGCTTGCGGCAATCGCAGTTGTCGTCGGCGGCATGCGGGCAAAAGAAGATCGCATCGATTTCCGCCCCGACCAACTGCGCGGCGCTATTCATTTTCTGGTGAATCGCGGTCAGCGCCTGCATGTCGAACAAGCCGCGCGCAATGCCCGACTGGTTGGTTGCCACCACCACCCGATAGCCGGCCTGATTCAAGCGCGCTATCGCTTCCAGCGAGCCCCTGATCGGCTGCCATTCATCGGGTGACTTGATGAAGGCATCGGAGTCCTGGTTGATAACGCCGTCGCGGTCGAGGATGATTAACTTCATAGTCTATTTTTTGTGGGACGGAGTCCAAGCAATTTAAGAATGCGCAAAACACAGTAGGGTGGATGAGCGCAGCGTTATCCACCGTTTGATGTCTCTCTGCTCGCGTTTGGTGCCTCTAATACGGCGGATAACGCTGCGCTCATCCGCCCTACGAGCTAAGCAGAAAGTTAAGCTGCCAACTTCGAAATATCCGCAACCTGATTCAACATCACGTGCAGATTCGATAGCAACGCCAGCCGGTTGTTGCGCAACTGCTCATCTTCCGCCATGACCATCACATCGTTGAAGAAGGCATCGACGTTTTGCCGCAATTGCGCCAGCGCTTTCAATGCGCCGCTGAAATCGCCTTTGGCAAAAGCCGCATCGACTTGCGGTTTCAGCGCATGCATCGCCGAGAACAGCTGCTGCTCCGCCGCATCGCGCAGCAGATCGTGCTGTACGTCGCTGCTGACGCCATCGGTCTTCTTCAGGATATTGGTGATGCGCTTGTTGGCGGCAGCCAGTGCTTCGGCCTCGGGCAAGGCGGCAAACGCTTGTACCGCGTCGAGCCGTTCGATGATGTTGTCGAGCCGGTCCGGCTGTTGCGCCACCACTGCTTCAATTTCGCTCTGAGAATAACCGCGTTCGCGCAGCAGTCCGCGCAAGCGGTCGTACAGGAAGGGCAGCACATCGCTGCCAGGGTCCTTGAAGTTGGGATTGCCGGCAAACTGTTTCGCAGCGTCTTTCAGCAACTGATTCAGCGATACCGGCAGCCGTTTTTCCAGCAGCATGCGCAACACGCCCAGCGCGTGACGGCGCAATGCAAACGGGTCCTTGTCGCCGGTCGGTTGCAGGCCGATGCCCCAGATGCCGACCAGCGTTTCCAGCTTGTCGGCCAGCGCTACTGCGGTGCCGGTGCCGGTAGCAGGCAGTGCATCGCCGGCAAAACGCGGTTGATAGTGTTCCGAGATGGCTTGCGCAATATCATCCGCTTCGCCGTCGTGACGTGCGTAGTAGGTGCCCATGATGCCTTGCAGCTCGGGGAATTCGCCCACCATGTCGGTCAGCAGATCGGCCTTGGCCAACAGCGCGCCGCGTTCGGCCAGCGCAATGTCGGTGCCCAGCAGTTTGGCGATTGCGGCGGCCAGTGCCTGGACCCGTTCGGTGCGCTGCAACTGGTTGCCGAGCTTGTTGTGATACACGACGTTGGCCAGCAGCGGCACGCGTTCGGCCAGCTTCTTTTTCTGATCGTGTTCAAAGAAGAATTTGGCGTCAGATAGCCGCGGGCGTACCACGCGCTCATTGCCCTGGATGATGTCGTGCGGATCATCGGTAGCCAGATTCGACACGATCAAAAAGCGCGAACGCAGCTTGCCGGCGCTGTCGGTCAACGCAAAATATTTTTGATTGGTTTGCATGGTCAGGATCAGGCATTCCTGCGGCACCGCCAGGAACGCATCCTCGAACTTGCAGGCATACACCACCGGCCATTCGACCAGTGCGGTGACTTCATCCAGCAAAGCTTCCGGCATCAATACCTGATCGTCGGCGGCACTGGTCAGCAACGCGCTGCGGATTTTTTCCTTGCGCTGGTCGAAGCTGGCAATCACTTTGCCTTCACTGGCGAGCGTCTCCGCATAGCGGTCGGCGTTTGCAATCGTGACCTCGCCTTGCGACAGGAAGCGATGGCCGCCGGTGGTGCGTCCCGCATCCAGTCCGAGCAAGGTCAGCGGCACGATGTGTTCGCCGTGCAGCGCAATCAGGCCATGAGCCGGCCGCACGAAATTGACGGTGGTGCCGGCAGCGTGACCGTGCTGACGTTGATAGCTCATCTGTTTCGGGATCGGCAATTTGGCAACGGCTTCTTCCAGCACCACTTGCAAGCCATTGGATAGCGCGACGCCTTTGGCGGTGTAGCTATAGAAAAAGCTTTCGGCCTTGCCGTCCGGTGCGCGTTCCAGCTGGGCCGGCGTGATCGCATCGGTGTTGGTGGCGGCTGCCAGCGCGGCCAGTTTCTTGAGCAACGGGGCTGTCGGCTGGCCTTCGGCGTTCAGCGCGACCGACACCGGCAGCACTTTTTCGCGCATGGTTTTGTCGAGCGAAGTAGCGCGCACGTGGCTGATCGACACCGCCAGACGGCGCGGTGTCGCGTAGGTGGTGGCAAGCGCGTCCTGATCCAGGAAGTCGCGTGCCTTCAAGCCGTTGAAAATTCCATTGGCAAAGGCCTCGCCCAGTTTTGCCAGCGCCTTCGGCGGCAGTTCTTCGGTGAAGATTTCGATTAACAGGGTATTGCTCATGCCAATTCCTCCCCTGCGCGGCGAGCGACTGCCCCCATGTATTCATCTCCAAATTCTTTTAACAATAGATCGGCATTTTGCTCGTTGATCTCCCACAGCGGGAAGCCGAGCTTGGCGCGCGAATCGTAATACGCCTGCGCCACTGCGCGCGACAGATTGCGGATCCGGCCCATATAGGCGGCTCGTTCAGTGACCGAGATCGCGCCGCGCGCATCCAGCAGATTGAAGGTGTGGGCCGCTTTCAGGACCATTTCATAGGCCGGCAGCGCGAGCGGCACTTCCAGCAAACGCTTGGCTTGGGTTTCATAGTTGCTGAACAGCGGGAACAAAAATTCGGTGTCCGCGTATTCAAAGTTGTAGGTCGATTGCTCGACTTCATTCTGGTGGAACACATCGCCGTAACTGAGGCGCTTGGTCACGCCGTTCTCGACCGTTTCGGTCCATACCAGATCGTAGACGTTTTCAACGCCTTGCAAATACATCGCGAGCCGCTCGATACCGTAGGTGATCTCGCCCAGCACCGGCTTGCAATCGAGGCCGCCGACTTGCTGGAAATAGGTGAACTGCGTCACTTCCATGCCGTTCAGCCAGACTTCCCAACCGAGACCCCAGGCCCCCAGCGTCGGATTTTCCCAGTCGTCTTCGACAAAGCGGACGTCGTTGCGTTTCAGATCCAGGCCGAGCGCTTCAAGCGAACCGAGGTAGAGGTCGAGAATGTTTTCCGGCGCCGGTTTGAGCACCACCTGGTATTGGTAGTAATGCTGCATCCGGTTCGGATTCTCGCCGTAGCGGCCATCCTTGGGGCGGCGCGACGGCTGCACATACGCAGCGCGCCAGGGCTCGGGCCCGATCGCCCGCAGGAAGGTGGCGGTATGCGATGTGCCGGCGCCGACCTCCATGTCATAAGGTTGCAGCAGGGCGCAGCCTTGCGCATCCCAATAATTTTGCAGCTTGAGAATAATCTGTTGAAATGTAAGCATCTTTTTGTCGCTTTTCCCTATGGCAAAATGCCTGCTGAAGAAGCGGAATGTGGTTTCGCTAAAACCAGCGATTTTAGCGGGTTTTGATGGGCTTAGGTGCGCTTCGGCCTGCTTCAGGCAGGTTGCCGGCAATTAACGATCAGCCATATCCGCGCGGCGTTTGCGGCTCCACAGCCAGGCTCCGGCCAGCATCAGCAGCGCCAGCCCCAGCGTTAAACGGTTGCCCAGCACGATATACGGTGTCGTCCCGCTATAGCCTTGGACCGAGATCGCCAGCGTGGCTTGCGTCAACGGCGGCAATTGTTCGAGCACCCGGCCGTGCGGATCGATGACTGCGGTGGCGCCGGTATTGGTCGCGCGCAGCATCGGGCGGCCGGTTTCCAGGGCTCGCATTTGCGAAACCTGCAAGTGTTGCGGCAATGCGATCGTGTTGCCGAACCAGCCGAGATTGGACATATTCAGCAACAAGGTCGGTACCGGTTTGCCGGTTGCTTGTGCGGCCGCCAGTTGCGCGGCAATTTCTTCACCGAACAAATCCTCGTAACAGATATTCGGCAGCACCCATTGATCCTTCACCGCGAACGGTGACTGCAGCTTCGGACCGCGATTGAAATCGCCGAGCGGGATGTTCATCAGGTCGACAAACCAGCGAAAGCCAAACGGGATGAATTCGCCAAACGGCAACAGATGCTGTTTATCGTAACGATAGGGCGGCTGGGGACTGTCGTTTGCCGCGTGCGGCGCCAGCCCGATCATGCTGTTGGTGTAGCGGTCGCGGCCGTCGGCGAGCGGGATGCCAAGCCCGATATGGCTGCCGCTTTGCTGCGCAAAATTCGACAGCGCCGGCAGATAGTCCCGCGGCAACTGGGTCTGGAATACCGGCACTGCGCTTTCCGGCGTCGCAATCAGATCCGCCGGCGCGGCCGTGATCATGTCGTAGTAAAGCCGCAGCGAGTCGTTGATATGGGTGAGGTCGAACTTGATTTCCTGCGGCACATTACCTTGCAGCAGCCGTACTGAAATCGGCCGGCCGCTGGGTGCGGTCCAGTCTATCCCGTGCAAACCAAGTCCGGCCAGCAGCACCAGCAGCGCGGCGGCGGTCGGCAGCTTGTAGCGTGGCAGCAAGGCCAGGCAACCGGCGATCAGGGCCGACAGGGCGCCGACCCCGTACACCCCGAGCAGCGGCGCAAAGCCGGCCAGCGGACTGGCGCTGTGGGCGTAACCCGAAATCAGCCATGGAAAACCGGTAAACAGCCAGCCGCGCAGCCATTCGCTCAAGCACCATATGGCCGGGAAAATGACTAACGCCAGCAGCAGCGGCGACGCCGCCCAGCGCTGCCGCAGCCAGACTGTCAGTCCCGCAGCCAGGCTGGCGTACAGCGCCACGGCAACTGCCATCAAGGCGACCGCCAGTGCCGCAATCCAGGCCGGCATGCCGCCGTAGTCGTGCAGGCTGATATAGATCCAGCTAACGCCACCCAAGGCCCAGCCGACGGCGTAAGCCCAGCCCAGCAGCGCGCCCTGTTTGACGCTTGCAACGCGGGCCAAGCACCAGATCAGCAGCGCCAACGTCAGCAGTTGAATTGGCCACAGACCAAATGGCGCGAAGGCGAATGCGTTGGCGCCGCCGGTGAGGGTGGCCAGCGTTAGCAGTAGGGGGAATTTGGGAAGCGATGTAAAGCGAAAACTCATGGCGGCAGCGATGTTGTTTTTAGGTGCGGTAGGTCGGAAGGCGCTACGCTTTTCCGACCTACGTCTTAGAGCCTGTTCAAAATCTTACTGCGCGCCCGTGATCGGGGTTCATGCGCTGCTCGGAATCCTCATTTACTGAAGTAAATTCCGGTTCCTGCGCTGCTCTTCACCCCGCTGACGGGCGCTCGCTACAGATTTTGAACAGGCTCTTAGAGCTTTTTAGAGGCAAGCTGCTTCAGGATTCTTCCGGCGGCAAATCCTTGAGTTTCTCTACCAGCAGCACATGCACCTGACGGGCATCGGCGCGCAGCACCTCAAAGCGCACCTGGTCGATTGTGAATGCATCGCCCTTGCGCGGCACCCGGCCCAGATGGTTGGCGACCAGGCCGCCGATGGTATCGACGTCCTCATCGGAGAAGCTGGTAGCCAGCGTTTCGTTGAATTGTTCGATTTCGGTCAGTGCCTTGACCCGCCAGCGCGGGCCGGTGTTGCCGTCGCGGATTGCCAGGATATTGTCTTCTTCTTCATCGAAGTCGTATTCGTCCTCGATGTCGCCGACGATCTGCTCCAATACATCTTCAATCGTGATCAGGCCGGCTACGCCGCCGTATTCATCGACCACGATCGCCATATGATTGCGATTGGCGCGGAAGTCGCGCAGCAAGACGTTGAGACGTTTCGATTCCGGGATAAAGACTGCCGGCCGCAACATGTCGCGCACGTCGAACGCGTCTTCCGCGTAGTAGCGCAGCAGATCTTTGGCCAGCAGGATGCCGATCACCTTGTCGCGCTCGCCGTCGACGGCAGGAAAGCGCGAGTGCGCGGTCGACAATACTTCCGGCATCCAGTCTTCGATCGGTTTGGTGATGTCGATCATGTCCATTTGCGAGCGCGGGATCATGATGTCGCGCGCGGACAAGTCGGATACCTGGAATACGCCTTCGATCATCGACAGCGCATCGGCATCGATCAGATTGCGCTCATGCGCATCTTGCAGCACGTCGAGCAGCTCGGCGCGATTTTCAGGTTCGGGGGAAATCAGTGCGGTCAGGCGTTCAAATAATGACCGGTGGGGTTTAGCGTCAAGTGATTTGACGCTACTAGGGTGCTCTTGCATATGGGGCGTTAGCCGTGGGTTCGACGTTGTTTGGATCGCAATAGGATACAACAAATATGTGACAGGACGGCGAAACGCATGTTTCAGCGGCGTCATATTGGCGCAAAAAGCGAGTAATGCCTGACAGCATTACCCGCAATTTTACCAAGGCGACAATTATTTCTTCATTTCGTCTTTTGCCATGCCGTCCTTGTCCATGTCGCTTTTTCCCATTGCATCTTTGCCCACGTGGCCTCCTTTTTTATGCATTTTGTGGGTTTTCGACTTTGGCTTTTCATCGTGTCCCATGGCGGATGAGTCTTTTGACATGTCGTCTTTTTTCATCGCATCTTTTGACATCGCGTCTTTCGCCATATCGTCTTTTTTCATGGCATCTTGCGCATATACGCTAGTACCGGCCAACATCAGACATGCAACTAACAGGGTTGAAAAGCTTTTCTTCATTTTTAATCTCCAAGTAAAAAAATGGCGGAAGTGCCATAGAACTCAGCGAATACCGTCCGGCTGGTTTGAGAGCCAGCCTTCAAGCACCGCCGAACCAGTTATACCCCTGGTCTTCCCAGTAACCGCCGGGGTATTTATTCGTAACTTCGATAGAAACGATGTGTTTGGGATTTTTATAGCCGAGCTTGGTCGGCATCCGCAATTTCATCGGGAAGCCGTATTTCGGAGGCAAAATCTGGCCGTCATAGGTCAAGGTCAGCTGAGTTTGCGGATGCAAGGCGGTCGCCATGTCGATGCTGGTGCGGTAATCGTCGCCACATTGGAAATCGATATATTTGGCGCTCAGGTCGGCCCCGATCCGCTTCAGGAAATAAGCAAACGGCACGCCGCCCCAACGTCCGATGGCGCTCCATCCTTCGACGCAGATGTGGCGCGTAATCTGCTCGTTCTGCGGCATGCGGTGCAATTCGTCCAGGGTCCAGGCGTGCTTGTCGGTCACCAGGCCGCTGATTTCCAGCTGATAGTCGGCGGCATCGATTTCGGGCACTTCTTCGATGCCATAGAACGCGTTGAACGGAAACGGCCGGGTGATCTCGGCTTCGGTATAAGTCGGCGCCAGCCGGTTGGGATCGAACAGCCAGCCCTGCACGCCGTCGTTCATCCGCGAAATCTTTTCCAGCATGCGATTGACCGAGGGCTCATCGGTGATATTGCAGCCGGTGAGCAGCGCCAGTCCGCCAAGAGTGAGTGCGCGCTTGCCGAACAGGCGGCGCGACGGCATTGCCAGTTCGCGCCGGGCATCTTTCAAGATCGACTCGGTGTCGAGTTGCGATGTCAATGGATGATGTTTCTTGAACATGACCGAATCTCCTTAACGTCCGCGCAGCATGGCTAACAGCGTGCGGGGAACCAGTGCCACCATGACGATATGCACCGCAATAAATAAAACCAGGAAGCTCATCGCGCAGAAATGCACGATTCTGGCGGTGTCATAACCGCCCATCAGTTCGCGCAAAATCGGAAACTGCACCGATTTCCAGATCGCCAGGCCCGATAGCACCAGCAGGATCAAATCCAGGATGACCGCGACATAGGCCAGCTTTTGCACCGCGTTGTATTTTTCAAGCGCATCGTGCTTGAGCTTGCCGGTCAGCGCTGCAATCATGTCGTGCACCACCTCGCTGGGACGCAGCGGGAAGAATTTCTTCCACAGGCGGCCGGAAGCAATGTTGAACAGCAGGTAGACCAAGCCGTTGAAGAACAGCAGCCACATCGCGGCGAAATGCCATTGCAACGCGCCGCCCAGCCAGCCGCCCAGGGTCCAGTCGCTGGGAATTTTGAATGGAAAAATCGGCGAGGCGTTATAAATGCGCCAGCCGCTCAAGATCATCACGATCACGGCGACGGCGTTGAGCCAGTGCGTGACCCGCAGCCAGACCGGGTGAATGGTGGGCTTGTTCAACGTGGAGGAGTTCATTTGTAGGCCGCCTGCGAGAGGGAATCAGTGAGCAAGATGAGCAGCAGGACTCTGTTCAAGATTGGCTCCAAAGGATAGGGATGAATTGTTTTCATGTGGCTTAGTCGCGGACTAAGGCAATTCATTACACGGAATCATAATAATCTTATTGGTTAAAAATATAAGGCCGGAAACGTGATTATTCCTTGGCGCTGTTATTTTTATCAGTATTGCTTTTGCGAAAATTGATCAATTGATCAGGAAGGCGGGGGGGTGTTGTGCGACGTGCAATGCCACTGGAGCGATTGCCAATTCGACAGGAGTGAAGTGACGCCGGCAAGTGCGGCGTCACGATGCATCAAAGACTAGTGCGGGGCGTAGGGGTTGGGCCAGCCCAATGCGGTCAGGATTTCAATTTCCAGGCCTTCCATCTCCGCCGCCTCGTCGTCGTCCTCGTGGTCATAACCTTGTGCGTGCAAGACTCCGTGCACCACCAGATGGGCGGCGTGCTCGGCGACTGTTTTAGCCTGTTCATTCGCTTCTCGCTGCAGTACATCGGTGCACAGGATGATGTCGGCTTGGGTCGTCTCGCTGTCCTCATCTTCGGTGTAGGCGAAGGTCAGCACGTTGGTGGCGTAATCCTTGCCGCGATAGTCGCGGTTCAGGATTCTGCCTTCTTCCGCATCGACGAAACGTATCGTCAATTCCGCCGGCGCCAGCAAGGCCGCCTGCACCCAACGCCGCACTTGCGGACGGGTCACGATTTCCTTCAGGCGCGGGTCGGGATATTGGACCGACAACGAGAGTTTATTTTTTTGCGGCATGGCGGCTGCGGGCTCTTTGAGTAATGCCGGTGCTGACTGTGACCGGCGTGGTGGCAGGCTCCATTACGCCATGGGTGGCGGCAACCGGCGTTGCCTGGGCGGCGGCTTCGTACGCATCAACGATACGCGCCACCAGCGGATGACGCACCACATCGGTGCTGTTGAAGCGCGTGAAGGCGATGCCGCGCACGTCTTTCAAGGTGTTGACGGCGTCGATCAAACCGCTTTTCTGGCCGCGTTGCAGGTCGATCTGGGTAACGTCACCGGTGACCACGGCCTTGCTGCCAAAACCGATCCGGGTCAAAAACATTTTCATCTGTTCCGGCGTCGTGTTCTGCGCCTCGTCCAGGATCACGAACGCATGGTTCAGCGTGCGGCCGCGCATATAAGCCAGCGGCGCGATTTCAATCGCCTGCTTTTCAAACATTTTCTGGGTGCGGTCGAAACCCAGCAAATCGTACAGCGCGTCATACAGCGGCCGCAGATACGGATCGACTTTTTGCGCCAGGTCGCCGGGCAGGAAGCCAAGCCGTTCGCCGGCTTCGACCGCGGGCCGGGTCAGCACGATGCGCTTGACCGCATCGCGTTCCAGCGCATCGACTGCGCAAGCCACCGCCAGATAGGTTTTGCCGGTACCGGCCGGGCCGATGCCGAGCGTGACATCGTGTTCCAGGATCGCGCGGATGTACTGGCTTTGGTGCGGCGTCCGGCCGCGCAGATCGCTGCGGCGGGTTTTGAGTACCGGGCTTTCGAGATCGACTCCCTCGGCATCGGCACGCGCCTCGACTGCGGGCTCGCCGGCATTGCCGTTGGTCTTGGCTGTTTTTGGTTTTTTCCCGACTCCCAGCATCGCCCGTTGTTCGACCAGCGCCAGCTGGATTTCATCAACCGAAATCACCTTATGGGCGACGGCGTAAAACTGGTCGAGGATTTCCACCGCGCGCGCCGCATTGCTGCCGGCCGCGATGAATTTATCTCCGCGCCGGAACAAGGTGACATCCAGCGCGGCGGAAATTTGCCGCAGATTTTCATCCAGCGGCCCGCACAAATGCGCCAGCCGCGTATTGTCGAGCGGCTGCGGAATGAAGTACTGCGGCTGGGTAGGAGTTTTGGTCTTCAAACTATTTATATAGATGTCTGATGTTGGTTTTATGCGGGTGCGCTCAGTCTGCCACTACAATTTCGCCGCGCAGCGAATACGTATACGTTTGCAAAATTTTGACGTCGATCAGCTGGCCGATCAAGCGTGCGCCGTTCGGGCCGCCATCGAAATTGACGACGCGGTTGTTCTCGCTGCGTCCCTGCATTTCGGCCGGATCTTTCTTGGACGGTCCTTCGACCAGGATCCGCTGTACCGTGCCGACCATCGCGGCGCTGATTTTGTTGGCGTTGTCCTGCACCACGGCTTGCAGATGCTGCAGCCGCTTCAGCTTGACTTCAGCCGGCGTATCGTCTTCCAGGTTGGCGGCAGGGGTGCCCGGACGCGGACTGAAGACGAAGCTGAAACTGTTGTCGTAACCGATGTCGGTGATCAGCTTCATCAGCGCGTCGAAATCGGCATCCGTCTCGCCCGGAAAGCCGACGATGAAGTCGCTCGAAATCGCAATGTTGGGGCGCACCTGACGCAAGCGCCGGATCACCGATTTGTACTCCAGCACGGTATAGCCGCGCTTCATCGCCGCCAGGATGCGGTCCGAGCCATGCTGCGCCGGCAGATACAAATGGTCCACCAGCTTAGGCACCTTGGCGTAGGTGTCGATCAGGCGCTGGGTGAATTCCTTCGGATGGCTGGTGACAAAACGGATGCGCTCGATGCCGGGGATCTCGGCGATGTATTCGATCAGCAGCGCAAAGTCGGCGATCTCGCCATCCGCCATGACGCCGCGGAAAGCATTGACGTTCTGGCCCAGCAGCGTGATTTCCTTGACGCCTTGCTCGGCCAGTCCAGCCACCTCGGTCAGCACATCGTCGAAGCGGCGCGAGACTTCTTCGCCGCGGGTGTAGGGCACCACGCAATAGCTGCAATATTTGCTGCAGCCTTCCATGATCGAAACGAACGCCGTCGCGCCATCGACCTTGGCCGGCGGCAGATGGTCGAATTTTTCGATTTCAGGGAAGCTGATGTCGACTTGCGAATGGCCGGTCGCGCGCCGTTGCATGATCATCTCCGGCAGCCGGTGCAGGGTTTGCGGGCCGAACACCATATCCACGTAAGGCGCGCGCTTGACGATCGCCGCGCCTTCCTGCGATGCCACGCAACCGCCGACGCCGATCAGCAGATCGGGCTTGTCGCGCTTCAGTTCGCGCAGGCGGCCGAGGTCAGAGAAAACTTTTTCCTGCGCCTTTTCGCGCACCGAACAGGTATTGAGCAGAATCACATCGGCATCTTCCGGGCTGTCGGTCTTGATCATCCCGTTGGACGCATTCAACACATCGGCCATCTTGTCCGAGTCGTACTCATTCATCTGACAACCGAAGGTTTTGATGAATACTTTCTTTTGCATCGTTTTTTCCATGACTACAATTTCAGGTTGCTGCGTTGATCCGCGACTTTTTGCGCCGCTTCGTCCGGCGTCAGGATCCAGACCCGGTCGACATCGCCCTGGATATTCAACGTGTAATTGACCAGATAGCTATCGCTGCCCAATGCATTCGGGATCTGCGTCAGGTTATTCGGACCCCAGATACGGGAACCGGGCGACAGCCGCAGCGCCTTGCCGCTAATCGTGACGTTCGGATAATCCGTGATGACCAGCCTGCCGCGCTCGGTCGCGGCGGGGAAAGTGCGCCCAGCTGCCTGCGCGGAAAATGCCAGCGTCGCCAGCAAAAGAACAATCAGCAAACGCAGAGGCCACAGTGTTGCACGCATAGCAAACTTCCTTTGTGATGAGCCAGGTTGTAAATCCATGGCATGAGAAAAATACCGTATCGAGACTGGCGAGTGTAGAGCCAATATCGCTCAACAGCCAACAAATAAGCCGCTCGCCGGTTCGTTTCGAGAAGCGCGGATTATAGCATTCGGCTGCTGCCGCATCGAGCCGTAACAGACCTTCATCCGCCGCCGCGACACTTCTTCAGTGCCGACTTCAAATCCCATTTTATCGCCCGTTCCCGGCTCTGATCTGGAAGCAAAATGACAAGCAAATAGTGCGATAGTTATCAATTTGAAAATCAAAGTTGATGAGCGGCATTTGAGTGGCGACGGGCGGAAGGTTAATTGATTTCTTTGCAGAAATATAAAATCTATAATTCGTGCTCAGTTCGTAGTGGCGTTGTTTTTAGGATTTAAGGGAGAGCGTAGCGTGCAAAGAAGTGCCGGGATTTACTTATCTTTTGAGATTAAAAATAAACACGTCATACCTTCTATTAGCAAAGGTTTCACCTTGATTGAATTGATGGTCACCATCGTGGTGATGGCGATCTTGCTGGCGGTGGCCATGCCGTCCATGGCGAGCTTCGTCACCCAGAATCGCCTGTCTGGTAACGTTAACGAGTTTGTCAGGGCGACCATGCTGGCGCGTTCCGAAGCGATCAAGCGCGGTGCTGCGGTCACAATCTGCCGTAGTGCAGGTGCAGAAACAGGAACCAATGTCTGTGGCGGCGGCACCGGCAACGACTGGAGCAGCGGCTGGCTGGTATTCGTCGGGACTACTGCGAGCAATACTTCCACCTTCCTGGCGCGCCAGGGCGCTTTGACCAGCGGCACCAAAGTGACGCCGACGTCGACTGCCACTACCCCTCAGTCCATCACTTATAACAGCGCCGGCGCGCCAACCAATTCGCCTCCAAATTTCGAATTTACTTTTAACGACAAGCTTGCGCGATGCGTCAGCTTTACGCCAAGCGGACGTACCAGCGTTGCTCAGAACGCTTGTTAATGGAGGGGACGAAAAACATGACTTTGGCTAAGAATAAATTACGGCGCGGGCGAGCCGGGCAGCACCGGCAGCGCGGCGTCGGCATGATCGAGGTGTTGATTGCGCTGACGATCTCGGCATTTGCCTTGCTTGGTCTGGCAGGTCTGCAAGTGTCGTCGCTGCGCTATCAAAAAGTGGCGAACTTCCGGTCCCTGGCCGGCCAGTACAGCGCGGACATCGCGGACCGGATTCGCGCCAATTCCGCCAATGCTAAAGCTGGCTATTACACCACCACCGATAAGTACAGCAGCGCCAGTCCGACCGCCCCTACTTGTACCACCGCCGGCGCTTGTACTCCGCAAGAAAATGCCAAGCTTGATATCTATAACTGGCGCGTTGGTTTGAATCAGGCGATGGCTGGCGGCTGGGGCACGATATCCGGTGACACGACCAATGGGTTTGTCGTCACGGTCTATTACAACGAGCCGGGTAAGGCGAGCGTCAATAACGCGACAGAGCCTTGCGATACTTCAGTTTTCGATGCCAGTGCCACCACGGCGGATAAAAACGCAATGCGCTGCTTTTTGACAGTGGTGATGCCATGAAAAAAATGATTACATCTTCAGCTTCCAGCCGTCGCCGCGGCACGCAGGGTTTCACCCTGATCGAATTAATGGTGTCGGTAACGATCGGCATGATTCTGGTGTTGTTCGTCAGCAGCCTTTATTTCAACAGCAAATCGAGCTATCGCCTGAATGATGACAATGCACGCATCCAGGAAGACGGACGTTTTGCACTGTCCGTCATAGGGCGCAGCTTGATGCAGGCCGGGTACGGCAACATCGTCACCAGCATCTCCACGGATTTTCCACCGACATCAGAGCCCGGATTGACTGGAATTACCGGCTGCGATGACGGCTTTGTGACGCCGATCACCGCCCGCAAGCCAACTTGCGGCGGCACGACATCCACCGGACCCGCATTCGCCGTCAGCTACACGGCTGAGCCATATAACAACGCCGACAGCCCTATCAGTGGGGCTGGCGCCGATTGCAGCGGGACCAATGCCGGCGGCACCGTTACCAATAGCTTTTATCTGGATTCCGGAACCCTGTACTGCAAAGGGAATGCCGGTGCCGATCCACAGGCGATATTAAGTAACGTCGACGCAATGACATTGACCTACGGCGTCGATACCACGGGCAACTATACGGCGTCGCAATCCAAAACGAAGGCGAGCGACGTAGTCGCTCTGACAGCCAACGACAACAACAGGCAAGGCTGGGATCAGGTAGTCACCGTCACGGTTTGCCTGGAAATTCACAGCACAAATAATGTGACGACCGCGAAGCAGTCCTATTTGAAGTGCGGTGACACAACACCCACCACCGCAACGGATTTCAAGCTGCACACCACCATGACGCGCGAATTTACTTTACGTAACAACGCCACGCCTAGTTTGGTCAGCTGACCATCCTCGATCAACTTATCAAACCCATTATGGTAAAGACAAAACACTCGCATTCCGGGATCGCGTTGCCGATCGTGTTGATCTTCCTGGTCGTCATGATGCTGATTGGCGCAGTTGCGATTCGCAACGTCACGCTGGACGAAAAAATGGCCGGCAACTCGCGTAACCAGCAACTGGCTTTTCAGGCAGCCGAACGGGCGCTGCGTTACTGCGAAAACGCGATACAGGGCACGGTACCTGCCGGTGGCGCAAAGCCGACGGTCAAAAACCCAGCCGCGCCGACCGACCCCAATTTGTGGGAAGTGGCGGACAACTGGACCGGATCCAAAGCGATTGCGGTCACGATACCGAGCGGCAGTTGGACCATCAACAGCAAGACGTTTAATGATGGTCTGGCGTCAGAGCCGCAATGCATGGTTGAAGACGTGGGCACTACGCTGAAACTGGCTCCGACCCAGGCCAAGCGGGATTTCACTACCAAGGTCTATCGAATCACCGCTCGCGGCGTCGGCGCGACAACGGACGCAGTGGCATTGCTGCAAAGTTATTTGAAATTTTGAAAGTACTGGGAGATATTGCTATGTTGAGAACGATACTGCCGCAGCACAAGATACCTGGCCGGCTGGTCAAATTGCTGGCGCATGGCGCTTGCCTGGGGATGGCTGCGGTGTCGGGCGTCGCGCTCGCCGAGATCGCGCAAACGCCATTGTTCCTGCCGGTGCCGCCGCCGCCTAACCTTATGTATATGCTGGACAATTCCGGCAGCATGGTGTGGGGTACGGTGACAGGGACCGATGCGACATCGGAGTTCAATGGACAAAAAACGCAGCGTGCTTATTATTCCAGCGCCTATAACCAGATTTACTACAATCCGGCCACCAGCTATACCCCGGCAGTGACTTCGACCGGGGCCTCGATGGGGGCTGCCAGTACAGGTGCGACCCTGATCGACCCGTACCGGAGTACGAGTACATTGCAAACGGACCTTAGCACTACCTGTTATGCCAGATCGCCGGCAGATCTTCCGCTCTATAATCCGTCGAATTTTGCCGCATATAACAATTGCCTTGCGCAGTCGAATGGCAAAAAATATCAAAATCCGGTGGCGCAATATGCGTTTTATTACAACTGGATTGGAAGCGGTACGCCAACCGGCAACATAAATGAAGATATTGATACCAATTACAAGCGGGTAGACATTCTTCCCGTCACAACAAAGTATCCTCGTGCCGCAACCCGGACCGATTGCGTTGCCGACACAACGAAGACCAGCTGCACTTATGCCGAAGAAATTCAAAACTTTGCCAACTGGTTCTCTTATTACCGAACACGGATTCTGCTGACAAAAACTTCACTGGGGCTGGCGTTTTCCGGGGTTAATGATCGCTTTCGCGTTGGATTTGCTACGATTAATGACAACAATGGGAATACCAACACCAGCGCCGCCAACTTTATTCCTATAGCGACCTTCGATGCTAACCAGAAAAAGAAGTGGTACGACCAGCTATATTCGATCAAACCTGGCGGTGGTACGCCGCTGATTGCCGCTCTGGATAATGTAGGTCGCTACTATCAGGGCAAAGGTATGTTCAAAGCCGCGACTGTTGATGACCCGATCCAGTTGTCATGCCAGGCGAATCACACGATCCTGTCGACCGATGGTTTCTGGAACATGACACAACCGACCTCGATCGGCGATCAGGATGGCACGGTGCCTACCTTACCTGCGGCGGTCAATTCTGATCCGGTTTCCGGAACGGCGTTGACGGCCGGGAGCAACTGGCCCGCACCCTTCTATGAAGGCGCAAGCGCCAACTCCAATACACTTGCGGATACCTCGATGAAATACTGGGTTACCGACGTGGGCATCAGGACAGCAAAGGGAATTACCGGAACGGCAGGAAAAATCAAAGCGCCCCCGACCGATCCGGCAACCTGGCAGCACATGACCACGCATACCATTGGTCTCGGCGCAAACGGAACGCTGGCCTATCAAGCCGACTACAAAACGGCGACCACCGGCGATTATGCCGATATTAAAAATGGAAAAGCAGACTGGCCGACGCCGGTGGCTGACGACCCAACAGCGATTGACGACTTGTGGCACACCGCAGTCAATGGTCATGGCAATTATTTCAGCGCCAGAAATCCTCAGGCGCTACAGGCCGGTATCAATGTCATTCTGAAGGAGATCGGCGTTCAGCCGGGTGCCGCTTCCAGTATTGCTTACCCGGGCGGATACTCGACCGGCAGTGTCTACGCCTATATTCCGGGTTTTGACTCCGGCAGCTGGGACGGGCATTTGAGGGCTAAAACCATTAACGCAGACGGCACTTTCGGCAGCGAAAAATGGGATGCCGCAACATTATTGCCGGCCCCTGCGGATCGCAATATTGTGACCTGGAATCCATCGACGTCGGCGGCAGTCGCTTTCAGCTGGGCTAATTTGACCAGCGGTAGCGGCAGCCAGCAAGCTGCATTGGGATCGTCGGATGTGCTCGACTACCTGAGAGGCAGTTCAGCCAAAGAACAAGCAGGTGATGGCAGTGGCGGGGTCTATCGCTACCGTAAATACAAGCTAGGGGATATCGTCAATTCCTCCCCATTGTTTGTGCAAATCAGCGACGCGGGCTATATGGGCCTGTTCAAGGCTACGGACGGCTCCGATACTTATGCCGCCTTTCTCACGGCTAAGGCGGCGCGCAGCGGGATGGTCTACGTCGGTGCCAATGACGGCATGATGCATGCGTTCGACGCATCGACCGGCGTTGAAAAATTCGCCTTCATACCGAATAGCGTCTATTCCAACCTGAAATCGTTGAGCGATCCTGTCTATGCTCACCATTATTCTGTTGATGGACCGATGGCCGAAGGCGATGCCTACATCGGAGCGAAATGGAAGAATATTTTGCTGGGCACCACCGGTGCCGGCGCGCAAAGCGTATTTGCTGTGGACGTCACTACGCCGGCCTCGCTGGGTGCCAGCAGCGTCTTGTGGGAAAACAGCGCCAGCGGCGATAACGATTTAGGCAATGTGCTGGGCGCACCGGCCGTGGTACAGCTGGCCAACGGCAAATGGGCGGCCATTTTCGGCAACGGTTATAACAGCGCGAATCAGCATGCTGTGCTGTACCTAGTGGATGTCAGCACCGGCGCCCTGATTCAAAAAGTGGACACTGGTGTCGGCAGTGCTACTTTGTCCAACGGCTTGTCGGCGCCGGCCTTAATATTCAACGACCAACGTCAAGTGATTGCCGCGTATGCCGGCGATTTGCAGGGCA
This sequence comes from Paraherbaspirillum soli, assembly GCF_042654985.1. Classification (NCBI taxonomy): domain Bacteria; kingdom Pseudomonadati; phylum Pseudomonadota; class Betaproteobacteria; order Burkholderiales; family Oxalobacteraceae; genus Paraherbaspirillum; species Paraherbaspirillum soli. Next base: position 109,164 of record NZ_JBHSMT010000005.1, on the reverse strand, counting down.
ATCTGTGGAAATTCGATTTGAGCAACGCCACCGACTCAAGCAAATGGAGCAGTCGCTCGCTGTTTGTCGCCAAGAATGCGGATAACCCGAGCGTCATCCAGCCGATCGTGCAAAAGCCGCAGGTAGCGCCGCATCCGCGCGGTGGTTATATCGTGATGGCAGGTACCGGCAAGTACATCGAAACGGGCGACAAGGCCAACATCGATACCCAGAGTGTCTATGGCATATGGGACGACCCTACCAAAACGACCGCTGTAACCGGCCGTAACCAGTTACAGCAGCAAACCTTCACGAGTACGACGGATGGACGGAAATTATCCGCAAACCCGATTAACTGGGCTTCGCAGCGCGGCTGGTATTTTGATTTGACCAACAGCGGCGAGCGGATCACTGGTGATCTCCAGATTTTGAAGGACGTTGTTCTACTGGGGTCGACTCTCGCCCCTAAAACCTCCGATTCTTGTGCTGGCGGTATTGACTCCCAGTTCGTGGCGGCCGATTTCCTGACAGGAGCCTATACATCGAAGTTTCATTTCATCGTTGCAGGCAAGTCTGTTGACGCAAGTTCGGTGCCGATAGCCGGCACTGCCGGCACTGCTACACCGATCACGCCGCCGGGCTCTAACAAACCTGCGTGTCTGGCCTATGTAGACGCGGACGGGGTGGAAAGGTGTCAGAAATTCACGTTGGCTGGTACAGCAGTACGGCATTGGCGCCAGCTGTCGCTGAAGCCGAATTGAAAATCGCAATTGATAATTTGAATCAGGGTGATGTGGATGAAATGTGGAAATAAGCACGTGCAGAGCGGCTTTACACTAATTGAGTTGATGATCGTGGTCGTGGTGATCGCCATTCTGGCGGCGGTTGCTACCCCGAGTTATCGGCAATACGTGCAGCGCGGAGACCGAGCCCAGGCGATGGCGACAATGCTGCAAGCAAGTAATTGGTTGCAGCAACAATACACGGTCAATAACTCTTATCTGGACACGAGCAAGTCTCCAGCTGTGGTGCAGACTTTACCGAGCGGTTTGTCGCAGTCGCCGCCGAACGGGACGTCGCCAAAATACGACCTGACTATCGATGCGGCTGGAACAGCTACGACATTTTTGATTGTGGCTAAGCCGAGGACAAACGACAAGTGCGGAACATTCACACTGGACAACACAGGTGCGCGGAGTCTCAAAACTGGCACATACACAAGCACCATCGTGGATTGCTGGGCGGGGCGGTAAAAGTGGAGCAGGATCGCGACGACAGGTCATTTGTTCGTCGCTGCTGAAGAAGAGTTGGTTGATACCGGATCAGTGTCACCAAAGAAAAAGGGCCTGTAGCGATACAGGCCCTTTTTTAATTTTCCTGGTTTTTGGAACAAGGAGCAAACTGGAAAATCATTTGTCCTCTCCAATCGTGATTTCTAATTCTTCGTGTTCAGCTTCAAAAAAGATTGTGCGTTTCGTCTGCTAACGCCATGACTCCCCTCAGGCCAACGACGAGTCATCATCCAAACTGTAATCATCCGAAGCACCATTGCTCGCAGTATCGTCAACAGTTTGATCTTTATCCGTCGCCGCATCGGCTGCATAGTAATTGTTGATGGTGGTGGTATTTTCCACCGGGGTTGCCGATGGCGCCATGCCGGGCTGGTTCATGAATCCTGACGCGCTGTTGTTGTGATGCCCCATCAGGTTTTCAATTCCCTGGAACAGGAAGGCGCCACCTGCGACACCTGCAGCGGTAGCTGCAACCGTACCCAGCATGCTGCCGACGCCGCCGCCGAAGAAACCGGGCGCAGCGGGTTGCGCCGGGCTTTGCATCATTGGTGCTTGTGCTTGCATCGGAGGAGCCGGATAACTTGGCGCCATCGGGGCTGGCGCTATTGGTCGCGGTGGTGCGGCTGCCGCGCTATTGCCCCAGGCATTGGCGCCATCCAGAAACCCGCGGGCGGGAGCTGCTTGTGCGGCCTGCACTTGACTCTGTAGCGCCGCAATTTGCGCTTTCGCTGCGGTCAGTGCTTGATCCACCAGCAATGCGCGTTGCACCAGCAAATACGCTGCGTCCGGTTGTTGCGCTACCGCACTGGCGATCAGGGCATCGGCTTGCGGATCTTTGGCAATGCCTCTGACTTGCACCAATTGATTCAGTAAATCTTGTAAAACTTGGGTTTCTTGTGGACTCATGATTGTTGCTCCAGGGGATGGTCGGTGAATTAATTGGCTGGATATTATGCGCGGTATTCCCTTTGATGGGCTTACTTCCAGGCGATTGCCCTTGGCGCTAACGCTGGTACGTAAATGGAGGGTGTCGTGCGAACAATCAAGATCCCGGATACAAAAAACCCGCATTCTCTAACGAGTAATGCGGGTTTTTGTAAGTCCCTGAACTGCCGGAACATGTTCGTGGTGGTGATAGGTGGACTTGAACCACCGACCCCAGCATTATGAGTGCTGTGCTCTAACCAACTGAGCTATATCACCAAAGAAGCCCTAAATTATGCAGTTTCAGCGAAAACCTGTCAAGAAAAAGAGGATTTTTGAGCGCTTGAAGAGGAAAATCGTGGCGTTATCGCCGGTTATCGCTGACTGCAGGCCGTTTTCACCGTCTCCAGCACGGTATTGGCAACATTATTGCCGATGCAGTCAACCACGATCCGCTCGGGCATTGCGCGCAGCCAGGTCAGTTGGCGTTTGGCTAATTGCCGGGTGGCGATGATGCCTTTTTCGCGCAGTTGCTGGTAATCGTACTGGCCGTCCAGGTACTCCCAGGCCTGGCGATAGCCGACGCAGCGCATCGACGGCAGGCCGAGATGCAGGTCGCCGCGGGCGCGTAGTGTTTCCACTTCGGCAATCAAACCGCCGTCGGGGCTGTCCAGCATTTGATCGAAGCGTTGCGCGATCCGGCCGTGCAGCACGCTGCGGTCGGACGGTTCCAGCGCGATCGGCAGGATATCGAACGGCAGTTCCGGCGCTGGCTGGTTGGTCAGCAGCGACGACATGGTTTGGCCGCTGAGTTCGATGATTTCCAACGCGCGTTGAATCCGCTGGCTGTCGTTGGGTTTCAGACGCTCGGCGGTGACGGGGTCGAGCAGGGCCAGCTTGGCATGCATACCGGGCACGCCGATGCGGGCCGCTTCTGCGTCCAGCCTGGCGCGCAGCGCCGGGTCCGCTTGCGGCAGGGCATCGAGTCCATCCCTCAGCGCCTTGAAATACAGCATGGTGCCGCCTACCATCAGCACCAGCTTGCCGCGCGCGTGGATTGTATCGAACAGGCGCAATGCATCATCGCGGAATTGCATCGCCGAATAGGATTGCGTCGGTTCGATGATGTCGATCAGGTGGTGCGGCGCAGCGGCGCGTTCGGCTTGAGTGGGCTTGGCGGTGCCGATATCCATGCCGCGATAGACCAGCGCGGAATCGACCGAGATGATTTCAGACGGGATCTGGCGCGCGATTTCCAGTGCGGCGGCGGTTTTACCGGATGCGGTCGGTCCCATGATGGCGACCACCAGCGGTTTTGAATTTGACGACATGGATTGTTATTGTCCGCGCAAGAAGAGTTTGTCCAGGTCGGACAGCGCCAGCTGGCTCCAGGTGGGGCGGCCGTGATTGCACTGGTCGGCGCGTTCGGTGGCTTCCATCTGGCGCAGCAAGGCGTTCATTTCGGGCGCGGTCAGGCTGCGGTTGGCGCGCACCGCGGTATGGCAGGCGAGGGTGCCCAGCAGTTCGTTGCGGCGCTCGACCAATACCCGTGAGCCGCCGAACTCGCGCACGTCGCGCAAGACGTCGCGCGCCAGCGTTTGCGCATCGGCATTTTTCAGCAACGCCGGGACCGAACGTACCGCCAAGGTGGTCGGCGACATGGCGGCGATATCGAAGCCTAGCGCTTGCAAGGTTTGTTGGTTTTCTTCGGCGGTACCGACCTCGATCGCATCGGCATAGAAGGTGACCGGGATCAGCAGCGGCTGTACTTGCATCGCGTCTTGATCCAGCGCGCCTTTCAGCTGTTCATACAGGATGCGTTCATGCGCGGCGTGCATGTCGACCAGCACCAGGCCCTTGGTGTTTTGCGCCAGGATGTAAATGCCGTGCAGTTGCGCCAGCGCGAAACCGAGCGGGAAGTCGTCTGCCGGCAAGGCTTGATTGAATGCCTGCGGTGCCGACAGCGCCGGTTGCGGGCTGGATGCGGTGCTTGGCTGGCTGTCGTTATCCGCAAACAAAGCGCCATAGCTGGCGGTGGTTTGGGCCACGCCCGGTACTGCCGGGGCAAATTGCGGGCCGAACGAAGTTTGCTGCTGGACCGGGTTAAAAATTGCCTGCAAATGTTCTTGCGAGCCCCGAATCCACGGCATCGCGCCGCTGGGCGAGGGCAGCGGCGCAGGTGTCGCCCCGAACGAAGTGGCGGAAGTTTGCGCCAGCGCCCGGCTCACTGCATGGAATACAAATTGGTGCACGGCGCGGCTGTCGCGGAAGCGCACTTCGATTTTGGACGGATGGACATTGACGTCGACCAGCGCCGGGTCCAAGTCCAGCCCCAGTACATACGATGGATAGCGGTCGCCGTGCAGCACGTCCTGATAGGCGGCGCGCACCGCGTGCACCAGCAATTTGTCGCGCACGAAGCGGCCGTTGACATAAAAATACTGGGCGTCGGCGCGCGCCTTGGAGGCGGTCGGCAAGCCGACAAAGCCGTGCAGCCGCAGCGGTCCGGCGGCTTCGTCCAGTCCCAGGCGGGCATTGGCAAATTCGCTGCCGAGAATGCCGGCGCTGCGTTTGGCGATGTCGGTGATGTTCCAGTGATCGACGGTCTTGCCGTTATGCGTCAGTGAGAACGAGACGTCCGGCCTGGCCAACGCGATGCGGCGCACCACTTCGGCGCAATGGCCGAATTCGGTCTGCTCGGACTTCAGGAACTTGCGCCGGGCCGGGGTATTGAAATACAGGTCCTGGACATCGACGGTGCTGCCTTGCGCACCCGACGACGGTGTGACGACCAGCGTGCTGCCGTCGATTTCCGAGGCATGGGCGGCGTCTGCGGTGCGCGCCGTCAGCGTCATTTGCGACACCGAGGCGATCGACGCCAGCGCCTCGCCGCGGAAGCCCAGGGTGGCGACGTTTTCCAGGTCGTTGAGTGAGGCGATTTTGGAGGTGGCATGCCGCGCCAGCGCCAGCGGCAATTGTTCGGGGGCGATGCCGCGGCCGTTATCGGTAATGGCGATGCGCTTGACGCCGCCTTGTTCCAGCCGCACGGTAATTTGGGTGGCGCCGGCGTCAAGGGCGTTTTCCAGCAATTCCTTGACTACGGCGGACGGGCGCTCGACCACTTCGCCGGCGGCAATTTGCGAAATCAGGTTATCGGGCAGGGCTTGGATCGGGCGGGGGGAGGGATGCGATGCGTTCATGGCGGGATTATACCGAAGCGCATCGCCCAACCGAGTGCATCAAGCACTTCGCATGATGCTAAACAAACCTCATATCCGGGCTTTGCGCTGCCCGCGGTAGTGTATTATTCCGGCGCTACCTGAGGAGAAATATGGACTTTATGCAATTCCTCGACGTCATCTTGCACGTCGACAAATCCCTTGGCTTTTTGATCTCCGAATACGGTACCTTGGTGTACATGGTGTTGTTCCTGATCGTCTTTTGCGAAACCGGATTGGTTGTGTTGCCGTTCTTGCCTGGCGATACATTGCTGTTTATCGGCGGCGCGTTTTGCGCCAGCGGCGCAATGAATATCTGGGTCTTGATGGGCTTGCTGATTGTGGCCGCGACCACCGGCAACACGCTGAATTACTGGATCGGCAGCTTGATCGGACAGAAGGTATTCACCCACGATTATCGCTGGCTGGATCGGGCCGCATTGCAAAAAACCCATGCGTTTTACGAACATCACGGCGGCAAGACCATCGTCCTGTCGCGCTTCGTGCCGATCGTGCGGACGTTTGCGCCGTTTGTCGCGGGGGTGTCCAAGATGACGTTTTCGAAATTCCAGTTCTTCAATATCAGCGGCGCCCTGCTGTGGGTGGTGGGGCTGGTGGCGGCAGGTTATTTCTTCGGCAATATTCCGGTCATCCGCGATCACTTGAATACCATCGTGCTGGTGGGCGTCGGCGCGGCGGTGGTGCCGGTAGCGCTGGGCGGGTTGTGGAAGTTTTATCAGAAGATGTTTGGCGGTAAGCGCGCCTAACCGGAATCTGCAAATTACTGGCAAATAAAGCAAGGGCCCGACGCAATCTGTTTGCATCGGGCCCTTAGTGTTTTGACGGTTGGATCTGTTTGAACAGGTTTTCAGGTCATCTTGTTTCTTGCCAACGGCGGATTGCGCGCGAAATACTTTTTGATGCCTTTCAATACCGCGTCCGCCATTTGATCCTGGTAGGCATTGTCGGTCAGCCTGGCTTCTTCTTCCGGATTGGAAATGAACGCGGTTTCAATCAGGATGCTGGGAATATCCGGCGCTTTCAAGACCGCAAACCCGGCTTGCTCGACCGACCCTTTATGCAATTGGTTGATGCCGCTGATTTCTTTCAGGACGGCGCTGCCGAGCTTCATGCTGTCGTTGATCTGGGCGGTGGTGGACAGGTCCAGCAACACGCTGGCCAGCTGCCTGTCGTGACTCTTGATGTTGATGCCGCCGATCAGGTCGGCCGAGTTTTCCTTGGTGGCCAGCCAGCGCGCCGCGGTTGAGCTGGCGCCTTTTTCGGATAAGGCAAACACTGACGAGCCGCGCGCGGTCGGCGTGACAAAGGCATCGGCATGGATCGACACGAACAGGTCGGCTTGCACTTTGCGGGCTTTCTGGACCCTGACCCCGAGCGGCACAAAGTAATCGGCGTCGCGGGTCAGCATCACGCGCATGTTCGGCTGTTGTTCGATCCTGGCTTTGAGGCGTTTGGCGATGGACAGCACCACGTCTTTTTCCCGATTGCCGCCGCGGCCGATGGCGCCCGGATCTTCGCCGCCATGTCCGGGGTCGAGCGCGATCGTGATCATGCGCGTCAGCGCCGGGGTCTTGTCTTGCTTATCCGGCTTGGGATCGGTGCGCGCGGTTTGCGGGGTTTCCGGCTGCTGCTGTTGCTGTTGCGGCGGCTGCTTGGTTTCAGGCTTGGCTTCTGCGACGGCCGGCGGCGCATCCGTTGCGTCCGGTGGCGTGTCTTGCGGCCATTCGCCCTTGTCGATCATCGCCGCGATCAGGTCGGGCGGGTTGACCGGGTATAGATCGAACACCAGCCTATGCTTGTAGCCGGCGACCGGATCCAGCGTGAATACTTGCGGCTTGATTTCTTCTTTCAGGTCGAATACCAGGCGCACCACATTGGGACGGTTCTGGCCGACCCGGACTTGTTTGATGTAGGGATCGTTCGACTGGATTTTTGCGACCAGTTCCTTGAGCGTCGGATTGAGTTCGACACCTTCGATATCGACTACCAGCCGGTCCGGATTCTGGACCAGGAAATGGGTGGTCTTCAGTTCGGCATCGTTTTCCAGCGTGACGCGGGTGTAATCTTCTGCCGGCCAGACGCGCACTGCCAGGATTTGCGCTGCCTGCGCCGAGAGCGGCGTCAGTACCGAGATGAGCAAGGTGCCGCCGGCTTTGAGAACGGTGCGGCGGGTTTTTGATTTCAGAGATTTGGTGCAAATTTCAGTCGAGCGAGGCATTGACGACCCTTATCAGATAACGCGTGCAATTCTACATCACGTCCCTCGCCGGAAACGCTGAGAAATACGTTGATGTCGGGTGCTGGCAACGCGCCTTCTGCTTTTTCCGGCCACTCGACGATGCAGATATTGCTGTTGTTGAAATGTTCGCGAAAACCGGCTTCCAGGAATTCGTCCGGACTGGCCATGCGATACAAATCGAAGTGGATTGCTTCGATCGTTTGTTGATCGACCTGGATCACATATGGTTCCGCCAATGTGTAGGTCGGACTTTTAACGTGGCCTTGGTAGCCGGCCGCGTGCAGCATGGCGCGCGTCAGTGCGGTCTTGCCGGCGCCGAGATCGCCCTGTAAATGGATGGACAGCCCCGGTATCAGCGAGCGCGCCAGCGCCGCGCCCAATGCGGCGGTGCCGGCTTCGTCGTGCAGGTGAGTTGTAAAATGTGACATCTCGTAAAATAGTCCTTTGCGATACCAAGGGCATCTCTAAAATCCGCTGCTGAACCAACTTTCGCCAATCCCAGGCCTGCGATGTTCGCCGGCCTGACCAGCCCGTCGCCCCGACCTTGAGCCGCTTGCTGCGTTTTTTAGAATTGCCCGTAACTTTATATTTTTTGAATTGCATACCTGATGGCCGCACCGGATCACAATTTGTCAGCGCTAGCCGCCACCATCAAAGCGTGGGGGAAGGAACTCGGGTTTGCTGATATCCGCATCACCGACGTCGATCTGGCGCAGCAAGAGGCCGGGTTCCAGGCCTGGCTTGATCTCGGCTATCACGGCGAGATGGATTATATGGCAGCGCATGGCATGAAGCGCGCGCGGCCGGCTGAATTGGTGCCGGGGACGATCCGGGCGATCACCGCGCGCATGGATTATTTGCCGCGCGATGTCAAAGATGCCGGCGGCGACTGGCGCCAGCGTGAAAAAGCACGGCTAGGCGCCGACGCCGCCGCTAGCGCCACGGTGTCGCTGTACGCGCGCGGCCGCGACTATCACAAGGTGCTGCGCTCACGCTTGCAGCAACTGGCGGATCGCATCAAGGGGGAAATCGGCGAGTTCGGTTACCGCGTATTTACCGATTCGGCGCCGGTGATGGAGGTGGCATTGGCGCAGAAATCCGGCCTCGGCTGGCGCGGTAAGCATACCTTGCTGCTCAATCGTGAAGCCGGCTCGTTTTTCTTTCTCGGAGAAATCCTGACCGATTTGCCATTGCCGGTAGATCAGGCCATCGGCTCCCATTGCGGCCAGTGCAGCGCCTGTATCGACATTTGTCCAACGCAGGCGATTGTCGGCCCTTATCAACTTGATGCGCGGCGCTGCATTTCTTACCTGACGATCGAACTGAAGGGCAGCATTCCGCTCGAGTTAAGGCCGTTGATCGCCAACCGGGTCTATGGTTGCGACGATTGCCAGCTGTTTTGTCCTTGGAATAAATTTGCGCAGTCATCCGGCCTGGCGGACTTCGATGTCCGCAACGGACTGGACAATGCGACGCTGGTGGAGCTGTTCGGCTGGAGCGAGGAACAATTCAACAGCCGCCTGGAAGGCAGCCCGATTCGCCGCATCGGGCATCAGCGCTGGCTACGCAATATTGCGGTCGGCCTGGGTAATGCGGCCGCGGCAGGGATCAGTACCCCGGAGATTATCGCCGCGCTGCAAGCCCGTGCCGACGATCCGTCGGAACTGGTGCGAGAGCATGTTTTGTGGGCATTGGAACAGCACCATGCTTGACAATCATTGTGACAATCACAAGTAAAGCGACAGTGTAGATATATTCCTGCATGGAAATAATTTAGGGTAAACCTATCCAGTTCGGCGAATGTGATTCGTATAAATTATTTGTTAAATCGATGTAACACCTGTTACAGTGCGACCACTATTTGATATCGCAGCTTGCGGTAAATACAAGTAGCACCAGATTTCGGCTTTTCAGTTGTAACCAGCAATAGTGCAGATTTAAAGGTGGTGGTGCAATAAGAACGGTATTGATACCGGGGATACTGAGGAGACCGTGTGTTCCAAATGAAGCTGTCAAAACAGCCGGGAACACATATGAAGTAATTTGAGGCGCATCGGCAGATGCGCCTTTTTTATTTTATGCTAGTGTCCTTTTCCGTAAATAAGTTGAATATAAAATTGTTCACGGAACAGGACACCACCATGAATATTTTCCCCGACGCTCCGCAGTCGCAGAGCACCCAACTCCCCGCCCAACATTTCTCCGCCATCGTCGCCACGCCGTTCGGTGCGATGGGGATACGCACCGAAGCCGGATTGGTGCGCGAACTGGTCTATCTTCCACCATCATTTGCCGAGAAAGACGCCTGCGATCCGGTGGCGGCGCTGGCGGTAGAGCAAATCTGCCGTTACCTGGAACAGCCGGATTTCCGTTTCGATTTGCCGCTGGCGCCGGTCGGCACAGCGTTTCAGCACAAGGTATGGGCCAAGATCAGGGCCATCCCGCACGGCGAGGTATTGACCTATGGGCAAGTGGCGAAGCTGGTGCAATCGGCTCCGCGCGCGGTTGGCCAAGCCTGCGGCGCCAACTGGTTTCCATTGGTGATCCCGTGTCATCGGGTGACTGCCGCCGGCGGGCTAGGCGGATTTTCGCATCACGATGATGTTGACGGCTTTCATTTGCGGGTCAAACGCTGGCTGCTGGCGCATGAAGGCGTGACCATCCCGTGAGCAAGCCCCGACCGGAACAGCCGGCCAAACCAGTGCTGACGACCGCCAGCCAAAGCGCGATCGATGAGTTTTGCGACACCTTGTGGCTGGAAGACGGTCTGGCCAAAAACTCGCTGGACGCTTATCGACGCGATATGACGCTGTTCGGCTTGTGGCTGCAGGATCAACCCGGCAGCAAGCCGCTGTATGCGGTCGAGGCGGCGGATCTGAATGCTTATTTCGCCGCCAAACATGAAAGCAGCAAGCCGACCTCGGCGAATCGCCGGCTGGCGGTGCTCAAGCGCTTTTATTTGCTGGCATTGAGGCAGAACCGGATCGAGGTCGATCCTTGCTTGCGCATACGTTCCGCCAAGCAGTCGCAGCGCACGCCGCACACCTTGTCGGAGGCGCAAGTGGAAGCGCTGCTGGCCGCTCCCGATGTCGATAGCGCGCTCGGCCTGCGCGACCGCACCATGCTGGAATTGATGTATGCCAGCGGCTTGCGGGTGTCCGAACTGGTGCTGCTGAAATCGGTGGAGGTCGGCATGAACGAGGGCGTGCTGCGGATTACCGGCAAGGGCAATAAAACCCGGCTGGTCCCGTTCGGCGAAGAAGCGCGGACCTGGATCGTGCGTTATCTGCAGCAGGCGCGGCCCGAGATCATGGGCGGCCAAATGGACGATGCCTTGTTCGTCACCGCGCGCGGCGGGGCCATGACGCGCCAGATGTTCTGGGTCTTGATCAAAAAGTACGCTCGCCAAGCGGCGATCAATGCGCCGTTGTCGCCGCACACCCTGCGGCATGCGTTCGCCACGCACTTGCTGAATCACGGTGCGGATTTGCGTGTTGTGCAACTTTTACTGGGGCATGCGGATATCTCCACCACCCAGATTTATACGCATGTAGCACGTGAGCGACTGAAAAAATTGCATGAACAGCATCATCCGCGCAGTCACAGCTGAGCGCGCATGACGCGCTGCTGACGCGCCCAAATTCTGCATTGCGCCATTTATTCTCCTGTATCCTGTAGCACATCATTTAAGAGACTATTTAGGGGGCGAAATTGGCAAAAACGAACTTTCAGTACGAGAAGCGACAGAAGGAACTGGAAAAGAAAAAAAAGAAGGAAGAAAAGCTGAAGCGCAAGCTTGAGAAGGGTTCCACCACCGAAGTCGAAGCGGACGAGTCGGGCGAGACCGATGAACCTGGCTCGGAACCAGCGCCAGCTGAGCCAAAACAGCCTTAACGCATCATTCACATGAACTGCGGATCAAGGGCACCTCTAAAAACCGTAGCGAGCGGCTCAAGGTCTGGATGACGATGTTGCAACAGCTGCAGCCGTACAACTGTACGGCGAGCATCGCAGTCCAGAGATTGGCGGGTTTGCCAAACCCTGCAGTAGGTTTTTAGAGGTGTCCTTAATGACAGCGTCACAAATCCGCAGTCTCGTTGCATAATGTCGTCTTGCAACGGATTTCCCCCGTCTTTTACGCGATTATTCTTAAGCCAGGCGCCGAAATTGATCAGTGCGGCCTGCTTGTCCAGCATGGCAAAACACATTTCAGAGACCCCGGCAACGCAGTTCCTGCGCAAGCATGGGGCGGTTTTTTCCGAACATCCCTATGCGTACGAAGAACACGGCGGCACCGCGGCATCGGCGCGCGCGCTGGGCGTGGACGAACATCATGTGGTGAAGACGCTGGTGATGCAGGATGAGGCGGCGCGGCCGTTGATCGTCTTGATGCATGGCGATTGCAAAGTGTCGACCAAGAACCTGGCGCGGCAAATTGCTTGCAAGTCGGTCGAACCATGCAAGCCCGAGGTGGCGAACCGGCATTCCGGTTATCTGATCGGCGGTACTTCCCCGTTCGGCACCCGCAAAACAATGCCCGTCTATATAGAAGAGAGCATTCTGGCGCTGGAGAAAATTTATATTAACGGTGGCCGTCGCGGCTATCTGCTTGGCGTAGCACCACATACTGCGGCAGCTTTATTGCAGGCGAAAGCCGTGCAATGTGCGCTGAAAGATATTAAATAAAACGAAAGAGACACATGCATACATTTTTATTTGCGATTTTATTTGCGATTGCGGCCTACCTGATGGGCTCGGTTTCGTTTGGCGTGATAGTCAGCAAATTGTTCGGCTTGGGCGATCCGCGCACCTATGGTTCGAAAAATCCCGGGGCCACCAATGTGCTGAGGAGCGGTCACAAAGCCGCGGCGGCGTTGACCTTGCTGGGCGACGGCTTCAAAGGCTGGCTGGCGGTGTGGCTGACGCAAAAATTCGGGGCGCAATTCGGTCTCGGCGATGGCGCCATTGCGCTGGTCGCGCTGGCGGTGTTTTTGGGGCATTTGTGGCCGGTGTTCTTCCGCTTTGCCGGCGGCAAGGGCGTGGCGACCTTGCTGGGCATTTTGATCGGCATCAATCCGTGGCTGGGACTGGCGACATTGGCGACCTGGCTGGTGGTTGCTTACGCCTTCCGTTATTCATCGCTGGCGGCATTGATCGCCAGTGTGTTTGCGCCATTTTTCTACACGCTGATGGAAGGTCCGGATGTGATCTTGCTAGCGATCGTGGTGATGAGCGCGCTGCTGATTTATCGCCATGCCAAGAACATCGGCAATCTGCTGGCCGGCAAGGAAAGCCGGATCGGAGCCAAGAAGGACGGCAATAAGGCTGCATAAGAGTCTGGCCTATTGATTAATCCATTTCTGAATTGCTGGCTCAACGAGTCCGAACAAGCATGAAATTCAAGAAGCGCTGTCACCTTTCCGGGGGGGCAGCGCTTTTTTGTTGTTATCCGATTACCTGATATTGGCTGAAAGCTATTGGATCGTGTCTTGAACAGGCTGTTTGCTGCGATGCAGCATGCATTCTACATTCCTATTTTTTCATAATAAGAACATCATAAAGGTCGATTCGCAATTGGCGCTTTCCGCATTATTTTTTGCTGCTACGCCGCATTATTTCGCATTATGAAAATACGTATCGTAATTTGGAAGTGTAAAAAACTCCTGTTAGAATTTGCCGTCCTTCTACAATTCGACGTAGATACTTGCGAACCACCCATTAGCCCGATGCCGAAAACGGATCGGTGCATAAACTCAGGAGACTCAGCATGTCAGCCCAACTCGACCAGGTTCTGGCCCAAGCCGCCAACGATCCAGATGTCATTGAAACCCAGGAATGGCTCGACGCGCTCGAAGCCGTTATCGAAAACGAGGGCCCTGAGCGCGCGCACTATTTAATGGAGCGGATGGTTGACCTGGCGCGCCGCCGCGGCGCCCACATCCCGTTCTCCAGCAACACCGCTTACGTCAATACCATCCCGGCCGAACTCGGCGAGCATTGCCCTGGCAATCTGGAATACGAAGAGCGCCTGCGCTCCTGGATGCGCTGGAATGCGATGGCGATGGTGGTCAAGGCCAATCGCCTCGACGGCGACCTCGGCGGCCACTTGTCGAGCTTCGCATCGCTGGCCAATATGCTGGGCATTGGCTTCAATCATTTCTGGCACGCTCCTTCCGAAAATCACGGCGGCGACCTGTTATACATCCAGGGCCACTCATCGCCCGGCGTCTACGCCCGCGCCTTCCTCGAAGGCCGTCTGAGCGAAGACCAATTGCTGCATTTCCGCCGCGAAGTCGGCGGTAAAGGCTTGTCATCCTATCCGCATCCGAAACTGATGCCGGATTTCTGGCAGTTCCCGACCGTGTCGATGGGCCTGGGGCCGTTGATGGCGATTTATCAGGCGCGCTTCCTCAAGTATCTGCACGCGCGCAGCATCGCCGATACGGCCAACCGCAAGGTCTGGGCCTTCTGCGGCGATGGCGAGATGGACGAGCCGGAATCGATGGGCGCGATCGGCATGGCCGCCCGTGAAAAACTGGACAACCTGGTCATCGTGGTCAACTGCAACCTGCAACGTCTGGATGGTCCGGTGCGCGGCAACGGCAAGATCATCCAGGAGCTGGAAGCGGATTTCCGTGGTGCCGGCTGGAACGTGGTCAAGGTCATCTGGGGCGCGGGCTGGGACGATCTGCTGGCGCGCGACAAGGACGGCATCCTGCAACGCGTGATGATGGAAACCGTCGACGGCGAATATCAGAATTACAAAGCCAAGGACGGCGCCTACGTGCGCAAGCATTTCTTCGGCAAGCATCCAAAACTGCTGGAACTGGTCAGCAAATTGTCGGACGACGACATCTGGCACTTGACCCGCGGCGGTCACGATCCGCACAAGATTTATGCGGCATTTAAAGTGGCGCAGGAACACAAAGGCCAGCCAACCGTGCTGCTGGTCAAGAGCATCAAGGGCTACGGCTTCGGCAAGGCGGGCGAAGCGCGCAACACCGCGCACAACACCAAGAAGCTGGACGACGAAGCGATCAAGGCCATGCGCGACCGCTTCCAGTTGCCGATCCCGGACGACAAGCTGCCGGAAGTGCCATTCTTCAAACCGGCCGACGACGCGCCGGAAATGCAATATCTGCACGAACGCCGTAAAGCGCTCGGCGGCTACCTGCCGCAACGCCGCCAGAAGGCTGACGAAGTATTGGTGGTGCCTGAGCTGTCGGCTTTCAAAGCGGTGCTGGAGCCGACCGCCGAAGGCCGCGAAATCTCGACCACCCAGGCCTACGTCCGTTTCCTGACCACCTTGCTGCGCGATCCAAGCCTGGGTCAGCGCGTGGTGCCGATCATGGTCGATGAATCGCGTACTTTCGGGATGGAAGGCTTGTTCCGCCAGATCGGTATTTTCAGCCAGGTCGGTCAGTTGTATGAGCCGGTCGACAAAGACCAGGTCATGTATTACCGCGAAGACAAAGCAGGCCAGATTCTGCAGGAAGGCATCAATGAAGCCGGCGGCATGAGCTCGTGGATCGCCGCGGCGACTTCGTACTCGACCAACAACCGCGTGATGATCCCGTTCTACACGTACTACTCGATGTTCGGCTTCCAGCGCATCGGCGATCTGGCATGGGCTGCCGGCGACATGCGCGCCCGCGGGTTCCTGCTGGGCGGTACCGCCGGCCGCACCACGCTGAACGGCGAGGGCTTGCAGCATGAAGACGGCCATAGCCACCTGATCGCATCGACCATCCCGAATTGCGTGCCTTACGATCCGACCTTCTCGCACGAAGTCGCGGTCATCATGCAGGATGGCCTGCGCCGCATGATCACGGACCAGGAAGACGTGTTCTATTACCTGACCCTGATGAACGAGAATTACAGCCATCCGGGTCTGAAGGAAGGCCAGGAAGAGGGCATCATCAAGGGCCTGTACCTGCTGCAAGAAGGCGGCAAGAGCAACAAGCTGCGGGTGCAATTGATGGGTTCCGGCACGATTCTGCGCGAAGTCATCGAAGGTGCCGCATTGCTGTCCAGCGACTGGGGCATCGACGCCGACGTCTGGTCGGCGCCGTCGTTCACGCTGCTGGCGCGCGACGGCCAGGACATCGAACGCTGGAACATGCTGCATCCGACCGAGCAGCCGCGTCTGGCCCACATCACCGCATGCCTGAAAGATACGACCGGCCCGATCATCGTATCGACCGATTACATGCGTACTTTCGCCGAACAAGTGCGTGCATTCGTGCCGCATGACCGGACATACAAAGTGCTGGGTACCGACGGGTTCGGCCGTTCAGACAGCCGTGCCAAGCTGCGCGAATTCTTTGAAGTCGACCGTTACTATGTGACAGTGGCTGCGCTCAAGGCTTTGGCCGATGAAGGCAAGATCGAGGCATCAGTTGTCGCCGCCGCAATTAGCAAGTATGGTATCAACCCTGAAAAGCCGAATCCGGTCACCCAATAACTGGCTATAAGCAGTACCTAGACCAGTAAGAAAATTTCCTCATGCCGCCACCGCCGGTCTGGACTCTCCTGCGAAGGGAGCTCAGACCGGCGGTTGGCGGTGAGCAGAATGAATGGAGCTAAGCGATGAGTATGGTGGAAGTCAAAGTCCCGGATATCGGCGACGTCAGTGAAGTTGAAGTGATTGAATTGATGGTGAAGGTCGGCGACACGGTGAAAGTCGACCAATCGCTGATCACGGTGGAGTCGGACAAGGCCAGCATGGAAATCCCGTCCAGCCATGCGGGTGTAGTGAAAGAATTGAAACTCAAGCTTGGCGACAAGGTAAAGCAGGACACGCTGATCCTGGTATTGGAAGCCGACGCTGCCGCAGCCGCACCTGCACCGGCCAGCGCGCCGGCTCCGGCTCCGGCAGCGCCTGCCGCTGCGGCCCCAGCCCCAGCTCCTGCAGCAATCCAGGCAGCGCCAGCACCGGCACCGGCTGCAACACCCGCGCCAGTCATTGCAAGCGGCGCCAAGCCGCACGCATCGCCGTCCGTGCGCAAATTCGCACGCGAGCTCGGCGTCGACCTGAGCCTGGTTGCCGGTTCCGGCATCAAAGGCCGCATCGTCCACGAAGACGTGCAGAACTACGTCAAGGGCGTGATTTCCGGCGTCGCCGGCGGTGCCGCACCGAGCGCCAAGGGCAGCGGGGTTGGACTGGATCTGCTGGCATGGCCATCGCTCGACTTCGCCAAATTCGGACCGACCGAATTGCTGCCGCTGTCGCGCATCAAAAAGGTCAGCGGCCCCAATCTGCACCGCAACTGGGTCATGATCCCGCATGTCACGCAATTCGACGAAGCGGACGTGACCGAGCTGGAAGAATTCCGCAAGCAGGCCAACGACAGTTTTGCCAAATCCAAGTCCAGCATCAAGCTGACTATGCTGGCATTCGTGATCAAGGCCAGCGTCGCCGCCTTGAAGAAATTCCCTGCCTTCAATTCATCGCTGGATGGCAAGGGCGAAAACCTGATCCTGAAGCAGTACTACCACATCGGCTTTGCGGCCGACACGCCGAACGGCCTGGTGGTGCCGGTGGTCAAGGATGCCGACAAAAAAGGCATCAGCCAGATTGCCCAGGAAATGGGCGAGCTGTCGGCCCAGGCACGCGACGGCAAGTTGAAGCCGGCCGACATGCAGGGCGCCACCTTCACCATTTCGTCGCTGGGCGGCATCGGCGGCACCGCGTTCACACCTATCATCAATGCGCCGGAAGTCGCCATTCTCGGCTTGTCGAAAGCTGCGATCAAACCGCAGTGGGACGGCCAGCAATTCGTGCCGCGCCTGATGATGCCGATGTCCTTGTCCTACGATCACCGCGTCATCGACGGTGCGATGGGTGCGCGTTTCAGCGTTTATCTGGCCGAGGTATTGGCCGACATGCGCAAGACATTGCTGTAAGCAGGCAGCACCGGCGACCGCGGGTTTCAGAACCGGTTGCCGGTCAACGCCCAAGCAAGGTCAGGCGCCTACCGATGGAGAACCACAATGACTACCTGTGTTGTCGTCAAAAAGAATAGGCAGATCGCAATTGCCTCGGATTCGCTGGTGACTTTCGGCGATACCCGGCTGTCGAATGCCTATGAAGTCAACAACAAGATATTCCAGGTGGGTGAGTCGTATATCACCCTGGCCGGCACCGCCGCTCATTTTCCGGTCATGCGCAAGCTGCTGACCACGATGGCGGATGAATGCAAATTGAATAATCGCGATGAAGTGTTCGAGACGTTTTCCAAAGTGCACACGATCCTCAAGGATCAATATTTCCTGAACACCAAGGAAGATGAGGATGATCCGTACGAGTCATCGCAGATCACCGCGCTGATCGCCAATCCCTACGGAATTTTCGGCGTGTATTCGTATCGCGAAGTGTTCAGTTTCGATCGCTTCTGGGGTATCGGCAGCGGCCGCAATTTTGCGCTGGGAGCGATGTATGCGGTCTATGACCAGGACAGCAGCGCACAGCAGATTGCCGAGATCGGGATTCAGGCCGGGGTTGAATTCGACAAAAGTTCTGCTGCGCCTATGCGGATACACAGTTTTGAGATGAAGTGACGGGTGACGCATTCCGGGGTCGGAACTAGCAACGCCAGGATCTGAAAAGTTGAATAGATAAATTTCTTCTCCCTGCGGGGAGGACGAGAACGGAGCGAACGTTATGAGTATGGTGGAAGTCAAGGTCCCGGATATCGGCGACGTCAAGGAAGTGGAAGTCATCGAGCTGCTGGTCAAGGTCGGCGACACAGTCAAAGTCGATCAGTCGTTGATCACCGTCGAATCGGACAAGGCCAGCATGGAAATCCCGGCCAGCCACGCCGGCGTCATCAAAGAAATCAAAGTCAAAGTCGGCGACAAGGTAGCGGAAGGATCGCTGATCGTGATGGTGGAGGCAGCATCTGCAGCTGATGCAGCGCCGGCTGCGGCAACACCGGCAATCACCCCGGCGCCAGCCGCGGCAGCGCCTGCAACGGCGCCAGCGGCCGCCGCGGCTGCCGTGGAAATTAAGGTGCCGGACATCGGCGATGTCAAGGAAGTGGAAGTCATCGAATTGCTGGTCAAGGTAGGCGACACGGTCAAAGTCGACCAATCGCTGATCACCGTCGAGTCGGACAAGGCCAGCATGGAAATTCCGTCCAGCCACGCCGGCGTCATCAAAGAGCTCAAGGTCAAGGTCGGCGACAAGGTCGCAGAAGGATCGTTGATCGCGGTCGTGGATGCTATCGGCGCAGCATCGGCCGTCGCAGCTGCACCGGCGGCGCCTGCGCAAGCTCCGACAGCAGTCCAGGCACCGACAGCGTCCAGCTTCGCCGGCAAGGTCGATATCGAGTGCGATACGGTGGTGCTCGGCGCCGGTCCCGGCGGTTATACCGGGGCCTTCCGCGCTGCCGATCTGGGCCAGAAAGTAGTGCTGATCGAGCGTTATCCTAACCTCGGCGGGGTCTGCCTGAACGTCGGCTGCATTCCGTCCAAAGCCTTGCTGCACGCAGCCAAAGTGATTACCGAAGCGGAAGAAATGGCGCATTTCGGCGTCAAGTTGTCGGCTCCGGAAATCGACATCGACGCGTTGCGCGGCTGGAAAGAAAGCATCATCAAAAAACTCACCGGCGGTTTGTCCGGCCTGGCCAAGGCACGCAAGGTGCAAGTGGTGATCGGCAAGGGTGAGTTCAGCTCGGCCAATACGATTACCGTCGACACCGCCGAGGGCGCCAAAGTGATCGGCTTCAAGAATGCGATCATCGCCGCCGGTTCTTCGGTGGCGCGCATCCCCGGCTTCCCATACGACGACCCACGCCTGATCGACTCCACCGGCGCGCTTGAATTGCGCCAGATTCCAAAGAAATTGCTGGTCATCGGCGGCGGCATCATCGGCCTCGAAATGGCCTGCGTGTACGACGCACTGGGTTCCAAAGTCACGGTGGTGGAGTTTGCCGACGGCTTGATTCCTGCAGCCGACCGTGACATCGTCAAGCCGCTGCAAAAGCGCATCGAAAAACGCTACGAAGCGATTTACCTGAAAACCAAGGTGACCAAGCTGGAAGCCTTGACCGAGGGCCTGCGCGCCACGTTCGAAGGTGTCGACGGCAATCCGTCGCCAGAACCGCAGCTGTACGACATGGTGCTGCTGGCTGTCGGCCGTCGTCCGAACGGCAAGGACATCGGCGCTGACAAGGCCGGCGTGATCGTCAACGAGCGCGGCTTCATCCCGGCCGACAAGCAGCAACGCACCAACGTCCCGCACATCTTTGCGATCGGCGATATTTGCGGCGATCCGATGCTGGCCCACAAAGCCACCAACGAAGCCAAGGTGGCGGCCGAAGTGATCGGCGGCCACAAGGTCGAATTCGACGCCATGACGATTCCATCGGTGGCCTACACCGATCCGGAAATCGCCTGGATGGGGATTACCGAAACTGAAGCCAAGGCCAACGGCATCGCCTACGAAAAAGCCAATTTCCCATGGGCTGCAAGCGGCCGGGCACTGGCGATGGGGCGTGACGACGGCATGACCAAACTGCTGTGGGATCCAAGCACCAAGCGCATCATCGGTGCCGGTATCGTCGGCGTCAATGCCGGTGAATTGCTGGCCGAAACCGTGCTGGCGATGGAAATGGGCGCCGACCTGGAAGACCTGGCACTGACCGTGCATGCGCATCCGACCTTGTCGGAGACGTCGATGTTTGCGGCTGAAATGGGGCTGGGTACGATTACCGATCTGTTTGTTCCGAAGAAAAGCTAAACAATTGCGGGACAGAAAATGTAGGACCGTAGGGTGGAAAAGCGCAGCGTCTTCCGCCGTTTTACATACCTCGGCACATCCATCGGCGGATAACGCTGCGCTCATCCGCCCTACGTGTTTTTATTTTCGCCGAACACCGTCACCGTCGATTGCAACTCCTCTATCTGCCCGGCACGATCAATCGCGGCTTCCAATTCCATGAATGGGAAAGGATGTAGGGCGGAAAAGCGTAGCGTCTTCCGCCGTTTTACATACCTTGGCACATCCAACGGCGGATAACGCTACGCTCATCCGCCCTACGTGTTTTTATTTTCGCCGAACACCGTCACCGTCGATTGCAGCCCCTCCATCTGCCCGGCACGATCAATCGCGGCTTCCAATTCCATGAATGGGAAAGTCATCACCTCGACCGCATCCAGCGACAGCAATCCGGACCTGACCAGTGACACCAGCGCCAGGTAATCAGCCTGGCTGTAGATGAAGTGCCTGATCAGTTCCCAGTTATTGCGCAGCATCTCCCCATATGGCACCGGCAAAGGCGTTTGCATGCTGCCCATCAGCACCAGCCGTCCGCCCCGGCGCAGGCTTTTGAGTGTGGCAAGGGTAGCGTTCGGGTCGCTGGCCTGGCCGACCATGTCGAAGGCGAGGTCGATCCCTCCGCCTGCCGCACGGCGCTAGCGTCGGCGTCGATATCGCCGGAGAGCAGCACCGGTACCACTCTTTCTTGCCCCAAGTCCGCCAGCCGCTACGTGCCGCACTGAAGGATCTGGATTCGGTGATTAAACATAGGCCGGCATTCGATCCCTATCTGGATAGCCGCCGTTTTGTGATTGCCGGCCAATGACAATGCGACGGCGGTATGGGCTTGCGTTTGATGGAGCGCTTGTCGGAACTAGCTGGGCCGAGTGTCAAAATCGCGTTTGTGAACGTCGATCAGCAGCAGATCGAAGGTCAGCTGGAACGCGCCGAGGTGGATTTGCTGATCGGTTCCGAACGCATGCTGCCGTCGTCAATGAAGGCGAAGAAGCTGGTGGACTGTAACAACCAATTCAATCGAAATAACGCCGCACCGCCTCAAACCGTTGTGCGTAATAGCGATTGTCGAGTCGGTCTATCCTGACCTTGCCGTTGGTCGATGGCGCGTTGATGAAACGGCCGTCGCCGATGTATATGCCGACATGTGAAAAGGAGCGGTTCATGGTGTTGAAGAACACCAGGTCGCCGGCGCGCATTTCACTCCTGGGGATGGATCTTCCCTGACGCGCGATATCGGCGGCGTTGCCTGTGACCTTGACGTCGGCGGCCTGGCGATACACGTAGCTGACCATGCCGCTACAGTCCAGTCCGGCTTCCGGATTCTTGCCGCCGAAGCGATAGTTGGTATCGATCAGACCAAGCGAATAGATGACGATGTCATTACCTTTTTCGCTGTAAGGGATGGAAGCGTCGTCGCGGATGGAACTCACGCCGCCGCATGCCGCCAGCAGCAATGCGCAACAACAGATAAAAAGGCGTCTCAACGTCATCGCTTGGCTTGGTCCGATTATTTTCAGTTAGCTGCTTAAGCCTGTTTTTTTTCCAGCGTGCTCAAGACATCCGACAACATCGCAATCATCTGGTCGATTTCAGCCGTCGTCACATTCAGCGCCGGCATGAAGCGCAGCAAGTTGGGGCGCGGCGAATTCAACAGCAGGCCGACCGGATTCAGGTCGCGCGCGATATCGACGATTTGCGGACCGATATCCTTGCCCAGCTTGAGCGCCCGCAGCAAACCTTCGCCGCGTTCGCCGTCGAGTCCATGCTTGGCGCTGAGTTTCGTCAGCTCGGCGCTGAGATAGGCGCCCTGGTCCTTGACCGATTGCATAAAGCCCGGCGCCAGCAGGGTCTTGATGACGGCTACGCCAACCGCCGTCATCAGCGGATTGCCGTTGTAGGTGCCGCCTTGATCGCCCGCTTCGAAGCAGGCGATTTCTTCGCGCGCCAGCAAGGCTGCCAGCGGCACGCCGCCGCCGATGCCTTTGCCCAGGGTCATGATGTCCGGTTCGATGCCCGACAGTTGATAGGCGAACATTTCGCCGGTACGGCCCATGCCGGACTGTACTTCATCAACGATCAGCAGCAGGCCATGCTTTTTGGTCAGCTCGCGCAGGCCTTGCATGAATTCACGGGAAGCCGGGATCACGCCGCTTTCGCCTTGCACCGGCTCCAGCATGACGGCCACGGTGTGCTCGTTGATCAGTTTTTCAACACTAGCCAGATCGTTCAGTTCGGCTTTTGGAAAGCCGGGGACTTGCGGCGCAAACAGCGTGTCCCAGCCCGGCTTGCCGCTGGCCGACATGGTGGCCAGCGTACGGCCGTGGAAACTATGGTTGAAGGTGATGATTTCAAAGCGGTTTTGGCCTGCCTTATTGGGATTCTTCTTGCCCCATTTGCGCGCCAGCTTGATTGCGCCTTCGTTGGCTTCGGCGCCGCTGTTGGTGAAAAAGACGCGGTCGAAGCAGGAGTTGTCGGTCAGCAGCGTAGCCAGCTCGATCGACGGCGCGTTGAAAAACGCGGGCGACGGATTGATGATTTTTTTCGACTGCGCAACCAGGGCATCCTGGATGCATTGCGGCGAATGGCCCAGTGCATTGACCGCCCAGCCCTGCAAATAATCCAGATAGCGCTTGCCGTTGTGATCCGTCATCCACATGCCGCTGCCTTCGGTGAACACGAGAGGCGGACGGTTGGTGATATACATCAGGTCATTGACGGCGTACTGGTTGAACTCCATTTTCGAAACTCCTGTTATGCACTAAGTTAAGCACTAAATTTGATGAAAGCGACTGCTAGAAATCGCAGGCGGAAAAAAACGGAAACAGCGGTTTAAGCCAGATCGGCCTCGGAAGTAAACGAATCGGCATAAAACTCTTCTTCCGGCAGTTTGCACAACGCGACAAAATCCCGTTGCGCCGACTCCACCATGATCGGCGCGCCGCAGGCGTAGACCTGGTAGGCGGACAGATCCGGCAGATCGGCTATCACCGCCTGATGCACAAAGCCGCTGCGGCCGCTCCATTGATCTTCCGCCAGCGCATCCGAAATTACCGGGACATAGCTGAAGTTGGGTAGCGTGCGGGCCCATTCTTCGCACAGCGCGTGCATGTATAAATCCTGCGGACGGCGACCGCCCCAGTACAGTGTCATCGGCCGCTGCGACTGGTTGTGGACCGCTTGCTCGACCAGCGCCTTGATCGGCGCGAAGCCGGTGCCGGAGGCCAGCAACAGCATCGGCTTATCGGAATCCTCGCGCAGGAAGAAAGTCCCGAGTGGGCCTTCGAGGCGCAAGATGTCGCGCTCTTTCAGCGTGGCAAACACTTGATCGGTAAACAGGCCGCCGGGCATGTGGCGAATATGCAGCGTCATCAGCTCGTCCTTGTACGGCGCGTTGGCCATGCTGTAGCTGCGGCGTTTGCCGTCGCGCAAAAGAACCTCGACGTATTGGCCTGCCAGATATTGCAGTCGCTCGGTGGCGGGCAATTGCAGCGACAGCACGATCACGTCATTCGCGACCTTGTCGATTTTGGCGATGCGGACCGGCATTTTGCGGATCGGGAATTCGCCGACCCCGGCCACTTCGCGCGCTTCGATGGTGACGTCGGAATGCGGCGTGGCGCAGCAGAACAAGGCAAAGCCCAGCTCTTCTTCCTTGACCGGCAACGCCTTTTCCTGATGCGCGCCATGGGTGATGTCGCCGTCCAGCAGTTTTCCCTTGCAAGAACTGCAGGCGCCATTTTTGCAACCGTAAGGCAAACCGACACCGGCGCGGATTGCCGCGTTTAGAATGGTTTCGCCCTCGTCGCAACTAAATTGCCGACCACTCGGCTGAACGGTTACCTGGAAACTCATACAATCCTGTACATGAAAAATATAAAACAAAGCAGTTTCGGCAAACCGCGCCTGCTGATTCTTGGCTGCGGCGACGTTGGCATGCGTTTGTTGCCGTTGTTAAGACACCGTTTCCGGGTATTCGCGGTGACCAGTCAGCCTGCGCGTTGCGCCGAACTACGCGCCGCAGGGGCGATCCCGCTGGTGGCCGACCTGGATCAGCCTGCAACACTAGCGCGCTTGAGCTGCCTGGCGCAGATCGTTGTGCATCTGGCACCGCCGCATTCCGTCAGTGAAAAAGATCAGCGCACCCGCAATTTGGTCGCCATTTTACCTGAGCGGACGACACTTGTTTATATCAGTACGACCGGTGTTTACGGCGATTGCGGCGGGGCCCTGATCGATGAAACGCGGCCGTTGATGCCGCACAACGGCCGCGCCCGGCGCCGGGTCGATGCGGAGCAGGTCTTGCGCCATTGGGCGCGGCGCCGGTCGGCGCGTTTGGCCATCCTGCGGGTGCCGGGTATTTATGCGGCCGACCGCTTGCCGCTCGAGCGTCTGCGCAAGGGCACGCCGGCCCTGATTGCCGAGGACGACGTATACACCAACCATATTCATGCCGACGACCTGGCGCGCATCATTGTGGCGGCGATTTTCAAGGCATCGCCGTTGCGGGTTTATCACGCGGCGGATGATTCGACCTTGAAGATGGCGGAATATTTCGATGCAGTGGCCGCGGCGTTTGCGCTGCCGTGTCCGCCGCGGCTGCCCCGGGCCGAGTTGCAGAAAGTCGTGTCGCCGATGCTGTTGTCGTTCATGTCGGAATCGCGCCGCCTGCAAAATCGGCGGATCAAGTCGGAACTGGGTGTGCAGTTAAAGTATCCGGATGTGCAGAACGCATTGTCAGCGATGATTGCTGACGGGAAATGCTGATGCCGGCGTCGGGAATTAGCAAGCAAACCGTGCCAGATTGTCATTAACAGCCCGAAGCCGCCAAATAGATGTCTTTCCAGTCATAGTGGCCTTGAAATCCCCTCTAAATCGCGATATTTTCCCATCGAATCTACGGGCAAGTTGCCACATAAGAAAATTTAATGTGGTCTTGTCCCTGCTAGGATTCGATTTGCAAGAGACGACCCCGGCATGCACGCCCGTCGATGCATGCCGATATGATAAAAAACTAAACAATTAAAGACAGACGAAAGGATTGCCATGTACGCACGGACCAAACTCATGATGGTTATGTTGGCAGCGTTCCCGGCGCTCGCCATGGCGCAGGAGACACAAGTAGTAAAAATCGGATTCAGCAGCCCGCTGACTGGCGCCCAGGCAGCGGCAGGCAATGACAATAAGGGCGGCTTGGAAATGGCGATCGACAAGCTCAACGCGCAGGGCATGGTCATCGGCGGCAAGAAAGTCAAATTCGAAGCACAGATGGAAGACGACCAGGCCGATCCGAAGGCAGGCGTGACCGTTGCGCAAAAGCTGGTCGATGCGCACGTCAAGGCAATCGTTGGACCATATAACTCGGGTGTGACGATTCCAGCATCGAAAGTCTATAACGACGCCGGCATTGTGATGGGCACAGTCGCCTCCAACCCGAAAATTACCGAGCAAGGGTATGCCAATGTGTTCCGCGTCGCTGCCAGCGATAGCCAGTTGGGCGGCAAGATGGCGTTGTACGCAGCCAAGGAACTGAAGGTCAAGAAGGTTGCGATTATCGATGACCGTACTGCTTACGGCCAAGGCGTAGCCAACGAGTTCGAAAAAGTCGCAAAAGCCAATGGCCTGCAAATCGTCGGTCACGAATTCACCAACGATAAGGCAACCGATTTCAACGGCATCCTGACCAAGATCAAGGCTGAAAAACCAGACGCGATTTTCTACGGTGGCTACTCGCCGCAGGGCGGTCCGATGACGCGTCAGATGAAACAGCTCGGCTTGGATAAGACCAAGATGCTGGGCGGCGACGGTATCTGCGCACCGGAAATGGGCCGTCTCGGCGGCGATGCGATCACCGATCAAGTGTATTGCACGCAAGGCGGAGCAATGCTGGACAAACAGGCTGCCGGCAAAGCATTCGCGACGGAGTATCAGAAGCGTTTCAATCGTCCTGCCGAAACTTATGCTGCATCGTTTTACGACGGCATGATGGTGATCGCTCAGGCGATGAAGGAAGCGAATTCGGTGGAGCCGGCGAAATATCAACCAATGCTGGCAAAAATCAAATTCAAGGGCGTCGCCGGCTCCTACGAGTTTGATGCCAAGCACGACCTGAAGGACTCGCCAGTCACGGTGTTCCAGTTCAAGGGTGGTGTGCCTGTGGCTTTGACTAGCTACTAACTAGTTGCGTTAGAAAGCAATTGTGGGACAGAGAAGCCACAACAATTTCTCTGTCCCCAACTGACTAGCCACAACGTTTAAATTGCAACGAAAAGCAATTGCGGGGCAGGGTTTAGGAGTGGCCAAGCGCTACGAATTACTCTGTCCCCAACAGACCAACCCGGTCGTCCCCAGCAGTATCCTCCCCGTAGTCTCCAAATCCCTTAAAGAAAAATCCCAACATGCTGAGCTATACACGCACGATACATACGGTTGATGCGCATACCGGCGGCGAGCCGCTGCGCATTGTCATGTCCGGTTTGCCGCCGGTGCCGGGCAACACTATCCTGGAACGCCGCAGCTGGCTGAAAACGCACCGCGACGATGTGCGCCAGTTCCTGATGAACGAGCCGCGCGGCCATGCCGATATGTATGGCGCGTACCTGCTGCCGCCGACCACGCCGGCGGCGGATTTCGGCGTGATCTTCATTCATAACGAAGGCTATAGCGATATGTGCGGTCACGGCATCATCGCGCTGGGCAAGGTGCTGGTCGAACTGAATCAGGTCGAGCGCAGCATGCCGTTGACGCGCATCGGTTTCGACACGCCGGCCGGATTTATCGAGGCGCAGGTTGAATGGGACGGCACCCGCGCAGGCAACGTCACTTTCCGCAATGTGCCGGCATTTATTTATCAGCGCGACGTTGAAGTCGAGACGCCGAGTTTCGGCAAGATTGTCGGCGACATCGTTTTCGGCGGCGCGTTTTATTACTACATCAATGCCGACCAGGCCCAAGTCAAGGTCAAGCCGGAGCAGGTGCGCACGCTGATCCAGCTGGGCGCCGAAACCAAGCAGGCGGTGCAAGAAAAAATTCGCATCCAGCATCCGCTGGAGCCGGGACTGGACACGCTGTACGGCACCATCATCGACGGCGCGCCGAACGACCCGACGGCCGATCAGGCCAATGTCTGCATCTTTGCCGACCGCGAAGTCGATCGCTCGCCGACCGGCACCGGGACCTCCGGCCGTGCCGCGCAATTGTTCTTCAGGCAGAAGCTGAAGCTGGGGCAAATGTTGGTCAACGAGAGTATAGTCGGCAGCTGTTTTCGGGTACGGGTGACGGACACCGTCAAGCTTGGTCCATTCGATGCGGCGATCACTGAAGTGACCGGTAACGCTCACATCATGGGTTTCAATCAGTGGGTGCTGGAAGACAGCGACCCGTTTCCGCAGGGGTTCTTTTTACGCTAATTAAATTGAGATTGGGTTAAATACACATGCAGATTCTCGATGCCGAAGCAACCGCCGCCGCACTCCCATATTCCGCGCTGGTGCCGGCGCTGATACTGGCCGCGCAACAGCTGCGTGAAGGCAAGATCAATGCTCCCGAGAGGATGGTGATTGAGATCGACCAAGCCAGCGCGCTGCTCTGCATGCCGGCAATCAGCGCCGATCTCGGCATCACCAAGCTGGTTACCGTGCACGCCAATAATGCGCAACACCAGTTGCCCGCGATTCAGGGCGAGGTGGTGGTGTTTGACGCTTCCACCGGCCGCCGTCTGGCGCTGCTGGACGGCCCGACCGTCACCGCCCGTCGTACCGCGGCGGTGAGTTTGCTCGGTATCCAGGCCTTATTGCCGGTCAAGCCGACTTCCGCCTTATTGATCGGCACCGGGGTGCAGGCGATCGCGCATGCCGACGGCCTGGTGGATTATTTCGGGGTGACCGAGTTCTGGGTTGCCGCGCGCGACCTGCAAAAAACGCAGCTGTTCTGCGATGCGCTGCAACAGCGCCATCCGCATATCGTGGTGAAAGCGCTGAGCGCCGCTGCGCTGGAAACCGATTTGCCGCGTACCGATGTGGTGATTGCGTTGACCACATCGAAGACGGCCGTGATCCCGGCGCATATTGCACCGACCACGCTGGCGATCGGGGTGGGGGCGTTCAAACCGGATATGGTCGAATTTCCGGCGCAACTATTGCATAGCCGGACGGTGGTGGTGGACTGCCTGGCGGGAGCCAAACACGAAGCAGGCGATTTGCTGCAAGCCAATATCGACTGGAGCAAAGTACGCGAATTGCCGGAAGTGCTGGCGCTTGGCATCGAGCAGCAGCCAGCCTTGCCGGTCTTCAAAACAGTCGGTCAGGCAGCCTGGGATCTGGCCGCTGCCCGGGTTGCCATCGCCTCGTTAGAAAAATGATCCGGCAGCGGACTAGGTAGTGCGGGCTCTCAAGCGCCGATCCACGGCAAGCCCGCCTTGCACCAGCCGTTGACATTCTTGCGATGCCCATCAGCATCTTTTTCCCCTTCAAATCCTTCCAGGATATCGTAGCAATTGCTGTAGCCGTGTCCGGTTGCCAAGGTCGCGGCGTGCCGCGAGCGCACGCCTGAGCGGCACATAAACAGCAAGGGCGTGCCTTTTTCCGCGATCTGGGCCAACTGGCTCAGAAAATCGGGATTGGCAACGCCGCCAGGGTAGAGCGACCATTGGACCGCGGCATGCTGGGCCTCGGGGATCGCGACCCGGCCCACCCAGTCGCGCTCGGCAGCGGTACGGACATCCACCAGGATGGCGGCATGATCTGCCTGTATCAAGGCAAATGTCTCGCTCGGCGTGAGCGCTCCTGCGTAAGGCAATTGCTCGCTTTTGCCGCGTTCTCGGGCAATGGTCAGAAGGTCGGTAGCCGTGCTCATTTTATTTCTCCTGGAACAATAAACTGATTATTGTAGCGTTACAAAAGGGCGTAAACTGTCTGCACCAATACAGTGCATTCAGTTGGGTTTTGTGATTTGATGCACTGGAACGGTGCCTTTATTTTTGGTGGCACCGCTTTGGTGATTTTGCCAAAGCGCAGAAAGTGCCGATGATGCGCGAAAACGACCGAATCAAGTTACTCGCCAGGCTAGGAAGCAAGCTAAAGACGATAGTGCATAAGCAATACCCAAAAAAGGGCGGTGGCATGGATTCTGCTATCATCCTGCACTGAGTTTGGGCTGTACCAGGCAGCAGGATACGGCTGTCAGGTCCGCACCATTCAACGCATCATTCGAAATTCGCAGTACTTTCTCACGCAGTACTTCCTCATTTTAGGAGATTCACATGGCAATGACAGCCGCAGAAGTCTTGAAGATGGCAAAAGACAACGAAGTCAAATTCGTTGACTTTCGCTTCGCTGACACCAAAGGCAAAGAGCAGCACGTAACTGTTCCTGTCTCTCATTTTGATATCGATAAATTTGAGTCGGGTCACGCATTTGACGGTTCTTCTATTGCTGGCTGGAAGGGTATTGAAGCTTCCGACATGCTGTTGATGCCGGATCCAAACACCGCCAACATCGACCCGTTCATGGAAGAGACCACATTGTTCATGCAATGTGACGTGATCGAGCCATCCGACGGCAAGGGCTACGACCGCGATCCGCGTTCGATCGCCAAGCGCGCCGAAGCCTACCTGAAATCGTCCGGCCTGGGCGACACCGCCTACTTCGGTCCTGAGCCTGAATTCTTCATTTTCGACGACGTGCGTTGGGGTTCCGACATGTCGGGCTGCTTCGTCAAGATCGGTTCGGAAGAAGCATCCTGGAGCACCGGCAGCAAGCTCGAAGGCGGCAACACCGGCCACCGTCCAACCGTCAAGGGTGGTTATTTCCCAGTGCCTCCGGTCGACAGCTTCCAGGACATGCGTTCGGAAATGTGCCTGATCCTGGAATCGCTCGGCATCCCGGTCGAAGTGCACCACCACGAAGTGGCCGGCGCCGGCCAAAATGAAATCGGCACCAAGTTCTCGACCCTGACCGAGCGCGCCGACTGGACCCAGAACATGAAGTACGTGATCTGGAACGTCGCCCACACCTACGGCAAAACCGCAACCTTCATGCCTAAGCCTATCGTTGGCGACAACGGTTCCGGCATGCACGTGCACCAATCCGTGTGGAAAGACGGCAAGAACCTGTTCGCCGGCGACGGCTATGCCGGCCTGTCCGAATTCGCGCTGTTCTACATCGGCGGCATCATCAAGCACGCACGCGCGCTGAACGCGATCACCAACCCAGGCACCAACTCCTACAAGCGTCTGGTTCCTGGCTATGAAGCACCGGTCAAGCTGGCTTATTCGGCACGCAACCGTTCGGCTTCGATCCGCATCCCGCACGTGGCAAATCCAAAGGGCCGTCGCATCGAAACCCGTTTCCCGGACCCGCTGGCCAACCCGTACCTGTGCTTCTCGGCATTGCTGATGGCTGGTCTGGATGGCGTGCAAAACAAGATCCACCCAGGCGAAGCAGCGTCGAAAGACCTGTACCACCTGCCGCCGGAAGAAGACAAACTGATCCCAACCGTTTGTTCTTCGCTGGATCAGGCGCTGGAAGCGCTGGACAAGGATCGCGAGTTCCTGACCCGCGGCGGCGTCTTCAGCGACAGCATGATCGATGCCTACATCGAGCTGAAAATGCAGGAAGTTCAACGCTTCCGCATGACCACGCATCCGATTGAATTTGATATGTATTACTCGGTATAAGTAATATTGGAAGTCGGCTTGACCGGGACTGCGCAATGCAATCCCGGTCAACAGCGAAAGGGCGGGAAAAGTCTACTTTTCCCGCCCTTTCGCATTTTCGCAACACCTGACCGGCTTATTGCCGTGCGCAAGAAGGCGACTCCGGCGGATGGTTTGTCATTGACAGTTTCTTGACATAAACTAGCGACTCTATCGAATTGCGAAGAAAGTCTATGAAGCGTCTTTTCCCCGGAATCCTGCTATTGGCTGTCGCCAGCATCACCAGCGGCTATGTTTATGCGCAAAGCGAAGTTTATCTTTGCACCGACCAGAATGGTGTCAAGGAATACAAGAACACAGGTGATACCAAGGGCTGCAAGAAAGTTAATTTGCCCCCCCTGACCGTGACTTCATCCAATCCTTCATCGGGTGGCGGATCAAGCAAACCGGCGGCTGCCAGCAAGCCCGCACCGGCCACCCCTTCCGATTTTCCAAAGGTCGATAACGGCACTCAAAAAACACGCGACAATGATCGCCGTCAGATTTTGAAGGATGAGTTGGAGGCGGAGCAGAAGAAACTCGCCGACCTGCAAAAGGATTACAACGAAGGTGCGCCGGAACGCCAAGGCAACGAGCGCAACTACGCCAAATATCAGGAGCGCGTGGCAGGCATGAAGGGGGATATCGATCGGGCTAACAAGAACATCGACGCCCTCAAGCGGGAACTGTCCAATCTGAAATAAATTCAGCACTGGGTATCAACCTTGCTTTATAAATAAAGGCCGCATCTGCGGCCTTTATTTTTTCCTGGCAGATTCAGAGCTTGTCGTGCCGGACGCACCATCGTGTTGCAACCTGCATGCCGATGCTTGGTATCCTCTGAAAAATGCCCCATCTTAATCATAGGAAACGCTCGGATGCCCATCAAAACTGCTGAAGCGAAAGCACTGGACGGCCTTGATCTACTGGCATCGGCAGTGCTGCTGTTGGATAAAGACGGACGCATCGTCTACGCCAATGCCGCTGCGGAAAACCTGCTGGAGAGTTCGTTCAAGCTGTTCGCCCAACAAACGCTGACCGATCTGTTCCTGAACGGCGAGCAGCTGACTGCCATTTTTCAGCAGGCGTTGGAACATCAGTTCGACGATCTGCGGCAGGATCTGATCCTGGAGCGCATGGGCCGTGAGCCGTTGCTGGTGGATACCATCGTGACCGCGCTGGACAAGCCCGAGACCCCAGTCTTGATCGAGTTGCGCGAGAACGTGCAGCAACTCAAATTGAAACGCGAAGAGCGCTTGATCGACCAGAGCCAGGTCAACAAAGAGCTGATACGCAACCTGGCGCATGAAATCAAAAACCCGTTGGGCGGGATTCGCGGCGCCGCCCAGTTGCTGGAACTTGAGTTGCCGGAACGCCAGCTCAAGGAATTGCGCGAATACACCCAAGTCATCATCAAGGAAGCCGACCGCCTGCAAACCCTGGTCGACCGGCTGCTGGCGCCGCACCGGATGGCGCAGATCGTCGGCGACGTCAATATTCATGAAGTATGCGAGCGGGTGCGCAGCCTGATCGTGGCTGAATTCCCCGCCGGTCTTTCCATCAAGCGCGATTACGATTTGTCGATCCCCCAATTTCGCGGCGATAAGGAACAACTGATTCAGGCGATTCTCAACATCGCCCACAATGCCGCACAAGCATTGGGCGAACGGATCAAAAGCGGCGATGCGGAATTGACCTTCCAGACCCGCGTCGCGCGTCAGGTGACAGTTGCCAAAGTACGCTACAGGCTGGCACTAGACTTGCATATCATCGACAACGGCCCAGGCATCCCGGCCGAGATCCAAGAACGCATTTTTTACCCGTTGGTATCCGGACGGGAGGGCGGGAGTGGGTTGGGATTGACGCTTGCACAAACTTTTGTGCAACAACACATGGGAGTGATTGAGTGTGAAAGTCGGGTGGGGTGTACGGATTTCAGAATCTTGATACCACTGCCTTAAAGCGTGTTCATGGTGCCCTGTCCCGTAAATAGCTCGAGCAAATGAATTGGAGCACGTCATATCGAACTTATTTACGACAGGACACTCGCACACATCCTTAGAACGGTATAAAGAGAAAAAATATGAAACCAATCTGGATTGTTGATGACGACGAATCGATACGGTGGGTGCTTGAAAAAGCGTTGGCCCGCGAGAATCTGAGCACCAAAAGTTTTTCCAATGCGCGCGACGCCATGGAAGCATTGCAAACCGCCACGCCGCAGGTGCTGGTCTCGGACATCCGCATGCCGGGCGCATCCGGCCTGGAGCTGCTGCAAACCGTAAAAGCCAAACATCCCGGCATCCCGGTCATCATCATCACCGCGTTTTCCGATCTCGATTCCGCCGTTGCCGCATTTCAGGGCGGAGCCTTTGAATACCTGGCCAAGCCGTTCGATGTCGATAAGGCGGTCGAGCTGATTCGCCGCGCATTGGAAGAAAGTCTGCGCGAAGCCAGGGTTGAACAAGCTGCCGGCGACACGCCTGAGATCCTGGGGCAAGCGCCGGCGATGCAGGAAGTGTTTCGCGCCATCGGCCGCTTGTCGCAATCGAACGTGACCGTGTTGATCACCGGCGAATCGGGCACCGGCAAAGAGCTGGTCGCGCGCGCCTTGCACAAACATAGTCCGCGCGCTTCACAACCGTTCATCGCCTTGAATACCGCGGCGATTCCAAAAGATCTGCTGGAGTCGGAACTGTTCGGTCATGAGCGCGGCGCATTTACCGGGGCCCAGGCTTCGCGTCGCGGACGCTTTGAACAGGCCGAAGGCGGCACCCTGTTCCTGGATGAAATCGGCGACATGCCGTTCGATTTGCAGACGCGCCTATTGCGGGTTCTGTCGGACGGCCATTTCTACCGCGTCGGCGGTCATCAATCATTGAAAGCCAACGTTCGGGTCATCGCTGCCACCCATCAAAACCTGGAAGCGCGGGTGCGCGAAGGTTTGTTCCGCGAAGATTTGTATCACCGCTTGAATGTGATCCGTCTGCGTTTGCCTAGCCTGCGCGAGCGGCGCGAGGACATTCCGATCCTGGCGCAATATTTCCTGAGCCAGAGTGCGAAACAACTCGGGGTCGAAAGCAAACGCCTGTCGGATAACGCCATGCGCTTCATGAGCGGCCTTGAATTGCCGGGCAACGTGCGCCAGCTGGAAAACCTGTGTAACTGGATCACCGTGATGGCGCCCGGGCAAACCGTCGAGGTCAAGGATTTGCCGCCGGAGCTGGTCAGCGAGCGGGTCCAGACCATCAGCAGCGCCGCCGCGACCAGCGGCCATCCAGCGGCCGAGTCCCAGCCGCATCTTGTCGCAGCGGCCGTTGCTAGCGACAGCAGTGTGGCGCTGCGACATCCTGAAATCCTGGAGCCGGCCATCGGCGAACAGCAGAACTGGATCGGCCTGCTCGAAGCAGAAGCCGCACAGATGCTGGCGCACGGTGATTCCGATGTTATGGATGTGCTGGGGCGCCAGTTTGAATCGGCGTTGATCAAGATCGCATTGAAGCATACCCACGGTCGAAAAAACGACGCCGCGGTCCGTCTCGGGATCGGTCGCAACACGATTACCCGCAAGATTCAGGAGTTGGGGATTGTTGGTGTGAAGGACGACTGACTTTTCTATAAATACAGCCGCAGCAGTTAAACGGGTCAGGGGTTTTTCTCGATCATTTTCTCGCCGAGAATGACTCTGACCGACAGCAGCAGCGCCTGTTCGCTGCTAGACGTTTGAGCAGCGTGTTGATTGTGTGGCAGCTAGTCGCGTTGATGCTGGATCCCGTTGCTGAAAAGGAAAAAGATCCGCAAATTTAAGAAATTCCTTACATCAAAAAAAACATCGTCCACGCTAGACTACTTGCTCCAACGTTTGCAGGGGGCAGCATGCATCAACCTCGACTGTCATGGTTAGTGGCATCCGCATTGATAAGCTGCTGCTCTTACGGCAGTGCCCAATCATGCAGCCTGTATTTCACCTCGCCAGCAAAGAACAGTGTCTTTCGCACAGCTGATGTCAACATTACCGCAGCTGGTCGGCCGCAAGTCTGGTTAAATAACTGGCATGGAATTGGCGTCATACAAAAACATATCTATGGCATACCGGATAACGACATGGCCTACGTTTCCGAGTTTGCACCTCTCCCCAGTCCAATGCCCTTTTTCGATGCATCTACCGAATATGGCCCCGTTAGACTATTCGAGGGTCGCAACGAGTTCATGGTTGAAGGCTGGATCCATAGAAAGTGGCCTGCTCCGATTTGCTATTCATCAGACTCGATACGCTTGTTCTATATCAAGCCGAATGATCTGTGCTACGCGATGGTGGAAGCGCTGGATAAAATCCCACAGCCTGAAAAGGACTCGACCAATGGTTTCGTTATCAATCAACGTTGCATTGCCAAATACTCTTGCGGCAGCCGTCCGCAAATGAAAGACAAGACGTGGCTGACCAAGGTTGTGCCGGCTTTTGTACGGCCGTTTTTGGACAAGTCGGGGAAGTGGAATGAGGTGATGCAAGCCTGCGGTTCTCAGTGGGAATACCTTCCAAGCTATGTGAAAAAGAAAAGATGCGAGGACAAGATGGCTGAATATCATATAGAACAAGATTTACAAAAAGCGCTCAACGAAAATGGATGCGGTACTGATAGGGATTGGGATGAGGTAGGTGCGTATATTAATGAATGTGTTGCTGAACAAAATGGAATTATTCCGACATTTTTTGCAAGCAAGGTCATTGCAGCAACACGGAATAAAATACGGACACTATGTCAGGCAAGCCGTTCCAAAAGCTGAAAGTAAATTTCACATACGAAGGAGGGTTTGATGAATATAGTCAGATTTTTTTGCGCAGCATTACTGTTGTTCCCGACGATGGCGTGGGCGGAAATAAGCACGACTTATCCCGGTACAGGACCAAATGTGGAGTTACGTATCAGCATTGATAGACGCCCTGTTCTGGGGGAGCGCGATATGGAGAGCCTAGAAAGAAAAGGATTGGTTACAAATACTGAGCAGGCCGGAGCGATCTATGAAGCTAATATTGTTCCTATCACGATGGGCCGGAGTCTTCAACTGAAGGTTGAAATGATTGAGGCAGATGGGACAATCACCGATGTTACTCATAGTCCGGCTACTTTGTATGATGTTATCGGTGAAAGGGGAGATTTGAAAACGAATGCATCAGGATTAATTACCGCTGCTTTCCGACAAGAAAAAATACTGCTAACAGGTGCGGTATTTATCATTTATGGAACTCCGGAAAAATCTGGCTATAACAAGATATTCTTCGGTATTAAACGGCCTTGAAAAATAGCAATCGCGGATATCGGAAATATTTCGGCAAGCCGTTGCAAAAATTGGGTGTTGGTCCTACTTTAATTTACGCCACAGCGTGGTCCGGCTAATTCCCAAATACTTGGCCGTCGCAGCCCGATCTCCACCGAATCGCGCCAGCACCTGTTCGACCGATTCCGTTACCGCCGGCAGCTTCGGCGCTGCCAATGCCGTTTCGGTAGCACGCCTTCCCAACTCAACCCCAGCCATCAACTCCGGCGCCACCGACAGCAAAAATGCCGGCGTCAGCGCCCGCAACGGTTCCGCCGCCAGGAACAACGCTACCCGTTCCATCAGGTTGCGCAATTCGCGCACATTGCCCGGCCACGCATAGCCGGCCAGCAGCGCTGCGCAGGCCGCCACCTCGGCATGCAGGTTGGCATGCGGCCGCAAGTCGAGCGATGCCAGCGCGTGTTTCAAACACCATTCCGCCAGCGCGACCAGGTCGTCCGAACGAGC
Source organism: Paraherbaspirillum soli (assembly GCF_042654985.1). Lineage (NCBI taxonomy): Bacteria > Pseudomonadati > Pseudomonadota > Betaproteobacteria > Burkholderiales > Oxalobacteraceae > Paraherbaspirillum > Paraherbaspirillum soli. The sequence goes on along the minus strand of NZ_JBHSMT010000005.1, from coordinate 72,239 downwards.
ACGCAAGGGCGGCAAATTCAGGCGCAACACGCTGATCCGATAAAACAGGTCGGCCCGAAAACGGCCGTCGCGTACTCTTGCTTCCAGATCGCAATGGGTGGCGCTGATGATGCGGACATCGACCGCAATCGGCCGGGTGCCGCCGACCCTGACCACTTCGCGCTCTTCCAGTACGCGCAGCAAGCGGGTCTGTAGCGCCAGCGGCATTTCGCCGATTTCGTCGAGGAACAAGGTGCCGCGATGCGCGGCCTCAAACAGACCGGCGCGGCCGCCGCGGCGCGAGCCGGTGAATGCGCCTTCTTCATGCCCGAACAGTTCCGATTCCAGCAGCGATTCGGCGATCGCGCCGCAATTGACGGCGACGAAAGGGCGCATGGTTTTGCCGGCGGCAGTGCCTTGCGCCAACGGATGTTCGCGATGAATGGCTTGCGCCGCCAACTCCTTGCCGGTGCCGGTTTCGCCGTGAATCAATACGGTTGCCGGCGAGCGCGAAAATAGCGTGACCGACCTGCGCACAGCCTCCATCGCGTCGGAGCTGCCGCGTAAGTCATTCAATCCATGTTTGGCCCGCAGCGTGTCGGCCACCGGATGGCTGCGGCCGCGCGCCGCTTCCAGCTGGGTCAGGCGCGCCAATTCGAGCGCATCGTTGAAAGCCTGCCGGATCGACGCCGCGGAATAGACGAACACGCCGGTCAGCCCGGCCTCGTCGGCCAGGTCGGTAATCAGGCCGGCGCCGACGATGGCCTTGATGCCGACGGCTTTCAATTCATTGATCTGGGCTCTGGCATCTTCTTCGGTGGCGTAGCTGCGCTGTTCGATGTTCAAGCCATACATGGCCTGGAATTCGCTCAGTGCCGGCAGCGTTTCCTGATAGGTGATAACGCCGACATGCGGCGTGATCTTGCGAGCCCGCGCCAGCGCCTGCATCACATCGAAGCCGCTGGCTTTGGCGATGATGACCGGGACCGACAACCGGCTTTTCAGATAAGCGCCATTGGAACCGGCGGCAATCACCGCATCGCAGCGCTCGGTCGCCAGCCGTTCCCGGATGTGCTGGACCGCATCTTCGAATCCCAGCTGAATCGGTGCGATGTTGGCTTGATGATCGAATTCCAGCGTGATGTCGCGAAACAGGTCGAACAGACGCGATACCGAGGCGGTCCATATGACCGGCCGCTCATTGTGATCTCGGGATGACGGATGCGGTGGGGGCAGTGGGCGTGGCATGTTTCAATGATGTTTCATTTATGTTTCAAATTTATGAGCGGAACGAAGTATGGAACACAATTGAAGCCGGCGCAATGTCACGGCGCAGTCGATGCCGTGCGGCTAAGTGCTTGATTCTAAATAAGCATATGCTGTGCATGGGCCGCGGCAGGTGATATTTCTGCCAAGAATTCAGCGGATGGCATGGCGATTGCAATAAGAGTTCAGCAAATTATCCATGAAACTGTTTCATCAAAGACAAGGTGAGGACATGACGCAATATTCGGCAGGTGCTGCATTTCGACAAGCGGTCAGGGACGAGTCGCCGCTACAGGTGGTGGGGGCGATCAACGCCAACCACGCATTGCTGGCCAAGCGCGCCGGTTTCAAGGCGATCTATTTATCTGGCGGCGGCGTCGCTGCCGGCTCGCTGGGTTTGCCCGATCTGGGGATTTCCAATCTGGACGATGTATTGACCGACGTCCGGCGCATTACCGACGTCTGCGACTTGCCGTTGCTGGTGGATGTCGATACCGGCTTCGGCTCGTCGGCCTTCAACGTCGCCCGCACCGTGAAGTCCATGATCAAGTTCGGCGCGGCGGCGATCCACATCGAAGACCAGGTCGGCGCCAAGCGCTGCGGTCACCGCCCCAACAAAGAGATCGTCAGCAAGCAGGAAATGGTGGATCGCATCAAGGCCGCAGTCGACGCCCGTACCGATGACAACTTCGTCATCATGGCGCGCACCGATGCGCTGGCGGTGGAAGGCCTGGATGCCGCATTGGAGCGCGCCATGGCCTGCGTCGAAGCCGGCGCCGACATGATTTTTCCAGAGGCGATCACCCAGCTCGACATGTACAAAACCTTTGCCGCCGCGGTCAAGGTGCCGGTGCTGGCCAATATCACCGAGTTCGGCGCGACGCCGTTGTTCACGGTGGACGAGCTGAAATCGGTCGATGTCGGTCTGGTGCTGTATCCGCTGTCGGCATTCCGCGCGATGAACAAGGCGGCCGAAAACGTCTACACAGCGCTGCGTCGCGACGGCACCCAGAAGAATGTGGTGGATACGATGCAGACCCGGGCCGAATTGTACGAGCGCATCAACTACCACGAATTCGAGCAAAAGCTGGATGCGTTATTCGCGCAACAAAAAGCAAAATAATCCGATTCAATCAAGGAGAACTGCATGAGTGAACAAGCTACATCGCAAACACCCACTTTCACCCCGAAGAAATCGGTGGCCCTGTCCGGCGTCACGGCCGGCAATACCGCGCTCTGCACGGTCGGCAAAACCGGCAACGATTTGCACTACCGCGGCTACGACATTCTGGACATCGCCGATAGCTGCGAATTCGAGGAAATCGCGCATCTGCTGGTGCACGGCAAGCTGCCCAACAGCGCGGAACTGAAAGCCTACAAAACCAAACTGAAAGCCTTGCGCGGCTTGCCGGCCAACGTCAAGGCCGCACTCGAATGGATGCCGGCGGCGTCGCATCCGATGGATGTGATGCGTACCGGGGTCTCGGCACTGGGCTGTATCTTGCCGGAAAAAGACGACCACAACACACCGGGCGCGCGCGATATCGCCGACCGCCTGATGGCTTCGTTCGGCTCGATGCTGTTGTACTGGTATCACTACAGCCACAACGGCAACCGGATCGACGTCGAAACCGACGATGAATCGATCGGCGGCCACTTCCTGCACCTGCTGCACGGCGAGAAGCCGTCCAAGGCATGGGAAAAAGCGATGCATACTTCGCTGATTCTTTACGCCGAACACGAGTTCAACGCTTCCACTTTCGCCGCGCGTGTGATTGCCGGCACCGGCTCGGACATGCATTCCGCCATTACCGGCGCGATCGGCGCATTGCGCGGTCCCAAGCATGGCGGCGCCAACGAAGTCGCGTTTGAAATCCAGAAGCGTTACGACAATCCGGACGAGGCCGAAGCGGACATCAAGAAGCGCGTGGAAAACAAGGAAATCGTGATCGGCTTCGGCCATCCGGTGTACACCATCTCCGACCCGCGCAACAAAGTGATCAAGGAAGTCGCGCGCCAGCTGTCGAAAGATGCCGGCTCGACCAAGATGTTCGATATTGCCGAGCGGCTTGAAACGGTGATGTGGGACATCAAAAAGATGTTCCCCAACCTCGACTGGTTCTCGGCGGTGTCGTATCACATGATGGGCGTGCCGACCGCGATGTTCACGCCGCTGTTCGTGATCGCCCGCACTTCCGGCTGGGCTGCGCACATCATCGAGCAGCGCATCGACAACAAGATTATTCGTCCGTCGGCGAATTATGTCGGTCCGGAAGATCTAAAATTTATCCCAATTGGCAAGCGAAAATAAGCGTCCGCAACATGGGCGCATCGATGAGCCAATCGACTTACTCCCCAGCGATTGCTGGGGAGGCTCATTGCAACTAAACGCCTATCGGCAGGTAACAAAATGAACGCTTTTAAATTTCGCATTGCCTCAATTCTGACCCTCACCGGCTTGCTGGCCGGCTGCGGCTCAAACGTGCCTCTGACTGAAACCAAGCCGGCCGAACCGGTCAAAACGGTGGACGTGGCGCCGGCGCCGGCACCAGCGGCCAATTTAGTGACCGGGAATTTCTATTGTGAAATGGGGAACCGCATCGCTCTCGCCAGCGATGCCGGCGGCGCGGTGAAATTGACCTGGAAAGGTCGTGCCTATCCGATGACAGCCGCCTCGACCAGCACCGGTGCGGTACGTTTGGAAGACAAGTCCAGCGGCCTGGTGTGGATCCAGATTCCAGCCAAGTCTATGCTGCTCAATACCAAGTCGGGACAGCAACTGGCGAATGAATGCAAGTTGCGCTAAACAATTCGATTACTTAACTACAAGGAAAACCATGTCAGCTGCTATCTCCAACGTCCGTCCCAAATACGACAAAGTATTGGTCGATATCGTCGACTACGTGACGAAATACAAGATCACCTCCAAAGTCGCTTACGACACCGCCCGCAACTGCCTGATCGACACCCTGGGTTGCGGTCTGGAGGCGTTGGAGTATCCGGCCTGCAAGAAATTGATGGGGCCGATCGTTCCAGGCACCGTGGTGCCGAACGGCGCCAAAGTGCCCGGCACCCAATTCCAGCTCGATCCGATCCAGGCCGCCTTCAACATCGGCATGATGATCCGCTGGCTGGATTTCAACGACACCTGGCTGGCCGCTGAATGGGGTCATCCATCCGACAATCTGGGCGGCATCCTGGCGACTGCCGACTGGTTGTCGCGCAATGCGATTGCCGCCGGCAAGAAGCCGCTGAAGATGAAAGACGTGCTGACCGGCATGATCAAGGCGCATGAAATCCAAGGCTGTATCGCGCTCGAAAATTCGTTCAACAAGGTCGGCCTGGACCACGTGGTGCTGGTCAAGGTGGCCTCGACCGCGGTGGTCGCCGAAATGATGGGACTGACTCGCGAAGAAATTCTCAATGCGGTGTCGCTGGCATGGGTTGACGGTCAGGCGCTGCGCACCTATCGTCACGCGCCGAACACCGGCTCCCGCAAGTCCTGGGCCGCCGGCGATGCGACTTCGCGCGCGGTGCGTCTGGCGCTGATCGCCAAGACCGGCGAGATGGGTTACCCATCGGTGTTGACTGCCAAGACCTGGGGTTTTTACGACGTCCTGTTCAAAGGCCAGCCGTTCAAGTTCCAGCGCAAGTACGAATCGTATGTGATGGAAAACGTGCTGTTCAAGATTTCGTTCCCGGCCGAGTTCCACTCGCAAACCGCGGTCGAAGCCGCGATGACCTTGCACGCCGCACTGGCCAAGGCCGGCAAGTCGGTGGACGATATCAAGCAAATCACGATCCGCACCCATGAAGCCTGCATCCGCATCATCGACAAGAAGGGCCCGTTGAACAATCCGGCCGACCGCGACCACTGTATCCAGTACATGGTGGCGGTGCCGCTGATTTTCGGTCGCCTGACCGCCAGCGATTACGAAGACAATATCGCCGCCGACAAACGGATCGACGTCTTGCGCGACAAGATCGTCTGCGTTGAAGACAAGGACTTCACCAAGGATTATCACGATCCGAAGAAGCGTTCGATCGCCAATGCATTGACGGTGGAATTCAAGGACGGCAAGAAACTCAAGGAAATCGTGGTCGAATACCCGATCGGCCACGCCCGCCGCCGCAAGGACGGCATCCCGCTGCTGGAAGCCAAGTTCAAAACCAATCTGGCGCGCCAGTTCCCGCTCAAGCAACAGCAAAAAATCCTGGACATTTCACTCGACCAGAAGAAGCTGGAAGACATGGCGGTCAATGAGTATGTTGACCTGTATGTGATCTAAAAAATTGCGCCCCGCCAGACGGGGCGCTTTGCATTTGAGGCCGATGCAACTGCGTAGGGCGGATGAGCGCAGCGTTATCCGCCGCATCGCCCGCACAACATGCGACAGAGGTATGCATGGCGGAAGACGCTGCGCTTTTCCGCCCTACAGTTCTTTCTAATCGGAAGCAATTGCGCGGTATCATTGCATGCATTTGCACTTTCTCCCGCCAGCTCTATCATCCACCCGCACCATGACTCACATCATTCGCCCGGCAGCCATCGACGATGCAGCCGCCATCTGCCGTATTTACAACCACTACGTGTTAAATACCACGATCAGTTTCGAAACCGAAGCGGTGACGCCGGAACAAATGGCGCAGCGGGTGACCGATATCACTGCGACTTTTCCGTGGCTGGTGTGCGAAGTGGACGGGCAGATCCTGGGTTATGCCTATGCCACCAAATGGCGCGTGCGCGCCGCCTATCGGCATGCGGTGGAGAGCTCGGTCTATCTGGCCGACGAGGCAGCCGGCAAAGGTCTGGGCACTGCGCTGTATCGGGCTTTGCTGGCGGAACTCGCCAAGCTGCCGGTGCACGTCGTGATCGGCGGCATCGCGCAGCCGAATCCGGGCAGCGTCGCGCTGCATGAAAAAATGGGCTTTGAAAAAGTCGCGCATTTTACCCAGGTCGGCAAAAAATTCGACCGATGGATTGACGTAGCTTATTGGCAAAAATTATTGTGACACTCTCTTCATCGCCGCTGCCGCCGTTGCCTATCGTCGATGGCGTCGCCCCCAGCTACCTGTGGCTGCCGGTCGGCGACTGGCCCAATCTGCTGACCTTCCTGGAGCAGCGTTTCCCCGCGATCGACAGCGCCACCTGGATCGCGCGCATGGAGCGCGGTGAGGTGGTCGACGGCAAAGGCGCGCGGCTGAAGCCGGATAGCCCGTACCGGCGCGGCAGCTGTATTTTTTATTACCGCGAGCTGGAAGCGGAAACGCCGATTCCGTTTGAAGAAACCATCCTGTATCAGGACGACAGGATACTGGTTGCCGACAAACCACATTTTTTGCCGGTGATCCCGACCGGCCGTTTTTTGCACGAAACCTTGCTGGTGCGCCTGAAAAAGAAAACCGGTCTGGCCAATCTGACCCCGATTCACCGGCTCGATCGCGAAACTGCCGGGGTGGTGATTTTTTCGCATGACATCGCCAGCCGCGGCGCTTATCAATCGCTATTCCAACAACGAGTGGTTGATAAAGTGTACGAGGCGCTGGCGCCGACCTTGCCGGATCTGGCGCGCAGATTGCCGCTGGTCTATCGCAGCCGGATGGTTGACGGCACGCCGTTTTTTCGGATGCAGGAAGTGGCCGGCGAGCCCAATTCGGAAACCCGCATCGAACTGATCGAACAACGTGCTGAAACCAGCTTGTATCGCCTGCGTCCGCTGACCGGCAGAAAACATCAGCTGCGGGTGCATCTGGCAGCGCTCGGGATACCGATCGTCAACGACGCGTTCTATCCCGATGCGCATCCTTGCAAAGGAGATGATTTTTCGACGCCGCTGAAATTGCTGGCGCGCGCGATCGGGTTCCAGGACCCGTTGAGCGGGCGGCAGCATTATTTTGAAAGCGGCAGGGCGCTTTGAGATTGGCTTTGAAAGTTGAGAAGAATATGATGATGAACAGGAGAACCGCATGAGATCGACCCGAGCCACCGCAGCAGTAGAACGCCTCAACGCCCGCAGCACCGACTTGCGCTATTCGATGGTGCGCACCGCCGACGAGTTGTTTTATCTGGCGCAGAATGCCGGCGCCGAACCGGCCATCCGTGTCAGCGAAGCGCTGGAGCTGGACGACTTCGTGAAGTTCGTCAATGGCTACGGCCCGCAAAAACCAAAGCGCGTCAGCAAGCTGGACGTCGCCTTTGAAAAGCAGCTGGTCAGAAAAGATAAATAAGTAAGTAAACAAGCGATGATGATCGACCATCAATTCAGCAATACGCCCATGCGCGCGATTCTGATTCATGGCATGGGGCATACCCCCATCTCGATGTTGATTCTGGCCAGGCGCTTGCGGGCGGCAGGAATCCAGCCGCATTTGTTTGCTTATTCCGCGACCTTGGAACGTTGGCAACCTTGTGTCGAACGTTTGCGCCGCTTCATCGCTGCGCGCGCCGAAGCGGCGCAATACATTGTGATCGGCCATTCGCTCGGCTGTGTGCTGACGCGGGCGGTGCTGCCGCAATTGGCGCGAGCGCCGGAGGCATGTTTTTTCCTGGCGCCGCCGATGAAGGCATCCACCTACGCCAAGCGAGTGGCGCAATGGCGCTTGTTCCGTATGCTGACGGGTGAAATGGGACAGTTGCTGGCGCAACAGGATTTCATGGATGCGTTGCCGCTGCCCAGTGTTCCGGTCCGCATTTATGCCGGCACCAGCGGCCCGCGCGGGCGCTGGCTGCCCTTGGGCGATGAACTCAACGACGGCATCCTGTCCCTGACCGAAACCCAGCTGGCATCGCTGCCGGTGGTGATGGTGCCGACCATTCATACCTTCATCATGAATTCGCGCCAGGTGACTGACGACATCGTGGCCGCGGTGCGCACCATGCGCGGTACGGAGCCGGACCTGCACCTGGACGGCAGTAAAAAATAACAACAGGCGGTTCTGCATGTTGTTTCAAGCGGTATCAATGCATACCAAGTCATTGCTCCCTATCCCCTTTGTCAACTGTCCTTTGTAGTCGCCGGCTATCGGTTGCGAGCTGCCATTCATTCAGCCTTATGTTGTTTATGCCCGCATAGAAATATTCCCTTGCGGAATAAAAACCGTTCGCTACTATGAAATCGAAACAAATCTAAAAATTAAAACGGTATTTGGGGAGAAACATGTCTATCCACGATGACCATCCATAGCAGCGCGCTGCGCTAATCCTGCGCTGATCCACATCTCGGAACACTCGCAAGCTCGGCTATTGACCCGCCTGAAAGTGACGGCGAGGCGATATATCTGCCGCTAAAGAACGCGCATTGACGTCTACACGGGACCGGGCAAGCGGTCCCCTCAATGAATGGCGCTTGCCAGCTATTGCAATGCAAATCAAATGCTGTTGCGGATCAGGTTTGACTCCGCCTTATCAACATTTTTTTCACCGCAGGGGATATGAAATGACACATACAAAAAATCTCATCCGCTTTGCAGCCGCCATCTCGATGACAGCGCTGAGCACCGTGGCCGATTACAGTTTGGCGGCCGATACCGACGCAAGCGCCAGCGCGACGACGGCCGCGTCTAGTCAGAATGGCAACAGGGGCGACGATAAATTGCCGTTCCTGAGCGCACAAGCGGTTCGTGTGCAAAGCGCCGGCGAACTGGCCCGGATGCAAAAATACCTGGACGAAAGGATCGACCGCGCGGCGATCCACAAGTCGCTGATCAACGCCAAGGGACGCAAAGTCGATTGCGTCGACATCAACGCCCAGCCGGCCCTGAAAAATAAACTATTGCAGGGGCACAAAGTGGAACTGTCGCCGCGCTCCGCACCAGCGCAAGCGCCTGCAGCCGCCACCCACAACATGATTGAACCGCTATTTGAAATCGAAGCTGCGACCGGTGCGGCGGCGGCAGCACAGACCGGGGCTTGCCCCGCAGGCTCGGTGCCGATCCCGGAAGTGACCAGCGAAGACTTGCATAGGTTCTCGTCGTTGGACGACTTTTTCGCTAAATATCCGGCCGGTGCAGCGCGCCGCGCAACGCCAATCATCCCACCTTTCCATAACGGGCCGACCAGCCAGCATCAATACGCCCATGCTTATCGTTACGTCACAAACTGGGGCGCGCAATCCACCATCAATGTCTGGGCAACTTATACCGAGCTCAACAGCGAATTCAGCCTGGGTCAAATCTGGGTGGTGGCCGGCAGCGGCGGCGGTTTGCAAACGCTGGAAGTCGGCACCCAGAAATACCACGACCTCTACAACGACGACAACCCGCACTTGTTCATCTACTCGACGCGCGGCGGCTATGCGCCCGGCACCGGCTGCTACAACAATACCTGCGGCGATTTTGTGCAAGTCAGTTCCAGCATCTATCCGGGCGCGGTGCTGAGTCCGGTCAGCGTGTTCAATGGTGCCCAATACGAAGCGAGCATGCAATGGTTCAAGGACATGGACGGCGGCGCTTGGTGGCTTAACTTCCAGGGCCAATGGGTGGGCTATTATCCGCGTGCCCTGTACAACGCCGGAGGGGTGCAGGACCATGCGGCGGAGATCGATTTCGGCGGCGAAATCATCGACAATCGCAACTTGAACCTGCACACTTCGACCGATATGGGCAGCGGCAGCTTCCCATCAGCCTGGTTTCAAAAAGCGGCCTACATGAAAAAACTGAACTACAACTACACCACCACCACCAACCCGAATACGGTCTGGAACACCGAGGCCACCGGCTTGACCACCAGCCGTTCGGATTCGGCTTGCTATGACATCGCCTACTATTCTGGCGACGCCAACTGGGGTTCGTATTTCTTCTATGGCGGGCCTGGCTACGACTATAACAATTGCCGTTAGGCGACCCCGAGGCGCTGCATGAAACCCCATGACAAAATTTTCATGCAGTGCCTCGTTATCGCATTCTTCGCGGTCGCTTGTAGCGAGAAAATTCCATCAGCCCCGTCTGCTTCACGGCCCGATCCCGCGACCCGGGAAAGGATTTGCAACAACAGCCCCGGCGAAGTTCCCGGCATGACTTGCATCCCGTCCAGGCTGGCAGACAAAGATCGTCAACCCTGCCGTAGCGAGGGACAAGATGTCGACGGCAAAGATCTCGGCAGCGCCTGCTGCGCGGGCTTGACTGCGATCCCTGCCACCGCACCGGCAAACGCAGGGTGCGGCAGCTCTGCGCCGCCAAGCATACAAATCTGTACCCGCTGCGGCGACGGGATCTGCGGACCGGGGGAGAATCGCTGCAACTGTCCGCAAGACTGCGCCACGCGATGAGTGACGAATCGGATTACGGAAAAAGTCGCTCAGTTGCGGCAATGGGTCAACTCAAAGTTCTCGACCCCCTCGTAGGAATTCATCATGCGCGCCAGTTCGGAAACCGAGGTTCCTTTCTTGCTGTCGATGGCGATGGCGACAAAATGCCATTTCGCACGCTTGTCATGCGAGCTGATCGTCAACGAGCCGCCGGCAATCTCATAGCCGCGCTCCAGTGCCACCTTGCGCAATACTTCCTCGCGCGGGACAAAACCTTTTTCGAACTCCACCGAGATGGCGACGCCGGCCCGCGACGGCAACCAGCGCTCAAGCTTAGCCACCCACACCATGCACAAGGTGGACAACAGCGTCAGCGATATCGCCGCTTCGTAGAAGCCGACGCCGACCAAGACCCCGATCGCCGACGCCGTCCAGATCGACGCCGCGGTGGTCAGCCCCCGAATATTCAAGCCTTCCTTCATGATGACCCCGGCGCCGAGAAAGCCGATGCCGGTGACCACCCCTTGCACCACCCGGGTCGGATCAGGATTGACCGGCAATCCGGCGTGCCCGCCATACCAGAGACTGGGATAACCGACGAACACGGTGAGCCCGGCCGAAGCCATGCATACCAGGCCGTAGGTGCGCATCCCGGCAGCGCGCCCGTGATATGCGCGCTCATAACCGACCACCATCCCCAGCAGCAGGGCCCCCAGCAAGTTGAGGAATATCAAGACATTGGCGGCGACTTCAGGAGCGGACCAATAAGCGGCCAGGAATTTAAATGAAAGCATGTTTACGCGTTTTCTTTTGGGTTATTTTTTAAGGGCCTCGAAAGTAGGGACTAGGGCGCAACGCTACGATTTTCGATCAGAGTTCGTCACTGTAGCGCACCACAGCCAGGGAAAGGCGAAATCCGGGCGATTTTGAGCCGTCGCCAGACCGTGCAGTTTTGGTAACCTCCAGCGTTTACGCGGTCTGCGGCGGTCTGGCGTAGTTTGTAATGGTGGAGACGGCGAGCATCGAACCCGCGCCTGGATTTAAGGCAGCACGCTGAAATGGAAAGGGCGCACAATCACCATATCGCTTGATTTATGCCCATGTGATGGCCCGGTAACGGCAGGAGGATGACATGTACCAGAAAATTTTGGTTGCCTATGACGGCACTCCGGAGAGTCAGTCCGCGCTGCACGAATGTATTCGTATCAACCCGCCGCCGTCGACTGAAATCCATTTGCTGGCGGTGGTTCAGCTTTCGCCGTATGGCATGGCGGGAGGCTATGCGCCCGAGATTGAATGCGCTGCCAAGAGTCAGATGATGGAGCAAGAGTTAGAGCGCGGGCGGGCGCTGATAGCAGCCGCCGGACTCAATGTGGCGCCGCATCTTCAGGTGGGGGAGCCGGTCGAGGTCATCGGTGCGCTGGCTGACGCATTGGGGATTGAACTTATTATTGTCGGCCATTCACGGCGCAAGTCGCTGGCCATGCGTTGGTGGCGCGGTTCGATGGATGCAGTGCTGATCGAGCGGGTTAAAGCCAGCATTCTCATCGCCGTGCATTGTTGACCGGATCGCAAAGCAGCATGCAAAGGGGGTATGGGACGCCTCGCCCTTACCCGTTAGGCCGCGTCCGCGCGGTACGGAATCCAAGCGCGAATCCGACGCCGGCCGTTGCCCAAACGACAGCAGCAACAACCTCGAACGTATTGAGCAGTTCAGTGTGCTTAAATGCCAACGGGATGAGTATGAGAGCGCGGACCAGGCAAACCGTCGCAATACTTGCGAGCGCAGGAAGAAGCAACGGCAGGCGACGGATCAGTCCAGCCGCCGAGCAGGCATAGACAGCACAAAGCCCCATAAGAACGGCAATGCCCGCGGCGCTGACAGGCGCCAGCCACGTGCCATCGCGGGCGGACGCAACTATGCGCGGCGGCGCGCCGAAGAATGCATACCAAGACGGTCCTCCGACAATCGCCGCCAGATGGATGGCCACGCCGAATACGGCAATTGCCGCTGCCAGAAAAATCCACAGGGTGGGCGAGCTCTTCATAAGTGGCCTAACGTTCAAAGAAACTGGCTGCCGAAGTGTGCAGCACGGAGGCAGTCCAGTTGATTGCCGGCTAGCATTTTAACGCACGGGTTACCGTTTTTCGGGCGGAATATGTTTGATCCCGGCTGCAAATAAAGCATGCGCTTCAACGTCGACCGGCCTGTGTTTGACCTTGATGCTAGCGGGATCTTGGCCAAGGAAATTGTCGCCTTTTAAATTTTTGGCAGGCCTGATTGGTCGAGGAACGAAACCTCCGCCGCAATTGGGGCAGACATTTTCCAAAATAGTCTCGACACACGTCGAGCAAAACGTGCACTCGTAGCTGCAGATTCGAGCTTCAGTTGCGTTGGGCGGCAGCGCAATATTGCAGTGCTCACAGGTAGGCCTGAGTTCCAGCATGATTTCCTCGTGACAGCTGATGGGGACGGTATGCACAGCAACGACTTCATAAGAATCGGCCACTATATTAAGGGATCGAAGCGTCATTTGAAGGACAATTTCAGGACAAATCCAGCCAATCCAAATTAATGTGAAATTGTTGAAGGTTGACTAGAAGCAGTATTGCCTAAAATTCAGTAAGATCATCGATCGCAACTTGGCATCATATTGTTTGCGTGGCTTATACCATTTCGCGAGTGGCAAGTTACATCCATTTTATTTTTCTCTTACCCCCAATTAGGAGCGCACTGGAATGTCCCTAACCCTCTATGGTCACCCGTTCGCCTCATATTGCTGGAAGCCGACGATTGCGCTTTACGAGAACGACACACCGTTCACCTTCCACGTGATCGACCTTGGCGATGCTGCCTCGACGGCTGAGCTGGAACGGCTATGGCCGTTCAAGAAGTTTCCTGTCCTGGTTGATGGCGAGAAGTCGATAATCGAGTCCTCGATCATCATCGAGTATCTGGACTTGCATCATCCCGGTTCAGCACGGCTGGTCCCGGTTGATGCGACGGATGCGCTCGATGTGCGGTTCGCCGATCGCTTTTTCGACAACTATGTTCACACTCCGGTGCAGGCAATCGTCGCCGACGCTCTGCGCGGAGAGAAGCGCGACGCCGATGCGGTGGTTCGCGCCCGCGCGAGCCTCGACACGGCGTATGCCTGGCTGGAGCGCCGGATGGAGGAGCGTGAATGGGTAGCCGGAGATAGTTTCAGCCTTGCCGACTGTTCTGCGGCTCCGGCCTTGTTCTACGCGGACTGGGTTCACCGCATTGGCGATGCTTTCCCCAAGGTGCGCGCCTATCGTGATCGGCTGAATGCACGGCCGTCGGTCGCACGAGTGATCGATGAAGCGCGTCCTTATCGCCATTTTTTTCCGCTTGGCGCTCCGGATCGCGACTAACAAGGCTTGAGCAACTTGCCTGAAGCAGCAGGGTAATTTGTTGATTTCGGCGGCATGACACGGTTGTATTTCGCCGGCACCCGTGTCAATACTCGCGGCCACATTCCAGGCTCTTGAACGAGGTGAGATCCAGCATGAGGATCGCCGGATTGATTCAGCATGCCCCGGCGAAGTAGCGAGTGCGGTAACATCATCGCCTCTGAAACCGGGTAGGCATACCACCGATCAAGTGGGTAGTTAGGTGCAGAGAATTTGCAATATACCCGCTGAAACCCGCATCAAATAAGGATTTGAAAAAAATGATGAAAATAGCAACCTGGAACGTAAATTCCTTGAAGGTCCGTTTGCCGCAAGTGCTGCAATGGCTGACCGATAACCCGGTCGATGTGCTGACCTTGCAGGAAACCAAACTGACCGACGATAAATTCCCGGTGGCGGAGATCGAGGCCGCTGGTTATCAGGTGGTGTTCAGCGGCCAGAAAACCTATAACGGGGTCGCCATCCTGTCGCGCCATCCGATCGGTGATGTCGTCAAGAACAATCCTCTCTACGAAGACCCGCAGCAGCGCATCATTGCCGCCACCATTGAGGGCATGCGGATTGTTTGCGCCTATATTCCCAATGGCCAGGCGCTCGATTCGGATAAGTATCAATACAAGCTGAAGTGGCTCGATGCGCTGCACGACTGGTTGCAGGGCGAGTGCAAACAGCATGCGCAATTGGCGTTGCTGGGCGATTACAACATCGCGCCGGAAGATCGCGATGTGCATGATCCGGCAGCGTGGGAGGGCAGTGTGCTGGTGTCGCCGGCCGAGCGCGCCGCGTTCGTGCGCTTGCAGGGGCTGGAGTTGACCGATGCGTTTCGCATGTTCGAGCAGCCCGAGAAGCTGTATAGCTGGTGGGATTATCGGCAGATGGGATTCCGCTTGAATCGCGGCCTGCGGATCGACCATATCCTGCTGTCGCCGGCATTGGCGGCAAAATGCACGGCCTGCGTCATCGACAAGGTGCCGCGCAAATGGGAGCAGCCGTCGGATCACGCGCCGGTGATAGCAACTCTGGGTTAAGGGCATTGGGCTTTCCAGGCCAACGTGACGGATTTGACATGTTGTAATCCATGGGATACAGTTGTTTATGAAAATTATCCAGACAACCTTGGCATTTGATAATTGGTTTGTTTCATTGCGTGATCGCAGCGTTAAAGCGCGCATCCAAATGCGTATTGACCGTGCTGAGCTGGGTAATTTCGGCGATTGTGAACCGGTTGGGGACGGCGTTTCCGAGATGCGGATTCACTTTGGCGCCGGCTACCGCGTGTATTTTGTACAACGCGGTTACGAGCTGGTCATATTGCTTGCTGGCGGGGATAAATCAACGCAGGGCAAAGATATTGCGACCGCGCTCGAATTGGCACGACAACTTTAGGAGAATGAAATGGAAACCGTAAAACTGCGGAAATGGGATTCTGCCGAGCACCTGCAAACGGAAGAGGATATCGTTGCCTATTTCGATGCATGTCTTGAGGAGGCTGGCGATGATCCCGCCTTTATCGCCCACGCCCTAGGCGTCATTGCCCGCGCCCGCGGCATGAGCCAAGTCGCCCGTGATACAGGACTGGCACGTGAGAGCCTGTACAAAGCGCTTTCTGGCGAAGGGAATCCGGAATTTGGCACCATTCTGAAAGTAGTCAAGGCGCTGGGATTGAAGCTGCATGTGAGTGCGGCATAAGAGCGCGACGCCTATGGGGTGAAACGGCGTAATAGCGAATCAATGGTTGAACGGGGTCAGCGTTTTTTCGCAGGTTTGTCGCGAACGAATTCTGGCCCCTTTTCACGTCGCGATTCTTCAATCTCGGTACGTCGCCGGGGCTATCCGTCATCAATTCAACTTCAATTGGACTTCAATTTCTCGGTGATAGAAGGAAGCATCGCAACCACCATCTGAGAAAACTGCTGAGGTGTCACAGAAATGCCGCTGGTAGTCACCATCAGAAATGCGGCTTCTGCCGCTTTTCTAATTTCTTCGACACTCGGATTTTCGTCCGCTTTTTTATCCCCGCTAATGATGTATTGGACGTTAGCTCCAACTGCAGCAATTGCCTTCAAATATGAGGCATCAGGTACGCGTTTGTCGCCCTCGTAGTTAATCTGGGACCCTTTTGTTACACCGGCTATCGCACCCATCTCCACTTGGGTTTTACCCAGGCGTTCGCGTTCTTGTTTTAACCTGCCGCCAATGGTATCCATATTTGCACTTTAAAGCTGTTGACAGGTACACATTTGTGAACCATAATTAATTGTAAGTTGGTTAACGTTTGATGGCTAAAAGGAGGTCGAACTATGACAGGCGAGCAAGTAAAGCGCAAGTTGCGGCAGCAAGGAACGACGATGCGCCAATGGGCGCATGAGCATGGATTCAATTACATCCTGGTGTCGCGCATTATCCGCGGCGTCCAGAAGGGAAATTTCGGCAAGGGCCATCAGGTCGCAGTCGCCCTTGGCATGAAAGAAGAGTCGCAAACCGTTTCAACCCACTACGAAAACGCTTAACTCCAGGAGCTTGTATGACCTATGCTAAAAAGCCGGATCAAACTTTCATCTTCCCACCTGTACGCGACACACCTGAACCCGAAGCCCTGCACAAGCCGTTCTCCTGGCTGGTCGCAGCGCTGCGGCACGATTCGGAAGCGCAATTCTCGTCCAAAACCAAGAGCTACTGCTTGGGCATCCAAACCTGTCTGGAACTGGTCCACGCCACCGACTTGTCCAGCGGCGACTATGCCGACCCGGCACACCCGCCGCTGTTGAGTGTCACCGCCCGCGAGCGGCTGATGCTGTTTGCGATCGACGCTTGCGGCGATCTGGCGGAACAGGCCGCTGCGGATATTGAGCGCCGCAATGCCAAGCACATAAAAGAGCGCCGGTAGGTCGGTAGGTCGGAAAAGCGCAGCGCCTTCCGACGGCGTGAATCACATCACCCGGTCAAGCCCTTGGCGCCTTCCGACGGCGTGAATCACATCACCCGATCAATCCCTTGGCCTTTTCGGCGGTTCGCACAGAACGTCGGAAGGCGCTACGCTTTTCCGACCTACGCGTCCTGAGTAGGCTCCAGCGATTTTTCGATCTCGGTCTCGCCGGCGGCGACCAACAATCGCACTTCAACCGTGTGCTCTCTTTGATCGTCGATCAGCGTAATCGACGACCCGGGCTGGAGCACGCTGTCGACGCTGATGCTGGCTGGTTCGCTGGCCTGTTGCGTCACATAGATCTGGTAGTGGCTGCCGCGATAGCGATAGCGCAGCGAAAAACCGTCCCAGGCGGCGGGCAGGCATGGTGCGAAAGACAGCTGGTCGCCTTTCAGCGTCAGGCCGAGCAGCGATTCGACGATCAGCCTATACATCCAGCCGGCGGAGCCGGTGTACCAGCTCCAGCCGCCGCGGCCGACATGCGGCGCGACGCCGTAGACGTCGGCTGCGACCACGTACGGTTCGATTTTGTAAGTCGCGATCTGGGCGGCGCTGCGGCCGTGATTGACCGGATTGATCAAGGCCAGCAGTTGCCATGCGCGGCGGCTGTCGCCGAGTTGGGCGAACGCCATCGTGGCCCAGATTGCGGCGTGGGTGTATTGGCCGCCGTTTTCGCGGACGCCGGGCACGTAGCCGCGGATGTAGCCTGGATTGAGGGCGGATTTGTCGAACGGTGGATCGAGCAATTGCATCAGCGCCGCGTCGCGCCGCACCAGCCGGCGGTCGACCGCAAGCATCGCGCTGCGCGCGCGTGCCGGATCGCCGGAGCCGGACAGCACCGACCAGCTTTGCGAGATCGAGTCGATCTGGCATTCCTCATTGGCGCTGGAGCCGAGCGGGGTGCCGTCGTCGAAATAGGCGCGTCGATACCATTCGCCGTCCCAGGCATTTTTCTCGATATTGCTTTGCAGTTTGATGGCTTCGGTGCGGCAGGTCTGCGCGAATTCCGCATCGCCGTGGAGCGCGGCGATTGCCTCGAAGCGGGTCAGGACGTCGTACAGGAAGAAGGCCAGCCACACGCTTTCGCCGCGGCCGTGCTCGCCGATCTTGTCCATGCCGTCGTTCCAGTCGCACGATCCGATCAGCGGCAAGCCATGCTCGCCAAAGCGCAGGCCGTGATTGATCGCGCGCACGCAATGCTGGTACAGACTCGCGACTTGCGAGGAGCGGCCCGGCAGGTCGTAATACGAGTCCTCATCCGGATTGACGGCGCGGCCTTCGAGGAAGTGGACGGTCTCGTTCAGCACGCCGGTGTCGCCGCTGGCGATCACGTAGCGGCAGGTGGCCAGCGGCAGCCACAGGTAGTCGTCCGAGCATTTGGTGCGCACCCCGCGATCCGATGGCGGATGCCACCAGTGCTGGACGTCGCCTTCGACGAATTGATGCGCGGCGCATAGCAGTAAATGATTGCGTAGCATTTGCGGCTGGGTATGGATCAGCGTCATCACATCCTGCAACTGGTCGCGGAAGCCGAACGCACCGCCGGATTGGTAATAGCCGCTGCGCGCCCACAGGCGGCAGGCGATGGTCTGGTACATCAGCCAGCCGTTGGCCAGCACGTTGAGCGAGTGATCCGGGGTCTTGATCTGCACCGTGCCCAGGGTTTGCTGCCAGTAGCGATGGACCGCATCGAGTGCGGTCTGGGCTGCGGCCGATCCGCGCATGCGGCGCACCAGGTTGCCGGCTTCGGCGCTGCCGTTTCTGGCCAGACCCAGCATGAAAACGATTTGCCGTTCCTCGCCGTCGGCCAGCGCAAACGGCACTTGCAGCGCGGCGCACGGATCGAGACCGGCGCCGACCTTGCCCGACAAGTGCTGGCGTTCCAGTGCTTGCGGGCGGCGCAGCGAACCGTTGCGGCCGATGAATTCGATGCGGTCGCCGCTGACCGTGCGATTGGGGTCGTCGACATCGAAGAAGGCGACCCGGTTGTGGAACTCGGTGTTGTAGGCGTTGCGCGCCAACAGCGCGCCGCTGTTGGGATCGACTTCGGTGATCACATGCATCGCCGATTTATGGCGCAAATCGCCGAGCACCCATTCGACGTAGCCGGTCGCCGACAACTGGCGTGCGCGACCCGATTGGTTGCGCACCTTGAGCACCGAATACTTGACCGAAGCATCGGTGGCGACGTACACCCAGAGGGTCGAGACGATGCCGTTTTCGGTGTGCTCAAAAACGCTGTAGCCGAAGCCGTGGCGGGTGACATAAGGCGGGTTGGCGGCATCGTCGGCGTCGGCCACCAGCAGCGGGGTGGGCGACCAGCACTCGGTGGTTTCTTCGTCGCGCAGATAGAAAGCCTCGCCGCTGGCGTTGCTGACGGCGTCGTTATGCCATGGCGTCAGCCGGAACTCATGAGCGTTTTCGCCCCAGCTGTATGCGCTGCCGTTTTCGGCGATCACGGTGCCGAAATCCGGGTTGGCGATGACGTTGACCCAGGGCGCCGGCGTCTGTTGCCGCTGGCTGCTGTGGATGACGTATTCGCGGCCGTCCGGGGTGAAGCCGCCGATGCCGTTGGACAGTATCAGGGACTGCATCAGTTCCGGTCGCTGGGCGACGTTGGCCGCCGCGCCCAGTCTGCCTGACGGCGGTTGCGGGTCGTCGCCGCCTTCGGCCAGCGCCGGTTTTTTGCTGGCGGCCAGATGCGGTACCCGCACTTCCAGCAAGCCGCGCCGGTTGACTTGTTCGGCCAGGGTGCCGCGGCTGTCGCTGATGATGACCCTTGCCACCGATTGCAGCAGGATCCTGTCCTCGCTCGAAATCTGGTCGCCCGGCCGCACGAAAATGCCGCCCGGGCGGTCGATCACATGGGCTTCGATGCCGGCTGCGATCATGCCCATGATCTGGTCTTGCAGCAATTGCCGATAACTGGCGTGGTCTTCGTTCCAGATCACCAGGTCCACCGCCAGGCCTTTCAGCCGCCAGTAAGCGTGGGCCTGCACCAGTTGCCGCACCAGTTCGATGTTTTCCAGATCCTTGATCTGCAACAGCACGATAGGCAAATCGCCCGATATCGCGTAGCTCCACAGGCCGGATTGGCCGCGCTGATTTTTGATCAGCACGCTGGCGTCGGTGCGCAACAGGTTATTGGAATAGATGATCGAATTGGCCAACCGGCCGTACAACTGCGAGTCGGCATCGCTGGCATTGATCTGGCGCAAGATCACCTGGCTGTGGGTCCAGGACAGGTCGAACACGCGGTCGGCCAGATGGCGGTCCTGGTATTTGTCGACCAGCGCCAGGCAGGCGTCGCGGTTGTCGCCGATGCCGGTCACCATATCGATGGTGACGGTTTGCTCGGGCGCCAGGGTGATGCGGTAGCGGATCGCGACGATCGGGTCGAGCACCGGACCCTGGCTGCCGGACAGGGTGCCGCGTAACATCGCTTGCGGGGCGGCGACACTGTTGCCGCGGCCGATGAATTGCATGCGGTCGGTTTCGTAAGAAACGACTTCGACCCGGGCGCCGTGGGCCGCCATCAGGTGGAACATCCACGGCGACTTTTCATTGATCGAGCGCGGCCGCCGGGTGCACAGGATCGCGCGCCGGTCGGGCACGATTTCGGTTTGCACAAACAGGTTGCTGAACGCGGTATGGGCGTTATCGGCGGCGGCCGGCGCCAGCACCACTTCCGAGTAGCTGGAGATGTCGATCGTGCGGCGGCTGCGCGAGCGATTGGTGATGCGGCTGCGGCGCAGTTCGATATCGTCCTCCGGCGAGACCACGATTTCGGTGTGCATGTCGAAGTCGTTATCGTGCCGCCGATATTCGGCGCGTCCTTCGGAAAAAATGACTTCGTAGCTTTTCGGTTGCTTGCGGGTCGGCTGGTAGGCGCTCGACCAGAACGCGCCGCTGGCGATGTCGCGCACGTAACAGAAGGTGCCCCAGTGATCGCAGGTGGTGTCTTCGCGCCAGCGGCTGACGGCCAGATCGCGCCAGCGGCTGGAGCCGCCGCCGGCGTTGGTGACCATCACGTGATAGCGGCCGTTGGAGAGTAGTTGCACCTCCGGCACGGAGGTGTGCGGGCTGTTGAGCACGCGCACCGGCATCTCCTGGCTGCTGGCGGCCACGGTGCGGATTGCCGACAGTTGTTCGGTGTTGGAGTAGAACGCGCCGGCTTTGGGGATGCGCTCGTGCAGCAGCAGCATGGTGGCCTGGAATAGCGGGTCGGCGGCAAAGCGCCGCTGCATCGGGCGGTCCAGCAGCTGATAGGCCAGCGCCAGCAGGCTCATGCCTTGATGGTGCGCCATGAACGAGCGAATCACGGCATAGGCTTGGCCGCGCGGCATGCGCGCCGGAGTGTAGTCGATCGCCTCCACCATGCCGTACTTGCCTTCGAAGCCGCTGGCGGAGAGCCGCTGCAGATTGAGGCAGGCTTGTTCCGGCGCGACCATCAGCGCCAGCACCGATGCGTAGGGCGCGATCACCAGGTCGTCGGCCAGACCGCGCTTGAGGCCGAGGCCCGGCACGCCGAAGGCGCGGTACTGATAATTCAGGCTGGCGTCGAAGGTGTGATAACCCGACTCCGAAATCCCCCACGGTGTGCCGCTCTGGGCGCCATAGTCGATCTGGCGCTGCACCGCTGCGCGGCAGGTCTGATCCAGCAGCGTGTTGTCGAAGGTCGGCATCACCAGCAGCGGCATCAGGTATTCGAACATGGAACCGCTCCATGACAGCAGGATCGGCGCGCCGCCGGCGGTGGTCAATTGCCGCCCCAAAGAGAACCAGTTTTCTTGCGGCACCTGGCCCTGGGCGATGGCGACGAAGCTGGATAGGCGCGCTTCGGACGCCAGCAGATCGTAATAGCTGGCATCGCGCCGCCGTTCGCTGACGTTATAGCCGATCGCCAGCAGGTGACTGGCTTTGTCGTACAGGAAGTCGTATTCCATCTGCGCCAACTCGCGCAGTTGCAAGGTCAGGCGTTCGATGGTCTTGTATTGTTCGGCTGCACGTTGCGCGGCCAGCGCGACCTGCTTGCGGATCTCGCCCAGTTGCGCCTGTTGCGCGTCGCTCCAATCGTGGTCCTTGGTTTCCTGCTTCAATTGCGCTTTGAGGCCGATCAGGTCGCGCGGGGTCGGAATCGCATTCAGGATAGGCAGCGTCTGCAACCACGATGCAATTTCCGGTAGCAGCAACCACGGCGCCCGCAGCGTCAGCGTTTCTTGCGCGGTACGGCATTGCTGCACCAGCGCCTGTGCCCACCAGTGGAGTTCGGCGTCATGGACCAGCTGGGCTCTCTGTTCCAGCGCCACCGCATCCATCAGCAGTTGCGCCGTCAGTTGCTGCAAGCCGTCCAGGGTGGTTGGCGGCGCGTTGCTGGCAAAGTCTAGTGCGCCTAGAAACTGGGCGCGCTCGGCGCTGGTCTGGCTGTCGTCTTCCTGTTCAGCCAGTTCGGACAGCACGGCGAAGGTGTCGCGGCATCCGGCCAGCCACTGCGTGCCGATAATCGGCTGATCGACCAGTGCGGTCAATCCCGGTTGCAGCGTCAGCAGATGTCCGGCCAGATTGCCGCTATCGACGGTAGAGACGTAAGTCGGATGCAGCGGCTTCAAGGTTTGGGTGTCGTACCAGTTATAGAAATGGCCGCGATGGCGTTCCAGCGTTTCCAGCGTGCGCAGCGTGTGGACTACGCGCTCCAGCAGTTGTTCGGCCAGGATGTAGCCGAAATCGTGGGCCGCCAGGTTGGTCAGCAGCGCCAGTCCGATGTTGGTCGGCGAGGTGCGGTGGGCGACCACGGCGACCGGGTGTTCCTGCACATTGTCGGGCGGCAGCCAGTTGTCTTCCGGGCCGACATAGGTTTCGAAGAAGGCCCAGGTCTTGCGTGATAGCTTGCGCAAGAAGCGGTGCTGGGCATCGCTCAGCGTCGCCGGTGCGGGCAATAGCGGGCGGCTGATCCACCATGCCAGCGCCGGCGCGCACAGCCACAGCAACAAGACATTGGCGGCCACGGCAAATGCCGGCGGCGAGATTGCCAGCAGGCCGGCGGCGATCGCCAGCGCCAGTGCCGGCGCGACCCACATGGCGCGATAAGTGGACAGCATGTCGGCGGCGATGCAACGGCCGCTGTCGCTGGACGGCTGCCATTCCAGCAGACCCCGGCGCGATACCAGCATGCGCCAGGCGGTACGCAAGATCGCATCCAGGCTGAAGCAGGCTTCATAGGGCAGGAAAGCCAGGGTCAGCAGCGCTTGCGCCAGATGCCGGCCGCAGGTGCCGAGCACGGCCTGCAGATGCTGCCACCATAAGACGTCGCTCGATTTGCGCAGCGAATCCAGCAGCGCGCTGATCAGGCACGGCAAGGCGATGATGGCGAGCACGGCAGCGCTCCAGAACCATGGCGCGTCGGCCAGGCTCCATCCCAGAACCAGCAGCAGAGTGAGTGCGGCCGGGACCAGGCTGCGCCGCAGGTTGTCGAAAATTTTCCAGTGCGAGAGCGTCGACAGCGGGTTTTTTTGCGCTGGCAGCGCAGCTTGTAGCGGCTGTTGTTTTGGGCGCGGGACCCGGCTCAGCAGCCAGCCGGAAATTTGCCAATCGCCGCGAATCCAGCGATGGCGGCGGCTGACGTCGCTGCCGTAGCGGCTCGGATGGTCCTCGTACAACTGGACGTCGGACAGCAAGCCGGAGCGGGCATAGCAGCCTTCCAGCAAGTCATGACTGAGTATCTGGTTGTCCGGCAGGCGATTGGCCAGAGCCTGTTCAAAGGCGTCGATGTCGTAGATCCCCTTGCCGACGTAGGAACCTTCGTCGAACAGATCCTGATAGACGTCGGACACCGCGCGCGTGTAGGGGTCGATGCCGGTATCGCCGCCGTACAGGCGGGTGTAGCGCGAGGCGTTGGAGCCAGGCAGGCTGACCGCGACTCTCGGCTGCAGCACCGTGTAACCGGCTGTCACGCGTTGCAGCGTCGGGTCGTAATGCGGCCGGTTCAGCGGATGCGCCATGGCGCCGACAAACTGGTGGCCGGTGTCGCGCGGCAGCTGGGTATCGGTATCCAGCGTGATGACGTATTTGGCGCTCGCTAGCAGGTCCGGCTTGCCCACCACCAGCATGAAGGCATCCTGCGCCGCGCCGCGCAGATAGGCGTTCAGGTCGGCCAGTTTGCCGCGCTTGCGTTCATAGCCCATCCAGATTTTTTCTTGCGGATTCCACCGTCGCGGACGATGGAATAGAAAGAATATGTTGTCGCTGCCGGCGCTGTATTTCAGGTTCAGTTCCTCGATCCGTTGCTGCGCCAGTTGCAGCAGCAACGCGTCTTCCGGCTGGGTCTCGTTGGCGGCATCGCGGAAATCGGTCAGCAGGCAGAAATGCAGGTGCGGATCTCGATTGGCTAAAAACCGGACTTCCAGCGCTTCGCTCAATTGGTCGATGCCGTCCGGATCGGTCAGCATGCTGGGCACGGCGACCAGGGTCCGCATGGCGGCTGGAATTCCTTTGGAAAAATCCATCCGCGGCAAGCGTTTCGGGGCCGCCAGCAGCGTCGCCAGCCAATTGATGATCGCCACTGCCAGATGACTGCCGGCGACCAGCGACAAGATGCCGATCGCAATCAGTTGCCAGGTTTCGGCCGCATGCAGGTAGGCGCGGTAGCTCAAACCGGCGCTAAACAATAGCGTCAACAACGCGATGCCGCTCAGATACAGCTGCAGCGGCACGCGCCGGATCGCCTTGCGCAGCGCCTGATATGGCGGCAGGCGGACCCCGGCGATCTGTTCCAGTTGCGGCAAGCCGGCATCGATCAGGTAATAACCGACGTGCGCGCGCCGCAGGTCCGGGGCGGCGGCGTTATTGATTGCGCTGGCCTGCTCGTGATTGTCGGCGGCGACCTGGCGCGCCAATGCGACGGCCTGCTGAGCGACGTCGAACTCCGGCCAGCCGGAGTGCCTGGCGATCCGTTCGACGCTGTGCCGGTATTGATCGCGGGTGCTGAAATCCATGTGGCCGTAAACCTCGCCGGGATCGTTGCGCAGGCATTGTTCGACGATGCTCATGGTTTCGACGAACTCGCTCCAGTTCATGTTGCCGAGGAAGCGCAGACTGCCGATGCTGTTGCTGATCGACACCTGGTCGGCGGCTTGTTGCTGGATTTCGGTCAGGACCAATTGTTCGATGGTCACGCCGGATTGCGACAGGCGTTGTTCGATCCAGGTCAGCGGCAGCGCTAGCGCCGGTCCCTGGCCTTGCAGCCGGCGCGCCAGCTCGGCCACAAACGAACCGGCCATCGGCGGATCGGAGCGCGCCATGTCGGCGATCACCAGGATCAGGTTGCTGGGATCGCGTTCGGCCATGCCTATCATCTTGTCGGCCCAGGTGTCGGCCAGGTTGCGGTTTTCGCTGCTGGTGACCAGGCGTGCCGCCACCCGCCGCAAATTTTCGATCAACGCCAGCCGCAGCATGATGGGGATGGCCCATAACTCGCCCAGCTTCAGCGGCGTTATTTTCTGGTAGGCGGTGACGAAGCGGCTCAGGCTTTCGGGGTCGACCCGGGCGTCGCCATGCGAAATGGTTTCCAGCGCAATGTCGTACACCCGCGGCAGGCCTGCCGACGGCCCCTTCAGCAGGCGCGGCAACTCCTGGCTGTAGCCTTTGGGCAGATGCCGCTTGGCGGTCCGGATCTGTTCTTCGATCAGGTAGAAATTATCCAGCAGCCATTCCGCCGCCGGCGTGATCTGGCGTTTGGCCTTGACCGCGGCGATCAGCAGATTGCAGGCCTGGATCAGCACCCGTTCGTTATCGGCGAGCCGCGTCAGAAGCTGGTCCGGGCT
The DNA here is from genome assembly GCF_042654985.1 of Paraherbaspirillum soli. NCBI lineage: Bacteria > Pseudomonadati > Pseudomonadota > Betaproteobacteria > Burkholderiales > Oxalobacteraceae > Paraherbaspirillum > Paraherbaspirillum soli. Next base: position 46,569 of record NZ_JBHSMT010000005.1, on the reverse strand, counting down.
GCGCTGCGGATTGATTTGATGGGTCGCCGCCAACTGCTTTCCATGCTGTTCCATTTGCATCGCGCTGAACAGTTCGGCGCGCAGCGGTCGTTCGTCGCCGATGGCTTTCGATGCTGGATGAGGGCTGAGCAAGCGTTCGCGGATGTGATGGACGCGATTTAGCCAGGTGTGGAGTTGTGCTTTCAATTCCGAGTCCCTTTCTCAGTGCCGCCAAAAGGGTGTTGCAGGACTTGAAACAGTCGCTCGCAGCAGCTTTCAGCAGGTCAATCTGTGAATCATAGACATTGCGGATAGTACAAACCGCCTGTTAGTAATGACGGTGGAATACTTGAAAGATATCCGTGCGGAAACTATTGCTCACGGATTGTGGCATAGATCAAAGCGGATTTCACGGGGAGATGCAGAACTATGGAATGGGGCAAAGCTGCGGGACGGGGAGCTGTTTGCTAGCTGTCGGAGCGATATTGCTACTCCGACAGCTAGATACTACTTACTTGCCGGTGAGATTACTTGCTCGCGGCTGCGCGATCGGCCCGGTTCATCAGGAAGGTCGTCAGCAGCGATACCGGACGGCCGGTTGCGCCCTTGGCTGGGCCGTTCTTCCATGCAGTACCGGCGATGTCCAGATGAGCCCAGGTGTAGTTCTTGGTGTAGCGCTCAAGGAAGCAGGCTGCGGTAATGCTGCCGCCGGCCGAGCCGCCGATGTTTGCCATGTCGGCAAAATTCGACTTCAGCTGTTCCTGGTAGCTATCTTCGATCGGCATGCGCCAGGCGGTGTCGCCAGTCGCTTTGCCGGCGCTCAGCAATTCATTTGCCAGTTCGTCGTGGGCGCTATCGTGCCGTGTGAACAGGCCGGAATTGTGATGGCCGAGCGAAGTTATGCAAGCACCGGTCAAGGTCGCGATATCGACCACGGCGGCAGGCTTGAAGCGTTCGACATAAGTCAGCGCGTCGCACAGGACCAGGCGGCCTTCGGCATCGGTGTTCAGGATTTCGATGGTCTGGCCGGACATCGAGGTCACGATGTCGCCCGGCTTGGTGGCGCTGCCGGACGGCATGTTCTCGGTCGCAGGAATGACGCCGATCACGTTCAGTTTCAGTTTCAGTTCGGCGATCGCGCGGAAGGTGCCCAGCACCGAAGCGGCGCCGCACATGTCGTATTTCATTTCATCCATGGCCGCGCCCGGCTTCAGCGAAATGCCGCCGGAGTCGAAGGTGATGCCTTTGCCGACCAGGACGGTCGGTGCATCTTTGGCTTTGCCGCCCAGATGTTTCAAGACGATGAATTTTGGCGGTTCGTCGCCGCCGCGCGTGACCGACAGGAAGCTGCCCATCTTTAATGCTTCGAGCTGTTTGCGGTCGAGCACTTCGACTGTCAATTTGAAATCTTTTGCCAGTTTCTTGGCGGTGTTGGCGAGGTAGGTCGGGGTGCAGAAATTGCCCGGCAGGTTACCCAGGTCCTTGGTCAGCTCGATGCCGTTGGCCAGCGCCAGGCCATGCGCGACGGCTTCTTTGGCAGCTGCGCCTTGCGCGGTAGTCGCCAGGAAAGCGACTTTCTTGACGCCTTCCGATGTTGTTTCTTTTTTACTCTTCAGGCCATCCGAGCGATAGCTGTTTTCACGCAGTACCAGGATGCTGGTGCGGATCGCCCACGCCAGATCGCGGTCCTTGATGCTGTCGAACGGCAGCGCGATCAATGCATCGTTGCCGCCCAGTGTCGCCAGCACTTTTGCCACGCACAGCGCGGCGGTGGAAATCACCTTGTCGTTCAGTTCGCCTTCTTTACCGAGACCGATCAGCAGGACGCGCTCGGCGGCGACGCCTGCGACTTTGCGCAGCAGTAAATAGGAACCGGGTTTGCCGGAAATGTCCCCGGACTTTAGTGCGGCAGTAATTTCACCGCTGGATTTTCCAAGATTATCAAGAGCTTGCGCTTGTGGCGACAGTTTCTTGTTTTCGTAAATTCCGACTACGATACAGCCGGATTTGAGACTGGCAATTGAGGTTTTTGCGTCGTTGGTTTTTATGCTAAAGTCCATCAGTCACTCCTTGTCAATCCACAATTATATTCCCCAATGATCTTTCAGCGCGCACTCAGACGCGAATTAATTAGCACCGCTGGTGCAGTATTTACGACGCTCTTCACAATTATCATCACCGTGATGTTGATCAAGATCCTGGGCCAGGCCGCCGGCGGCCAGATCGCATCGCAGGACGTGGTCGCCCTGATCGGTTTCCAATCCCTGAATTACCTGCCTATCCTATTGATCCTGACCGGATATATTTCGGTGCTGCTGGTTGTCACCCGCAGCTACCAGGATTCTGAAATGGTGGTCTGGTTCGCCTCCGGCCAGAGCCTGGTGACCTGGGTCAAGCCGGTGCTCGACTTCGGCTTCCCTATCATCCTGCTGACCGCCATCCTGAGCTTTGTCGCGACGCCGTGGGCCAATAACCAGAGCGCCCAATACCGCGAACGCTTTGAAAAGCGGGAAGATATTTCCAAGGTTTCGCCCGGCAAGTTTCAAGAGTCGGCAGCCGCCAACCGGATTTTTTTCGTCGAAGGATTTTCCGGCGACAGCTCTAAAGTAAAGAACGTTTTCGTGAACACGCAGGACGAAGGAAAAAATAGCGTGGTCGCGGCCAAGGAAGGGGTGGTCGAAACCGACAAGAACGGCGATAAATTCCTGATCCTGTCGCAGGGCCGCCGTTATGACGGAGTACCGAATCAGACCGAATTGCGGGTGATGGAATTCGAACGCTATGGCGTGCTGGTGGCGAGCCATTCGCAAGCGGTGAGCGGCGATAAATCGGCGCGCGCGCTGCCGACCTCGGCTCTGCTGAAAGACCGCAACGATTTCAATATGGGCGAATTATTGTGGCGCTTGTCGCTGCCGCTGATGGCCCTTTGCCTGATGCTGCTGGCGATCCCTTTGAGCTTCGTCAATCCGCGCGTCGGACGTTCCGGCAACCTGGTGATCGCGCTGTTGCTGTACGTGGCATACAGCAACATGACCAGCGTGTTCCAGGCCTCGGTCGTGCAAAAACGGCTGTCGTTCGGACTCGCCTGGTGGCCCATGCATCTGACGGTGCTGATCATCGTCGGCCTGTTGTTCCTGTGGCGTCTCAATGTCAATAGCCGGTTCCATCCGTTGGTCATGTGGTCTGCGGTCAAGCACGCCCGTTTAGTCAAACGATCGGCGGCAGCATGAAAGTCCTGCAGCGTTATTTCACCACCGAGATTGTTCGCTCGGTCCTGTTCGCGTTGGCGGTGCTGCTGGCGCTGATTGCATTTTTCGATTTGACCAGTGAGCTGCAATCGGTTGGCCGCGGCGGCTATAAATTGCAGCATGCGTTTTTCTTCGTACTGTTGGGGATGCCGGGCAATGCTTATGAATTGATGCCGATTGCGGCGCTGATCGGGACCATTTACACGCTGTCGCAATTTGCCGCCCGCTCGGAATTCACCATCATGCGTGCGTCCAGCATGTCGACCACGATGACCGCCGCGATGCTGTTCAAGATCGGTTTGATTTTCGTCCTGGCGACCGTGTTGATCGGTGAGTTCATCGCCCCCAAAAGCGCCGAGTTTGCTGAAAAAATAAAACTGCGCGCCAAGGGAGCTTCCATTTCGCAGCAGTTCAAATCGGGTTTGTGGAGCAAGGATGTGATTCGGGCCGGCGGCATGACGGGTGAGGTGGTCGGTTCGCGCTTTGTCAATATTCGCGAAATCCGTCCTGACGGCGAACTGCAGGGCGTCAAATTGTACGAGTTCGATCGCAACCAGCATCTGACGTCGATGATTCTGGCCGGGCACGCCAATTATCAGGGCACCCATATGTGGCGCATGAGCGATGTGGTGCAAACCGATTTCGCCAATGGCGCTTCGGTCGAAGACATCACGCGCTCGATCGCCACCAAAAAATTCGCCAGCAAGGACCTGGTGTCCGAAATCACGCCGGAAATCCTGTCGGTATTGTTTGCCGATCCCGACCGCATGTCAGCCTACAATCTGAATAGCTATATCGGCCATCTGAAGGAGAACAACCAGCATACCGAGCGCTATGAAATCGCGTTCTGGAAGAAGGTGGTTTATCCGCTGTCGGTATTGGTCATGATGGCGTTGGCGCTGCCATTTGCTTATCTGCATTTCCGCGCCGGCGGCGTCAGCTTGAAGATCTTTACCGGCATCATGATTGGCGTCAGTTTCCAGCTGGTCAATACCTTGTTCTCGCACCTCGGATTGCTCAATACCTGGCCGCCTTTCGTCACGGCGGCCTTGCCCAGCACCTTGTTCCTGCTGGTCGCGATCGGCGTTTTGTGGCGGATCGAGCGGCGGCATTGATACGGGGGGTCGATATGTCACTGCAAACCTCAGGCCAAGCGCCGCATCAAGCCCCGAATCAAGCTCTTGTTCTGTTCGCCCACGGCGCCCGCGATCCTGCCTGGGCGGCGCCGTTTGAGCGCTTGCAACAACTGATTCAAGCGCAATTGCCGACGGTGCATGTCGCGCTGGCGTTTCTCGAATTGATGCAGCCGGATCTGCCGCAATTGCTGGCGCAATTGGCCGCTAGCGGTGTTGCCGAGGTCAGCGTGGTGCCGGTGTTTTTGGGGCAGGGCGGTCATGTCCGGCGCGATTTGCCGCTGTTGATCGAGCAGGCCCGGCAACAGCATCCGACGCTGTCCATCGAGGTGGCGCAGGCGGCCGGCGAGCAGCCTGAGGTGTTGAGCGCTATCGCACAGTACTGCGTGACTACTCTGGACCGAGCATGATATTGGACGAGGTTTGCTGTCCTTTCAGCATCCGCCAGTCCAAAGACCCGTGCCGCATAAATCGGTTCGACCCCGCGCTGACTGATGCTGCTTTTATCGGCGGCTAAATTTTGGAGCCAATCAGATTTTTTTTGGAATGTAAAGATATTTTTACTTGACGCAGCTAGCCGACAAGCAATAGAATCCCCCGCATTGCATCACATGGAGGTCCATATCTTGGACAGTTGTTCTAGTAGTAGACGTGGATGGGCCCTCAGCCCGGCACAATTCGCATAGCCATTAGCAGACCTCCCTCCGCTACGGCTTGCGCATTGCGAGCTGTAGTATCGCGGTAATCACAGACCGCAGCAGATACTCCCATCCGTTTATTGAAGATCGTCGTTCGTGCTGCCTTCGGGGCGGATCGCGTTCTATCGTGCTGTTCCGGTTTCTATTCCGTGCGCGTCATGCGCGGATTGAATTGGGTCGGCACCATCCCGAACGACGCAAAGGGAAGGGTATCGCCATGCATTTCAACAAATTGCATTCATTCTTAAACAAGTATCGTTGGTTCGCCCCACGCCATAGCGGCATCGAAGCGCCTCTGCCATACCGTATCGTCACTATCTGCCGCACTTCCGAAGCGGCGCATGTGATGGCGTTGGCGCAGCAATTGCTTACCGCTTACGACGTCACTTATCGAGGCAATGAACCTGCGGTGCAAGCCCATTTGACCAGTATCACGGTGGAACTGATGTGTTCGGTCAGCGAGCGTGCCGGGCTGGTCCAACTGGTGACCCGTTTGGGCAGGGAAGTCGGCGTGCGCAGTGTGCGTTGGGAGAGCATTCCAAAGCGATCCGCTCATGCAGCGCCGGCGGGCCGACACGTTCAGGCAAGGGCGGCACTGTCTTCTTGATAAGGAGTTTTTGCTATGGGCTGTTCGAGTTGTCCCTGTTGCAGGGAAAAATATTTAACAAAAGTTTGTAAAAGCGGCATGCGCATTTGCCCGATCCGGATTTAGCGCCTCTTCACATTTTCCCGTGTCGATTGGCTGAACCCGAGCAGGGAGCAATCGGCTGGCGGAATACCTTTTTCACCGCTGCTGTCGTCTGCGCGATAGTCCCCATGCGCATGAGGCTCTACATCTTTACTCGCTCCACATGACCGGCTCTTAAGGGCACTGCTAAAAACCTACTGCGACCCAATCTCGGGGCTGCTCGCTACGGTTTGAGAGGTGCCCTTGATGAGGCGGCGGTGCAGCGCGAAATGACAAGGTGAAATCATGAAAATCAAAAAACTGCTGGGTTTCCCGACCAGCAATCGCGGCAGCGCAGTTCCTAGCAACTGGACTTTCGGCTGGACGCCGGGCCAGGCATCTGCGCATTTAAATAAATCCAAATCTTCTACCGTTATCAAAGATAAGGGCCAGAACACGCGTCAGGTAGGGATGTATGGCGTGCTTGCGCCGCGCGGCAACAACGGACGTTAACCGCGGCTGCTAGACGCAGAATCATGTCACGCATGTTTGTGGAGGAAAAACGAAATGCGATTTTTTAATAAAAGGGTGGCAGTTTTCGTGACATTGGTCATGGCAGCTGCCGGGCTGGTGATCTTGATAAATATTTTGTCGCCGATCGACGATCGTGTGAGCCGAGCCAGTCAACACCAGCATCAACAGAATGTATCAGTATCGGCGCGGATTACAAGCCAGCCGGCACAGCTCAAACTATGAAGGCCTGCATGGCCTCGGGAGTTCAGGCTACGTTTTTGGCATGGATAGTCGTTGCTACGCCGGCATCGACCGGCTGCTCGGCACGGGTGGCCAGTGCTTCGCCTATCATCACCAGCACCGGGCCTTCGCATTGCTTCAGGCCCGCTTCAAGATGATCCAGGCGCAGGCGCAGGATGTGCTGATTGTCGCGACTGCAGTTTTCGACTACGACCACCGGAGTGGCGGCGGCGCGGCCCTGTGCCAGCAGCCGGCGGGCGGTGGCCGTAGCTTCGCGGCCGCCCATGTATTGCACCAGCGTGTCGCAGGATGGGATCTCGACCTGATCCGATTCGCCGGGAGCTGTGCTGGACGTGAAAAATGCGACGCTGCGGGCGGCGCCGCGTTTGGTCAGCGGCTGTTGGGCCGATGCCGCCGCCGCCAGCGCCGCGGTGATGCCGGGCACCACTTCCACTTCGATGCCATGACTTTCCAGCGCTCGTAACTCTTCATCGGCGCGCCCGAACAGCATCGGGTCGCCGCCTTTCAGGCGCACTACCAGCGCGTATTTCTGCGCATTGTCGATCAATTGCTTATTGATGAATTGCTGCGCGGTCGAGAGCTTGCCGCAACGCTTGCCGACCGCGATTTTCAAGGCTTGCGGGCACAGCGCCAGCATTTCCTCGGTCACCAGCGCATCATGCAAAACCACCTCGGCCTGTGCCAGCAGTCTGGCGCCGCGCACGGTGATCAGGTCGGCGGCGCCCGGGCCGGCGCCGATCAAATAGACCTTGCCGAAGCGGCTTGATGCGTGAGTGGATGAGGAGGATTGCATCGCGTCGGTTCCCTTAAGTTCTATCAGTGTCCAAGCGAATCATACCGGCGGCGACCGTTTGATGGGTGACTTCATCAATCAGGATGAAGGCGCCGGTGGCGCGGATCGCATCGTAGGAATCGGCAGCGATCGGCTGCTGCACATTGAGCGACACGCGGGCGATGTCATTGAGCCGCAGCGACTCGGCCGGACGGCGCTGCTGGGTATTGATATCGAGCAGCGTATCGACCCTGGTGATGCGGGCGGCGATCTGTTTGCTGGTGTGTTTCATCCAGTATTTGCGGCGCAGGTCGAGTCCATCTTCCGACAGCCAGCACAGGTCTGCGCTGACGGTTTTCAGTAGGGTCGGCGGCCGTTCAACCGAGGCCAGCATGTCGCCGCGCGAGATGTCCAGATGCTCTTCCAGCAACAGCGTGACCGATTGGCCGACCACCGCTGACGGCAGCGAACCTTCCAGCACCAGGATGTCTTTGACGGTGGCGCTTTGGCCGCCCGGCTGCACCACCAGTTTGTCGCCTTTGCTGACCTTGCCGGCTTCGATGCGGCCCATGTAGCCGCGGAAATCGTTCGCCTCATGGCCGTTGTGGCGTGCCACCAGTTGCACCGGGAAGCGGAACGGTTCGTCATGCGACTCGTCGTACACGCTGAGCGATTCCAGCAGCTCGATCAGGGTCGGGCCGCGATGCCACGGCATATTGTCGCCGGCTGCCACCACGTTGTCGCCGGCCAGCGCCGACAACGGGATCGGACGCACATCGCGCAGTCCGAGTTGCTTGGCGAAGTCCTGATAGGCGGCCACGATGCGGTCGTAGACGGTTTGATCGTAATCGACCAGATCCATCTTGTTGACGGCCACGATGACGTGCTCGATTTGCAGCAGGTGGGCGATGGTCGAATGACGTTTGGTCTGGGTCAGCAATTCGACGCTGCCGTCATCGCCGAACTTCACTTTGGAGACATCGATCAGGATGATCACCGCATCGGCGGTCGAGGCGCCGGTCACCATATTGCGCGTGTATTGCTCATGACCCGGGGTGTCGGCGATGATGAACTTGCGCTTCGGCGTGGCGAAATAGCGGTACGCGACATCAATCGTGATGCCTTGCTCGCGCTCGGCTTCCAGGCCGTCGGTCAGTAGCGACAGGTCGATCGTGTCGCCGACCGTGCGCTTGTGTTTGGCGCGTGAAATCGCATCCAGTTGGTCGGCGAAAATCCCCTTGCTGTCGAACAGCAGGCGGCCGATCAGCGTGCTTTTGCCATCGTCCACCGAACCGGCGGTAATGAAGCGCAGCAGGCCGCGTTCTTGCCCCACATTGGCTGGATGAAGTTCTGCAACAGCGCTGTTCACTATGGCGTTCATTAGAAATATCCTTCTTTCTTGCGTTTTTCCATCGATGCTTCCGAGGTCTGGTCGTCCATCCGGGTCGCGCCGCGTTCGGTGATCTGGGTGACCGCGGTTTCCGCGATGATCGCTTCGACCGTGGCCGCATCGGAGGCGACCGGGCAGGTGCAGGAAATATCGCCGACGGTGCGGAACCGTACTTCGCGCAGTTCCACCGTTTCGCCATCCTTGGCCGGGGTCAGCTCGGTCAGCGGCACCAGCAATCCGTTGCGCGAAATCACCTGGCGTTGATGGGCGAAATAGATAGGCGGCAGTTCCAGTTTTTCGCGGGCGATGTATTGCCAGACGTCGAGTTCGGTCCAGTTCGAAATCGGGAACACGCGCATGTTTTCGCCCGGATGGACGCGGGTGTTGTACAGGTCCCAGAGTTCCGGCCGCTGCGCTTTCGGATTCCATTGGCCGAACTCGTCGCGGAACGAAAAGATGCGTTCCTTGGCGCGCGCTTTTTCTTCATCGCGGCGGGCACCGCCGATGCAGGCGTCGAATTTGTATTCGGCGATGGTTTCCAGCAGCGTCACCGCCTGCGCGGCATTGCGCGAGTCGGTTTGCGGATTGCGCAGGCGCACCGTGCCGCGTTTGATCGAATCCTCGACCGGGCCGACGATCAGGCGCTCGCCCAGTTCGGCCACGCGCTTGTCGCGGAAAGCGATCACTTCTTCGAAGTTATGGCCGGTGTCGATATGCACCAGCGGGAACGGGAATTTGCCGGGACGGAATGCTTTTTCGGCAATCCGCAGCAGCACCACCGAATCCTTGCCGCCGGAGAACAGCAAAGCCGGATTGCTGCATTCGGCTGCGACTTCGCGCATGATGTGGATCGCTTCCGATTCCAGCCAATCCAGATGGCGGTCGCTGGCGTTATCCAGGAAGAGTTTTTCTACGGCTGTGTTCATATCGGCGTCTTGTCTCTAAAGATTCAAATGCTTTGCTGCGCAGCGGGTTTAATGCGGACCAGTTTACCGTCGACGACGTGCAGCCCGCATTCCTTCGATTCCGGATTCTCCCACCACCAGCGGCCGGCGCGCACGTCTTCGCCGGGCTGGATCGCGCGGGTGCACGGTTCGCAGCCGATCGACGGGTAACCCTTGTCGTGCAGCGGGTTGTACGGCACCTTGTTGCTGCGGATGTAGTCCCACACATCCTGCTCGGACCAATCGGCCAATGGATTGAATTTAACCATGCCGTGCGCTTCGTCCTGCTCCTGCACATGCAGTTCGGCGCGGGTCAATGATTGCGCGCGGCGCTGGCCGGTGATCCAGGCCCGGTTGCCGGCCAGGGCGCGATTGAGAGGTTCGATTTTGCGAATCCGGCAGCATTCCTTGCGCATCTCGACGCTGTCGTAAAACGCATTCAAGCCGTTTTGCTTGACGTAGGCGGCGACCGCATCCGGCTGCGGCCGATACGGCGTGACGTCGTAATCGTAGGTTTGCTTGATGCGGTCCAGCATGCCCAGCGTCTCGGCGTGCAGGCGTCCGGTTTCCAGCGTGAAGATGCCGATCCGGTCTTGCAATTGGTTGCGCAGGATCAGGTCGGTCAGCACCATGTCTTCCGCCGCCAGACTGGATGCGAGCACCGCAGGGGTATATTCGGCAGCGATTTTTTCCAAGGTCGCTTTGGTGGCGGCGACCAGTTCAGGCAAGCTGGGGACGGCTGTTGTCATGATTAACCCTGGGTGACCGGTTGGCGCTGAACGCGGCGGAACAGCGGTGTTTTTTCGTCCCACGAAGTTTGGTATTTTTCCGAAAAATCGGTCAAGCCCTTCAGCGCATCGTGGATGTTTTTGTCGGCGCGTACCGCAAAGGCATTGAAGCCGACCCGCTGCATATAAAACAGTTGATCGCGCAAGACGTCGCCGATCGCGCGCAACTCGCCGTTGTAGCCAAGGCGGGTGCGCAGGTTGTAGGCGATCGAATAGCCGCGGCCGTCGGTGAAGATCGGGAAGTTGATCGCGATCAGGTCAAACTGCGCCAGATCGTCTTTCAGCACGTCCGCTTGCGCATCGCTGGCGAGCCATACGCCCAATGGGGCACGGCCTTGCAGCGTGGCCCGCTGTGCCTGCCAGACGCTGAACGGCAGGATCACTTTACCGGCTGGAATCGCGACGCTGTCGGCGCTTTCGCCTTCGTTCAGGCGCAATACGGTCCAGTCGTCGGCGACCACTGCGCGATTTTTGATGATGTTATTAGACACAGGCATCCTCCCCATGCGGTTGCTCAAGTTTGATCGGGGTCGCGTACACATAGTCCTTGAACGGCGCGACGCCGATCCGTTGCACGGTGTCGATGAAACGTTCGTCCTCGGTGCGCTGTTGCACGTAGACGTCCAGCAGGCGTTCGATCACGGTCGGCATCTGCTGCGCAGAGAACGACGGGCCGATGATCTTGCCGATGCTGGTGTGGTTGCCCTGCGCGCCGCCGATCGACACCTGGTACCACTCGGCGCCGTCTTTATCGACCCCGAGAATGCCGATGTTGCCGACGTGGTGATGGCCGCAGGCGTTGATGCAACCCGAGATATTCAATTCGATGTCGCCGATGTCGTGCTGGAAATCGAGGTTGTCGAATTTCTCTGCAATCGCTTGCGCAATCGGAATCGACTTGGCGTTGGCCAGCGAGCAAAAATCGCCGCCGGGGCAGCAAATGATGTCGGTCAGCAAACCGATGTTCGGGGTTGCCAATCCTTGCGCTTTGGCTTCTTGCCAGAGGGTGAACAGCTCGCTTTGCTTGACGTCGGCCAGCACCAGATTCTGTTCATGGGTGACGCGCAATTCGCCGAAGCTGTAGCGCTCGGCCAGATCGGCAACGAAATCCAGCTGGTCGGCGGTGATGTCGCCTGGCGGTACGCCGGTTTTCTTCAGCGACAGGATCACGGCGGCATAGCCGGCGACTTTGTGCGCCTTGACGTTGCGTTTGAGCCAGTTGCCGAACGCTTTGTCGGTGGCTTTGTGCTGTTCGAATTCGGCATCGACGGCGGCCAGGTTTTCGTAGGCCGGATCGGTGAAATACTGCGCCACGCGCTGCAATTCCTCGGCCGTCAAGGTGCCCGGGCCATCCTTGATGTCGACCCATTCGGCTTCGACCTGGCGCGCGAATTCTTCGGCGCCGATGGCTTTCACCAGGATCTTGATGCGGGCTTTGTAGATATTGTCGCGCCGGCCGTACTGGTTATAGACGCGCAGGATCGCTTCCATGTAGGTCAGCGCGTGCTGCCACGGCAGGAACTCGCGGATCACGCTGCCGATGATAGGGGTGCGGCCCATGCCGCCGCCGACCAGCACGCGAAAGCCGATTTCGCCTTCCGGATTCTTGACCATAGCCAGACCGATATCGTGCACCGCGGTGGCGGCGCGGTCTTGCTCCGAACCGTTGATGGCGATCTTGAATTTGCGCGGCAGGTAGGCGAATTCCGGATGGAAAGTGCTCCATTCGCGCAGGATCTCGGCATAAGGGCGAGGATCGATGACTTCGTCGGCGGCGACTCCGGCCAGCTCGTCCGAAGTGATGTTGCGTATGCAGTTGCCGGAAGTCTGGATCGCATGCATTTCGACACTGGCCAGCTCGGCCAGGATGTCCGGCGACTGTTCCAGCTTGATCCAGTTGTACTGGATGTTTTGACGGGTTGTGAAGTGGCCGTAGCCGCGGTCGTACTTGCGGGCGATATGCGCAAACATGCGCACTTGCGCCGACGACAGCAGGCCGTACGGCACCGCCACCCGCAGCATGTAGGCATGGCGTTGCAGGTACAGGCCGTTTTGCAGGCGCAGGATGCGGAATTCGTCTTCGGCCAGCTCGTCCGACAGCCGGCGGCGTACTTGGTCGCGATATTGGGCAACTCTTTCTTTGACGATCTGGTGATCGTATTGATCGTAGCGATACATCTCAATTTCCTAGTTGTAAACCAGCTTTACCGCGACGCTGGCCAGCGTTAGCGCCAGCAAGCCGCGCAAGAATTTCTCCGGGACCGCACGTGCCGCAAGCGAACCAAGTGTGATGCCAGGCACCGAACCAAGCAGCAGCGAGCCTAGCAACACCCAGTCGATCGAGCCCAGCCACCAGTGGCCGAGGGCGGCAATCGCCGTCAGCGGCACCGCGTATGCAATATCGGTGCCGGCAACTTCAGCCGGCGATAGACGGGGATACAGCAGCACCAGGATGGTGGCGCCGACGGCGCCGGCGCCGATCGACGACATGGTCACCAGGGCGCCGAGGATGAAGCCGGCCAGAACGGTGGCCGCGGTCAATGTGGCGCCACTTAAATGTTTTTCCGGATGGGCATTCAGCCAGTGCTGGAGTTTGCCTCTGAATAACAGGGCGATGATCGTAAGAAAGACTGAAAATGCGATCGAATAGCGAATGATCTGGCCGATTTCGGCGCTGATGCCGCCCAAGGCCTTCAGGATCAGCGCGGTGACGATGGCAGCCGGTAATGCCCCGAGCGAAAGCAGCCTGACGATATCCCAGCGCACCGTGCCCTTGTAACGATGAGCGAAAGTGCCGGCGACCTTGGTTGCCGAGGCAAACGCCAGATCGGTGCCGACCGCAACACTGGGGTGGATGCCGAACAGCAGCGTCAACAGTGGCGTCATCAGCGATCCGCCGCCGACACCGGTCAATCCCACCAATAGGCCAACGGCAAAACCGCTTACTACATAAGAAATAGTCATATCGCCTCATGCTGAATAGGACGAATCGTAATAAACTTCACATCTATTCCAAACTACAGAGTATTTATTTGCTTATATGCGCGTTTGATATATGCAAATTCAACTAATGCTTTTGGAACAGTCAATTGCCAACCGTGCCCTTTGCCAGTGCGCTATTGATTCTTATCAAGAAAAAATCAAGGAAATGCCATGAATCTCCATCAGTTTCGCTTTGTCCGTGAGGCGGTGCGGCAAAATTACAACCTGACCGAGGCAGCCAAGGCACTGTATACGTCGCAGCCGGGCGTTTCCAAGGCGATTATTGAGCTGGAGGAAGAGCTTGGCGTCGATATTTTTACCCGCCACGGCAAGCGGATCCGCGGCTTGACCGAGCCCGGCCGGGCAGTGTTGAAGTCGGTCGAGCTGATCATGCAGGAAATCGACGGACTCAAGCGCATCGGCAATGAATATGCGGCCCACGACAGCGGCAGCTTCACGATTGCGACCACGCACACGCAGGCGCGCTATTCGCTGCCCAAAGTGGTGCAGGCGTTTGCATTGAAATACCCGAAGGTGCGCTTGTCCTTATTGCAAGGAAATCCGAAGCAGGTGGCCGACATGGTGCGCAACGACCAGGCCGATCTGGCCTTGGCCACCGAAGCCATTGCCAACGCCGACGGCTTGGTCACCTTGCCGTGTTATCAGTGGGAACACGTGGTGGTGGTGCCGCCGGATCACCCGTTGCTGCAATCGAAGGCGATTACGCTGGAAGAAGTGGCTGCTTACCCGCTGATTACTTACGATAGCGCGTTTGCCGGCCGCACCAAGATCGACCACGCGTTTGCGTTGCGCAACCTGAAGCCGGACGTGCTGCTGGAAGCGATCGACGCCGACGTGATCAAGACTTATGTCGAACTGGGCATGGGCGTCGGCATCATCGCCGGCATGGCGTTCGATGCCGAACGGGATGTCGGCCTGCGCTCGATACCGGTCGGACACCTGTTCGGCACCAATATCTCGCGGGCGGCGGTCAAGCAGGGCGCGTATCTGCGCAGTTATGTGTATACCTTCATCGAATTGCTGGCGCCGACCATGAACCGCAAGCTGATCGAACAAGTAATGAACGGCGAGAAGGAAATGTACGAGTTGTAGACAGGGAATTGAAAGGCACCTCGGAAAACCGTAGCGAGCGGCCCAAGGTCGGGGCGAGAAGCGGAGTCGTACGACTGTACGGCGAACATCGCAGCCCCGAGATTGGGACGCGCAGTAGGTTTTCCGAGGTGCCCTAGAGTTAGTAGTGGTAGTAGTACGGATGAGGCGGACCATAGTAGCCGCCGCGTGCCGGCACCACGATGCAGCCGGATAAAGCGGTGCTCAGAATGACGCCCAGCACCACAAGACCGATTAGCTTTTTCATTTGACATTCCTTCCTGATGGGGGAGGCCTTCAGAATGCCATTGAGGATGCGCTTAAGGTGCTACCGGAGCGTGTGAAGTGTAAGCGTTTGTTATTCAGTAACTACATCCGGTTCACGTTTCACGTGCAGCGAAATTGCCGGCACCCTGCGCACCAGCCAAAGAGCGATGATGGCGACCACTACCGCCAATCCCAGTCCCATGTGAATCGCCGCTATCAATGCATCGCGGGCGGCTTCCAGCAGCCACCGGCCGTTATGGCCGGCACGCGCCAGCTGTTCCAATACCGTGCTTTGGGTTTCGCGGCTGATCAGGATCTGCGGGTCGGCAAAGCTGGCAAACCATGCTCCTGCCTGCTCCGTGTCCAGGGCTCGATGCACATTGTCGGCATACAGGTGATTGATCAGCGTGCCGGTGATGGCGGTACCCAGCATGCTGCCTATCATGCGCAACGATTGCATCAGTGCGGAGGCGATGCCGAGATGTTCGCGGCCGGATTCTTGCTGAATGAATATCGTCAGGTTCGGCAAGATAAATCCAAGCCCGAGCCCGCCCGTCAGCATGAAGCAAGCGATCACGCCATGTGCGGTCCAGCGGTTCGAGATCACCTCGCCCAGGCAAGATATGGCCACCAGAACGAAACCGATATGCAGCATCACGTTCGGATTCTTGAGGCGCGTGATGAAACGGCCGTTGGCGATGCTGCCGACCGTGATGCAGGCCACCAGCGGCGTGATCAGCAGACCGGCTTCCTGCGGCGATAGGCCGAACCCGCCCTGATACAGCAAAGGCGCGAAAAACATCAGCGAGAACATGACAAATCCGCTCAGTAGCGACAACAGAAACAGCGTCGATAATTTGGGATCGAACAACAAGTCAAACGGCAACATCGGTTGCGGCGCCTTATGCTCCCATTTCCAGAGCGCATAAAAGGCTGCAATGCTGGTCGCCAGCAAGGCCAGCATGCCGAGCGAGAAGCCATGTTTCGGCAGCATTTCGACGAATAATTGCAGGCAGCCCAGCGAAGCCGTAATCAACAAAGCGCCAGGCCAGTCGAGGCGGATTTTGGCATCGGGGGCTGTGTGCCGCAGGTGGGGCAGGTAGCGCGAGACGAAAATGAGCGACAGCACGCCCACCGGCAGATTGATGTAAAACACCCAGCGCCAACCCCAGTATTGCGTCAGGAAGCCGCCCAATGACGGCCCGACGGCAGTGGAGATGCCGAACGCGGTGCTCAGCATGATTTGCCAGCGCAAGCGCACATGGGCGCCGGGAAACAAATCGGGACTGCAGGTAAACGCGGTACCGACCAGCATGCCGCCGCCTATTCCCTGCAAGCCGCGGGCGATCACCAGCCACAGCATGCTGTCGGCCATGCCGCACAGGATGGAAGCCGCAGTAAACAAGACAATCGAAGCAATTACGAACGGCTTGCGGCCGTAGAAATCGCCCAGCCGGCCGAAAATCGGCACCGTGATGACGGAGGTCAGCAAATACGAGGTGGCGACCCAGGCATACAGCTCGAAGCCCTTCAGCTCAGCGACAACAGTCGGCAAAGCAGTGCCGACCACGGTCGAATCCAGCCCCACCAGCATCACGACGAAGGCGATGCCGAGCATGGCAAGTAATGATTCGCGGAAAGGTAAAACTTGATCGCTGGAGTGAGCGGCGGCGGAATGAATAGCCATATGTCATGTATTGGCAGGGTTGCCGGCAGAAGAATGCAAGTGGCGAATCCTGGGAGGAAGAGGGGTTTTCAATGGCGGAGCCACAATGAATAGATATTTCCAAACGCAGAATCATACGCCCGTTCCGCAGATTTGGCAGCGGCTCCGCAATAGCGATCACTTATAATCCTTCTTTACGCCCAATGGATCAGTCAACGGGCTCAGGTTGAGAAAGTCGGAAAATGATTAAAAATGAAATGGTGGCCTATTACGCCAAACGCGCCGCGAATTATGAAGCGATTTACCAGCGCCCGGAGCGCCAGGATGAATTGCTGATGTTGCAGGTACGGGTGCAGGAATTGCTGGAAAACCACGATGTGCTGGAGCTCGCTTGCGGCACCGGTTTCTGGACCGAGCAGATCGCCGCTTCGGCCAAGTCGGTGCTGGCGCTCGACATCAACCCGGAAATGATCGCGCTGGCGCAGGCCAAAAACCTGCCGTCCGACAAGGTCCGCTTCGCGCTCGGCGATGCGTCGCAACTCCAGGTCGAGCAAAAGTTCAGCGCCTGCTTTTTAGGTTTTTGGTGGTCGCATGTGGGACGCCAGGAACAGGTGCGCTTTCTGGCGCAGTTGCGTGAAAAACTGGGTCCGGATACCTTGCTGGTGATGGTCGACAACAGCTACGTGGATGACGGCCGCAAGCCGATTGCGAGCACCGATGCGGATGGCAATACCTATCAGATTCTTACCGCGCCGGACGGCGAGCGTTATGAAATCATGAAAAATTTCCCCACCGATAGCGCCTTGCGCAAGAAGCTGGCGCCGGCTACGCGCGAACTGCGTATTTTGCGGCTTGAGTATTATTGGCTGCTGAGCTGCCGTCTCAAATAATCCCGGCATTCGTAGGGCGGATGAGCGCAGCGTTATCCGCCGTTGGATGTGCGAAGGAATGTAAAACGGCGGATAACGCTACGCTCATCCGCCCTACGATTCTTTCCCTATTCCTGAGTTTTTTCGACAGCAGCCGCCAGCGGAAAGCTCGACCATTCATTGGCAAAATGTACTGTCGGATCGTTGTCGATTTTCTTCTTGATGCGCAGGTTGAATGCGCGCATCACTTCATTCTGGGTTTGCGGCTTGGTGCGGAAACCGGCCAGCAGCGCCGCGCCATGTAAATCGAAACTGTTGATGCCGTAGATCTCGATCGGCTGCTGCAGCAAGCGCCGCAAGCGTCGGTCTTCCTGCATCTCGGCGCCGGTCTCGCGCATCAGGCGCAAGGCCTGGTCGATATCCGAGTCGTGCGTGACGCTCAACTTCAAGCTGGCGTAAGTGTATTCGCGCGAATCGTTCTTGATCGCCGTGATTTGCGAAAACGGGACGCTGTGCACCGAACCGCTGCTGTCGCGCAGGCGTACCGTGCGTATCGTCAAATGCTCGACGATGCCGGCATGGCCGTTGCCGACATCGACCCAGTCGCCGACCGACATCGAATCTTCGATCAGGATGAAGACGCCGGTGATCAAATCCTTGACCAGCGACTGCGAGCCGAAGCCGAACGCCAGCCCGACCACGCCGGCCGAGGCCAGCAGCGGCGTGACATTGATGCCCAGGTTGGCGAGGGTGGTGATGATCGTGACAGTCAGGATCAGCAACATCAGCGCATTGCGCAACAAGGGCAGGATGGTGCGCATCCGGGTGCTGGTTTTTTTGCGGGCGTAGCGATTCGGGCGGCTGGGCGAAATCGCCTCCTGGATCGCGGTGTCGAGCATGATCCAGACCAGCCATGCCAGCACCAGCGTGGCCCCGATTTTCCCTATGGCGGCGCTGATCATCTGGCCGATCAAGGTGGAGTCGGCAAACTCCAGCAGCGAGCCCTCCCAAATACGGGTCAATAACTCAAAAAAGCCTATCCACAAGGTCAGCTGCAGCAGGCTGTAGCCGGCATTCCTGAGACGCTTGACATAAGGCGATGGACGGCGTCCGGGCGGCTGTTGCTGCCGTTTGCGGCTGCGGCTGCGTTGCAGCAGCGCGCTGATGAAAAACATGCTGACCAACAGCGCTACGCTGCCCAGCGCGTGATTGAGCGCGGCGTCCTTGCCGGTGTGGCCGAGTACCGTCGCCGCGCTGACGCTGCCGGCCAGCAGCAGGATAGGCAGATGCCAGAGCGAGGCGATGACTTCCAGCGTCTCCATCCGGGCCCGGTGGTTGATGCGGATTTCCAGCGGCCGGTTGCGGATCACTTGCGCCACCGGGCGCCGAAAGCGCAATGCGAACACGCCGCAAAATATAGCCGCGGTGAGATTGGCCAGCGTCGCCACCATGTGCGATAAATTGAAGCCGACGATTTGATACACATGCGGATTGTTCAGCGCATCGCCGAACCAGCCGGCACAGCCGATCACGTACAGCAAGCCCCAAGCACGGCGATACAAGATGCCGATGGCGACATTGCGATGACCGCCATGCGACAGCGAAAAGATGATGGCGCAGATGGCCCGGAACACGCGGGCGCCGATCAGCGTATACAGCAGGATGGTGGCCAGGGTTCGTCCCAGCGACGGTTCCAGGCTCAGCACGACCGAGATCTCGACCACCAGCGCGATCACCCAGGGCACGATGCGGCGCAAGATAAAAATCAGCAATTCCTTGAAACTGGGGTCGGGCGGCAACTCCGGATTGACGTTGAAATGCTGTCGCACCCTGCGCCCGATATACCGCAGCGCGCTGGCGATGACGCCGAACAAGGCCAGCATGGCCAGGAAATTCTGCAGCACGCTCAACGGCGGTTCGCCATCCTGCCGTTCCAGGATGGTGGATAGGTCTTGCCAGGCCAGGGAAAATTGCTCGACCCAATACGTTTGCGGCGTGGCTGCCTGATGCAACTGTGCTTGCAGCACGTCGAGGCTATTCGAAATCAGACCGATGAATCCCTTTTGTGCGGCGGGCGTTTTGCTGCTTTGTTGTTCCGCCTGAATCAACTTGGCAACCAAGCCGCCTGCGCCGGGTTTGTTCTGCAACGCTTTGGCCAGCGAGTCCAGCGCCGATGGCGGCGGCGCGCTTGCGTCGGTGGCCGACAATGCCGGAGCGCTACTGCTCAGCAGCAAGCAAAGCACTACCAGCATGCCAGTGAAAAAGCGGGCTAGCGCTCGAAAAGGAGGGGTCATCATGTGTGCGGCAAAAGTCGTAAAACGCAGATCTTACCGCACGTCAATTCAAGCGGGGAGAGCCTATACCGATTGCGCGCGCAGGAATGCATTCAATGCAGGCGATCCGCGATACAGCGGAAAAGTGCCGCGCAACAGGATTTGCGCACTGCGGCGGTAAGCTGCCTGGCAGATGTGGACCTGGGCGTTGCGGGTCATCGCTTCGATGCGAGTCTCGAGCACGCCGGCGGGATTTTCGATGGCGATATCGTAAGTGTCGGCGGCAGCGGTCACGCTAGGCGCATAAGGCGCGGCACGCCGGGCCACGCTGCCGGGCAGCAGGCAGGCCGACGCCAGACAGCAGCCGCCCGATACGGCCAGCGACGGATGGGCCGCCTGCGGCGTGAAATAGCGTACGCTCAAGTGGCCGCCATTGCGCGCCGGAGCGACCAGGCAAATTTTCGGTATGGTTTCACTGGCGGCCAGTTGCGCCGCAGTCATCGCTTGCCCCGAGCGCTGCTTGAGCCCCATCCGCAAGCCGGCGGCGACCCACAACTGGCGCAGGCGCTGCTTGAAATCGCCATCGGCATCCAGTTCGGCCGGTGTCTCGTAGCCGGTTTTTCCGAATGCCGCGGCGGCCGCGATCACCATCGGCACGGCGACATCGACGCAACTGACTTCGATGCCGTCAATCACGTCGAGCACCTGGCCGGTTGGCAGCAGGGCGCCGGTTTTGGCGCCGACCGGCTCATGCAGATACAGATCGACGCCGGGAAAACGGCCGTCGACGCCGGGGATCGCGGTATCGGCCAGCAAGTTGCCGCTGCCGGCATCCAGCGCCATCTGGGCCGACATGCGGCTGCCGGTATTGGTATTGAAAATATCGAGTTGAAACCGTGCATTCAACTGCGCGTCCTGTCGCGCGCGGTCGACTTCGATCAAGCCGGTATCCAGCGCATACAGGGGCAAGGCGGCCGACATATTGCCGCAGTTGACGCTCCAGTCGATCGCACTTTTATCCGCCGCCAGTTGCGCCAGCGTGCTGCTGATCAGGCGCCGGTCCGGATCGACGTCGACAATGAATACCTTGTTGCTGGTCGGCGTTGCGCGCCCGAGCCCGTGGGTTTGCCGGTTGCCGCCGCGTTCGCCGTCCAGGGGCACTCCCATCAAGTGCCGTATCAGCTCATCGCGCAGCGCCTCGTCGGCAGGCAAATGCTGCTGCCAGATCACGATCCCGGTCGAGGTGCCGCCGCGCATGTGCATCACAGGAAATTCCGGGATGCCGAATGCATGCCGGATGCGCAGATAGGACAGGTCGGGGTTGGGAAATTGTTTGCTCATGATGGGCGCCAAATTGAATTAGTAACTCAGGACACTGGCAGTCTAGCATTCGCATTTTTGGGTGGGCGGACCAAAACCTGCGTGGCCTAGCAGGCTGTGGCCGACTTTCAGTTCCAGTAAAATCGTCGGCTGACAATTCGCCTTATAACCGCCAATCCCTGCCAAGGTTGATAGCTGATGAACAAGCGCTGGTATGCAGGATTATTCGTGATTGGGCTGTCGATGCTGGCTTCGCCGGTGTCGGCGCAAATCAGGATCGGGGTCGATATCGCCGTCACCGGGCCGGCGGCGGCGATAGGCGCCTCGACCAGGAACGCGATTCTGCTATGGCCCAAACAGATTGCAGGTCAACAGGTCGAATATTTCATCCTGGATGATTCTTCGGACTCGGGCAATGCGGTGCGCAACGCCCGCAAGCTGATTAGCGAAGATAAGGTCGATGTGATCGTCGGCCCCAACACCACGCCGGCGGCGCTAGCCTTGCTGGATGTGGTTGCCGCAGCCGAAACGCCGCTGCTGGCCTTGGCCGCGGCGGCATCGATAGTGGAGCCGCAGGACGCCAAGCACCGCTGGGTGTTCAAGCTGCCGCAAAACGATGCACAAATGGCCGCTATCCTGACCCGGCACATGGCCGACAATCGGATCAAGACGGTTGCTTTCATTGGCTTTGCCGATACTTATGGCGACAGTTGGTGGCGTGAATTTTCGCGGCTGGCCGAGCTGCAGAAAATAAAGATTGTCGCCAGCGAACGTTATAACCGCAACGACAGCAGCGTCACCGGCCAGATCCTCAAAATCATGGCGGCGCAGCCGGACGCGGTATTGATCGCCGGCTCCGCGACACCCGCGGTATTGCCGGAAGAAACCTTGGTCCAGCGCGGTTACAAAGGACGCATCTATCAGACCCACGGCATTGCCACCCGCGAGTTCCTGAAAGTCGGCGGCAAGGACGTGGAAGGGACGTTCTTTCCGACCGGCCCGGCGGTGGTTGCCAGCCAATTGCCGGACTCCAATCCGGTCAGGCACGCCGCGCTCGATTTCAAGCGCCGCTATGAAGCCGCGTATGGCGCCGATAGCATGACCCAGTTCGCGGCGGACGCATGGGGCGCATACCTGTTGATCGCCAACGCGGCGCCGCAGGCGCTGAAAGCGGGACCGCCCGGCACCCGGCAATTTCGCGCAGCATTGCGCAGCGCGCTGGAAAACACCCACAACCTGACCATCCCGCAAGGCGTGGTCAATATGACGCCGCAAGACCATGTCGGACTCGACCAGCGGTCGCGGGTGATGGCGCGAATTGTAAATAGCAAGTTTACCTATGCTTATGGCGGGTAAAATCCCATCCGCGCTGTTTCATGCGCGTGAGGTTGATTTAGAAATATAGATAGGTTGCAAACAAATGAATTCGGTCCGGCTTTGGTTACGCGGGTTTATCCCGGGACCGGTTGCGGTAAATACTACCGAGCGCTTGCGCGCTTGTTGCGGCGCGTTGTTGGGAATCTTGCTGACCGGCCTGGTCAGTCATTTGACGCTGGGATCGAGCGCCGCATTGCCATTGTTGATCGCGCCGATGGGGGCGTCCGCGGTGTTGTTGTTCGGCGTGCCGGCCAGCCCGTTGGCGCAACCATGGTCGATCATCGGCGGCAATCTGGTCGCCGCCGTGATTGGCGTCAGTTGCGCGCGCTGGATTCCCGAACCGTTGCTGGCGGCCGCGATCGCGGTTTCTGCTGCGATTGGCGCCATGTTTGTGTTGCGCTGCCTGCATCCGCCGAGCGGCGCGGTGGCATTGACCGCGGTGCTGGGCGGTCCGGCGGTGACCAGCCAGGGGTTTCATTTCGTGCTGTCGCCGGTGTTGCTGAATTCGGTTTTGCTATTGCTGGTGGCGCTGTTTTTCAATAACGCCACGCGCCGCCGCTACCCGCATTCCGGCCAACCTGATCACGGCAAATTGCATCAGACCAAAGATCTGCCCAGCACGGCGCGTCTCGGCTTTACCGAGGCGGATCTGGACTACGTGCTGCAACAGTACAACCAAGTGCTTGATGTCAGCCGCGACGATCTGGAAAGCTTGTTTTTGCAAACCGAAATGCATGCCTACCGACGTCGTTTTGGTGAAATTACCTGTGCCGACATCATGTCGCGCGATGTCATCAGCGTCGAATACGGTACTTCGCTGGAAGCGGCGTGGGCCTTGCTGCAGACCCATCGGATCAAGGCCTTGCCGGTGATCAGTCCAGCCAGGCGACTGATCGGCATCATCACCCAGGCCGATTTCATGCGCCAGGCCGATTTGCAGGTGTACGCCGGTTTTGAGCAGAAATTAAAACAATTCATTCGACGCACCACCGGTACCCATTCGGATAAACCGGAAGTGGTCGGCCAGATCATGACCACCAAGGTCACCAGTGCGGACGCCGACATGCACATCGTTGAGCTGGTCGCGCCCCTGTCGGATTCCGGCCTGCACCACATCCCCATCCTCAACGATGAAGGGCGGCTGGTAGGCATGGTGACGCAATCGGATCTGGTCGCTGCGCTGTACCGAGGCAGAGTCGTCGAGATCGACGCAAGCTAAAACAACAGCCTGAGCATCGTGCGATCCCGGCGATTGCTGCAAACACACATGCCACTTACAATGGCGGGGTTTTGGTGCATGCGGATATGTTCATGTCCGCAGTTAAACGGGAAACACGGCGCTGGTCCCTGCTTTGAAGCAAACCGCCAGCCAACGTGTGCTGCCCCCGCAACGGTAAAACAAGCGTCCTCTGCCGGCAATCGAGAATCGGTTCCCGGCACCCATGAGCGACAGAGCGCATCTCATACCACTGTGCATTTGCATGGGAAGGTTATGCGCTCCGACTTGTTAGCCCGGATACCGGCCAGAGCAGGTGGAGTAACTAAGAGAGTTCGGTTTAATTTTCAACAGGCTCAAATTAGTTATTGCCGTTTACCGGGCTTGCGGGGAGGCGAGCCGGGGACTCTCATCGTAAGCAACTCATGACCCACTCTTTATCCCGTCGCTCCGGCGCGACCCTGAAGCCGCTTGCGCTCGCTTCGCTTATTTTCTGTTGCGGTACCGGTTCAGCGTTCGCGCAATTTGCGCAAGAACAGCCCTTGCCAAAAGTAGTCGTGACCGGATCGCGCTTTCCGAACGATCCCACGCTCAATCCGATCGGCGCCACGGTAATCACCGCAGAGGAAATTCGTAACGCCGGCGCGAGTAATGTGAATGAAGCGATTCGCAAGGTCGGCGGTGTGTTCGGCCGTCAAAATGCCACCGGCACTCAGGATTTTTCATTGGATCTGCGCGGCTTTGGCGCCACCAGCGATCAAAACATGGTGGTGCTGGTTGACGGCGTCCGGCTGTCGGATAACGAACAGAGCATTGCGCTGCTATCGACGATCCCAGTCGAGTTGGTCGAACGGATCGAAATCGTGCGCGGCGGCAGCAGCGTGCTGTATGGCGATGGCGCTACCGGCGGCACGATCCAGGTGATTACCAAGCGCGGCGGACAAGACGGCACGCACGGCACGGTGACGGCGGAAGTCGGCTCCTACGGTCAGCGTGAGGTACGCGGATCGGTGTCGAAGAGCTGGGACGGATTTACGCTGGATGCCAATCTGGGCCGGCAGCGTGCGGATAATTATCGCGACAACAATGGCGTGAAACAGGAAAATTTCGGCGGCGGTTTGCAATGGGCTTCCAGCCAGGGCCGGATTGGCATGCGGATCGACAGTTCGCGGCAGGAATACCGTCTGGCGGGTGCCTTGGATACGCTGCAACAGTTCAACGACAATCCGCGGCAGACCTTGCACCCGAACGATTTCGGCTCGGTCGACGTCGATCGCTACACCTTGTTTGCGGAGCGCAAGCTGGGCGCGTTTGAATTGGCGGCTGAACTGTCTCATCGTGAAAAAACGCTCAAAGCCTCCTACGGTGCCGGCGCCTTCCAATCGGCATCGGAATACAACAGTCGGGGCACCCAGTTTTCGCCGCGTGTGCGCCACCTGTCGGCATTCGGAGACTTGAAAAATGAATTGGTGGCCGGGCTGGATTGGGCCGATTGGTCGCGCAATACGAATAGCGATTTCTCCAACAACAAGGCGAACCAGCATTCGAAAGCGGCGTATGTGCGCGACGAGATCAAGCTGGGCAATGCCCGTGTGGCGGCCGGCGTGCGGCGCGAGATCTTCCACAAGGATGCGGACGACACACAGGCGTTCACCAAAATCAAATACAAGCAGGCGCAGGCGGTCAATGCCTGGGATCTGCAAGGCAGTTACGGCTTGATGCCGGGCTTCGATGTGTTTGCCAAGACAGGGCAGAGCTACCGGGTGGCCAACGTCGACGACAACGCCCAGACAGCAGTCCCGAGTCAGGTATTGCAGCCGCAGATTTCGCATGATCTGGAATTTGGCAGCAGCATCGGCAATGCCAATCACAAGCTGACCGTGAAATGGTTCCAGCATCGCCTGCACAATGAGATTTTCTTTGATCCGACCGCGGGAGCGTTTGGGTCCAACGTCAACCTGGACCCGACCAAGCGCCAGGGCGTTGAGGTCGAAGCCAGCACCCGCCTGACATCGGCGATCACGGCGAAAGCCAATTTTCAGCATGTGTCGGCGACGTTCACCGAGGGGGCGAATGCCGGCAAAGAGATGGTGCTGGTGCCGCGCAATATCGCTTCGGCCCGTCTGAACTGGATATCCGGCGGCCAGACGGCCGATGTCGGCGTGCAATGGGTTGATTCGCAGCGCTATGGCGGCGACTTTTCGAATAGCTGCGATGCCAAGATTCCGTCATTTACGACGGTCGATGCGCGCTACGCGATTCGGATCAGCAGTTGGGAACTGGCGCTGGCGGGCAGCAACCTGACCGGCAAGAATTACTTCACCAATGCTTACGGTGCTTGCCGCAACGGGATTTATCCGGATGCAGGACGTCAGTTGAAATTCACAGCGCGTTACGATTTCTGATGCGCCGAGCAAGTAGGTAGTACGTAGGGCGGATGAGCGCAGCGTTATCCGCCGTTTTGGATACATCGAATGCATGTGATGCATCCAGCGGCGGATAACGCTGCGCTCATCCGCCCTACGGGTTGTCGCGGATTTTGACAGGTGCCTGGATGCCGAGAGTGCCTCGATCAAATTTCCAGATTGTCGATCAGGCGGGTGCCGCCCAGCTTGGCAGCGGCCAGCACCACCAGTTTTTCACCTTGCGCCAGGTCGCCGGCTGCGGGCGGTTGCAGATCGTTGCGCTTGCGGATCGAGATGTAGTCCGGCTTCCAGCCGCGGCTCTCGAGTTGGGCCATGGCTTGCTTCTCCAATTCGAAGATATCCTGATGTCCGGCCCGCATCTCGTCGGCGACCTGGTTCAAGGTTTTGAACAGGGTCGGTGCTTCGGCCCGTTCGTCCGCGGACAGATACATATTGCGCGACGACAGCGCCAGTCCATCGTCGGCGCGCCAGGTTTCGGCGGCGATGATTTCGGTCGGCAGTGCGAATTGCTTGGACATATTGCGAACGATCATCAGCTGTTGATAATCTTTTTTCCCAAACACCGCCACGCGCGGCTGGACGCAGGAAAACAGCTTCAGTACCACGGTCGTGACGCCGGTGAAAAATCCCGGACGGAATTCGCCTTCGAGCATATTGCCCAGGCCGTCGGGCGGACGCACACGGAATTCCTGCGGTTCTGGGTACAGATCTTTTTCAGTCGGCGCGAACAACACGTAAACGCCTTCTTTTTCCAGCTTGGCGACGTCGGCGGCAAAGGTGCGCGGATATTTGTCGAAATCCTCGTTCGGCCCGAATTGCAGGCGATTGACGAAGATCGACGCCACCACCGGATCGCCGTGTCTTTTGGCCAGCCGCATCAGCGACAGGTGGCCTTCATGCAGATTGCCCATGGTCGGCACGAATGCGGTACGTAATTGGCCGCGCAGTTGATCGCGCAATTCTTCGATGGAGGAGATTATTTTCATAATTTTTTATATTGCGGGGCAGAGTTTAAGAGCCACCGTAGCGTGGCGAATTACTCTGTCTCCAACTGATTAAGAGGGAAGGTTGAGGCATATGCAAAATTACGCCGGCGCATAAGTCGGCGAATAAGCCAGCCGTACATAGATCGGCGCAAAAGGTTCTGCCTGCGTGATTTCAACCAGGGTTTCCTTGGCCAATTCCAGCAGCGCGACGAAATTGACCACCAGCACCGGCACCCCGCGCGCGGGATCGAACAGGTCGGCGAACTCGACAAAGCGGGCCGATTGCAGACGTCGCAAAATCCCGGTCATATGCTCGCGCACCGATAGTTCTTCGCGGCTGATGGTGTGATGCGCGGTCAGTTTGGCGCGCTTGATGACATCGGCCCAGGCCGCCTGCAAGTCGCCGATATCGACTTCCGGCCAGCGCGTGACGACGCTTTGCTCGATGTAGATCTGGGTGCGGACGAAGTCCCGCCCGAGTTGCGGCAATACGTCGATCTCACGCGCGGCCAGCTTCATTTGTTCGTATTCCAGCAGCCGCCGCACCAGCTCGGCACGCGGATCTTCTGCTTCGTCGCCGCCGTCGGTTTTCCTGGACGGCAGCAGCATGCGCGATTTGATTTCGATCAGCATCGCCGCCATCAGCAGATATTCTGCCGCCAGCTCCAGATTGTGAATCCGGACTTGATCGACATAAGCCAGATATTGCAAGGTGACTTGCGCCATCGGGATATCGAGAATGTTGAAGTTTTGCTTGCGGATCAGGTACAGCAGCAGGTCGAGCGGCCCTTCGAATGCTTCCAGGAAGATTTCCAGCGCATCCGGCGGAATGTACAAATCGTTCGGCATGCGGAACAGCGGCTCGCCGTACAGACGCGCAAAAGCGACGCCGTCGATCACGTTCGGCGTCGAATCGGGCTGCCCCTCCAGCATCAGTTCGGCAGCATCCGACAAATTCTGGCTCATCTTGATCTGATCTTCACCAGGGCTAATGACGGGTGAGCGATTTAGTGATTGTTTTGATAAACGTAGGGTTGTTGCGCCACGCGCGAATCCTGGGTCCGTTGGCGGCTGTCCAGGTCAATCGGCGCCTTGTCCCACAACAGCGCGCGCCCGGCGAGCTGTTGCGCTTCCAGCTGCGGATTCTTTTGCTTGAGTTCGGCGATGAATTTGGTGAGCTCAGACTCGTATCCGGAGATTTGCTTGGAGAATTTCATGGTTTATTTGACAATTCAAGAGGAGTAGGCGCTATTTTATGCCATTTCCTATTTGACTGAGTTGTTTGTTGGCTGGATCATCCGATATTGCCATGATTAGTTGGGGACAGAGTAATTCGGCACGCTGCGGTGCCTCTTAAACTCTTTCCCGCAATTGTTTTTGACGCGACAGGAGAAAAAATGAAGCCATGGATGGGCAGTATTCTTGCAGTGGTTGCGCCTTTTCTGATCGCCGCCTGCGATCAGCAGGGGCGTCCGGTTGAGGAATTCGGCTTGGACAAACTAGGGCGCGGCGTGTCGTCCGAAGCGGATGTGCGCAATGTCATGGGGCAGCCGGATACGGTCTGGGAAGAAGAGAGCGGCGAGCGCTCGCTGGAATATCCGAAAGGACCGGAAGGGGCGCGCACCTGGATTTTCTCGATCGGCAAGGATGGCAAGTTAGCCGATTACAAGCAGGTGCTGACCGAAGAAAATTTCGCCAGGATCAAAGTCGGCATGAGCAAGGACGAAGTCCGCAAGATGCTGGGAAAGCCACGCACCGTGGTGCAGTTTTCGCGCAAGAACGAAGAGGTCTGGGATTGGCGCTATATCCAGGGCGACCACAGCAAGGGCCTGTTCAACGTGCATATGGATATCACCAGCGGCCGGGTGACCGGGACTTCAAGTTCGGATATTTCAGGGCACTAATCAATACGGGCACCTCGAAAAACCTACTGCAGGGTTTGGTAAACTCGCCAATCTCGGGACTGCAGGGGTGACATATTCGTCGCCGTACCCCCGTACGGCTGCAGGTGTTGCAACTTCGTCGTCCCGACCTTGGGCTGCTCGCTACGGTTTTTCAAGGTGCCCATACGGCATCTTTGCTGCTGCTTGTCGCGTCCGAGCTGGCTCAGACGCGACAAGTATGCCGTGTTTAACCGACCCGCATGCCCGGTTCTGCGCCCGGCCACGGGTTCAGCACGTAAATGCCGGGATTGGTTTTCTCGTCGGCGGCCGATGCCGCCAGCACCATCCCTTCGGAGATGCCGAATTTCATCTTGCGCGGCGCCAGGTTGGCCACCATCACCGTCAGCTTGCCGACCAGCTCTTCCGGTTTGTAGGACGATTTGATGCCGGAAAAGACGTTGCGCAAGCGGCCTTCGCCCACATCCAGCGTCAGCCGCA
The DNA here is from genome assembly GCF_042654985.1 of Paraherbaspirillum soli. NCBI lineage: Bacteria > Pseudomonadati > Pseudomonadota > Betaproteobacteria > Burkholderiales > Oxalobacteraceae > Paraherbaspirillum > Paraherbaspirillum soli. The sequence continues at coordinate 17,303 of NZ_JBHSMT010000005.1, read as the reverse complement.
GCAATTTGTCAGAGCCGTCGACCGCTTCGCAATTGACGATTTTGGCGATGCGCAAGTCGATCTTGGCGAAGTCGTCGATTTTGATTTCGGGGGCCAGCGGCTCAATGGCGTTGTTGATCGCGCTGTCGGTCGCAGCTTCTGCAGCCGTAGCAGGCGCAGCGGCTTCCGGCGCGTCGAACAAGGCTTCCAGCATCTTCGGTTCCACCCGCGTCATCAAATGCGTATAGGCGTTGATGCTATGGCCGTCAGCCAGCGGCGCGGCAACGTCAGCCCACACCAGCGGCTGGATTTGCAGGAAGGCTTCGACTTGCGCTGCCAAGGTCGGCAATACCGGCTTCAGGTAGATGGTCAAAATCCGGAACGCTTCCAGCAAGCGGCTGCAGACTTCATGCAGCGCCGCTTCCTTGCTTGGATCCTTGGCCAGTTCCCATGGCTTGTTGGCATCGACGTAGGCGTTGATGATGTCGGCCTGCTCCATCACTGCTCGCAGCGCCTTGCCGTATTCGCGCGCATCGTACAGGTTGCGAATATCGGTCGCGACCGCGCGCAGCTTGGCCAGGAAAGGATCGCTGTCGCTAGCCCAGCCGGTGCTGACCTTGCCGTCGAATTTTTTGGCGATGAAGCCGGCGGCGCGGCTGGCGATATTGACGTATTTGCCGATCAGGTCGGAGTTCACGCGCGCCACGAAGTCGTCCGGATTGAAGTCGATATCTTCGACTTTGGCGCTCAGTTTGGCGGCGATGTAATAGCGCATCCATTCCGGATTCATGCCAAGGTCCAGATAGCGCAGCGGCGAAATGCCGGTGCCGCGCGACTTTGACATTTTCTCGCCGGATACGGTCAGGAAGCCGTGCACGAAGATATTGTTCGGTACTTTTTGTCCCGAGAATTTCAACATCGCGGGCCAGAACAGCGTGTGGAAATAGGTGATGTCCTTGCCGATGAAGTGATACTGCTCGGTGCTCGGGTCGGCCATGAAGGCGTCGTAATCGCGGCCGGTCTTGCCGAAATAGTTTTTCAGTGAAGCCAGGTAGCCGACCGGCGCATCCAGCCAGACGTAGAAATATTTGCCCGGCTCGTCCGGAATCTCGATGCCGAAATAAGGCGCGTCGCGGCTAATGTCCCAGTCGCCCAGGCCGCCGTCGCCTTCCAGCCATTCCTTGGCTTTGTTGGCCACCTCGGATTGCAGGCGCGGCTTGCCGTCGGCATTCCCCAAGGCCCATTCGCGCAGGAATTCGACACATTGCGGATCGGACAGCTTGAAGAAAAAGTGTTCCGACGATTTCATCACCGGCGTCGCGCCGGTCAAGGTCGAGTACGGATTCTTCAGGTCGGTCGGCGCGTACACCGAGCTGCAGACTTCGCAGGAGTCGCCGTATTGATCCTTGGCGCCGCATTTCGGGCATTCGCCCTTGATGTAGCGGTCCGGCAGGAACATGTTTTTGACCGGGTCGAAGAATTGCTCGATGGTCTTGGTCGCGATAAAGCCGGCTGCCTTCAGCTTGCGATAGATGTCGCGTGACAGTTCGTGATTTTCCTGGCCGTCGGTCGAATGCCAGTTGTCGAACGCGATATGAAAACCATCCAGGTATTGCTGGCGGCCGGCGGCGATCCGGGCCACGAATTCCTGCGGCGTGACGCCGGCTTTTTCGGCGGCAATCATGATAGGCGCGCCGTGCGCGTCGTCAGCGCCGACGAAATTGACTTCATGGCCCTGCATTCGCTGGAATCGTACCCAAATGTCGGCCTGGATATATTCCATGATGTGGCCGATATGAAACGCTGCATTGGCGTAGGGCAGGGCGGTCGTGACGAAGAGTTTGCGCGGGGATGAAGTCAAAGGGGAGCTCATTTAGCAGTATTTAGCGATGCTGGTTGGAATAAAAGAGTGATTTTAGCAGTGCCGGCCGGATTCTCGCAGTTAGCCGAGGGATTAAGGCCGCTTCCGGCGTGCTGATCGCTTGCCCTCTCAGCGGGAAAAGTGCGATTTGGTTTAGACTTGTCGCACGCAAACATGGGAGAAGTAATGAGCATCACGATTGAAGCGGTCAAGACAGCACTGTCCAGTGTGATTGACCCGAATACCGGTAAAGATCTGGTGTCCAGCAAATCCGCAAAAAATATCCAGCTCGACGGTGTCAATGTGGCATTCGATGTCGAACTGGACTATCCGGCGAAAAGCCAATTCGAATTGATTCGCAGCGCCGCTGTTGATGCGGTGCGCACGGTTGCCGGCGTCGGCAACATCAGCGCCAATGTGTATTCAAAAATACAATCGCACGCGGTGCAGCGCGGCATCAAGCTGATGTCGAACGTCAAGAACATCATCGCGGTCGCATCGGGCAAGGGCGGGGTCGGCAAATCGACCACGGCGGTCAACCTGGCATTGGCGCTGGCGGCTGAAGGGGCGCAGGTCGGGATCCTGGATGCGGACATCTACGGCCCGTCGCAGCCGATGATGATGGGCATCAGCGGCCGTCCCGAAACCAAGGACGGCAAGACCATGGAGCCGCTGGAAAACCACGGTTTGCAAGTGTCTAGCATAGGTTTCATGGTTGACCCCGACGAGCCGATGGTATGGCGCGGCCCGATCGTGACCCAGGCTTTGCAGCAATTGCTGGAGCAGACCAACTGGCGCGATCTCGATTATTTGATCGTCGACATGCCGCCGGGTACCGGCGATATCCAGTTGACCCTGTCGCAAAAAGTGCCGGTGACCGGCGCGGTGATCGTGACGACGCCGCAGGACATTGCGTTGCTGGATGCGCGCAAGGGTCTGAAAATGTTTGAAAAGGTCGGCATTCCCATCCTCGGCATCGTCGAAAACATGAGCACCCATATCTGCTCCAATTGCGGCCACGCGGAAGCCATTTTCGGCGAAGGCGGCGGCGCCAGGATGTGCGGCGAATACGGCGTCGAATTCCTCGGCGCGTTGCCGTTGACGATGTCGATCCGGACCCAGACCGATTCAGGCACGCCGAGCGTGGTGGCGGAACCCGACGGCCAGGTAGCGCATATATACAAGGAGATCGCACGCAAGGTGGCGATCAAGGTGGCGGAAAAGGCCAAGGATATGAGCAGCAAGTTTCCTAGCATTGTTATCAAGAATGATTGATGGAAAATATTTGAGGTCAGACTTTCAAGTGATGTGTTTAATTAACCTGCTTTTTATCTAGATAAGGGATTACGCGATGAAGTCACGGATTTTTGCTGTGCTATTTTCTGCATCTGTGCTGACAGCCGGCTTTTTGCCGCAGCTGGCCCATGCTGCCAATTCTGTTTCGTTTATCGAGCCGGCCGATGGCGCCGTGGTCAGCAGCCCGTTTACGGTCAAGTTCGGGATAAGCGGGATGGCGGTCAAGCCGGCCGGCGATATGACTCCGGACACCGGTCATCATCATCTGTTGATCAATCTGGATAGTGTCCCGGCAGGGCAGATTATCCCGAAGGATACTCAGCATTTGCATTTTGGTAACGGTCAAACCGAAACGACAGTAACGCTGCCGCCCGGCAAATATCAGCTGACCATGCAGTTCGGCAACGGCATGCATCAATCCTATGGCCCTGAACTGAGCAAAACCATCAACGTTACCGTCGAATAAAAGTGATGGTGGGGCGCGCGCCGCAAACCAACTGAGGAGCGCGGTTCCATCCTCCAGTGCAACGCGGTAAAATGCGGTTTTCATTGATAACGGCTTTGGCAACCCAAGGCCGTTTTTATTTATCATGACTGCTCCTGCCTCTATCTCCGCATCCACTCCGGTGCGCACCCGTTTCGCTCCCAGCCCCACCGGTTACCTGCATTTGGGCGGCGCCCGTACCGCCTTGTTTTCGTGGGCTTATGCGCGCCATTTCGGCGGCACTTTCATTCTGCGCATTGAAGATACCGATCTGGAACGTTCGACGCCGGAAGCGGTGCAGGCGATCGTCGACGGCATGCAATGGCTGGGCCTGAACCACGATGAAGGTCCGTTCTACCAGATGCAGCGGATGGAGCGTTATCGTGAAGTGATTGCGAAAATGCTGGCTGACGGCACTGCGTATCACTGTTATTCGTCGCCGGAAGAAGTGGAAGCGATGCGCGAACGGATGCGCGCCGCCGGCGACAAGCCGCGTTACGACGGCACCTGGCGTCCGGAGCCGGGCAAAACCTTGCCGCCGGTTCCAGCCGATCGCAAGCCGGTGGTGCGGTTCAAGAATCCGCTGGACGGCGATGTCAGCTGGGACGACGTGGTCAAGGGCACCATCACGATTTCCAATCGTGAAATGGACGATTTGATCATCGCCCGGCCGGACGGTACGCCGACCTACAATTTCTGCGTGGTGGTGGATGACTGGGATATGCAGATTACCCATGTGATCCGGGGCGACGATCACGTCAACAACACGCCGCGCCAGATCAATATCCTGAAGGCGCTGGGCGCTGCATTGCCGTTGTATGGCCATGTGCCGATGATTCTGGGCGCCGATGGAGAAAAGCTGTCGAAGCGGCACGGTGCGGTCAGCGTGATGGATTATCCGGCGCAAGGCTATTTGCCGGAGGCGATGCTGAACTATCTGGCGCGTCTCGGCTGGAGCCACGGCGACGATGAAATCTTCTCGATGGAGCAGTTCTGTGCCTGGTTCGATCTCGATCATCTGTCGAAATCGCCGGCGCAATTCAATCCGGAAAAACTGGCCTGGATCAATAACCATTACATCAAGCTGGCCGACAATGCGCGCCTGGAAGCGTTGATGCGGCCATTGATGGAGCGCGATGGCGCCGTATTCGCCAATGCGCCGGATGTGCAAAAGGTTTGCGGCTTGTTGAAAGAACGCGCCAACACGGTCAATGAACTGGCCGCTGCTGCCATGCTGTTCTATCGCCAGCCGCAGCCTGACGCAGCCTTGCTGACGCAGCATTTCACCGATGCGATCAAACCGGCATTGGCTGAATTTGCCGAACGTTGCGCCACGGTCGAGTGGAACAAGGAAAGCCTGTCGCCGATGATCAAGGAAGTACTGGCCAACCACAAACTGAAAATGCCGCAATTCGCGATGCCCTTGCGTCTGATGGTGACCGGTCAGCTGCAGACTCCGGCCATCGATGCGGTGCTCGAATTATTCGGGCGCGACGTGGTGTTGCAACGCTTGCAGAAATATCTTTAATAAATTTTACAAACGGGATTTACAAGCGCGAAATAACCTTGCTATAATCTCGTTTCTTCGCAAGGGGGGTATAGCTCAGCTGGGAGAGCGCTTGCATGGCATGCAAGAGGTCAGCGGTTCGATCCCGCTTACCTCCACCAAGAATAACGAAGTAAGGCAGTACGGCAGAGCATCGCAGTACGGACAGTTTTCTGTCCCCATCGTCTAGAGGCCTAGGACATCACCCTTTCACGGTGAGTACGGGGGTTCGAATCCCCCTGGGGACGCCAGGATTTATATTTGTACCGAAGATGTCGATCAGAAGTTTGGTCATCGCATTCGATATGAAGTCAATTTGATATAAGCCATAAGGCCGCCAAACGCGGCCTTTATTGTTGGCAGTATCAACGCTGCGGTAGCAAAGCAGCAATGTAGTACGGACAGATCATTGTCCCCATCGTCTAGAGGCCTAGGACATCACCCTTTCACGGTGAGTACGGGGGTTCGAATCCCCCTGGGGACGCCAGGACAAACGCCCACGCAAGTGGGCGTTTTTTTTTGTGTCCACAAGTAAGCCGCCTGCGCGGTTTACGCGGGGGATGAGAAGGGAATCGCTTGCAAGCGATTCCGCGGCCTGCAGCATGTAGGCGAATCCCCCTGGGGACGCCAGGACAAACGCCCACGCAAGTGGGCGTTTTTTTTGCGTCCACAATTAAGCCGCCTGCGCGGTTTAATTGCGGTCATGCGGTTCCATTTGATCGCGATCCCGATGCATCATCATCTCGCGCGCACGCCGCATGTCTTGATCAAAATTGCTCTTGGCTTCGCGCCGGCATTCGCCTGCTTCCGGGCCGCGCATTCGCCTGCATTCGTCGATGGCTTGTTTATAAGCATTCTGATTCTCTTTTTGCATAGTCCGAAAACGCGCCTGCGGCGTTCTATCTTCCATCCCCCAGCGCTGCGGCTCCCTGATCTGGACGTTTTCTTCAGCAGCAATGACGTGCAGCGCCAGTGCATTGGCGACAATAAAAACCGATAAGAATACTGGTTTAAGCTGAATTTTCATGATTGCTCCTTGTTTGTTTTTAGCTACGTGGAGAAATTAAGCCGCATCCTCAGTAACGAGAAATTTGTCCGTTATCAACCCGCACCCGATCGCCGACTCGCAGATCGCCCGGATTGCTGACGTTGATGGTTTGGACACTGTTGTTGCGCATGCGGATGCGGATATTGTAGGAAGCCGGTCCGCCGCTACTGCTGCGCTGTTCCAGCTGATTGCCGACCACGGCGCCACCGACCGCGCCGGCGATGGTGGCCAAGGTGTTGCCGCTACCTTTACCGACTTGATGACCGACCACGCCGCCCAGCACGCCGCCGACCAAGGCTCCGCCGATACCTGCGCTCGGCGGCGTATTGAGCACATCAATTGCTTCTATCACGCCATAGTCGTTGATATAGCCTTGCTGGTAGGCAGGAGGGGCAGACGTAGAGGGCGGATTGCCATATCCTTGCCCGCTGCCATAGCCACCACCATAACCGCCGCCGCCATACCCGCCGCCGCCATAGGGTGCAGCGCAGCCGCCGAGCAAGAGCGAGCCGCCAATTAAAGTCGCCAGCATGGCTTGATGAGATGTTGTTCGGATTTTCATACGATCTCCTTTCAATGATTGGAAGTCTCTTGGCAGAGGCTGACCACTGAGCTTGCGCCTGTGCAGAGATGAGTATTGTGCGCGCACTTGATGAAAACGGTCGTTGCGTTATTGGTGCGCAGCGGGAACTAGGCCATGCGATTGCCTCGATTCAACCAGGGTATCAGCGTCGTCCACCGTTATTCGACGTTTGAATCAGGTCATTGTTCCTTTTCAACGCAATCGCCCTTCAGTTCTGCGTCCAATACCCTGGCTCCGCATAGATGGCCTTCAAGCGGTCGATGAAGAAACGTACCTTGGCCGGCAAGTGCCGTTGTTGCGGATAAACCGCCATGATGTCGTAGTGCGGCAGCGCAAAATCGTCCAATACCGTCATCAGCTCGCCGGAGGCCAGTTGCGACTGGATCTCCCAGGTCGAGCGCCACCCCAGCCCCAAGCCTTCACTGACCCAGCGATGCAGCAATTCGCCATCGTTGCAGTCCAGATTGCCGGCGGTTTTAATCGTCACCGGTTTGCCGTTTTGCTGAAAATACCAGCCGCGCTGCTGGCCGCCCTGCAAATTGAACGACAGGCAATTGTGGCTGGCAATGTCGGCTAGCGTGCCGGGGATGCCGTGGCGCTCGAAATATTCCGGCGTGCCGCACACCACGCGCCGATTGCTGGCCAGTTTCACCGCGACAAAATTGGGATCGATCGCACCGCCGATGCGGATGCTGATGTCATAGCCCTCGCGCACCAGATCGACCACGCGGTCGGTCAGGTTGAACGAGATTTTCACTTCAGGATTGGCGGCGATGAAGGCCGGGGCGTGCGGCGCGACGTGCTTGCGGCCGAATGCGGCCGGTGCCGACACCACCAGATGGCCGGTCGCCTTGTGGCGGCCTTCCGAAATAATTTTCTCGGCGACCTCCAGTTCGCTCAGCAAGCGGCGGCAATGATCGAGAAATACCGTGCCCTGCTCGGTCAAGGTCAGATGCCGGGTAGTGCGGTGCATCAGCTTGGTGCCGAGCCGCTTCTCCAGTGCATCAATGCGCCGTCCCAGCATCACCGGCGTGATGTTTTGCTCCAGCGCGGCAGCCGCCAGGCTGCCTTTTTCGACCACGCTGACATAGGCTTCGATTTGCTTGAGTTTGTCCATATCTCCTCCAAGCGCTTACTTTAAGCTTTATTCAATACTTGAAGTATTGAATAAAGCGATATTTTGTATTCTTATCAAACAATATGTTTGGTTATAGCATCCGTCTCATCAACTCGCTAATCCCCCTCGGAGGCAATATGGCAAAGATGAAGGCAGTAGACGCAGTAGTGCACGTATTGGAAAAAGAGGGCTGCCTGCAAGCCTTCGGCGTGCCGGGTGCCGCAATCAATCCGTTCTACTCGGCGCTGAGACGGCATGGCGGGATCCAGCATGTGTTGGCGCGTCACGTCGAAGGCGCATCGCATATGGCCGAGGGCTATACCCGCGCCAATCCGGGCAATATCGGCATCTGTATCGGCACTTCCGGCCCGGCCGGGACCGACATGATCACCGGCCTGTATTCGGCGCAGGCGGATTCGATTCCGATCCTGTGCATTACCGGCCAGGCGCCGCGTGCGCGTTTGTACAAGGAAGACTTCCAGGCGGTCGATATCGAAGCGATCGCCAAACCGGTCACCAAATGGGCGGTCACCGTGCGCGAGCCGGCTTTGCTGCCGCGCGTGTTTCAACAAGCTTTCCACATCATGCGTTCCGGCCGTCCTGGGCCGGTCTTGATCGACATGCCGTTCGACGTGCAAATGGCCGAAATCGAATTCGACCCCGACACCTACGAGCCATTGCCGGTATATCGGCCCAAGGCATCGCGGGCGCAGATCGAAAAGGCATTGAGCATGCTGAATGCGGCCGAGCGGCCGTTGCTGACCATCGGCGGCGGCGTGATCAACGCCGATGCGGCGGAGTTGGCGGTCGAGTTTGCCGAATTGACCGGGGTGCCGGTGATTCCCACCTTGATGGCGTGGGGCGCGATTGCCGACGACCACCCGCAAATGGCCGGCATGGTCGGTCTCCAGACCAGTCATCGCTACGGCAATGCCACCATGCTGGCGTCCGACTTCGTGCTCGGGATCGGCAATCGCTGGGCCAATCGCCATACCGGCTCGATCGACGTCTTCACCAAGGGCCGCAAGTTCGTCCACGTCGATATCGAACCGACCCAGATCGGCCGCGTATTCGATCCCGACTACGGCATCGTGTCGGATGCCAAAGCGGCGCTGACCTTGTTCATCGAAGTGGCAAAAGAGTTGAAGGCCGCCGGCAAATTGCCGGACCGTTCGGCCTGGCTCGGCGAGTGCCAGCAGCGCAAGCGCAGCATGCAGCGCCGCACCCACTTCGACAACGTGCCGCTCAAGCCGCAACGGGTGTACGAAGAAATGAACCGCGCCTTCGGCCGCGACACCTGCTACGTCAGCACCATTGGCTTGTCGCAGATCGCCGCCGCCCAATTCCTGCACGTGTACCACGCGCGCCGCTGGATCAATTGCGGCCAGGCCGGTCCGTTGGGCTGGACCATTCCGGCCGCGCTGGGCGTTTGCGTCGCCGATCCGAAGCGCGAGGTGGTGGCGATTTCCGGCGACTACGATTTCCAGTTCATGATCGAGGAATTGGCGGTCGGCGCCCAGTTCAACTTGCCTTACCTGCATGTGGTGGTCAACAACTCCTACCTCGGCCTGATCCGCCAGGCGCAACGCGGTTTCGAGATGGACTATTGCGTGCAACTGGCATTTGAAAACATCAACGCGCCCGAACTCAACGGCTACGGCGTCGATCACGTGGCGGTGGTGCAAGGGCTGGGTTGCAAAGCGATCCGGGTCACCGATCCCAACGCGATCCAGGATGCATTCACGCAAGCCAAACGCTGGATGAAAGAATTCCGCGTGCCGGTGGTGGTGGAAATCATCCTGGAGCGCGTCACCAATGTTGCCATGGGGACCGAAATCGACAACATCAATGAGTTCGAAGAGCTGGCCAAGAGCCGCAGCGACGCGCCGACTGCTATTTCGTTGCTCGACTAACGACCAGTTTATAGATTGAAGTACCCTTGCACTGTGGGGCGCCTCTTAAAACCGTAGCGAGCGGCCCAAGGTCGGGGCGAGAAGCGGAGCCGTACGGTTGTACGGCGAGCATCGCAGCCCCGAGATTGGGCCGCGCAGTAGGTTTTTAGAGGTGACGTTTAAATGAGGAGAATATGAGATGACAAAATTAGCCGCCAACCTGACCATGCTGTTCACCGAGTTGCCGTTCCTGGATCGCTTCGAAGCGGCGGCCAAGGCCGGATTCAAAGGGGTCGAGTTCCTGTTCCCGTACGCATTCCGGCCGGAACAGATTGCCGACAAGCTGAGCACCCACGGCTTGCAACTGGTCTTGCATAATCTGCCGGCGGGCAACTGGGAGGCCGGCGAACGCGGCATCGCCTGCCATCCCGACAGAGTCAGCGAATTTCGGCATGGCGTCGATGAAGCCTTGCGTTACGCCAAGGTGCTCGGCGTCAAGCAATTGAACTGCCTGGCAGGCATCGCGCCGGCTGGCGTCAGCGCCGAACTCGCGCAAGCCACCTTCGTCAGCAATCTGACGTTTGCCGCCGACAAGTTGCAGGCCGCAGGCATCCGTTTGCTGATCGAGCCGATCAACAGTTTCGACATCCCCGGTTTCCTGCTGACCCGCACCCGCCAGGCCCTGGACCTGATCAAAGCTACCGGTTCCGGCAACCTGTTCGTGCAGTACGACATCTATCACATGCAAAGGATGGAAGGCGAGTTGGCCAACACCATCATGGCCAATTTGCCGATGATCAAGCACATGCAGCTGGCGGACAATCCAGGCCGTTTCGAACCGGGAACCGGCGAGATCAACTACCGCTTCCTGTTCGCATTTCTGGATGACATCGGCTACGACGGCTGGATCGGCTGCGAATACAAACCGAAAGCCGGCACGGTCGAAGGCCTGGGCTGGCGCGCAGCACACGGCGTCTGAATTTCATCAACACGGTTCAACTCACTCGGGAGAAACAACATGGCAAAAGTCGGCTTTATCGGACTCGGCATCATGGGCGCGCCCATGGCGGAAAACCTGCAGCGCGGCGGTCACAAACTGTATCTGCATGACCAGAAAAATCCACCGGCAGCATTGATCGACGGCGGCGCCACCGTGTGTACTTCCGGCGCCGAAGTCGCCAAACGCGCCGACGTCATCATCATCATGGTGCCGGATACGCCGCACGTGGAAGCGGTGCTGTTCGCCGAAAAAGGCGTCGCCGAAGGACTGTCGGCCGGCAAGGTGGTGGTCGACATGAGTTCGATTTCACCGATCGCGACCAAAGCCTTCGCCAAGAAAATCAACGCCCTCGGCTGCGAATACCTGGATGCCCCGGTGTCCGGCGGCGAGGTCGGCGCCAAAGCCGCGTCGCTGACGATCATGGTCGGCGGTTCCGAGTCTGCCTTCAACGACGTCATGCCTTTGTTCGAACTGATGGGCAAGAACATCACGCTGGTCGGCGGCAACGGCGACGGCCAGACCACCAAGGTCGCCAACCAGATCATCGTCGCCCTGAATATCCAGGCGGTGGCCGAAGCCTTGTTGTTCGCGTCCAAAGCCGGCGCCGATCCGGCTCGCGTGCGGCAGGCCCTGATGGGCGGCTTCGCCGCATCGCGCATCCTGGAAGTGCATGGCGAACGGATGGTGAAGCGCCATTTCAATCCGGGCTTCCGCATCGAACTGCATCAAAAGGACCTGAACCTGGCCTTGCAGGGCGCGAAGGCGCTCGGCGTGTCGCTGCCGAACACCGCGGTGGCGCAAGAGTTGATGAACTCCTGCGCCGCCAACGGCATGAGCGGCCTCGATCATTCGGCGCTGTGCCGGGCGATTGAAATCATGTCCAATCACGAAATCGCGAAGGCTTAATGACGCGATTGTGTATTTGATCCACTCCGTATTACGTCGACTTTTTCGTAGTACGGGGTGGGGCGCAATGTCGGAAGGCGCTACGCTTTTCCGACCTACAATGGCTGTCTCTCTCGCCACCGATCAAGGTTCATCCGCATGACTACCTCCAACATCCAGCCCCAAATCAAACCGCGCCAGCTGCTGCTCGATATGTACCAAAGCGCGGTCGATGCGGTGAGCGCCGCCAAATGCCTGCCGCAATATCTGGCGGCGATACCGGCACCCTCGGGCCAGGGGCGTACCTTGGTGATCGGCGCCGGCAAAGGCGCCGCCGCCATGGCGCAGGCGGTGGAACAGCACTGGCCGGGCCAACTGTCGGGCTTGGTCGTGACCCGCTACGGCCACGGTGCGCCATGCGAGCGGATCGAAGTGGTCGAAGCCTCGCATCCGGTGCCGGACGAGGCCGGCCGCCAAGCTGCCGGACGCATGCTGGCAATGGTGCAAAACCTGACTGCCGACGACCTAGTGCTGTGCCTGATTTCCGGCGGCGGCTCGGCGCTGCTGGCACTGCCGGCCGACGGCATCACGCTCGAACAGAAGCAGGCGATCAATAAAGCGCTGCTGAAAAGCGGCGCCAATATTTTTGAAATGAACTGCGTGCGCAAGCATCTGTCGGCCATCAAAGGCGGGCGGCTGGCGCTGGCTTGCGCCCCGGCGCGGGTAGTGACACTGATGATTTCGGATATTCCCGGCGACGATCCCGGCATCATCGCCAGCGGCCCGACCTTGCCCGATCCGACCACTTGCGCCGATGCGCTGGCGGTATTGCGCAAGTACCAGATCGAGATTCCCCACGCAGTTCTGCAACACCTTGCATCCGGCGCCGACGAAACCGCCAAGCCCGGCGATCCGCGCCTGGCGCGCAACCAGCACCACGTGATCGCGACCGCGCAAGACGCGCTGGAGGCGGCCGCAGCCACCGCCATTGCCGCCGGCATCACGCCCTATATTTTGTCCGATGAAATGGAAGGCGAAGCACGCGATATCGGCTTAGCGCATGCGGCGCTGGCCAGGCAGATCGCGCGTCGCGGCCAGCCGTTCAGCAAGCCTTGTGTGGTCCTCTCCGGCGGCGAAACCACGGTCACGGTACGCGGCAGCGGTCGCGGCGGCCGCAATGCCGAATTCCTGCTAAGTCTGGCGACGGCGCTGGACGGCTTCCCCGATATTCATGCGATCGCCTGCGACACCGACGGCATCGACGGCTCGGAGGACAACGCCGGCGCGATCTATCAGCCGGACTCGATGCGCCGGGCGGCGGAGCGTGGCCTGCGCGCCCGCGCCATGCTGGACAACAATGACGGTTATGGATTTTTCAGCGTGCTGGGCGATCTCGTTGTGAGTGGACCGACGCGTACCAACGTCAACGATTTTCGTGCGATGTTGATCTTATAAAAAGCAGAGGAAAGTTCACGATGCGACGCCAGCGTAAAGCAAAAATTGTAGCCACACTCGGCCCGGCCAGCGCCGATCAAGACACCATCCAGGCATTGTTCGAAGCCGGCGCCGACGTCTTCCGTTTTAATTTCAGCCACGGCAGCCACGCCGATCACCAGCGCCGCTACGACATCGTGCGCGAAGTGGAGCGCAAAGTCGGCCGCCCGATTGCGATCCTGGCCGATTTGCAAGGACCCAAGCTGCGCATCGGCCAGTTCGACGAAGGCCGGATCCAGCTCGCGGCCGGCCAGGAATTCACGCTCGACCGCGACAGCGCGCCGGGCAACAATCAGCGCGTATGCTTGCCGCATCCGGAGCTGTTCGCGGTCATCGCCGCCGGCCAGTCGCTGCTGCTGGACGACGGCAAAATACGGCTGCAAGTGCTGGCCTGCGATGGCAGCCAGATCCACACCCGCGTCGTCAACAGCGGCACTTTGTCGGATCGCAAGGGTGTCAACGTGCCGGATGCGGTGCTGCCGATCCCGGCCTTGACCGACAAGGACAAGCGCGATTTGCAGTTCGCGCTGGAACTCGGGGTCGACTGGATTGCGCTGTCGTTCGTGCAGCGGCCGGAAGACGTACTGGAAGCGCGGGCCTTGATCGGCGATCGCGCCAGCGTATTGTCCAAGCTGGAAAAGCCGGCTGCACTGGATCAACTGGATGCCATCGTGCAGGTATCCGACGCGATCATGGTGGCGCGCGGCGACCTCGGCGTCGAGCTGCCGCCGGAGTGCGTGCCCGGTGTGCAAAAGCGCATTTTGCGGGTCTGCCGCCAGCACGGCAAACCGATCGTGATCGCCACCCAGATGCTGGAATCGATGATCAGCTCGCCGGTGCCGACCCGGGCCGAAGCATCCGACGTCGCCAGCGCAATCTATGACGGCGCCGATGCGGTGATGCTGTCGGCGGAATCCGCCAGCGGCGCGTATCCGATCCCGGCGGTGGCCATCATGGATCGCATCATCGCCGAAGTCGAGCGCGACCCGCTGTATCAAAACATGCTGGATGCCCAGCACCAAGCGCCGTTGCCGAATCGCGGCGACGCCATTTGTTCCGCCTTGCGCGATGTGACCCGGATCGTCGGCGCCAAGGTCACCGTCACCTACACCAGTTCCGGCCACACCAGCCTGCGGGCGGCACGCGAACGGCCGACCGCGCCGATTCTCAGCATCACGCCAAAGCTGGCGACCGCACGCCGACTGGCGTTGGTGTGGGGCGTGCACTCCACCATCAGCGATCAAGTGCATAACGAAAGCGAAATGGTGGCGGCAGCCTGCCGCACCGCGGTCAAGGAAGGCTACGCCGCAGCTGGCGACCAGATCGCGATCACCGCCGGCATGCCGTTCGGTCAGCCGGGCAGTACCAATTTGCTGCGTCTTGCCGAGATCTAGTCCACTAGTAAGGATGCATGTCTAGCGCTGAGCCCTACCGCAGGAGCTCAGCCAAGCACGGCCGGCAGACGTTGTGCCGGGCGCACGCAGTAGCACGATCCCCCATCGATTTCCTCCTCATTGCATAGGCGAATGACCTGGCTGGCGCCAGCATCGGACGCCTTTCCATGCAAATCCCTTAGATCACATTAAGAAAACTCTGTTTTTAAACGCAACAAAGTTGTGCGCCGTTTGTGTTGACTTAATTTCAATACAATGTGCTCTCGCCGCACTTTGGCGAACCGTGCGATATGGCAGCGAATGCTATCCAAACGAGAAATTTCATGACATCGGGTTTGCTGCATTTAATTGAATCGCTATTGAAAGCAGGTCAACAGTAGTTAATAGATCGAGGAGATATATATGGATATGAAAAGCACTGTGTTCATGACGGGGTTTCTGGTCTACATCCTGGCCATGATCTGGCTAGGCTGGTTTGTCTCTCGCAAACAGAAGAGCGGCGAGGACTTCTTGCTGGGCGGGCGATCTTTCCCGTTTTTCCTGACCTTGGGGACCACGGTGGCGACCATGGTCGGCACCGGTTCCAGCATGGGCGCGGTTGGATTCGCCTATGTCAACGGCTGGGCCGGGGCGCTCTACGGCTTGGGCGGAGCCGCCGGCATTTTGTTGCTGGCCTGGTGGTTCGCGCCGGTGCGCCAGCACCGCTTCATGACCATGAGCGAGGAGCTTTCTTACTATGTCGGAGCCAACCGGCTGGTGAAGAATATCTCCGGCGTGCTGATGCTGGTCGCCTCGATCGGCTGGCTGGGAGCGCACATGCTGGGCGGCGGCATGTACCTGGCCTGGATGGCAAAGATTGAACCGGCCACCGCCAAATGGATCGTGGCGCTGGGCTTTGCGATTTATGTGGTGATCGGCGGCTATACCGCCGTGGTTTGGACCGATACCGTGCAGGCGATCATCCTGTTTGTCGGATTCATCCTGATCGCGGCGATTTCGGTCTATCAGATCGGCGGCCTGAACCATATCTACGATGCGATGGATCCTGCCGCGGTGACCATGCTCGGCATCGGCAAACTCGGCGGCCTGCATGCGCTGTCGCTGGCGATGGTGGTGGCGGTGGGCGTGCTGGCCACGCCGTCGTACCGCCAGCGCATCTACGCCGGGCAGAGTGTCGATACCGTGCGCCGTTCGTTCGTGATGACCGGCGTGCTGTATTTATTCTTCAGCTTGTTGCCGGCGCTGATCGGCATGGCGGCGCGCACCATGGAGCCCAACCTGTCCAACGCCAGTTACGCCTTTCCTTATCTTGCTTCCGAAGTGTTGCCGATGGCGATAGGCATGGTGGTGTTGATTGCAGGACTGTCGGCGACGCTGTCCAGCGCCAGTTCGGATGCGGTGGCCGGGGTCTCCATCCTGCTGCGCGATGTCTACGTCATGTGCAGCGGCCGCATGCCGGATCGCGACAAGGTGCTGGTTTATTCGCGTCTAGCGCTGGTGGCGGTGATCGGACTGGCGCTGCTGTTGGCCTTGCTGTCCGACGACATCATCGGCTACATCACCAAGATGATCGCGACCGTCATGTCGGGCTTGTTCATCTGCGGCGTGCTGGGCCGCTTCTGGCCGCGTTTCAATTGGCAGGGCGCGCTGGCGGCACTGGCCGGCGGCTCGGCCATGTCGATTGCCGTGATGTTGATCGAGGACTGGGCCAAATACTGGAGCAACCCGGTGATTCCCGCCGTGACCACCGCTCTGTGCGCCGGCGTCGCGGTCAGTCTGCTGACGCCGCGTTGCCCGATTACGCCGGAGCAGGCGTTGGCGGTGCTGGACGATGAGCGAGCCCAGATGGAAGAGCTGAAGCCGGTCTAAGGCCAAGCAGCCAAACGCCGCCATTTTCGGAGTCAAGCAGCAGATCTTGGGTCTTGCCCCGGAAAATGGCGGCGCTCCCACAGGGCACCTCGACAAACCTACTGCGCGGCTCAATCTCGGGGCTGTGATGCTCGCCCGCTCCGTACGGCTGCAGGTGTTGCAACTTCGTCGCCCCGACCTTGGGTCGCTCGCTACGGTTTTTCGAGGTGCCCCACACCTCACCGCAACAACCCAGGAGCCGCGCCATGCCGACCGCCTCCCGCACCCTCAGTGCGAAGAGTCCTGCCATCCCCGAACACTTGCCGGGCCGGCCGGCACTGCTTGCAGTCAGACTGAGCGGCAGCGAAGGGATCAATTCCCTGTTTGAATATCGCCTGCTGCTTAAAACCCCCGACGCCGTCAAGAATCGGTTTTCTCTCGCTGCCCGCTTCAACCTGGACGATTTCATCGGCCGCGACCTGACCGTCAGCATCGCACTGGACGGCGACGGCACCCGCGAAATCTCAGGCTTGATCAGCGACGCAAAAATGCTGCGCGAAGCAGGCCGGGATGTGTCCTACGAATTGACTTTGCGGCCCTGGCTGCATCTGGCGACGCTGCGCACCAACAGCAAGATATTCCAGGAACAGACCGTGGTGGAAGTGCTGGAAGATTTGCTGGTCGATTATGCTTTCCCGGTCGAGAAACGCCTGTACGACTTCACCCGTTACCCGAAGCGCGACTACCAAACCCAATACAACGAAACCGACTTCGCCTTTTTCAGCCGCCTGTGCGAAGAATGGGGCATCAGCTATTTCTTTGAGCACAGCGACGGCGCGCATCGCCTGATCCTGGCCGACGCCAATGCGGCGTTCA
>NZ_JBHSMT010000004.1:34853-108351 GCF_042654985.1 Paraherbaspirillum soli | reverse complement strand
GGGGCTGAACGACAAGAGCCGGATGAATCGAGAGGTTCACGTCCGGTTCTGTGAGAGCCTGAAGGGGAGGTTCCTTTGGGCGACTCGATCTCCCGTTTAGCAGCGGAAAGCGGTTTTAGTACTACACACCTTGGAGGCACCATGACTAGCACCACCACGCCAGCATCATCAGGCAAATCCGCTTCATCCACGCAAGACAGTTCCATCCCCATCACCACATCCACCAACAACAACTTGCCAGACCGGCATTTAACCGTCGGCGTCTGCCCGGAGGGCAAGCTCAGAACCCCTTGGATTCGGCTGCGTGGCAAATGGCTATTGGCAGCAGGCTTCACGCCTCAAACCCGCATCCGGGTGCAGGTGAGAAGAGGCTGTTTGTTCATCACCAGGGAGTAAAAAGTAGGGCGGATGAGCGCAGCGTTATCCGCCGTTGGATGTGCCACAGGTGTTTGACGCATCCAAGACGGCGGAAGACGCTGCGCTTTTCCGCCCTACTTTCCGAACGGCCTGTTCTGATGCATGGTTGTTGAACAATTGAACAGCGGAGAGGGCTGCATCACATGCGGCCCAAGCTATTGCGCCATTCAGCGACCCCACATAAGTGTTTTCCGCATTGCAAAAATTCCTTATTTGCAATACATTTGCCTCCCTATCTGCAGGCTGGTGTTCGAACGGATAAACAAATCGTTCGGATAGCGAGGAAGGCCGATGCCGTGCCGGCAAGGCGATGGTTTTTTACGAGCGCATAAAAAAGGAATGTTGATGGCGGGTTTTGGAGTGACCAATGTGGTCGGTCGTGGGCGCTTGTTGGATTGGACTGTCGATCTGGGTTCTGTTCGGAATAGGAGTAATTTACTTAAGCATATTGTCGTCGGCTTTGTACTCGCCTTGATAGCGATGATGGCGCACCAGGCTGGCCACGCTGCTGGTTATGGTTTTGATGGCTATCCAACTCCGGCTGCTTACTGTACCGCTTGGGGCTGGCCTGTCGTAGCTCCATATGCTGACTACAAATATGGTGCTTGTTACGACCGTCCCAACGGGACAGCCCAACGCGTGATTCCTAATCAGGGTACTTGTGATTTACCCAACGTTGTAGACCCCGTCACGTTATCTTGTGGCGCCCCTACCGTTCCCCCAATTTGCTATACACATGACCAGATGCCACGCGCCGCTGCGCCTTCATTTTCATCCGCTGGTGCAGCCTGCGCGGATCGTCTGAGCATTGCACAAAGTCCGCCGCCAGGATCGTATTGCACCAAAAATCCGGGCATGTGTACCGTGTACGTTTCCGTCTCGCCTACAGCAGAAAATAATGCGTGCACATTAGTCGGCGTTTTTCCATATCCAGGAGGACCGCAACACGAAGAGAGTGCGCCTCTCTATCAATCAGCTTGTAGCGTTCCACCCGCAGCCTGTCCGGTCGGCACTGCCGGCGCCTCATCCTGCGCACCCAATAAAACCCAGGGCGGTCAATGCCCCAGCACGCAAAACCCGATCCATATTGCTACCGGCAACAAATACTGGAGCGACGCCGACTACCGCGCGGCCGGCATAGGCGGCTTGCAATTACGCCGCTTCTACAATAGCCAGAACACCGCCGCTGTCAGCACGCTAGGCACTGCCTGGCGCCATGCTTACGACAGTTCCATCGCTCCCAACCTGACCGTCAATGGCGTATCGGCGGTGCTGGTGGCGCGCGCCAATGGCACCGCCTATGCATTCACTGCCAATGGCAATACCTATACTTCACAAGACGCCGACATTACCGACAAATTGATCGGCCTGACCGACGGCAGCGGCAAAGCCAATGGCTGGCAATACACGATCGCTGCCGACAATAGCGTCGAAACCTACAACGCCGCAGGCCAGCTGATATCGATCCGGGACCGGGTTGGCCTGGTCCAGACCTTGACCTACAGCGATGCGACGACGCCAGCAGCAGTCGCGCCGAATGCTGGTCTACTGATCCGTATCACGGATGCCTTCAGCCGCGCATTGAATCTCACTTACGATAGCAGCAAGCGCATCGCCACCCTGACCGACCCGGCAGGAGGGAAATACCAGTACAGCTACGACGCCAGCAACAACCTGGCATCGGTCACTTACCCCGACGGCAAGGTCAAAGGCTATCTGTACAACGAACAGACTTATACCGGCGGCACCAGCCTGCCGCATGCGTTAACCGGCATCACCGACGAGAATGGCGGCCGCTATGCCAGCTACTATTACAACGCCCAAGGCAAAGCGTATTCGGAACAACATGCCGGCGGCGTCGACCAATATCAGCTGGCCTATAGCGCTGACGGCAGCAGCACCACCGTCACCGACCCGCTCGGCACGACCCGCACCACCAGTTTCACCACGATCTTGGGCGCGATCAAAGCCAGCGGACAAAACCAACCGGGCGGCGCCGGTTGCAGCGCCGCAGCCAGCAACGTTACTCACGACGCCAACGGCAACGTCGCCAGCCGCACCGATTTCAACGGCGCCGTCACGACCTTCAGCTACGACCTGACGCGCAACCTGGAAACCAGCCGGGTCGAAGCGTCCGGCACGCCACAAGCGCGTACGATCAGCACCCAATGGCACCCGATCTTCAGCCTGCCGCTCAAGATCGCCGAACCGAAGCGCGTGACCAGTTACAGCTACGATGCGTCCGGCAATCTGTTGAGCAAGACCGAACAAGCGACCAGCGATGCGACCGGCGCGCAAGGCTTGGCGCCGACCGTGACCGGTAACGCCCGTACCTGGAGCTACACGTACAACGCTGTCGGTCAGCTGTTGACCGCCACCGGTCCGCGCACCGATGTCGCCGATAAAACGACCTATGCCTACGACAGCAACGGCAACCTGAGCACGATCACCAACGCCGTCGGCCAAGTGACGACCTTGTCGAACTACGACGCCAACGGCAGGGTCGGGCTGATTGCCGATGCGAATGGCGTCACCACGCAACTCAGCTACAGCCCACGCGGCTGGCTGACCGCCAAGAGCGTCACCGCCAACGGCACGGTTGAAACCACCAGCTACAGCTACGACGGCGTCGGCCAGCTAACCCAGGTCACGCTGCCGAATGCGTCGACCGTCAGCTACAGCTACGACCCGGCGCACCGCTTGACCAAGATCGCCGACAGTCTCGGCAACAGCATCGTCTACACGCTCGACAACATGGGTAACCGGATTAACGAACAAGTCAAAGACCCGAGCGGCGCATTGGCGCGGCAGACCAGCCGCGTGATCGACGCGTTGAATCGCGTACAACAAATTACCGGAGCAGCGCAATGAGAGGGCATTTCACTTTGAATCAACAACGGATCAAGACCATCGTCGGTGCCGTGTTGTTCACGCTGGCTGGCGCGTCAGTCGCGCAGCAAAACACGACTTTCAGTTTTGAATACGACGCGATGGGGAATCGGACCAAGATTACCGATCCTTTAGGTCACGTTTGTGAAAAAATGTTGTGAAAAAATTTATTGTGACATTCTGAAATTAGAATTTCCGTATTCTTCCTTCCCGGAGTACTCTAAATACGGTAGTTGGTTATGCGTTACCATAGTCGGCCCAGTAGGCCGGAGAACGTTCCGTACCATCGACTGAAGAGGGGGGGAATTATGAGTATCTTATTAAGAGTCCTCGGCGACAAGTCGGGACGAGGTGTTGCGAATTCGGATGTGTCGGATGAAAATGCCCGACTTTTGAAGTTGCTTGAGGAAAACACAAAGCGTGTCGATGTATCAGCGGATGGGGTGGTCAGCGTGAATCTTAACAATGATGAAGCGGTGAAGAAAATCTTCAGAAGAATGCATTCACTCAAGAATGTTGTGATCAAGTAAGGTTCAGAGCTGATGGGAGCTATCGGACTGGTTATCTTGTTGGTAAGTGGTTTTTTCTTTTCATCGCAATATCCAAAAGCTCGTTATACCCAAAGTCGATCGACCGGTTGGGATTCCTACTTTCACGTTGTCAAATGGGGCACCTTGTTCTCAGGTATCGGCGCCTTTATTTACATGCTCACCACTTGGTTTGGTCTTGTCCCCATAGTGCTTTCCTGGTTCAACAAAGACATAACCGATCTGGATCAATTGAAATTACCCCATGACGATCTCAAATTTTTCTTTTGGGCTGTCGTGACGGTTGGTTTGGCGTGTGTTGCTGGTTGGTTGACGAGTCGCTCGAAGACTCAAGCTCATAAGGCGCTCATCCAGGTAACCCGCGATAACCCGTTTGAAAAACTGCTTCTTGAAGCGATATTAGATCAGGACCTTGTCCAGGTCACTCTGGCGTCTCGTAAGGTCTATATAGGTGTCCCCCTAAGTGGGGCAGATTTTCTCAAGCAAGACTACATATCGTTACTGCCAGGATTGAGCGGTCACCGCGATAAGGACACATTAAGGCTGGTCCACGACATTAACTACAACGCTCATTATGAAGAGCTCGATAGGAAATTCGAAGAAGAGCGGAAGCGCAATGTCGACAGTAATATCAAAGATAAAAGTGCAGGCGAGCGGGCCGCAAGTCTAAATGCTTATCGAGTTGTAATTCCTATCAAAGACATCGCCAATATCGCGTTTTATGATATCGACTTCACTGTGCAATGTGAGATTGATCCACCAGATAAAAGCGAGCCAGGTATATTCAAACGTGTCTTGCGAGCGATGCTGAATGAATAGTTCGGGCTTAGTAGTGCGGGCAGGCCGCTTTTAGACTTTACCGAATTTACTTCCCACACGATAGTCCGGCTTTGCCAACTTGCCAAACTTACAGTAAAAAATACCTTCTGCCAGTTTTGCGGATCTGCGATACCTCATCGGATCTATCTTGTGAAAAGCTGACCTTCACCAGATCCAGCCCAGTCCAGATCCCCCCACCTCCCCAGCAAACAAACTCCCACCAAAAGTCACTGTAGTGGTCTACACCCCGCCCACCACCAGCATCATCCACGACACCGCCATCCCATCCACGCACAGCACGCAGACTCCGACACTGTCAGCACTATCAGTAGGATTCGAGCGCATCCTGACTAAGATGGTAGTTGCGGGTTTCAAGGGCAAATGCCGGCATGGGAAGCGACAGAAGCTGCCGGCAAGTCGCTGTTAAAAATCAAGGGAAAGTCATCCCTGTCCATCAAGAAGAAGCTCGCCAAAACAAGCGATTGGATCTGCTTGATCGCCCCGATCGCTTGCGCCGTTTCCGCATCTATCCTTCAAATAACACCATGGAGAAATAATGGCAAATCCGAAGAATTTCGTAGATCTACAACGCGGCTTTTACAACGCTCTGTCCCAGGGTCTGGGATATTCTCCCAGCGATCCGTTCCAGGTGATCCAGCCGTCGCCGCCGCTGACCGGGGGCGATCAAGCCGATGAACTGTTGTGGAACTACCTCAACAACCTGCCTATGGACTCGCTCACGCAGAACATGCAACTGAGCCCCGGCAATCAGTTCCTGGCCAACTACCAAGGCGTGATGTCGGCGCTGAAAGCGGCGCCCAACACGTTTGTCTCGACCGTCGGCAAGCCATGCGCGGACGCATTCGACAAGGCGATCAAGGACGGCGACGCCAAGCCGAGCCCAATGGGATTCCGCAATTGGGCCATGTTCGGCGAGTGGTCGCCGGTTGCGGTATCGGGCGCGTCGGCGCTGGCGGCCGCTTTGCTCGATCCGGTGTTCGCGGCCCAGATGAATGTCTTGCCTTACAAGCCGGTGGGCAGTGAGCCGGTCGTTTTCTCGACCGGCTACAAGACCATGATGACTTTGCTGAAGAAGGCGCCGAGCCGGTCGTTCAAAGTCTCCGCCAGCGACTGGAATTCGGATGTTTCGAAAACCTGGGCGAGTAATTCCAGCAGCGGCTTCTTCGGGTTGTGGGGCGGCAGCAGCTCAAGCTCGACACTCAGCGAGAAGTTCGCTTCCAGCGGCGTTTCGCTACAGGCGCATTTTCAAAATGTGCTGCCTTTCATGGCCACGCCGGGCGACTGGTACAGCTCGTCGGCGTTCGGCCTGGCATTCAACAGCCCGGGCCGGGCACCGTGGGATCCAGAAAAGCCAATCAACTGGGACAAAACCTTCGGCAAACCGGATGGCAATATGCAGCGCTTTGCGACGACTCTGCTGATCGCTCACAAGATGGACATCACGGTCCAATCCCAGGCCACCTATAGCGAGCTGGAACAGTCGGAAATCAAGCGCAACGAGGGCAGCGGGCTGTGGCCGTTCTACAGCAGCGGCAGCGGCAGCGGATCGAGCACCAGTGCGTCGTTCAATGCGGCCGGCAACATGGTGGTCAAGATCACCAGCCCGCTGAATGTCGCGGTCGTGATCGGCGGCATCGTGGCGCCTGCCGCGCAATACCTGGGCCATGAAGCGCAGGCGTCGAAAATCATCATGAGTAAATTCTTCGGGTGATGTCAGTCGGGCACCTGCTCAGGCAGGTGCCCGGCCACCCGGTCTTGCCGTGCCCCAGCAGAGGCATGCAGCTTCTGTCGGGGCAGCGCGGGATCTTCGGGATCCCGTGCACGCAGGTTTTCAATACCGCAAAAAGGGGCAAATTCATGGCTTCATTCGACGAACTGCAAGAGATTTTTGTTGCGCAAGAATTCGCGATGCTGGGGTATGCCGCGCCCGCTGGGCGGGTGCTGCAACCGCCTTCGCTGCTTCCGGCCGGAAATGACGAGGCGCTCTGGGCTTTCTTTAACACGATCCCATCGAACTCGCAGATCTACGCGCCCGGCGGCGACAAGTTTTTTACCGCTTACTCGGCGCTGATCGATTCCTTGATCGCCGGAGACGGGGTGCTCGATCCGGTCGCGGCTGCCAAGCGGCGTCTGGCCAGCTGGGGTCACAAACCACCGGCCTGGAATGTCGGCTATGCAGGCCTCAAGAAGCAGCTTGCCGTCGCCCCGTCTGTCTCGGTTGGATTCGGCAACCAGGCCGAGCCTGATTCGGGATTTTGGGGACTTTGGGGCGATAGTCCTGCGGTCTCAGGACCGAGCGCGAAGTTCGCCGCCGCCAATTTGAGCGTGGATATTTCGATTTTCAAAGCGCTGAGTTTTACGCCGACTCCCGGCGACTGGTATGTGTCTTCGGTGCTGTCGCTGGTACACTCGACGCCCAGCGGTCTGCCGTGGAACCCCAATTCGCCGATCACCTGGCAGAGCACGTTCGGCCCCGACGGCAATCTGCAGCGCTTCCTGACGAGTCTGATGGTGGTATCGGACATGCGTGTCCATTTCCATTCGAGCGCGGCGTTCAGTGCTGCCGACCAGCAGTTGATCCAGCAGAATGCGGCGGCAGGGTTGTGGCCTTATTATCTCGGCGCGGGCGACGCCAGCACCAGCGTGCGTTTCGACAAGGCGGGTCAAATGACGGCCAGCATTATCAGCGAAGCGAACACGCCGATTGCCATCGCTGCCAACGTGCTGACTGCCGCGCAGTACCTCGGCGGTTGATATGTCTTCGGTACGGGCGGACCGTCAATTCCGCCCAAATCTCGCGGCCTGGCGCCAGCGATTTCCCCTGGCCTGCACTCCTGAGCCGGCACCGATCGACGCTTGAATGACTTGAGAATAATCTCAAACACCAGTCGCCCAAAAAAAGCCCAACCTGCACACAGACGAACAAATGTCCAGCTGAAATATATTTCAGAAATATTTCAGTTGTTGAGATATTTTTTCTTGCCGTTCGGAAAATTTGCAAATAGAATCGCCGTCAATAAATTTCCTATTGACAAGGTTGTCGATGCGGAGGGAGACCGCATCTTTCGATTCAATTTGATGTTCGGATGACAATGCCGGCAGTGAATTCGATGTGACGTACCAAACCGACGGCAAACCAGGAACAACTCCGAGCAGCAATTGCAGCAATCGAAAGAGCATGCCTGGCCAGACGTATTGACGCCTGTAGGTGTGTCTTTACGTCTTTTACCGGCCAGGCGCTGCGGCAGCGCTGATGCTCGGAGAAAAGATGCGTAATGTGTACGGGAGAAGGATAGCGCAACAGGTGCTGCCGGCGATACCTGTAAAGGTTGGCAGACTTGATGAATACTCGGTAGCGACGCAGGAGCAGCAAGTTTTTCGGGGCGAGGTCGAAGCCGACCGCCGACACCGACGCAATACCAGCAATACCGGCGTTCTGAGCCGCACGCGCGCCATATTGGGCGCATTGTCCCTGTTGTTTTGCGCTGCCGCTTCGGCGCAGTCGATCGGCGTCAACAAGTCTTTCAATCCGGTGCAGATACAGGACCGGACCCCATTCAATGTCAGCCGGCTCAACGTTACCGTCACCAATAACGTCGGCGGCAAAACCCTGACCAACCTGAACCTGACCGATAACCTGCCCGCCGGGGTGGTGATCGCACCCAACCCGAACGTGAGCAATGCTTGCGGGGCGACGGTAGCCGCCACGGCCGGCGCGTCTTCGTTGACGATCCACGGCGGCCAGGTGAATTTCGGCGATGTCTGCCAATTCCAGGTCGACGTGGTGAGCACTACCGCCAGCATCTACACCAATACGATCCCGGCCGGCGCGCCGTTGGCTAACGGCGAGGTGGTGCCGCAAGCGGCCAGCGCTTCGCTGACGGTGATCCGGATGGACAGCAATTTGCCCAAGGCGACCGCCAAGACCTTCAGCCCTAATGCGCTGGTTTCCGGTCAGACCGCGCAAATGACGATCACTTTGCGCAACGACAATATCCTGCCGCTGCCGCATACCAACCTGCGGGACAATCTGCCTGCCGGGATGACGATTGCCAGCCCGGCCAATGCCTCGACCGATTGCAGCGGCGGCAGTTTGAATGCGACACCCGGCGCCTCGCAATTGTCGCTGAGCGGGACCACCATCCCGCCCGGCGCGACCTGTACCGTGACGGCGGCGGTGGTTGGCGTTGCGTCCGGCGCCAGCACGGTCAATCTGCAAAACAACATCAATCCTGGCGATCTGACTTCGCTCAATGGCGACGTGACGCCGCCCTTGTCCAACGCCGGCACCACCACCGGCACGCTGGCGGTGACGCCGGTGCCGACGCAATTGCTGACCAAGGCGTTTTCCACCGGTTCGCCGTATGTCGGGCAGGCGTTCAGCATGACCTGGACCTTGTACAACAACACCGTCACTCCTTGGAGCAACCTGGCGGTCAGCGACCTGCTGCCGGCCGGCCTACAGGTGTACGCCACCGCGCCAGCCGCCAGCACCACTTGTCCGGGCGGGGCGGTCACCGCTCCCGGCGGCAATGCGGTGCAATTGAGCGGCGCCAGCCTGGCCGTCGGCCGCTCTTGCACCGTGACCATCAAGGTGGTGGCGCCGACCGGCAGCAACGGCCAGGTGCTGACCAATACCATTCCAGCCAATTCGATGACCAGCAACGGCACGCCGCTGACCCACAGCGCCGCCAGCGCATCGGTCACGCTGGTGGCGCCGGGTCCTGGCACGGGGCCGGGCTTGAGCAGCGTCGATAAGAATTATGTGCAGTTGATTCCTGAATCGGCGCTGGACCCGGCGGGTGCGCTGCCGGCCGGGCACTTTCCGGCGACGGTTACCGGCGGTTTGATCGACATGACGATCAGGCTGAATAAATCGGTGCCGAGCGGCGGCGTCGACGTCGACCTGACGCCGCTGCATATCGACGACGACTGGTCGGCGTCGGCGCCCAATTTGCGTTTTGTTTCCACCGTCAGCAATCAATGCGGCGGCACCCTGACCACGCCCGCCGGCGGTCAGAGCCTGAGCCTGGATAACGGCGTGATTGCCCAAGGCGCCGGCAGTTGCACGATCCGTGTCCGGCTGCGCGCCGACACCAACCTGGGGCCGCCGCCGCTTGGCACGCCGCAGCGAAATTCGGCCACCGCCTGCGTCGGCAACGGGGTTTGCCTGCCGGCTGGAAGCCGCACCGGTACTGCCGACGGCCTGGTGATCGGCAGTCCGCCGCTGTCTCCCGCCAAGTCATTCAGCCCGGCCACCATCCCGCTCAACGGCACCAGCAGGGCCAGCATCACGATCCAGAATCCGGCCTCGGCCACGCGCTATAACGTGCAGGCGGTCGATGCGCTGCCGCCGGCGTTGAAATTTGCCGCGCCGCTGAACGCCGCGGTCTCATGCACCAACAATCCCGGCGTCACGCCGACTTTCCAGGTCAACGGCAAGACCCTGACGTTGATGGCGGCGCATATCAACGGCTTCAGCAATAGCGCGACGCCGCCGCAATGCACGATCGCGTTCGATGTGGTGGCCGACTCGGCGGCAAGTCCGGGCAGCACGGCGACCAACTCGATCCTGGCCAATGGCGTCACGGCGACCGATGTCGGCGGGGTGCCGGACCCGACCGCGACCAATGTCCGTCCAGCCGATGCCAACCTGACATTCAGCGATCCGCTGGCCGGTCCGCAGGTTTCTAAAGGCTTTAGCCCGATTGTGGTGTTCAAGAAAAACGGCAACGGTCCGATCAATAACAATGTGCAAGGCACCGGGATCGGTGAACTCAGCACGCTGACCTTGCAAATCATTAATCCCAATCCGGGCGGGGCGAATAACCTGAGCGGACTCAGCCTGACCGATAACCTGCCGGCCGGCGTGGTGTTGGCGCCGGTCCCCAATGCCAGCACAGTCAGTTGCGGCGGCGCTGCCGCGGTCGCGGCGACGGCCGGCGGCACCTCGGTCGCGATTTCCAATGCGACGGTGACCCCGGGCAGCAGTTGCGTCATCAAGGTCGACGTCGTCGGCAGCGCCCAAGGCAACCAGGTCAACCAGGTTCCGGCCGGTGCGGTGCATACCGCGCAGGGCGTGAGCAATGCCTTGCCGGCCAGCGCCACGCTGACGGTGCTGGCGACCACGCCGATTGCTGCGCTGTACAAGGATGTGGTCAAGACCGGTAGCGCCGCTTCGATCCAGGGCCAACCGGTGGCGGCCGGCGACAGCCTGACCTATGTCATGAAGTTGTCCAATCCCGGCTATTTGAATTTGAGCCTGAAGGACGACGTGAAGCTGGTGCAGGACGTGATTCCGGTCGGCGCCACATTTGTGTCGGCGACCGGCGGCGATTTCAACGGCAGCTTGAGCGGCAATAAAGTGGTCTGGGATTTTGCCGGTTCATCCCGCGTCCTGGCGCGCGGCGAAGCGGTGACGCTGATGCTCAATGTCAAAGTCAGCAATACCGTCAATGCGCCGCTGGTCAATGTCGCCAGCACGCCGAACATCGCCAATTGCGGACCCTATGACAGCGCCGCATGCAGCTTCAGCCCGCCTGCCGCGGCATGCCAGTTGCCGGCCGATCCGCTGCACCCGAGCGCAGCCGAACTGGCCAATCCGGCGATTTGCCACCCGGTGGTGAATCCGATCGCCAGCGCCGCCAGCCTGAAGCTGGTCAAAAGCCACAGCGGCAAACTGACCGTGGGACAGGTCGGGGTGTATACGCTGACCATCAGCAATACCGGTGCCACCGCTAGCAAGGACCTGATCCACATCAGTGATTTGCTGCCGGACGGCATGAGCCTGATCGCGGCCAACCCTATCGTCAGCAGCAACGGCAGCATCAGCAATCTCGCGGTCAAAGGCCAATTGGTGACGTTCGACTTCACCCCGGCCGCCGCGATTACCGCTGGCAGCAGCGCCGTCCTCACTCTGAGCGTCAACATCAGCGCCGCCGCCAGCGGCAACCTCACCAATTTCGCCAGCATCAGCGGCCGTGACGACCTGGTGCGGCTGACGCCGGGTGTCGCCTGTAACGATGCCAATTACTGCAGCAAGGATCCGGCGGTGATCGACGACGTGCCGCTGTTGAGTCTGACCAAGACCGGGCCGGCCACGCTGACGCTAGGCGGCAGCGCCGAGTACACGCTGACTGTCAAGAACATCGGCAATGCGGCCACCAGCGGCGCCTTGCAATTGATCGAAAAACTGCCGCCGGGCTTGAGCCTGAACGGCGCTATCAGCAGCAAGGACGGGCGCGTCGCCAACCTGGTCAGCAGCGGCACGGTGCAGGGCGGCTTGACCCTCAAGTTCGACTTCATGCCGAGCGCTGCGCTGCCGGCCGCATCGGGGGCGGTCAGCATGACGGTGCCGGTGCAGGTCGCTGCCAGCATGCCGGTCGGAGCGGCCACCAATTACGCTTCGGTCGGCGGTGGCGGCGATCTGCAGAGCAGCGGCGTGCCGATGGCGCCGGGCAGCGATTGCAGCGATCCGCATTGCGCCAGCGCGGCCTCCACCATTGTTGCTCCCAATGCCTTGCTGTCAGTCGTCAA
Organism: Paraherbaspirillum soli; assembly: GCF_042654985.1. NCBI lineage: Bacteria > Pseudomonadati > Pseudomonadota > Betaproteobacteria > Burkholderiales > Oxalobacteraceae > Paraherbaspirillum > Paraherbaspirillum soli. Next base: position 96,121 of record NZ_JBHSMT010000004.1, on the reverse strand, counting down.
GACCGTCAACAAGCATGAAGCCGAGCTGGGCGACATGCTGACTTACAGCGTGACGGTGACCAATATCGGCAACTCGACGGTGACGCAACCGAGCATCGTCGATAGGCTGCCGGCGGGTTTCCGCCTGATAGCCAACAGCTCGCGGGTTAGCGGGGCGACGCTGGTGCGGCTGGATGGGGCGCCGGGTCCGCTGCTGACTTACGCGCTCGACCTGATCAATCCTGGGGCCAGCGTGACGCTGACTTATCGGGTCCGGCTCGGGGTCGGCGCGATGCAGGGCGACGGCATCAACCGGGTCACGGCAACTTGTCCGCGCAACGGCAATCCCAATTGCGCCAATGAAGCCCGGGCCAAGGTGCACGTCGTCGGCGGCGTCTTCACCACCGACGCTTGCGTGGTCGGCATGATCTTCGTCGATTGCAACGGCAACCAGGTCAAGGACAGCGAAGAGCTCGGCATCCCGGGCGTGCACCTGTACCTGGAAAACGGCACTTACCTGATCAGCGACGTCGAGGGCAAATACAGTTTTTGCGGCCTGTCGCCGAAGACTCATGTGCTGAAAGTCGATCAAACCACGCTGCCGCGCGGCAGCCGTCTGGTCAGCAGCAGCAATCGCAATGCGGGCGATGCCGGCAGCCTGTTCCTGGACTTGAAGAACGGCGAGCTGCAACGGGCCGATTTCATTGAAGGGTCCTGTTCCAACCCGGTGCTGGAGCAAGTCAAGGCGCGTCGCGCCCAAGGCGAAATCACCGGCCCGCAGACCGAGAAGAAACGCGGCGCGGCGCTGAAGTTCGAAGGCAAGGCGCCGGATTATCCGCAGCAGGGCACCGACAGCGCCAATCAAACCATCGTCAAGCCGCGCATTGAGCACGACGTCGACATCAGCCGCGACCTCAGGCGAATACCGGAGACCATCAGCGAACGCGACACCCCATTACAACAACTGGAAATCAATCAGGGAGGTCGCCATGCGCAATGAACTTTACAAAAGCGATTCGGCGACCGTGCGCAGCATGCATTTTGCGGTGATGGCGCTGGCTGTCGCCGGCACTTTGCCGGCATGGGGGCAAGGCACGCTCAACGGTTTCCGCGGCGACCTGGGGCAGTCGGTGAATACGTTCAATGGCAGCGCCGCTTCGTTCAAGAGCGGAGTCGATTTGCCGGCGCTGGATACCGGCAACAGCAACCTGCCGCCATCCGGCCCGAAGATTTATCCGGAGCGTATCGGCGACGCTGACTACGGCTTGAATCGCAAGGTCGGCGTGATCCGGGTCGAAGTCGAGCGCGACAGTTTGCCGGCCGACGGTCAGACCCCGGCCCGCCTCACTATCTCGGTGCTGGACCGTCAGGACCAGCCGCTCAAAGGCGAAACCGTCATCACGGTGGAAGCGTCCGGCGGACGGCTGCAGATCCCGGGTGCGGCGACTGATGAGTTCGGTCCGGCGGCGACCGATCGCGACCGCATTACGCCGGGCACCCAGGTCAAGGTGGTCGACGGCAAGGCGCAGGTATTGCTGCTGGCGCCGTATCAGCCGCAAGACGTGACCGTGCGCATCAGCGCCGGCCGGGCGCAGGCGCAGGGCGTGATCAGCTTTGTGCCGGAGTTGCGTGAAACGCTGGCGGTCGGTTTGGTCGAGGGGATTATCCATTTCGACAGCAAGTCGCCGCTGCAATTGTCGTCGGCGCGGCACGACGATGGTTTCGAGCGCGAGATCGACAGCTTCGCCCGCAGCGGCGACGGCGGCAAGCGCTACGGCGCGCTGCGCACGGCCTTCTTCCTGAAAGGGACGATCAAGGGCGATGCCTTGCTGACGATGGCCTACGATTCCGACAAGGACACCTACAACCGCCTGTTCCGCGACATCCGGCCGGAGGATTTCTACCCGGTGTACGGCGATGCGTCGATCCGGGGTTTCGATGCGCAATCGTCGTCCAAGCTGTATGTGCGGATCGACAAGGACAAGTCGTATTTGCTGTGGGGCGACTTCAACACCGGCGACGGCTTCAGCCAGTTCAGCGGCGGTGGCAGCGTCGCCGATATCCGCAAGCGCGATCTCGGCAATTACAGCCGCAGCATGAACGGTGCCCGTGCTCATTATGAGAAGGATGGCGCATTGCTGAACGGCTTCGTCACCAAAGACAGCCTGGTGCAGATGATCGAAGAATTTCCGGGGCAGGGGATTTCGGGGCCGTTTGCGGTTTCCAAGCGGGACGCGGTGTCGGGCACCGAGAAGGTCGAAATCATTACTCGCGACCGCTATCAGCCGGCGGTGATCCTGGCGGTCGAACCCTTGCAGCGTTTTGGCGATTACAGTTTCGAGCCGTTCTCCGGCCGCATCTTGCTGCGCCAGCCGTTGCCGTCGGTCGACGCCAACGGCAATCCAAAATCGTTGCGGGTGACCTATGAAGTCGATTCCGGCGCCGAGACGTTCTGGGTCTACGGCGTCGATGGCCAGTTCAAACTGGGCGAGCGGTTTGAAGTCGGCGGCAGCTATGTCAAGGACAAGAATCCGTTTGCGCCTTATACGCTGATGAGCGGCAACGCCAGTTTCAAGCCGGGCGAGCATACCGCCATCGTGACCGAGTACGCGCGCAGCAAGAGCGTGCTCGGCAGCGGTCTCGGCGCCAGCCTGAACGGCAATCCCTACAGCTTGCAGCCGAGCTACGGCCAAGCCGCGATGCCGGGCGGCCGCTTGCAGGAAATCAGCGGCGACGCCTGGCGGGTTGAAATGCTGCATCAGGAAGACGACTTGCAGGCGCGCGCCTACTTCGGCCGCAGCGATCCGCTGTTCAACAATCCGGCCGCATCGCTGACCCAGGGGCGGGAAGAGGGCGCGCTCAAAGTCACCAAGAAAATCAACGCGCAATGGGCAGCCTATGTCGAGGGCACCCACAGCAAGGACCGCAACGCCGGCGCCTTGCGCGATGCCGAAGCGGCAGGGGTCGCCTATACCGTCAATCCGAAGCTGGAAGTAGACCTCGGGCTGACTCATACCAGGGAAGAGGCGGGAGACTTCGGCAGCACGCCGCTCAGTCTCGGCTCCGGTCTGCTGGTCAATCCGCAAACCAATGCCGGCTTCGGCTTCAATACCGGCTTCGGCGCCAGCCAGCTCAATCCGCAAACCGGTTATGGCATCAGTGGCAATAACCTCGGCAGCAATTACGGCTTGGCCGGCGTGACGTATCACAGCACCGGCTTGCGTGCGCGCAGCACGTACAAAGTGAGCGAAAAAGTCGACCTGACTGCCGAATACGAGCACGGCATCGCCGACGATAGCTACCATCGGGCGGCGGTCGGCGCGGCTTATCGCTATGCCGAGTTGGGACGGCTGTACGGCAAATACGAATGGGCCAGCGGCCTGTCGTCGCCGCAAGCCACCAACGGCTTGTACGACAGCAGCGCTTTCGTGTTCGGGGTGGATAACGAGTACATGCCGAACCAGCGCGTGTTTTCCGAATACCGGATGCGCGACGCCATCGCCGGCAACGACCTGCAATGGGCCAGCGGCTTGCGCAATGCCTGGAACGTCAGCGACACGGTCAAGCTGTCCAGTTCGGCCGAGTATCTGCGCGCCTATCGCGGCCAGACCCAGGATGCCTACGCCTTGACCGGCGGCGTCGAATGGCGGCCGAATGAACTGTGGCTGTTGGGCGGCCGTCTGGAGTGGCGCCGCACCAAGGACCGCGACGTCACGCAGACCAACACGACTGACCCGCAGGCGGCGCCGATCACCACGCTGCGGCCGGGCAACGATAGCTGGTTGTCGACCCTGACCGCGGCACGCAAGATCAATCGCGACTGGACTTTCCTGGGCCGCAATTATCTGCTGTACACCGACAACCGCGGCCACACCGGCAACCTGTGGGAAGACAAGGTCCAACTCGGCCTGGCTTATCGCGACACCGACACCAACCGCCTCAACGTGCTGGCACGCTATGAGTATTGGCTGCAGCGCGATCACAGCGGCTTGAATAATTATGTGCCGCCGGCCGGCATCAACGATGGCCTGGGCGGCAGCGATCCGAACGCCAGCCAGGGTTTCGACAAGCACATCGTGTCGGTGCACGGCGATTATCATCCGAGCCGGCCGTGGTGGATAGACGGCCGGCTGGCGGCCAAATGGCAGCGCGATTATTTCGACGGCGGGCGCGATATCTACAGCGCCTACCTGGTCGGCGGCCGGGTCACGTACGACATCAGCAAGCGCTGGGATATCAGCGCGCTGACTTCGGTTCTCTACAGCCCGCAGGGTCGCAGCAAGCAGTACGCAGTCGGGGCCGAGGCCGGCTATCAATTGCAGGACAATCTGTGGCTGTCCGCCGGATACAACTGGCGCGGCTTCAACGATCGCGACCTGACCGGCTCGGATTACACCAATCGCGGCGTCTATTTGCGGATCCGGTTCAAGTTTGACGAAGATCTTTTTGGCGGCCGCGATACCGTCCGCAATCCGGCGCTGAAGCGCGATAACTCGTGAAATTAAAAGAAGTGAGAAAACTCATGAAATCGACATTGCAATCGACATCCACATTGATTCCAGCCCGTCCGCTGTTGGTCGCGGCCATCGCTTTGGCGCTGACGGCCTGCGCCGCTCCAGTGCCGCCGGACGGACAGCTGGCGGCGCAGCAGGAGCGGATCAGCGACGGCGCGATTCATCGCGATCATGGTGTGTACCGGGCGACCCAGGAGCGGATCAAGGCCTTGAACGATGGCGGCCGGCGGGTCGCCGATTATCAGCTGTCGAAGGCGCAGTGTTGGCTGGATGTCTCGTTTCATGAATACAGCCGCAACGACCGCGGCGATTTCCCGCAGGCGGCGCTGAGCGAAAGCCAGCGCATCTTGAGCGCGCTGGAAGCCAGGCAGGACGCGGGCTGGGAAACACCGCTGGTCAACCACGCCGAAAAGCTGCGGCCGGATTTGTGGGCCCGATATGATGCATTGAAGAAGGACGCCGGCTTCCGCTGCGCGGGGCAGCAGACCGCCTGTGCCGAAGTCGAGCTGGTGCATGCCGGGAATGAAATCCGGCAAGCCGGCTGGCGCCATGCCAAGCCCTACGTCCAGATCGCCGAGGACTTGACCGGCGGCGCGGAAAAATCCGCCGCCAGCTGTGCCGCGCCGGTGCAGCCGCAAGCTATGCCGGCGGCCGGCAGCGCGCTGGAAAAATTCACCTTGTCGGCAGACGCCTTGTTCCATTTCGATAAATCGGGCGACGCCGATTTGCTGCCGAAGGGACGCAAGGAGCTAGACATACTGGCGCAAAAAATCGCCACCGGCTATGCCGCAGTCAGCGCGCTGACCGTGACCGGCTATACCGACCGGCTCGGCAGCCCCGCTTACAACCAGCGCCTGAGCCTGGCGCGCGCCAATACCGTCAAGTCCTACCTGCAGGCACGCGGCGTGACCGTCCCGATCAGCGCCGAAGGGCGCGGCATGCAGGAGCAGCTGGAAGCCTGCACCGGCATCAAGCCGAAAGCCGCGCTGGTCGCATGCTTGCAACCGAATCGCCGGGTCGAGGTGGTGGTGCAGGGGGGAAAGAAAAATTAGCTCGGTTGCGCGAGGCTGTGCCCGTGATGGGGCAGCCTCGCGCCAGGCTTTGGACGTTTACAACAGTCCTAAAATGGCTGCTTTGATGACACCTGCGTTTTTGTTGACCGCATCCAGTTTGATCAACGCATTATTCACGTGGAAATTGACCGTGCGTTCTGAGATGCACACGATATCGCCGACTTCGCTGGAAGTCTTGCCGTCTGCGGTCCAGCGCAATACTTCGACTTCCCGCGGGGTCAGATTGACCGATGTTTCAGGCATCAGCTTCGGCACCAGCATATTGGACAAGCCGTGATGCGCTGTCTGCACCAGCCAGGACAGTTTCAGCGACTGGTCGCGCAGCTCGCTGACTTGCAGGCTGTCATGCGAACGGGCCAGGGTCAGCAAGCCGGCGACGCCACGGGCATCGAAGCACGACTGCGCCCAGCCGATGCGCAGGCCGTGAGCGCGCGCATCTTCCCAGAACGGCCGGGAGACCGCAAACACCTCGTCCGACCACACCAGGGGCATGACCGAACGCATGCCGTGCACCACTGTCGGATCGACCGCAACATAGTTTTCCTGCAGGTAGCGCTGCTGCCAGCATTCCGAGTAATTGCTCAGCATGACCACCTTGGGTTTGGAGATCGGCAACGGCATCTTCATGCCATACGCGCAATAATCAAATCCCAATACATTGGCCGCATGCGACAACGTCACAAAAAACTCGGTATCCGTCTTCGCGGTTAGCAAAGACTGTATTTGCTCTTCTCGCCAAGCATCCATTTTTCGCCTCTTAAAAATTTGTCTTTTGAACAAAGAACTTTCAGCTCGCTAAAAAAATTGCGTCATACGCAATCAAGCGATTCAAATGCGATTCGAACAGCGATATTTCTGCTGTGACTCGGCCCGGAACATCCTGCATGGACGCAGCATAAGTGCATGCTCACGTCGCCACTCAAACGCGGTCATGATGACTGGTTTGTCAAGTTGCTTATTCATTTTTGCTTATTCGTTTCTTCGGTGTAGCTACATCTGATAGGCCATCCGGCACGACGGTACTGATCAATCTCTTGCCGTATTCCCATCATATTTAATGCAATATATTAGCCGTATCTTGGCATAAAATGTTGCAATGCAGAAATTAAATTTAACACTTTATACAGCTTATTTCCAGTTCAAAAATCAACAGATCAAATGCGTGGAAAGCAGATCCAATAAAAATTCCGGCTGCAGATAGGCTGCATAGCATTTGGCCAGGAATGCAAAAAACAGCAGCGACCCGAAAATGGCCAGCAGCAACCTGCCGATTCCCGATCGCGTCAGCTTACGCATTGGCGACCTGCGGCCGTATCTGAATCGATCGATCGTCGATCGGATAACTGACGATCAATGCGAATACGCTGAGCCCGATCGCGATGGCCCACACCGCCAGATAATTCCCTGTCATGTCAAACAGGACGCCGCCTAGCCAGACCCCGAGAAAACTCCCTATCTGGTGACTCAGAAAGACAAAGCCATACAGCGTGGTGATGTATTGATATCCGAAGATCTGGCCGACCACGCCGCTCGACAGCGGCACCGTTCCCAGCCATATCAAACCCATTACCGCCGCAAATATATAAGTCGTCATGGGGCTGGCCGGGACCATCACATAGGTGGCGAGGGCGATGGCGCGTAGCGCATAAATTGCGGCCAGCAGATATTTTTTGCTGACTTTCTCGCCGAAATAACCGCATAAGTAGGTGCCGACAATATTTGCCAGCGCCACGATCGCCAGCGCGGTGACGCCGACCGTCGGACTGAGTCCCTTGTCCGCCAGATAAGCGGGCAGGTGGGTGGCGATAAACGCCAACTGAAAGCCGCAGGCAAAAAAGCCCAGCGTCAGGAACCAAAAACCTTTGTGCCGAAATGCCTGGCGCAAGGCCTCGCCCAAACTCTGCTCGTGGGTATCCGGCTTCTTGGCGGCCGAGGCGGACGTCCCGAAAGTGAGCGGCACGATCAGGAAGCATAAGCCGGCAGCGGTCAGCAAGGCGGCAGCCCAGCCCAAGTGACTGATCAGGGACTGACTTGCGGGCAGCATGACGAATTGCCCGAGCGAGCCGAAGGCGCCGACCACGCCCAATGCCGTGCCGCGCTTTTCGCCGGTAAATAACTTGCCGACGGCGCCGTAGACAATGCCGAACCCGGTGCAACTCTGTGCGATTCCGATCAATAGTCCGGCGCTGGAGGCCAGCGCCACGCCGTTGCTTGAAACGGACATGCCGAACAGCCCGAGCGCGTAGCAAACGCCGCCCAGCAGCATCACTCGTTTGGCGCCGTAGCGGTCGGCCAGCATGCCGGTGAAGGGTTGGCTGATCCCCCACACCAGGTTTTGCAAGGCGATCGCAAAGGAAAAGGTCGCTCTGCTCCAGCCCATGTCCATCGTCATCGGCCGCAGATACAGACCGAAACTATGGCGCTGGCCGATACAGAGGAAAAGGATCATGCCGAAGCAAATCAATAACATCCAGGGAGAGCGTTTTTTTGTTGCATGCATATAAAAATTTCTTTGATTGCGTGTTGAAATGAAGTGAAACATGACAGGCAGCATCACTACCGACGACGTATTGTATGCGGCTGAAGAGGGCTGGATAAGATGGCTTGAGGTCGTATCTGAGTTGAGCTGGACTCAACAATAACGCTAGGTTTTAGCGATTAGTGCGGCGATATACGCACGCTACGGCAGCGATAGGTGAGCGTGCCTTTTATATGCATCAAACAGATGTGGCGGGTCAGTTGGCGAATAAGGCTACGCATCAATGGCGGATAACGCTGCGCTCATCCGCCCTACGAACACCCATTTATCTCGCTCGCCGGCCAGCGCTCGCGTAGGGCGGAAAAGCGCAGCGCCTTCCGCCGTGTTGGATGCGTCAAACGCATGTGGTACATCCAATGGCGGATAACGCTGCGCTCATCCGCCCTACGAACGCCCATTTATCTCGCTCGCCGGCCAGCGCTCGCGTAGGGCGGAAAAGCGCAGCGTCTTCCGCCGTGTTGGATGCGTCAAACGCATGTGGTACATCCAACGGCGGATAACGCTACGCTCATCCGCCCTACGAACGCCCATTTATCTCGCTCGCCGGCCGGCGCTCGCGTAGGGCGGAAAAGCGTAGCGTCTTCCGCCGTGTCGGATGCGTCAAACGCATGTGGTACATCCAACGGCGGATAACGCTACGCTCATCCGCCCTACGTTCAAATGGCTCAATATGCCGAGCCGCGCCGATGCAGGAAATCGATCAGTCTTTTGACGCGCAGCGGCATCATCCGTCCCGGTAAATGCAGCGCGAATGCATTTTCGCCATAGTGCGGGTCGACTTTCCATTCCGGCAGCAGGCGTATCAACCGGCCGCCGATGATGTCGTCTCGCACAAAGTAATCAGGCAGCACCGCAATCGCCAGCGACCGCATTACAGCGTCTTTGACCGCTTCAAGATCGTTGGTGATCAAGACCGGGGTGGGATTGATTTCGAGTTTCTTTCGATCGCGTGAAATCTCGATCAATTGAAATTGGTTGGCTTTTGAAAAGCCCGCAATCGGTATATGGGAGATGTCGGGAATGGCCAAAGCATCGGCAAAGCGAGATACCAGTTCAGGACTCGCGCATAACCACCAGGATACCGAGAACAGTTTTTTTGCGACCACATTGTCGGGCGGCCGCGATGTGACCCGGATCGCAACATCGAAAGGGTCCTTGGTGATGTCGACCGCCTGCGCGCTGAAACGCAAGTCGATGCTGACCCGCGGATTGGCCTGCATATACGACATGACCAGCGGCCGCAGCCAGACCGCGCCGAGACCCGGAGGCGCAGATATGCGCACCGTTCCTGACGTGTCTTCGTTCAAGCCGTTGGCCAGCAGGTTGGCTTCGGTCAAGGTCTCCGCAATCCGGCTCGCATAGCCGGCCAGGCGGTAGCCGGCATCGGTCAGGCCGACGCTGCGGGTGGTCCGTATCAGCAGTTGGCAGCCGAGTTTGGCTTCGATCGCCTTGATCCTGTGACTGAGCGCGGAACGCGACAGGCCAAGCGCGTCGGCTGCCTTGGACAAGCTGCGGGCACTGGCGACGTGATAAAAAATGATCAGGGAGTTTGCGTCAAGATTGTCCATATTGGTGAGCTACCCTCAACAAAGATATGAGGCAGTATAGCTTATGCGAATCCGGTTTCCTGTCTACAATCGCGACCAGATACACAATCAGCTCGAGGGAAAATTGGACATCGAATCACATATTCAGATTCCAGCCGCAGACGGCTATCAGTTGGGAGCAAATCTTTATTACTCCGACGAGTCGCATTTTCCTGAAACGGTTGCCATCGTCAATTGTGCAACCGGCGTCAAAGCATCGTATTACTCCCGCTACGCGCGCTTCCTGGCGGCTCACGGCTATCTCGCCATCACTTACGATTATCGCGGCATAGGCGAATCGCGTCCGGCCTCGCTGCGGCATTTGCAAGCCACAAAATGCGACTGGGGCAGCAAGGATTTCGAGGGCGTCATGCAATGGGTCATGAAGAATTTTCCGGATGCCAGAATCGTGGTCGTCGGCCACAGCATCGGCGGCGTCATGCCTGGATTTTCCGCATCGAACTGGCGCATCGACCGGATGCTGACGGTCGGCGCGCAATACGCTTATTGGAAGGATTACGCCAAGCACGTGCGCTACCGGATGTTCATCAAATGGCATGTGCTGATGCCATTGCTGACGACGCTGGTCGGCTATTTTCCCGGACGTACGATCGGCTGGCTGGAAGATCTTCCGTCCGGGGTGGCGTATGAATGGGCGTTTCGGGGAGCGGCCCTGAAAGCCGCTGCGCCGAGCTTCCTGGGCCGCTCGGATCAGGCCGACGGCATCGACGATGCCGTCAAATATTTTTCGCAATTAAGGTGTCCGCTGATGGCCTACAGCATCACCGACGATGAGTTCGGAACGCCGGAAGCGATATTGCGGCTATTGAGCTATTACAAGTCCAGCGATCGAACCCATGTGGTCGTGACCCCCGACGAATTCCAGTTATCCAAGATAGGCCATTTCGCGTTTTTCCATGACCGCTTTAGCGCGACACTGTGGATGGAATCGCTGACCTGGCTGAATACCGGAAAAATCAATCGGCGTGCTGCGCACTTTTTGCCATCGACGGATCCGCAGCCCGTTTTCAAGGCAGCCTGAGGGCACCAGCTACGGCTTTTTTGGAGCCACCGTTTACTGCCAGCCGAAATCGCCAGGCTGGCATCCTGCAGTTTGAATCACCTCCAGGCATTTCCCTGCCGCTCTGATCGCCCGCGTCTTCTTCCCCGTCAAATCACATAAGAATTTTCTGATGCATCTGGCAGACACGCCAAGCTCGGCGTTGTCGCTCCGCTTGCGGTAGCGTCGACTTGCCCATGTGCCGCTCGCCCGCAACGGCGCATTGCAGTGCGGATCAGCGGCTAATGGCAAATTCGGAAGTTCGATAACACCGGATTAATGACAGGTGCCGGACGATCCAACCTGTAATAGTTATCAGTTGTTGCTGCTAGGAATGTGCAATATTTTACAGCCCACAGACAGGATAAAAACTTGGACGTCAGTGGGGGCATTTGTAGCAGGGGGAGTCCATGCAGGCGCTTATAGCAAGCAGCTTCCAAAGCAGGGTCAATTCCGCCAACAGATAAATCCAGCCACTTGGCGGGAGCATCGTGCGCGCACGGGCAGCTCCCGAGCATCACAAAATTTTCAGAGCGCTATTACTCGACATTCTTCGGGCCGCATCCATAAGAGATTTGGCCGAGGTCGAACTGTGGCGGACCGAATCTTCATTGTTCGCAGTTATTACATGTCTTATATAGGCAAGGGAAAATGGAATGAAAAAAGAAAGCGGTAAATCCCATTTTGGATTCGACATGGTCGAACTCGTAAAAGGGTATGAATTGCATGCCGACTCCGCTGCCAACGCACTTGAGTACATCCTTACGCAGGGAAATCGATACCCGATCGATCACGCGATCGAGGCGCTCGGCATTTATGACATCGCGGCCTTCGAGGCGCTGCAGTGGCATCCCCATATCTCCATGTCGCTCGATCTCGACAACGTCGCTTATGCCGGCAGTCCATCGGTGCTGGTGGCGCGCATCAACTCGCTGGGCCGGCTTCACCTGCGTCCCGCCAGCTGGGAACCGGACGAAGAAAATACCGATGACATCAGCTATACAACGCTCGGATTCATCGCCTTGCCGCTCACCTTGCTGAACGACCTGAACAGCCATCACGAACTCGCATTGCAACGCGAACGCAATGCCAGCCAGCGTTTGCGGGCGGATATGGACCAGATGTTCGCCTCCGGCGAACTCGAAACCGTGCTCGACTCGGTGATCGACAATGTCGAACACGTCGAATCGGTTTGCTTTTATGTCGGCGACCGCTTTCATGCGCTGATCGATCGCTACAACAATCTGGTCGACAGCAAAGCCGGCCCGGGATATTTGAGCGGACTGCGCAAAAAGAATTACGACGCCTGGTCCGATGATGAAGTGTTGATCATCGCCGGCTTGCACGCGCTGTTTTTGTCGGGACGCTCGGTGCGCTTCGAAGAATTCAACGGCATTACCCTGACCGCCAGCCGTTTATACGAAAAGCTGCAGCACCTGGTGTCCCTGTACCGCCAAGTCGGCTGCCAGTTCGACTTGCGGCATGACGCCAGCGTGTTCGACATTGCGCGCACCATTCGCGATCAAACCACCAAGTCGGTCGGCCAGGACTGGCTGCGCTATCGCTGGACTTATGGTCTGACCTTCCAGAAAAGCGAAAGAATCATCAACAAGGTTTCCAGCAGCGAAGATCCGGCCGTCCATCTGAGCGAATTCGCGCAGGAATACCGGGAACTGGTCGGCGGCGAGCCGGAGCAGGCGCTGGATGAAGCGACTTTTTTCCGCGACCTGGCATACGCTGCGATCGAGCACGATAGCGGCGACGTGCCTTGCCCATATAAGAGCGAATCGGCGCATGGCTGGATCGAGCATTTGATCGAGAAAATCGTTGCTTCCTCCGTCATTGCGACGCAGGCCGACTATGCGATGTCGAGCTCGCTGCGCAATCTCGGCAAGTTATTGAAGGCGGAACGATCGGAACTGCTGGCCTCGATGCATACATTGACGCCGAACGATTTTTACACTTGCTTTGTGTCCAAGGGATTCACAGAACACCTGGAAGGCAGCGTGGCGCACATGATCGCCAGCACGGTGCAAAAGCGCATGATGTTCAATCGCTGGCACTTCATCCCGGGCAATTTCGACCGCAAGGAAGTGTCGCTGGACCGGCACTGGTACTACCCGCCGCTGATTCCCGACATCGCGATCCATGCCGACATGCACCGCGCGGCGCATAGCAAGGCGCAAGTCAAATATTCAATCCGCTCGCCCGGCCCGGATATGTCGCGGCCGCCGATGGAGATCGGCGGTCAGCGCTATCGCGGCTTTTACGACATCCGGGTGGTGCGCATGCGCGGCGAGGAATTCTCGCTGGAAGACCTGGTGCGTACTCGCCGGCGAGCATTGTGGATGGAAAAAATATTCGATGCGCTGGTCGCCCATTTGCACCGCGGCGGCGGTAAATCTTTCGAGATACATGGGTTTGAGGCAGGGAAGTACCTGGACTTGCGGACGAAAACCGAAGTGGTCGAACCCGTTGTCCAAAAGGTCGAACAGGAGCTGGCTCTACTGTCCTGACCTGGTGGGCACCTCGAAAAACCTACTGCGCGGCTCAATCTCGAGGCTGCGATGCTCACCGTACCCCCGTACGGTTGTGCTTCTCGCCCCGACCTTGAACCGCTCGCTACGGTTTTTCGAGGTGCCTGGGTATTGAAAAGTGCTGCGCGTGCCGATTTTTTGTCTGCGGTGTACTCCGCAGCCAAGAACCGGGCCGCGCGTATTATTTTGCTGCGCATGTCCGAGGCAACCGATACAAATTGTACTTATGACCGAAATAGAAAATACGATCAATCGCGTGGCGCGCCCATGCCAGTCCAATGGCTCGACCCTCACCTGCTACCAGCGCGACGGCGTGGTTCAGACCACGCTGACGGATCTCGACCGGCGCGCTGCCAGGCTGGCCCATTACCTGAGTCACGACTTGGGATTGCGCGCAGGCGATCGGATCGGGATAGTCGCGCCCAACTGCATTGAATGGATTTTGCTGGATCTGGCCGCGATCAAACTGAAAGTCGTCACCGCCGGTTTCGATCCATCGCGTTCCTACGACGATGCAAATCTCGAAGAAGAATACGATTTGCGCTATGTTTTCGCCGAAGCCGCCGACGACAGCGGCAAGCGCATCGGCATTCGTTCGATCGGCAAGATCGCCGACAGCGCAGGCGACAGCTGGAGCGCTTATCCCACTTATCGCAACGACGACATCACGACGCTGAAATTCACCTCCGGCAGTACCGGCAAGCCGAAAGGCCTGGGCGCCACGGTCGGCAGCATCGACCACTCCATTGCGCAGACGCAGCAGATGTTCAATCATCGAAACGGCGACAAGGTATTTGTTTTTCTGCCGCTGTCGTTGTTGCAGCAAAGGTATTGGATTTATTCCGCGCTGTGCAACGACCATGACATCGTGGTCGCCACTTATGAGCAGGCTTTCCATGCGATGAAGTGCGAGCAGCCTACCGTCGTGATGGGCGTCCCCGGATTTTTCAATGCCATCAGAAAGCATGTGGAAACCCGCCTGCGCAACCAGCAACGGCAGTCGGGCGCAGAGGCGGCCGAGGCTCATGGCGAGCCGGATCTGGAACAACGGCGTGCGTTGTTGCTCGATATGCTGGGAAAAAACATCCGTTATCTGTGGACCGGTTCCGCACCGTCCAACTTCGCCACCCTGAATTTCTTTTTCGATTGCGGCCTGCCGATTTATGAAGGCTACGGCTCCAACGAAACCTGCATCGTGTCGAAGAACTATCCCGGCGCACTCAAGATCGGCAGCGTCGGCCGCGTCATCCCCGGCAAGCAGGTCTACCTGGACGACGACGGCGGCATCATCGTGCGCAGCGACAAGCCGGTCAACTGGCGTTACGCGCATGCCGAAGTGCGCGAATCGGAGCAAGTGTTCCTACCGAACGGCGATGTGCGCACCGGCGATCTCGGCTATTTCGACGAAGACGGATATTTATATATCAACGGCCGGCTGAACGATCGGATCTCGCTGGCAAACGGCCAGAATGTCTTGCTGCGGCCGATAGAAGAAGCGTTGAGCAATATCGACGGCATCGACGAATGCGTATTGATCGGCAGCGGCTTGCCGTACCTGGTCGCGATCGTCTCCGTATTGAATGACAAATTGGATGCCGGGGAAATCGAAAAGCATATTTCCTCGCTGAATGCCTCGCTGGAAAAAAATGAGCGCATCGGAAAATTCATCGTGGCGGATGAACCGTTCACCATCGCCAATGGATACCTGACCGCGCAGTACAAGCCGGCTCGCAAAAAGATCCATGAACGTTACGCCCATCGCATTGCACAACTCGTCTAGGAAATAAAAATGAATGTAGAAAATATCGTGCGGGAACACCTTGCCGAAACGCTCGGATACTCATCGGAACAAAGCAAGGAACTCAAACTGGATGCCGATTTATTCGATCACTACGGCTTGACGTCGCTGACGATGGTGATGCTGATGACGACCATATGTCCCGCCGCAAAAATCCAGTTGTCGGCACTGACTGATCGCGACGTGGCGAAATTGCACACGCCGCAAGACATCATCAATCTGATTGATGAAAAGCTGGCGCAGACGGAAGGGATTTGAGATGTGGAATCAGATTGCAGATGTCGTCCTGGAAGATGAGCGAGTGACATTGCGGCGTATTGATAGCGCCGATATCGCCGGCTATCGGGAAATCGCTTTTGAAGAAGATATCTGGCGCTATTTTGTCGTCACGGTAAAAGACGAAGCGGAACTCCAGCAGTTTATCGACACCGGTCTGGCCGATACCGCGGCCGGACGCAGAATCGTATTTTCGATTATCGACAAGAGCAGCGGCGCGATTGCCGGCAGCATGTCGTTCGGCAATCTGTCCGAACACGACAAGCGCATCGAGATCGGCTGGTCGTGGCTGGGACAGGCTTATCGTGGTACCGGACTGAATCAATCCGCCAAGCAGCTGCTGCTGGATTTCGCGTTCGATCAACTGCAATGCGAACGAGTCGAATTCAAGACCGACGTATTGAATTTGCGCGCGCAAAAAGGCTTGACCAATATCGGCGCGACCAAGGAAGGCGTGCTGCGCAGCCACACCCAGATGCCTGGCGGCCGGCGTCGCGACACCATCTACTTCAGTATTTTGCGTCACGAGTGGCCGGCGATCCAGGACACTTTGCGGCAGGCATGAAGCGATGACCAGCACCGCCGAATTGGCTGCATCGTCAGCCGCGCCAGATGCCTATCAATGGGCCGAGCCGATCGCATTGTCCGGCGACAGTTATGCCATCGGTCATCAGCATGGCAGTGCGCTGAAAGAACGCATCATCGCATTCCGCGATGATGCGCTGTACCGGATCAACCGGATTCTTCACAAGCCGACTTCGATGGCGGAGTTGTCGCCGCAGATCGATGCCTACGTCGAGGCGATCAGGACCTATACGCCGGCCTTGCTGGACGAGATCAGGGGCTTGGCCGACGGCGCCGGGATGTTGTTCGAAGAGGCCGTGTTGCTGCAAATCCGGCGCGAGATGATCGGTTATAGCCGCACCCGGACCAATGGCGATTGCACCACATTTGCACGTTCCGGCCCGAGCGCGGCGTTAGGTCAAACCATCGACCTCAACGGTAATATGGAACAGCAGCTGTGCATATTAAACGTCAGCCGCAGCAACAGCCGGCGGGTGCTTTTGCTGTCGTTTACCGGCTTGCTGGGTTATCTGGGCTTGAATGAAGACGGCGTCGCCATCGGTCTCAATCTGGTGCTGGGAGGATCTTGGGAGCCGGGGATTCCGCCGTATCTGGTGATCCGTCATTTGCTCGACAACGCCGGCAGCGCCCAGGAATGCATGGAACTTCTGCGCGGATTGCGCGTGACCGGTTCGCGCTCGCTCACCATTTGCGATCGGCATCATGTGTTCAACGTGGAAATCCTCGCCAATACCTTGAGCGTGACGGAACATCGGCAATCGGTGCATGCGAATCACTTTTTGAATCCGGCCTTTGCCGAGCAGGATCAACTCAATATTTTTGCCCGCAATTCATCGGTCCGGCGTCAGGATGCCTGCCATGCGGGTTTGCTTGCGATCGCGCCGGATGCCGCGCCCCAGGCTTATCTGGACATGTTTTCGCAGGAACCGATTTACGTGCCTGGCAGCAGCGATATTCGCCGCGAGCGGACGGTGGCTTCCGTGCTGATGACGCCTGGTGACGGGACGATGTGGGTGCAATCCGGCGATCAGGCACAAGGACGCCGGTTTCAATTCCAGCTTTGAACGCGTTATATTTTTAGAACCAAGGAGATCGTATGGCTTACGTTGTTACCGAAAACTGCATCAATTGCAAACACACTGATTGCGTGGAAGTCTGCCCGGTCGATTGTTTTTATGAAGGACCGAATTTCCTGGCCATCAATCCGGATGAATGCATAGACTGCGGCGTCTGCGTATCGGAATGTCCTGTTGAAGCCATCATGGCCGATTACGAAGTCCCCGACACCATGACCTCATTCATCAAATTGAATGAAGAGTTGGCGGCGAAATGGGTCAAGTCCAATATTGCAAGAAAAAAGGATGGCTTGCCGGACGCCGAAAAGTGGAAAGACGTTCCTGGGAAATTGTCTCAGTTGCAGGTGGAGCTTGAGCCGTCCCCGGCTTGAATCGGGCCGGCGTAAAGCCGGAGCACGGCAGTGTTTCACACTTTTTATTTAAGCCATCCATCCTATGCTGAGATTTGATCCGACCGTATTGGCACTTCCTTTTTTTGAATCCCATCACAGGGATCTGGCGCTGAACGTGAGTGACTGGCTGGCGGGGCCGGCCGGCTCCGATATTGACGCGATTACCCGGGACGCCGACCCCAAGGTGGTCGGACGCAAGCTGACCCGCTTGCTGGGCCAGGCGGACTGGCTGCGTTTTGTCGTGCCGCGCGCCGGCGACAGCGGCCAGCCCAAGCTCGATGTTCGCTCGATGTGCCTGTTGCGCGAAGCGTTCGCTTCGTACCACGATCTGCTCGATTTTTCGTTTTCGATACAGGGTCTTGGTTGTGCCGCCGCCGGCTTGTATGGCGACGTTGCCCGCTTCAATCAATTCCTGGCGGCGTCGGCAAGCGGGGAGATGCTTGGCAGCTTCGCCATTTCCGAGCCGGAGGTCGGCTCGAATCTCGCCGCGGCAGCTTTGGAGGCGCGGCTGGTGGATGGACGCTATGTGCTCAATGGCGTCAAGACCTGGGTTTCCTACGGCAACATCGCCGATGTTCATTGCGTGCTGGTCAGGACCGGGGAAGGGCCGGGTGCGATGGGCTTGAGTTTGCTGCTGGTGCCGGCCGACACGCCGGGGCTGACGATCGCCCAGGATATTGCACTGATCGCCCCCAGGGCATTCGCCACATTGAATTTTTCCAATTGCGAAGTAGCGGCCGACCAACTCGTCGGCGTGCCCGGCATGGGTTTTAAATATGCGCTGCAAATATTGGACATCTATCGCGTCACGGTGGCCGCCGCCGCCATCGGCTTTTGCCGCAAAGCCCTGAGGGTGGCCGGACAATGGGCCAAGAGCAGGCGGATCGGCGACGAGTTTTTGTTCGACATGCAAATGACCAAATCCAAGCTGGCCGATATGGCGGTCTATCTCGATGCCACTTCGCTGCTGGTGGCGCGCGCCGCATGGGAGCTGGACACCCGGCAGGGCAAGGACATCAGCCAGCGCGACCTGAGCCGTCACATCAGTATTGCCAAGCTGTTCGGCACGGACGGCGCGCAGCAGGTGGTCGACGATGCGGTCCAGATCATGGGGGCTTATGGGGTCGTCAAAGATGCCGAAGTAGAGAATCTGTATCGCCAGATTCGCTTGCTCCGCATCTACGAAGGGACCTCTGAAATCCAGCGCCTGATTATTGCCAATAACCTTAATTTCAAATCATGAAGCCAAATATTTACAACGTAGAGACGGTAACCCGGGTCCATCACTGGACCGATCGCTTATTTACTTTTGCCACCACGCGTTCGCCGACATTGCGCTTCGAGAACGGCCAGTTCACGATGATAGGGCTGCCCGAGGCCAGCGGTAATCCGATTTTGCGCGCCTACAGTTTCGCCAGTGCCAATCATGAGGAGGAGCTGGAATTTTTCAGCATCAAGGTGCCGGACGGCCCGCTGACATCGCGGCTCCAGAAGATCCGTAAAGGCGACAAAGTGCTGGTCGGGCGCAAGCCTACCGGCACCCTGCTGACCAATTTTCTGCTGCCCGGCAAGCGCTTGTATTTATTCGGGACCGGGACCGGGCTGGCGCCGTTCCTCAGCATAATCAAAGACCCCGAAACCTACGAGAAATTCGACACGGTGATCCTGGTGCACGGCACGCGCATGACGGCCGACCTGGCCTATGCCAATTTCCTGACGGAGGATTTGCCGCAACATGAATACCTGGGTGAAGTGGTGCGCCGAAAATTATTGTATTACCCGACCGTCACGCGCGAACATTTCAGTAATCGCGGAAGGATTACCGCACTGGTCGAGAGCGGCCAGATTTTCAAGGACCTGGGCTTGCCCAAGATGGATGTCGCCACCGATCGCGCAATGATCTGCGGCAGCATGGCGATGCTGAAAGATTTGCGGACGATGCTGGTCGGCTTCGGCTTTCAGGAGGGGACGACCAGGGATGCCGGTCATTTCGTGGTTGAAAGGGCGTTTGCCGATTGATGGATTGTTTTGCTGGAACGACCCGGGTTGAGGCAAGCGCATTGTCGTTGGCCGCGCGCGGGTCGTTTTCATTCTTTTATTCTTCTTGCGTCTAGCTGTTAACTCTGACGGTTGCTTGACCTTCCTCATGGCGCTTTAATGCAGGCGCATTGGTTCATCAACGGAGAAATAAAACATGAAGCTCGCAATGACCCGGATCAAATTTTCGCTGCGATTGGCGTTAGCGTTTGTGATTCTCCCACTGTGCTTGTGGTTATCAAGTGCCGCTGATGCGCTGGCCCAGGAGCGGGTGATCAAGATTGCCGGCTTCGGCGCGACCTCTGGCGTACTGCGCCAGTTCGGGGTAAACAGCGAGGCCGCCATGCGCGCCGCCGCCGATCAGATCAACAAGACAGGTGGCGTCCGGCTAGGCGATGGCACGCGGGCGAAAATCGTGGTCGGCTACTTTGACGACCGCTGCAATGTGGCGGAAGGGATCTCGGTTATCCGTCATATCGCCTCGGAAGATTGGCTGGCGGCGGTCGGACCTACTTGCTCATCGGTCGCCGAGACGCTATACGGCGTGTTGCAGAAGAAGGCGGACGACGCCAGCGACTCCGGGCTGCATCTGCCGATCTTTACCGATGTCGCGATGGAGATCGGCTTGACCAAAATCTCGGATTGGGCATTCCGCAATATCCCGGACGAGATCGGCATGTACCAGTCTTTGTTCGCCTGGCTGAAGCTCAATCATCCTGATGCCAAGTCGGTCTACGGCGGGGTGGAAGAGGATTTCGTCCATTCCAACCAGACCTGGTACAAGGTGATGAAAGAGCGCGCCAAGACCGACGGCTACCAGATCAAAGGCGAGGCCAAATGGCTGGTCAGCGACACCAACTTCACCACCCAGGTGCGCGAGATGAAGCAGGTCGGCGCAGACGTGGTAGCGATATCAGCGCACCCGTTCACCGCGTGTGGCGTATTGAAGGAGATGCAACGCCAGGGCGTCAAACCGAAGGTGCTGATCGGCCTGACCAGCATATCGAGCCCCGAGACCATGGAAGTGTGCGGCAAGCAAGCCGAGGGATTGATCATCCCGACCAGCTACGCCCCGATCAATCCGCAAGCCAAGGCCGCTGCGGCAGCGACCGCCCGCTTCAAAGGCTATGCCGACCTGCATAGCATGGCGGCCTGGGAAAACATGTTTACGCTGAAACATGTGATCGAATCCGAAGGCGTATTGGCAAATCCCGACAGCGTCCGCGCCGACCGCGACCGGATCCGCATCGGCCTGGCCAAACTGAAACAGACCGAAGGATTGCTGGGCACCCTGCAGCGAACCAGAGAGCGTGAAGCGGTCAAGCCGTTTGTGTTTGTTGAGGCCAGGGGGAGTAGTTGGCAGGTGATGCATAGTCCGGTGCAGTAGGGGGGGATTGGTGTTCACGCTTTATTTATAAAATTAGTTGGTTATATAGAGGCTGTTGAAGTTGTTGTTGACGTTGCTGTTGCTTTTGACGTGCATTCCGCATTGGGACGCTGCCAAATGTGACGGCTGTCAGTCGGGAATTGTGGGAAGGCGTGTTTGAGCGAAGCGAGTTTGCCTTCACACCCGACTGATAGACGACACATTTGGGGACCTGACCGAAGGGAAGGCAGTGGCTTTGCGGTCGCCTTCTTTTGCTTACTTTTCTTGGCGAAGCAAGAAAAGTGAGTGGCTGCCGGGCCACCCCCGGCTTGTATCTACGGAGTGGCGACAGTTTTAGGTAACGACGAACAATGACCAACGAACGAATGCAACCGTCCGCACTCCGTGGCCCGTCACACGGGGACACAGTAATTCGGCACGCTGCGGTGCCTCATAAACTATGTCCCCGGGTGACTACTTTTCGTGGCGAAGCAAGAAAAGTGAGTGGCTGCCGGGCCACCCCCGGCGAGCATCTACGGAGTAGCGACAGTGTTAGCTACGCGACGAACGAATGCAACCGTCTGTACTCCGTAGCCCGCTCAGCGGGGTCAGAGTAATTTACGCAAAAAACCGCGTAAAAAAACTCTGACCCCGGTGAGCTACGGAGTGGCGACCGTTTTAGGTAACGACGAACGATTGCAAACGTCCGCGCTCCGTGGTCCGTCACCCAAGCACACAGGACCGTAGGGTGGGCTGTAAAGCCCAACATTCCTTTAATCGCTACCAAACGTTGGGCTTTGCAGCCCAACCTACGATCTCTGAATGATTGAACTCACCGCAGTATCACGCCACTTCGGCGGTATGCATGCCGTCGACAACCTCGACCTGAAAGTGGCACGCGGCCAGATTTTCGGCCTGATCGGTCCGAACGGCTCCGGCAAGAGCACCACCCTGGATTTGATCTCCGGCATGCTGCCGCTGACTTCCGGTCAGATCCATTTTTGCAGACAGGACATCAGCCGCCTGGCCCTGCACAAACGCGTCGGCTGCGGCCTGGCGCGCACCTTCCAGAACATCCGCCTGTTCGGACCATTGACCGTGTGGCAAAACCTGCGCGTGGCGCACAACGCCGCCGCTGGCCGCGCCAAGACACATCAGCAGATGATGCAGGCACTGGCGCTGGCCGGGCTGGCGCACAAGAAAGACGAACTCGCGGCCAATCTCTCGTTCGCCGAACAGCGCCAACTTGAACTGGCGCGCGCGCTGGCCACCCGGCCGCAATTGCTGCTGCTCGACGAACCTGCGGCAGGCATGGATGCGGCAGAGATCGCCGCCCTGCGGCAGCGCATGATGGCCTTGCGCCAAAGCGGCGTCACCATCCTGCTGGTCGAGCACGTGATGGAACTGGTGATGGGCGTCAGCGACCGGATCGCGGTGCTCAATTTCGGCCGCAAGATCGCGGAAGGAACGCCGTCCGAAATCCAGGCCGACCCACAGGTGCGCGAGGCTTATCTCGGCGCTCACCTAATCGCCAATCTGCCATGACCGCAGCGCTGCTCCAGATCGATCAACTGGTCGCCGCCTACGGCAAGATCGAGGCGCTGAAGGGCGTCTCGCTGTCCGTCGCGGCCGGGTCCGTCACCTGCCTGCTGGGGCCGAACGGTGCCGGTAAAACCACCTTGATGATGACCATCGCCGGCTTGCTGCGGCCGCGCAGCGGGACCATTTGCTTTGACGGCCGCGAACTGACGGGCCAGCCGCCGCACGCCGTCGTGGCGCAAGGGATTGCGCTGGTGCCGGAGCAGCGGCTGCTGTTCCCCAGCATGTCGGTGCGCGACAACCTGCTGGCGGGCGCATACAGCCGCAACGACAAGCAGCAGATCGCGGCAGACCTGGCGCGCATGCTGGCGCGCTTTCCGCGTCTGAAGGAGCGAGCCGGGCAGCGCGCCGGGACGCTCTCCGGCGGCGAGCAGCAAATGCTGGCGCTGGCGCGAGCCCTGATGTCGCGCCCGAAACTGCTGCTGCTGGATGAGCCTTCGCTCGGTCTGGCGCCGCTGGTGGTCGAAGACATTTTTCGCTTGATAGTCGAGATCAGCACTGAAGGCACCAGCATCCTGCTGGTCGAGCAAAACGCGCAGATGGCGCTCAAGCTGGCCCACCATGTTTACCTGATCGAGCAGGGGCGGATAAGTTACAGCGGCGCACCCGCGCAACTGGCCGCAGACCAGCTGGTGCAGCGCGCTTACCTGGGATCGGCCAAGGCAGGAATGACATGCTCCAGCACACAATAGACGGACTGGCGCGCGGCGCTTCCTACGCCTTGCTGGCGCTTGGCTTCACGCTGGTGTTCGGCGTGCTGCGCCGGGTCAACCTGGCTTATGGCGCTTCCATCATGCTCGGGATCTACCTGGCAATCTGGATAGCCCAACGCTGGCACATCGGCCTGCTGTTGTTGGCGCCGGCGGTGATGGCGGTCACGATGGCCGCCGGCGTCTATGTCGAGCGGCTCTGCTTCGCTCCGCATGCGCAACTGTCCCGGCATAACCAGCGGGCGGCGGTCACCTCGATGGCGGCCAGTTTCGCCGTCTGGATGCAGCTGGAAGAACTCGCCACGCTGCTGTTGCCGCGCCATACCTACGCATTTCCGTCGCCGTTCGATCTGACTGTGGCGGCCACGGGTGCGCTTGCTGTGCGGCTTGAGCACCTGGTCGCGCTGGCTGCCGCGGCCGGCGTTGCGCTTGGATTGTGGGCGCTGCTGTACCGGACCCGCTTTGGGCTGGCGGTGCGGGCCATGATAGACAGCCGGCCGGCAGCGGCCTGCATCGGCATCAACGTGCCGCGGATCTCGGCCTTGATTTTTGCGCTGGCCTCGGCGCTCGGCGGTGCGGCCGGCTACCTGATCGTCAGCATCGACGGCCAGGTGACGCCGATGTTCGCCATGTGGGCCACCTTGAAAGGCATGATTGCCGCGATGCTGGGCGGCCTCGGCTCCTTGCCCGGCGCGCTTGCCGGCGGCTTGATGCTGGGCTTGCTGGAGACTTACAGCCAGAGCCTGTTCGGACCGCAGTACCGCGATTTATGCGGCTACGGCTTGCTGTTCGCCGTGCTGTGCCTGTGTCCTGCCGGCCTGTCCACGCTGTGGCGCGGCGTGAACGGCGAAGGAGGTCGGCATGGATGAGTACGCGCTCGGCATTCTCGCCAATATGGGTTTGCTGTCGTTCCTGGCGCTGTCCGCCTATGTGTTGCTGATCGGCGGCGAAATGTCGTTTGGGCAGCAGGCTTTCTTTGCCATCGGCGGCTACGCGGGCGGCATGGCGACCGTGGTGGCGACGCTGCCGCTATCCCTCGCGCTTGTCCTCGCCGCGCTGGTTGGTGCGCTGGCCGCAGGCGCGCTGAGCCTGGTCACGCTGCGCCTGCGCGGCCTGTATTTCTCGATGTCGACCTTGGCGGCGGCCGAGGCGGTGCGCATCTTTTTCGCGCTATTCAGCTGGCAGTCCACAAACGGCCAGGGTCAGGCCATCGGACCCGATGGCAGCGCAGGATTTGGCGGCATTCGTTACCTGTTCGAACACGGCTTGGGGCAGTCCGGGTTTGTGCTGTTGATCTACGGCGTGCTGTTGCTGGTGCTCGTCGCGCTGTACTGGTCGGAGCGGGCGCAGTTCGGCGTGGCGTTGCGGATGGTCGGCGAAGACCCCGAGCTGGCCGGCGTGTTCGGCATCAATGTGCGCAAGGTTAAGCTCAGCGCGGCGGCGGCGGCCGGCGCCATCGCCGCGCTTGGCGGCGCGCTGTACGCCCACTACAACACCTATATCGAGCCGGGCAATTTCGACATGATGCTCGGCATTCACGGCCTGTCCTATGCGCTGATAGGCGGACTCGGCACACCGCTGGGGCCGTTGCTGGGTGTGGCCGCCGACATCTTGCTGCTGGAAGGAAGCCGGATCTTCCAGGGCTATCGGATGATTGCGTTCGGCGGCATCGTCGCCTTGTTCCTGATCGTGCGGCCGCGCGGCCTGCTCGACGAGCGCATGGTGTATCGGTTGCGGACATTTTGGCGGCGCCGTCGCCGCAGGGAGTGGACAGAATCATGAAAACCATCATCGCCGGCATCCTCGCCCATACCCTCGCGGCGTCCGCGCTTGCCGCGCCTTTGCAGGCCGACATCGGCTGTCGTCCGGCGGCTGCCGGAGCAGCGTACGACTGCCTGATCAAGCTGGCGCAAGCCGGTACCCGCGCACCGGTAACAGCGGCCCAATTCACCGTCAGCGCCGACATGCCGTCGATGCCGATGGCGCACAATATCCGGCCGGTGACGGCGGTGGCGACTGGCGAACCGGGCGTTTACCGCGCCCGGCTGGTGCTTGAGATGCCCGGTCGCTGGAACGTCAAGCTACGTATTTCCAGTCCGGTGCAGGACTTGATTGGCAAGATGGTTGAGTTCCCGGAGCCGCGCTGACTAATGCACTGGCATCGCCGTTGTGGCTCCCTCGGCCTCGTAAATAGTGTTTGAACTTCAATAAAATCTGCGCTATCGTCCTTACGTCGCGAAAAAGAGCGGCCTGGCGTCAGAGCCAGTGTTATGTGCAATACCGGGCAGACAGCCGCTCCCGGGCGGTTTTTTTTCGTCTGCCCCTATCAACGTGCGTCCTCTATGGCGGGCCTTGGTAGGGAGGGCTTCGGCCCTGCCGGCTTATGGTATTGCACACCGGTCTCTGACCCCTGCTTTGTGCCCGCCACCTTCGTCGTCCGACGAAGGGCGGTTTAACCCCCACCGTACGAGGAGATCAGCATGCATGGCAACAATTCGTCACC
Source organism: Paraherbaspirillum soli (assembly GCF_042654985.1). Classification (NCBI taxonomy): domain Bacteria; kingdom Pseudomonadati; phylum Pseudomonadota; class Betaproteobacteria; order Burkholderiales; family Oxalobacteraceae; genus Paraherbaspirillum; species Paraherbaspirillum soli. Next base: position 70,491 of record NZ_JBHSMT010000004.1, on the reverse strand, counting down.
ACCATCCCCAGCTTCCCCCGCAATCGCGTACCTCAATATCGCCGTCGATATAGCCCGCTTCGGCATGCACAGCGCGAACGACTCGCAGCGCATCTTGAAGGCGATTCGCGAGCTATCCAAAAACAACGATGTCGTGCGTGACCTGGCGCAGATCGGTATCGACCAGGCCAAAGAGCGTCACCAGATTTTCGATATCCAGCGTAAAGAGCTGGAGCGCGAGAAGGCCGGCAAGCCGTAGGGCGGATAAGCGCAGCGTTATCCGCCGTTGGACGTACCACAGGTGTTTGACGCATCCAGAACGGCGGAAGGCGCTGCGCTTTTCCGCCCTACGGGAATATCGACCGGCGAACGGGATGCGCAACGCAAACTTGCTCATAAAAAAGCCCAAAAGGGAAGGCCGATAAAGAGTGTTTCCAAGTGTATCCAGCAGGTATCCAGGCGGCGCACTTCGTTGTAAATTAGAGGGCTACTGGCATAGTCCCCATGCTGCAACGCAGCATGGGTGGCTTCCAGCCCACCAAGGAATTATGATGAACGGTTTTATGTTGTTTCTGCAAGGCACCCCATGAGCATCAGCGTATTTGATTTATTCAAGATCGGCATCGGTCCGTCGAGTTCGCACACGGTGGGGCCGATGATCGCCGCCAGCCGCTTCGCAACGCATTTGCACGATGCCGGCTTGCTGGACGCGGTGCATGCGGTCAGGGCCGAGCTGTACGGCTCGCTCGGTGCGACCGGCAAGGGGCACGGCAGCGACAAGGCGGTTTTGCTGGGGCTGGAAGGGCATTTGCCGGATCAGATCGATCCCGATTTGGTCGAGCCGCGCCTGGCGGAAATCCGCAGCAGTAAGCGGCTGCTGTTGAACGGCACCCATCCGATTACCTGTATCGAGAAGGAACATGTGCTGATGTACCGCCGCGAAGCGCTGCCGCAGCACCCGAACGGGATGCGCTTCGTGGCGCTGGATGCGGCCGGCAGCGAGATCGCGCAAAAGGAGTATTACTCGGTCGGCGGCGGCTTTGTCGTCACGCCGGAAGGTCAGCGGGTCAACGCGGCGCAGCCGAGTCTGGGGCAACCGGACGCCGAGCTGCCGTATCCGTTCCACTCGGGCGACGATTTGCTCAGGATGTGCGCCGAAAGCGGCAAGTCGATTGCCGCCCTGATGATGGAAAACGAGAAGCACTGGCGCTCGGCCGAAGAGGTGCGGACCAAGCTGCTGGGAATCTGGGATGTGATGGCGGCCTCGGTCAAGCGCGGTTGCTCGATCGACGGCGAGTTGCCGGGTCCGATGCACGTCAAGCGGCGCGCTTCCGCGTTGTACCAGCAACTGAAAAACCGCTCCGAAGAATCGTTGAGCGACCCGTTGTCGATGCTGGACTGGGTCAATCTGTATGCGATGGCGGTGAACGAAGAAAACGCGGCCGGCGGCCGGGTGGTCACGGCGCCGACCAATGGCGCGGCCGGCGTGATCCCGGCGGTGCTGCACTACTACACCAAGTTTGTGCCCGGAGCCAACCTGGACGGCGTCATGACCTTCATGTTGACCGCCGGCGCGATCGGCTTGATTTACAAGGAAAACGCTTCGATCTCCGGCGCTGAAGTCGGATGCCAGGGCGAGGTCGGCGTGGCTTGCTCGATGGCGGCCGGGGCGTTGGCGGCGGTGCAGGGCGGCAGCACCGAGCAGATCGAGAACGCGGCCGAAATCGGCATGGAACACAACCTGGGCATGACCTGCGATCCGGTCGGCGGCCTGGTGCAGATTCCCTGCATCGAGCGCAACGCGATGGGCGCGGTCAAGGCGATCAACGCAGCCCGCATGGCGCTGCGCGGCACCGGCAAACATTATGTGTCGCTGGATAAGGTGATCAAAACCATGATGGAAACCGGCGCCGATATGAAGACCAAGTACAAGGAAACGTCGCGCGGCGGGCTGGCCGTCAATGTGATCGAGTGCTGAAGGTCGCCTCTAAATGCGGTTTTAAGAGGCGCCTTTATCCTGAACTATTGGATGTCGTGCCTTTGTTTCAATCCATTGAGGCCGATAGCGTAGACGGCGTTGATGATCTTCTTGGCGGCGTCGTCATCGGCGCCGGCCGCAGGGTTGTCATCTTTGCGTTTGAACGCGCCCTGCCAGATCACGATCGATCCTTGACCTGCCGCATGCGCCGTCAGCACCGACACATAGTCGCTGACAGGGAGCTGACCGTCGACCATGCCGTAAGCGATGCTGCGCGATTGATCGGAATAAGCCAGCAGTTTTTCAGTGACGCTGCTGCCGTCTTGCAGCGACATTAAACGCACGGCGCCTTCCTGGTTGTTGCTGCCTTCGATCAATTTGCTGCTGACAACCACCGGATGCCATGCAGACATGCCATTGAAATCTTTTAATATTTCCCAGGTTTTTTCGACCGGGATAGAGAGCTCGATTTTTTGTACAACAACCAACTGTTTTTTGTTCTGGGACATAGTAATTTCCTAAAATGTAAATGACGGTATTGCGGTTTGTTTGCCTACCATTGCACGACCACTAAAACCGATCCATTCTAGATAACTTGTCAGTTTTTTGCTTACCGGCAAAAAGGTCGAATAAAAACACATTCCTGCTTGCGGTTGAGCCTTTGCAAAGACCTGAACCTGACTGACCGGCATTACTTTATGCTAATGTCTCTGCCCGACAATTCCCCATTTTTAGTATTCCAGGAGACCAATAATGAGCACCCCCACCAATCTTTCCGCGGCCGAACAGGCTTTGCGCGACGCTGCGCTCGAATATCATCGCAGCCCCACTCGCGGCAAGATCGCCGTGGTGCCGACCAAACCGTTGTCGAACCAGCGCGACTTGTCGCTGGCGTATTCGCCGGGTGTGGCGTACGCCTGTCTGGCGATCCAGGAAGACCCGGAACTGGCGGTGGAGTACACCTCGCGCGCCAACTTGGTGGGGGTGGTGACCAACGGCACCGCGGTGCTCGGCCTGGGCGATATCGGGCCGCTGGCCGGCAAGCCGGTGATGGAAGGAAAGGGCTGCCTGTTCCATAATTTTGCCGGGATCGACGTTTTCGACATCGAACTGGCGGAACGCGATCCGGACAAGCTGGTCGAGATCATCGCGGCGCTGGAGCCGACCTTGGGCGGCATCAATCTTGAAGATATCAAGGCGCCGGAGTGCTTCTACATCGAGCAAAAACTGCGCGAACGGATGAACATCCCGGTGTTCCATGACGACCAGCACGGCACCGCGATCATCTCTGCCGCCGCATTGTTGAACGGGCTGGAACTGGTCAACAAGCCGATCGACGAAGTCAAGCTGGTGGCGTCCGGCGCCGGCGCTGCAGCGATCGCCTGTCTGGACTTGATGGTCGAGCTTGGGGTCAAGCGCGAAAACATTTTCGTCTGCGATTCGCGCGGCGTGATCCATACCGCGCGCGAAGACAAACTGGATATCTCCAAGCAGCGTTACCAGCAAAACACCGAGGCCCGTACGCTGGCCGATGTGATCGTCGCGGCCGACGTGTTTCTCGGTTGCTCGGCGCCCGGCGTATTGACGCCGGAGATGGTCAAGACCATGGGCACGCAGCCGATCATCCTGGCGCTGGCCAATCCGGAACCGGAAATCCGGCCCGAGCTGGCGCTGGCGGCGCGGCCGGATTGCATCATCGCCACCGGTCGCTCGGACTATCCGAACCAGGTCAACAACGTGCTGTGCTTCCCGTATATTTTCCGCGGCGCGCTGGACTGCGGCGCGACCCGGATTACCGAAGCGATGAAGATCGCCTGCGTGCGCGAGATTGCCGACTTGACCAAGGCCGAGATCAGCGAAGAAGTGGCTTCCGCCTACGCCGGGCAAGAGCTGCATTTCGGCCCCGAGTACCTGATCCCGAAGCCGTTCGACTCACGCCTGATTCTGCGCATCGCGCCTGCGGTGGCGCGCGCGGCCGAAGAGTCGGGCGTGGCGACTCGTCCGATCAAGGATCTGGAAGCTTATCGCCAGTCATTGATGCGCTTTGTCAGCCACACCGGGATGTTCATGCGCCCGGTGTTCCTGGCAGCGCGCGGTGCGCCGCAGCGCATCGTGTACGCCGAAGGCGAGGATGACCGGGTGTTGCGCGCGGTGCAGATCGCGCTTGAGGAAAAACTGGTCAGGCCGATCCTGGTCGGCCGTCCGGCCGTGATCGAAGCCCGCATCAAGCGCGCCGGACTGCGCTTGCAGGCGGGGCGCGATTTTGAGCTGGTCAATCCCGAGGACGATGTGCGCTTCCGCCAATACTGGGAGGCGTATCACGAGATCAAGGCACGCGACGGCGTGACGCCGGAAATGGCGAAGTCGACCTTGCGCCGTTCCAACACCACCATCGCCGCGATGCTGGTCAAGCTGGGCGACGCCGACGGCATGTTGTGCGGCCTGGTCGGGCGTTTCGACAGCCACCTGGAACATGTCAGCGACGTGATCGGTCTGCGCGCCGGCGCCAAGGGTTTTGCGACGATGAACGGGCTGGTGCTGGACAAGCACACGCTGTTTATTGCCGACACCTTTGTCAACGACGATCCAAGCGCCGAACAATTGGCCGACATCGCGGCCATGGCGGTGGAAGAAGTGCGGCGCTTCGGGGTGCCGCCGAAAGTTGCCTTCCTGTCGCATTCGATGTTCGGCTCCAGCACCCGTCCATCCGCCAAAAAAATGCGGGCCGCACGCGATTTGTTTGTGCAGCGGATGCCGGAAGTCGAGGCCGATGGCGAGATGCACGGCGATGCCGCATTGAGCGCCGAGCTGCGCGCCAAGTTCTTGCCGAAATCGACGTTGAGCGGCGACGCCAATGTACTGGTGACGCCGAACCTGGACGCCGCCAATATCTTGTTCAATGTGCTGAAGATGACCGGCGGTCAAGGCGTGACGGTGGGCCCGGTGCTGCTGGGCGCTGCCGCGCCGGTGCATATCCTGAACCCGTCGGCCACGGTCAGGAGAGTGGTTAACATGACGGCGTTGGTGGTGGCCAATGCCATCTCCAACAAGCAGGATATTAAATAGCAGTTCTAAGAGACTGTTCAAAATCTGCGGTAGGGCGGATGAGCGTAGCGTTATCCGCCGTTTTGGATGTGCCACATGCGTTTGACGCATCCAGAGCGGCGGAAGACGCTGCGCGCTTTTCCGCCCTACTTGCTGTTCAAGCAGCTACGGGGATTTTTTTACGTAATTCTCCAGGACTACTGCCAGTCCACTTCTTGAATGCGCGATGAAAAGCGCTGGGATCGGCGAAACCAAGGCTGACCGCGATCTCTTCGATGCTCTTGGCGGAGCCGCTCAGGTAATTGATCGCCAGATCGCGCCGCAGATTGTCCTTGATCGATTGATACGACTGGCCTTCCTGATGCAGCTTGCGGCGCAAGGTCGAGGCGGCGCTGTGGTGCTGTCTGGCCAGGGTGTCGAAGTCGGACCATTCGTGCAACGGCGTCTGCCGCAAATGGCGGCGAATGATGGCCGCCAGGCTGTCGTGGCTGCTGTATTTGACCAATAGATTGCCGGGCGCTTCGCGCAGGAAAGCCGGCAGCGAGCGCTGGTTCTGGATCACCGGCAGCGCCAGATAGCTGGCATCAAAGGCAATCCCGGTCTGGTCCTGGTTGAAGCGGGCCTGCTCGCAAAAACGGATTTTGTAATCAGCGCTGGCCAAGGGTTCGTCGCAACGGAAATCCGCCGCCAGCAGCGGAATGCGACGCCCGATCAGCCAGCTGCCGATACCATGCACAATCATCAGGAAGGTGGCGTAGGCGAACATGCGTTGCGGACCCTTGCGTTCCTGCAGCGCGATGCGCGCCAGTCCGTCCTGCGCGGACAGCGTGCCGTGCATATCGTCCAGCACCAGCCGCAAAAAATCCAGCGCACGCATCAAGGCCTTGCCCAAGGTGGCGCTGTGCAGCACGCTACGGCACAGCAAATGGAAACTGCCGACCTTCATCGGATGCGAGTCCATGCCAAAGAATTCATCGTCCATCGCATGCGAGATCAAGTACCAGAGCCGTCCATAATTGGCCGCTGCGATGCGGGCGTGCGGGGCGGTCAGCAATCTGGGTGAAATGCCGGCCTGGATCAGCAGTGTCTCGGTATTCATATTGCGCTGGCGCATGCCGTGCAGTGCCTCGTCGACAAAGCTGATAGCGATCGTACCTTTCTCCCAATCTTCCATGGTCACCTTTATAAACCTACTGCGCGTCCCAATCTCGGGGCTGTGATGCTCGCCGTACTTCAGTACGGCTGCGCTTCTCGCCCCGACCTTGGGCCGCTCGCTACGGTTTCTAAAGGCGACCACAAGACTATTGAAGGCAATAGTAATTTCAGCATCAAATATGGCAATTTCGATCAACTAGGTTGGTCGGTTTTAACATGGCTTGCCGCTACTGGATATCCTAGACTCGCCTGTCGCCAGCGAAATGGCAACGCTCGTATGTCTTATCTCAAAACAACAATGCCGGTGCAACCTGCCATTTTAGGTTAGAGGGAGAGATTCATGTCATCTGGTTTATCAACCGGCGGCGCAGCCGTCGCCAACGCCATTCCGAATTACGAGCAATTTTATGCAGATTTCAGCGCCGACGAGATCGCGGCGGAACTGAGCGGGAATCTGCAAACCGGCGTCAACGCTTGCGTCGAGTGTTGCGACCGGCACGCGCTGCCAGGGCGCATTGCGCTGTTCTGGGAAAGCAAGGATGGCCGCAGCGCAAGCTATACGTTTACCCAACTCAAGGAGCTGTCTGGACGCTTTGCCAATTTCCTCAAAGCACAAGGAATCCAGCCCGGCGACCGGGTGGCCGGCTTGTTGCCGCGCACGCCGGAACTGCTGATCGCGATTCTCGGCACTTGGCGCGCCGGGGCGGTGTACCAGCCGTTATTCACGGCGTTCGGTTCGAAGTCGATCGAGTACCGGGTCGGCGCCAGCGAAGCAAAGCTGATTGTGACTGATCCGGATAATCGCCATAAGCTGCAGGAAGTGCCAGCCTGCCCGCCGGTCATGACGGTAGGCGGCGAACGCGGACGTGGGATAGCGCGCGGCGATTTCAGTTTTTGGGCCGAGCTGGATAATCACTCGCCGGAGTTCGCCCCGGTGCCGCGGCAAGCGGACGATCCGTTCATGATGCTGTTCACCTCCGGCACCACCGGTCCGGCCAAGGGCGTCGCGGTGCCGCTCAAGGCGATGCTGTCGTTTTACGTGTATACGCGCTATGCGATCGACTTGCGGCCGGAAGACGCATTTTGGAATATCGCCGATCCCGGCTGGGCTTACGGTCTGTATTACTGCATTACCGGACCGTTGCTGATGGGACATCCGATCACCTTGTATGACGGCCCGTTCACGGTGGAAAGCAGTTACCGGATTATCCAGAAGTACCGGATTACCAATCTGGCCGGCGCGCCGACTGCGTATCGGATGCTGATCGCGGCGGGGGAGGCGATGGCGCAGCCGGTCAAGGGCCAGTTGCGGGCGGTCAGCAGCGCCGGCGAGCCGCTCAATCCGGAAGTCATCCGCTGGTTCCGCGAACATCTTGCCTGCCCGATCAATGACCATTACGGCCAGACCGAACTGGGCATGGTGCTTTGCAATCATCATGGACTGGAGCACCAGATCCGCATCGGATCGGCCGGTCTGGCCATGCCGGGTTACGCGCTGGCCGTGATCGACGACGACGGCCGCGAGCTGGCGGTGGGCGAGCCGGGCGTGCTGGCGGTGCAGCGCCAGCGCTCGCCGCTGTTCTGGTTCCAGGGCTACTGGCAAAAAGGCGGATCGCAGCAGCTTGGCGACTACTATGTCACCGGCGATAACGTCGAAAAAAATCCGGACGGCACCATCAGCTTCCTGGGACGTGGCGACGACATCATCACTTCGGCCGGCTACCGGATCGGCCCGTTCGACGTCGAGAGCGCGCTGATCGAGCATCCTGCGGTGGTGGAGGCGGCGGTGGTCGGCAAGCCGGATCCCGAGCGCACCGAGCTGGTCAAGGCCTTTGTCGTATTGGGCAGCGGCTACCGGCCGAGCGAGGAACTGGCAGGCGAGTTGCAGCAATACGTGAAGCATCGCCTGGCGGCGCATTCCTACCCGCGCGAAATTGAATTCATGAGTGAATTGCCGAAAACGCCGAGCGGAAAATTGCAGCGCTTTATCTTGCGCAATCAGGAGATTGCAAAGGCAAAAATTCAAGCGTAGTTTTGCGTAAGGCGTAGGGGGCAAGCGTAGGGCGGAAAAGCGCAGCGCCTTCCGCCGTGACGCACCGCACACATTGCTCAAACGCCAGATTTCCAGTTTTGCGTTTGGCGGCGGAAGGCGCTGCGCTTTTCCGCCCTACGTTCTTTGTTCGCAATAGTTGTTAGTTGTTTTATTTGAAGAAAGAAAATCATGAAAATCGAAAATAATGTGTTCCTGGTCACCGGCGCCGGTTCCGGCCTCGGTGCGGCCACTGCCGACATGCTGGTGCAAGCGGGGGCCAAAGTGGTGCTTGCCGATATCAACCAGGAAGCCGGTGCGGCACTGGCGGCCAAGCTGGGCGCCAATGCCCGCTTCGTCGTCACCGATGTCAGCAACGAAGCCAGCGCCGCCGCAGCGGTCGACACCGCGCTCAAGGTATTCGGCGGCTTGCATGGGCTGGTCAGTTGCGCCGGCATCGCTCCGGCCAAGCGCATTGTCGGTCGCGACGGTCCGCACGGCCTGGACGATTTCGCTCGCGTGATCCAGGTCAACCTGGTCGGTACTTTCAACTTGCTGCGGCTGGCGGCGGACGCCATGAGCAAGGGCCAGCCGAACGACGACGGCGAACGCGGCGTGATCATCAATACCGCTTCGGTCGCGGCCTACGACGGCCAGATCGGTCAGGCTGCCTATGCGTCGTCCAAGGGCGGGGTGGTGGCGCTGACCTTGCCGGCGGCACGCGAACTGGCGCGCCACGGCATCCGCGTGATGACGATTGCGCCTGGCATCATGGAAACGCCGATGCTGCTGGGCATGCCGGCGGAAGTGCAGGAAGCGCTTGGCGCAGCGGTGCCGTTCCCGGCCCGCCTCGGCAAACCGGCCGAATACGCGGCGCTGGTCAAAACCATCGTCGGAAACGCCTACCTGAACGGGGAAGTGATCCGTCTCGATGGCGGGATCCGGCTGGCGCCGAAGTAATCCGGCTGGCTAGGCGCCGCTGGCGCATGCCGTCAGCGGTCGCTCCAATCGTATCGACGGTGGGGGGGGAACTTTCCGCAAGACTGACATATGCATGGCCGGCCGAACAAAATCGGTCGGCCATTTTTGTGCTGGGATTCGCTAAGAGGGAGGGGCAAAGCCGGTTTTTAGCGGTGCCCTATAGCTCGCTTGAATTTAACCTTAGTTCACATTGTCTTCGCACAAATTAGAAATTTCCTATTCTTATCAGAAAGGCACTTTATTACACTTGGTTCTGCCGATGTATTTCACACTATATCGGTCAGCTGTCCAACTAACCAGGAACCATGTAATGAAAAAATCTCTGATTTCCCTCTCCGTTTTGGCTACCTTCGGGCTGCTTGCCTCTTCATCGTCATTTGCGCAGGCGCAAGGCGGTCAGATTGATTTCAACGGCAGGCTGACAGACAGCACCTGCACCATCGACGGCGCGGCCAACCAAACCGTCACTTTGCCTACTCTTTCGACCAAGGGCTTGAGCAAGGCAGGAGAAGTTGGCGGCGCGACTTCATTTCAGATCAAGGTCAAAGATTGCTCGGGCGCCTTGACGAAAATCGCCGCGCATTTTGAATCCAAGCTGAACATGGATCCAACCCATCGCACTCTCAAGCAAACCAGCACCGCCGCCGATGCGGCGAAAGAAGTTCAACTGCAGTTGCTGAATGCTGACGGCTCCGTGTTGCCGGTTGGTTCGACCGGTCAGTCTTACGTCGTGAGCGGTGGGGCTCCGGGCATCGGCGGACTGCCGGGTATAGATACCGGTAGCGGAACCATGACCTACGCCGTTCAGTACTACGCAACCGGTGCGGCAACCCAGGGTCCGGTGACCAGTTCCACCCTGTACACACTGGCCTACCCATAACCAGCCGTTAAATCGGTTCGGCAGCCGGGGGCTCGCATCGCGCGTCCTCGGCCTTCTTTCGTTTTCTACGCAGTAAGGATTCCATGAACAAGCAATTGAGGCGCTGCTTTGCTGGCCTGGTGCTGGCACTCGCGACGCTGGCGCCACCAGCCCAAGCCAGCGTGGTGATCACCGGTACCCGCGTGATTTACCTGGAAAAGAATCGGGAAGTCAGTATCCGCTTGACCAATGAGGGCGGGCAAGCCGCGCTGGTGCAGACCTGGGTCGACGATGGCCGGGCCGACTCGGCGCCCAATGAAGTCCAGGTGCCGTTCATATTGACGCCGCCGGTATTCCGGATGGAGTCGAAAAAAGGGCAGACCTTACGCCTGATGTTTACCGGCGGCGATTTGCCGAAGGACCGGGAATCGGTTTACTGGCTCAACGTGCTGGAGATCCCGCCCAAGCCGCTGGATGCCGAGAATCGCAATTTAATGCAGCTGGCATTTCGCACCCGCATCAAGATCTTCTACCGTCCGGACGCGTTGCTGGACGATTCGATCGGCCAGCTCAAGCGCTTGCACTGGCAATTGGTGGCGAAACAGGACGGCAAGGGCATGCTGCTGCGCGCCAGCAATCCGTCGCCGTATTACATCTCTTTCGGCGACGTCAAAATCGAGCACGACGGCAAAGAAATCGATCTCAATCTGCAAATGATTGCGCCGCACGGCAGCGCCGACTTTGTGCCGTCCAAAGGTGAATTGCATGTCAGCGGAGCGGCCAAGGTTTTGTATACCGCCTTGAGCGATTACGGCGCAGCCGTCAAGGAAACGGTCGACGTTTCGAATTGAGCCTACGGAGAATGCAACGGTGGGAAAGGTGTCATGGCGAACAGGATGGTCCGGTGAAACGAAAATCAAACACGATATGTCGAGCTGCCGCATCGACGCCCATGCTGCGCCAGCTTGCTTGGGTTGTCGCTGCATCCATGGCCGGCGCGTTTGGCGGATTTGCCTATGCCGTCGAAACCAAAGATCCGGCAGGCCTGGCAGGCGCGCCGTCAGCGCCTGAACCGGTGATCGCGTCGCCTGCCAAACCGGCCTCTATCGAGTTCAATTCCGACTTCTTCGTCGGTCCTGCCGCCGACGTCTCCCGCTACACCCAAGGCAACCCGGTATTGCCTGGAACGTATCGGGTCGATCTTTATATCAACGAGCAAAATCGCGGCACGCATGAAATCGAATTTCGGACCCAGCCCGGCGACGATTCCGCCTCTCCCTGCTTTACCTTGGCCAGCCTGGAGCGACTGGGCATAGATACCAAACAGCCTGTCGCAAATGCAAGCGCCAGTATCGCTGGCAAATTGGCCGGGGATGTGCCGGCGCCGCAGTCGCAATGCCTGCCGTTGGCAGGTGCGGTGGCGGGAGCCGTGGCGGTATATCAAAGCGGTGATCAACGGCTGGACCTGACCATTCCGCAAGCGAATCTGCGGCGGATTGCTCGCGGCTATGTCGACCCCAGCCGCTGGCAATCCGGCATCAACGCCGCCACGCTCGACTACAACATCAGTACTTATGCCGCTCATGCGGCAGGGGCCAGCAACAACAGCGCCTATGCGGGTTTGCTGACCGGGGTCAATCTCGGCGACTGGCGCTTGCGCCAGCGTTCTTCGCTCAATTGGCAGTCGCAGCGGCCGCTGCAAAAAAAGAGTATTGCGGCTTATGCGCAGCGCAATGTGCCGGCATGGAACAGCCAGTTGACGCTGGGCGACAGCAATACCTCGGGCGAGGTGTTCGACGCATTCAACGTGCGCGGTGTGCAACTGGCCAGCGACGACCGCATGTTGCCGGATTCCCTGCGCGGCTATGCACCGGTGGTGCGCGGCATGGCCGAGAGCAATGCCCGGGTCACGGTGCGTCAAGGCGGCAACATCATTTATCAAACCACCGTGCCTCCCGGACCGTTCGAGTTCAACGATTTATACGGCACCGGCTATGGCGGCGATTTGCAGGTGACGATCACCGAGGCCGATGGCCGCGAACGGCGTTTTGCAGTGCCGTTCGCTTCAGTCCCGCAGTTGTTGCGGCCGGGGGCATCCCGATTCAATTTGACGTTAGGTCAATTGCGTGCCGTGAACGTTGAATCGTCGCCGATGGTAGTGCAGGCCATTTATCAGCGGGGGCTGGGCAATCTGCTCTCGGCCTACGGTGGGATTCTGGCTGCGGACGGCTATCTGTCGGCATTGTTGGGCGGCGCCTTCAATACTAGCTACGGCGCGCTGGCGCTGGATGTCACCACGGCCCGCACCAAGCTGACAGAACAAAATAGTCAGCACGGACAGAGCTGGCGCGTCAGTTACAGCAAGTTGGTGCCGGAATCCGGGACCAACTTCGCGCTGGCGGCTTACCGTTACTCGACTCGGGGGTTTTATGGCCTGCAAGAGGCAGTTGCTGCGCGTGCGCCATCGGCGGAGGCAGGAAGTGACCTCAGTTTTCGGGTAAAAAACCGACTCGAGCTCAACATCAGTCAGTCGTTCAACGACAATGATTTCCTGTACGCCACCGGCAGCTCGCAAACCTACTGGGGGCTGGACCAAGCGCCGGAGCTGCAGTATCAGCTGGGTTTCAATAGCGCCTATAAAAACTATTCGTACAACCTGTATGCGCAGCGCACCAAAGACCGCTCGGGAAGATCCAGCAACCAGTTCGGGGTCAGCGTTTCCATCCCGATCGGCAGTACGGTCGGAAGCAAGCCTGTGTTCGACTACCTCAGCGCCTCGGTTACGCGCGACGACAATGCCGGCAGCAATGCGCAAATGAATGCATCGGGCAGCGCCGGCGAAAATTCGGAAATCAACTACGGCATCAATGGCTCGCGTGCCAGCAGCGGCGGCAATCAGCAGACAGTCGGCGGCTACGGCGCCTATCGCGGAGCCAGGGGCACGTATTCGGCCACGGTTTCCGCCGGCGGCAACGCCAAGCAAGCCTCGCTGAATGCCGCCGGCGCCGTGGTGGTGCATGGCGGCGGCGTCACTCTCGGGCCGCCGTTGAACGGCACCGCATTCGCCTTGGTGGAAGCCAAAGGCGCGGCCGGCGCAAGGCTGATCAATGGCCAGGGCGCGATGATCGACAGCAACGGCTATGCCATCGTGCCATCGTTGATGCCGTATCGGGTCAATACCGTCGCGCTCGATCCGAACGGTCTGCCGGACCACGTCGAACTCAAGCAAACCAGCGATGAAGCGGTGCCGAGCGCCGGTGCCGTCATATTGGTGAGAATGCCTACCGTGACCGGTCATCCGCGGCTGCTTGCCTTGCGCGATGCCGACGGCAAATTCCCGCCGATGGGAGCGGAATTGTTCGACAGTGAAGGCAAGAGCCTGGGCGGCATTGGACAGGGTGGCGTCGCCTTTGTGCGCGGTCTCGAAGGCAAGGGCGAATTGCGGGCGAAATGGGGGCCGGGCAAAGCCGAACAATGTGTGATCCCGTATGAGATCCCGGCTTCAGCTCATGCCGAAAAGGGGAAAGGTGCGGCAATTGAACGCATCGCCTTGCAGTGCGCGAGCGCTACGGCCGAGAACGGAGCAGTCGGACTGGAAAAAGAGGTTAAACGAGCGGAGTGAGTATGGACAAAATTAATCCTGGCAGCGTGCTCCGGTATATCGCCGCATACGCCGCCGTACCGATGCTGACCGGCCTGTCGCCAGCTCATGCTGACGAGCCAGGGACGCTTCTGTTCAAGGGCGGGCTATCCACCTACGCCTGCAACGTGACGGGCAGCGACGAGCGGGTGGTCAATTTGCCGCCGGTGTCGAGCACCGAGTTGCTAGCGGCTGGGCGGGAAGCCGGCTTGACGCCCTTTACGCTGGAAGTGGAGTGTGATCCGGGGGTGCGCAAGGTGCGCGCGTATTTCGAAAATGGCGCCACGGTGGATGCGGCTACCGGCAATCTCAAATTGTTGCCGGGCGGCGCCAGCAATGTGCAGATTCGGCTGCGCAATGCGGATAACTCGGTGATCTTTGTCGGCCACCGGCCGGCCATGCAAGCAGTAGACGTCGGCCGGGACGGCATGGCAACGCTGAAGTATCAGGCACTGTATTACGCCACCGGCAAAGCCGGCGCGGGTTTGGTCAATACCCGCGTTACCTATGCAATCGAGATGCCATGATGCAAACACGCTTGCCAGCCTGCGTTCTCAACCTGATTTCCGGCGCCGGAAGCGCCGTCGCAGCTGTATTTTTGCTGGTCTCGGCGGCCACCGGTCCGGTCCAGGCCGCATCGGCTAAGGTCAAGCTGACGTTCTCCGGCTCGTATAAGTCATCCACGTGTGCCGTGGAGTCGGTAGTAAATCAGGATGTGAGCTTGCCGACCCTATCCAGCGCAGCATTGCCGGCGAAAGGAAGCGTTGCCGGCGCGACGCCGTTCACGATCAAGGTGAAGTGCGGCAGCGGGGTGTCCAAGGTGCGGGCATTTTTCCAGAAAAGCGGCACGACGGATCCTGTTACCGGCAACCTGAAGCTGTTGCCGGTGGCGGGCCGGCCTACTGCGGGCAACGTCCAGATCCAGCTTCTCAATCAGGACAGTACGGCGATTTCCGTTGGCGTCGACACCAGCGTCAATCCTATAAAACCTGGATCGGACGGCGCCGCGAGCTTGCATTATCACGCGCAATACTACGCCACCGGCAAGGCCACCGCCGGCACTGCCAACACCAACGTGATCTATGTCATTGAGATGCCGTGATGCAGGTCCGGATCGTTAGGAGAGGGGAGAATTCGATGGCCACTTTATTGAGACGGCACACTGGCAGCCCTGGACATGGCGGATCGCTGCAGCGATTGCGGGCATCGCTGGTCGGTGTTTTTCTGTTGCTGAATATCTGTGTCCCGCTGCGGGCGCAGACTGTCGGCCCCACTTTCAAAGGCTTTTATATGGAGGACACTTGCACCATCAAGGATCAGAATATCGTGATCGATTTCGGCCAGACCAACGACGCCTCATTTACCGGCATTGAGGGGCCGACCAAGCCGATTGCCATCGCTGCCACTTGCCCGGCAGGCTGGCGCGCCACTTACAGCTTGAATGCCAGCGCCGACGCGGATAACGCCAATGCCATCAAAAACTCTGCAGCCAATGGCGCGACCGGTTTCGGCATTCTGATTCGTAGCAAAGATCTGAGTACGACCATTCCGCCCAATCGCAGCAACTCCAGCCGACTGTCGCTGGACGACGGTCTGCAGGCGACGCTGATACGGACCAAGAGCGTCGGCAGCGAGGGCAACATCAACGCTACTGCAACGCTGACTGTGGCTTACGAATGAGCTTGGCGACGCGCGTAGTTTTATTGCGACGGCCCGGCCAACGCGGACTTGGCCTCAAGCAATCTTGTTGACTGAAGATCTTTTCGCTTCAGGGGTCATTTTCAGAAAATTCTCATATTTCTTGGCATTTTTGAAACATAGAATATGCACTGCTGAAGTCTTGGCAACAGCATTCGCCACGCATCTGCAGGTAGTCATTTTTCCTGTTCTTCATCGCAAGATATAACCCGAGAGCTCCTATGTCCGCATCCAACAGTTCACAGAAATTCATCGCGCGCAATCGCGCCCCTCGCGTCCAGATCGAATATGACGTTGAAATTTACGGTTCCGAAAAGAAGGTCGAATTGCCATTTGTCATGGGCGTCCTGGCCGACTTGTCCGGCCAGCCGCGGGAAGCGCTGCCGGCGGTCGGCGACCGCAAGTTCTTCAATATCGACATCGACAACTTCGACGAACGCATGAAGGCGATGCAGCCGCGCGTCGCGCTGTCCGTGCCGAATACCTTGTCCGGTGAAGGCCAGCTGATGGTCGATATCACCTTCGAAAGCATGGACGACTTTTCGCCGGCAGCGATCGCCAGAAAAGTGGACGCCTTGGCGCAACTGCTGGAAGCCCGCACCCAACTGGCAAATCTGCAGACCTACATGGATGGCAAATCCGGCGCCGAAAGTCTGGTGACCAATGTGCTGAAAGATCCGGCGCTGCTCAACGCGCTAGCCAAAGCACCTAAGCCTGAGCCGGCGCAACCGGCGTCCGATACGACGGCTGCCGAAGAATAAAGCGGACTGTCCGCTCCCACGATTTAAATACCGCCTAGTTAAAAGAGGAAAACATGGCCGCGCGCGAAACACAAGCCCGCCCCGCAGCAACTGCTGCCGGGTCGCAAACCGAATTCAACGCATTACTGTCCCGCGAATTCAAACCAAAGACCGAACAAGCCCGTGCAGCGGTGGAAAATGCCGTCAAGACGCTGGCCGAACAGGCCTTGGCCAACTCGGTCACGATGTCCGACGATGCTTACAAAAGCATCGAAGCAATCATTGCCGAAATCGACCACAAGCTATCCGAGCAAATCAACCTGATCCTGCATCATGCGCAGTTCCAGCAACTGGAAAGCGCATGGCGCGGTTTGCACCATCTGGTCACCAATACCGAAACCGACGAAAACCTGAAGATCCGTTTCATGGATGTCTCGAAGGATGACCTGCGCCGCACGATGAAACGCTACAAAGGCGTGGCCTGGGATCAAAGCCCGTTCTTCAAGCAGATTTATGAAGAAGAATATGGCCAGCTCGGCGGCGAACCATACGGCTGCCTGGTGGCCGACTATTACTTCGACCACACGCCGCCGGACGTCGACTTGCTGGCTTCGATCGCCAAAGTGGCCGCGGCATCGCACTCACCGTTCATTACCGGCGCCGCGCCTTCCGTGCTGCAGATGGACTCCTGGCAAGAACTGGCCAATCCGCGCGACCTGACCAAGATCTTCACGCAAAACCTGGAGTACGCGCCATGGAACGCGCTGCGCAACACCGAAGATGCGCGCTACATCGGCCTCGCCATGCCGCGCTTCCTGTCGCGTCTGCCATACGGCATCAACACCAATCCGGTAGATGAATTCGATTTCGAAGAAAGCACTGACGGCGCCGATCACCGCAAATACGTTTGGTCCAATGCGGCCTATGCGATGGCGGTCAACATCAACCGTTCGTTCAAGCGCTACGGCTGGTGCACGCTGATTCGCGGCGTCGAAAGCGGCGGCGTGGTCGAAAACCTGCCATGCCACAGCTTTCCGACCGACGACGGCGGCGTCGACATGAAGTGCCCGACCGAAATCGCGATTTCGGACCGGCGCGAAGCGGAACTGGCGAAGAACGGCTTCATCCCGCTGATCCACCGCAAGAACACCGACTACGCCGCCTTCATCGGCGCCCAATCGCTGCAAAAACCGGCCGAGTACCACGACTCGGACGCGACTGCCAACGCCAACCTGTCGGCGCGCCTGCCTTACCTGTTCGCCTGCTCGCGCTTCGCGCACTACCTGAAATGCATTGTGCGCGACAAGATCGGCTCGTTCAAAGAGCGTGAAGACATGCAGCAATGGCTGAACGCCTGGGTCATGAATTACGTCGACGCCGATCCGGCCAACTCATCGCAGGAAACCAAGGCCAGCCGGCCATTGGCTGCGGCTGAAGTGGTGGTGGAAGACGTTGAAGGCAACCCGGGTTATTACCAGGCCAAGTTCTTCCTGCGGCCGCATTTTCAGTTGGAAGGGTTGACGGTGTCGTTGCGGCTGGTGGCGAAGTTGCCGTTGGTTAAGGAAGCTGCTTGATTTAGTACTTTTAAATCTGACCTCCCTTTTGTATCAGGAGGTCAGCTTTTCCTTGAGGGTGATATGTCTTATCTCTATTCGAAGGTTGACGAATTGGATCAAAGCGATCTCGTCGGTTCTCATCAATGTGTCGCTTTGATTCAACACTATGCCCATGTCCCGCATACCTCATCGTGGAAAAAGGGTAAAGACGTTTTAGGTGATGTTTCTATCGCAAAGGGAACGGCAATAGCCACTTTTGTGAATGGCAAATATCAAAACCATTCTCACGGAAATCATGCGGCTTTTTATATTGGCCAGGAGTCAGGAGGAATTTGGATTATGGACCAATGGAAAGGGGATCCAAAGAAGCCGAAAGTATCAAAGCGATTTGTTCGAACCAGGGGAAAACTAAAGAATGGCAGCTACGTTGAACCCAGTAATAATGCTGAAGCTTTTTCGGTCATTGAATAAAGGTTATCTATGTCAAAGATCATAAATATTGCACTGTATTTGAGCTTTTTCCCTTATGCGGCTTTAGTGAATGCGGAGACATTGTCATGTCCTGCAGAAATTGAATTGGATATGACAAGTATCAAGATGACGTCTCAGTTAGATCAATGGAAACCTTTTTTTCAAAATGGAAAACTGGCTTTGGTAGCCGCAGGGTTTTCTGACGGGCCGGCAGAAGAGCAAGCCTTTCTTAAGCCATATTCCAATGCTGAAAGTAAAGTGGGATCGCGTGTGACGTGGAAATTCGAGGGTGGCTATCCAAAAGGGAAATGGCTGAATTGTGATTACGAAGGAAACATTGCCTTGCTCTCGAAGGTTATTCCAGAGAAAACAAAGGAATGCATCGTTAGCTACAAAGAAAAGAAATTGTTGGCGATCAATTGTCGTTAATTCTTTGATTCTGACAATGAATTCGCGTGACTGGTACGGCTTGCGCTGTTTGGTGATGTGCCTTAGTGCAATCTCACCGCTTACGGACGGTGTCAATCGTGACTTCTTGGAAATTAGAAATTGGGAAGGTAAATGAGTGATGTTAAAAGGTATATTTTATTAATATTTATTTTCTGCTTTTTTGATTATTCAAACGCAGAAATAACATCCTCTCTGCTAAGTAAAGCTGAGAAACTTCCAATTGAAATGCGAATTGTGAGGAATTGCGGGAATTGGCAATATGGAAATAAGAATGGATATTATAGATTGATAATTGGTGATGTTTATGATGGAGCTGGTAGTGAGATATATGTCCAATGGATCACTAATCCTACTCAAGAGAAAAAATCAGAATTAATAAAAACATTGGCATTTCCAGAATTAAATGACGATCATGCGCAATATTATTTTAAATCTGTAGATTGTAAAAAAATAGGAAAGTCTACGTATGTAAAATTAAAAGCATTGCTCGAGCATGATCAAATAGATAAAGTACATAATATTTCTATAAAATTAATTGATATTGGCAGCTATAAAATAATCGAGAAGAATGAGAAGTGAAAATGCAATTGATGACGATTTTAAAAAATTATTTATTACTGCTATGTAGGTGATTTTTTATTTTAGTACTGTTATTGCTTGTGAGGAGATTTCTGAAGTGACAATTTCTAATCCAAATAGCCATATGAGAATGAGCTCTGCTGGGCGCGTGCATCTTCGGAACACAGAGGCATTGCGCACCAAATATTACAACGATGGTGGAAGAAATAAAGGTAATTGTACTTATGGTTATGGAACATTAATTCAGCCTCGTAGACTTTGTACTGTAAGCGAACTGCGTACTACCGTACCCATGTCAATGATTGAACATTCTCTCGAGCGGAAATTGACTGAGTTTGAGCGTGCAATTCATAGAAATGTCACTTACCCACTTAATCAAGCTCAGTTTGATGCGCTCGTCAGCTATACGTATAACAGAGGAGCAGGAGGGGCGGCGAGGACATATGAATTTATTAATAATGGTGATTTTCAAGGGGCGATTGACGAGATGAATTCCAGAATCTACTCGACGCAGGGTGGGAAGAGTGTATTGATGCCTGGGCTAGTTATTAGAAGGCAAGCAGAAACTGCCCCATTTAGAATGCCTTAAGCAAGGAATTGCGATGAAATTAATCATTACTTTTCTTTTCACTTTACTGGTGTCGCCAGCTGCTTTTGCGGAAACTTTACATTCGAATATTTTTGGATATTGGAAGGTGATTGCTTTGATGGATGCGACACCAACGACTTCATTAAGCTTTGTACAGGCGAAACAAATGGTAGGCAGTTACCTCATAATTACACCTGACAGTGTTGATTTTAATGGTGAAACATGTTTGAAGCCAAAATTTGAGGAAAATATCGAAGATGCAAGAAAATATTTTGATTATAGCTACCGTATGAATCCTCGGAATTTACATTTGCCAAAGCAAATTGCAACAATAAAAATGAAATGCTCAAATATCACAAATATGAATGATATTTATATTAAAGGAAAAGATAAAATTATTTTTTTCTTTAATGATTTTTTCTTTAGTGCGATTAGGGTAAGTATATGAATTAATCGAAGATTATGAAGTTAGGTATATTGAATGAAAAGAATGAAGTTATTTTTTATATTTTAAATACTTTATAGATTTCATTGAAATTCAAAAAATAACAATCTTTAAATGTAGTACCCAGCAGTTATTAACCAAAAAGTAAGGAGTAATACATGGCACAAGATATGTTCATCAAGATTAATGGCATCGATGGCGAGTCGCAGGACAACAGCCACAAATCCGAGATCGAAGTATTGAGTTGGGCTTGGAGGGTTTCACAACAATCGAATATGCATGCGGGTTCCGGCG
Organism: Paraherbaspirillum soli; assembly: GCF_042654985.1. NCBI lineage: Bacteria > Pseudomonadati > Pseudomonadota > Betaproteobacteria > Burkholderiales > Oxalobacteraceae > Paraherbaspirillum > Paraherbaspirillum soli. Next base: position 50,003 of record NZ_JBHSMT010000004.1, on the reverse strand, counting down.
GTGGTGCCGGCAAAGCAAGCGTCGACGATCTGCAATTCGATCACTTCATTGATCGTGCCAGCCCTAACCTGATTCAGTACTGCCTGAACGGCAAGCACATCGATCAGGCCGTTCTGGTGGTGCGCAAGGCGGGCGGCAATCCGCTGGAATACCTGAAGATCACGATGAGTGACGTGTTGGTCACCGAGGTAACGCCAAGCGCCAGTGCGACTGATGAACGTCCGCTTGAAAGAGTGTCCCTGTCCTTCTCCCGCCTGAAGCACGAATACATCGTGCAAAACGCACAAGGCGGAAGCGGCGGGGCGATCACGGCAACTTTCGATATCAAAAAGAACGTCGCTTAAATCCCGCAGTCTTGCCGGCTGGTGGTTCCAAATTCAGCCGGCAATCTTTCCGGTCCATGGCCCTGCCGCGTATTTTCCGGCAGGGTTTCCGAGCAGCCGACCAAAGCGATCCGATTTTCCCAGGGCAATCTGCTTAGCCTCCCATGCCGCACCAATGTCAGCACAAATGCATTCAGATTCTTTTCTTCCACCTGCTTGCCGCTCCGTCGCGGCAAAAATGTTTGCCGCTGGACTGCTCGCCTGCACAGCGGCGGCCTGCAGCACCGCGCCGCCGATCAAGGAACAAACCAGGCTGGAATTTCAGATCGAGGTCAGCGCCGCGGTCAACCCGGATCAGCAGGGGCGGCCGGCGCCGATCATGGTGCGGGTGATTGAACTGAAATCTCCCGCCACTTTCGATTCGGCGGACTTTTTTTCGCTGCAGGACGATGGCGTGAAGGTGCTGGGCGCCGATGCGCTGGTCACCGATGAATTCATCCTGCGTCCCGGCGACAAGCAGACCATCCGCCGCAAATCGCATCCGCAAGCCACCACCATCGGAGTCCTCGCCGGTTTCCGCGATTTGGGCAAATCGGTTTGGCGCGCTACCTACAAGTTGCCCGCTGCGCCGGACGCTGCCTGGTACCGCGCAGCGATCCCGGCAGACAAGGCAAAGCTGAAGATCTATCTCGATCAGCAAACAATTTCGATCACAGAACTGGATTAATCAAGATGAGTTGGTACAACAAGGTGGTGTGGAGCGAAGGCCTGTTTTTGCGTCCGCAATTGTTTCAGCAGCAGGAGCGCTATCTCGAATATTTCGCACACAAGCGCGCGGAATCGTTAAGCCCGTTTTTCTGGGGCTTTAGCCAATACGCAATCGACCATGACGCACTCGCCCTCGGCAAATTGATATTCCAGAGCGGCAGCGGGATATTTCCCGACGGTACGCCATTCGATGTGCCAGGCCATACGCCGCCGCCGCCGCCGCTCACCATCGCTCCCGAACACCAGAATCAGGTGATTTATCTGGCAACCCCGCTGCGCCTGGACAATACCGAAGAAACCACTTTCGACCAGCGGGATAGGGCGCTGGCGCGCTATCTCGGATTCGACCATGAGCTGCGAGACAGCAATGCCATCGGTCAGGGGCCGAAGCCGGTGCAACTGGCGCACCTGCGACTGCAGCTGCTGCCCGAGAGCGAGCTGAATGGGCCGTGGATCGGGATCGCGCTGACGCGGGTGAGGGCGCTGCAAGCTGACGGCGCTGTCACTTTGCATGGCGAGGATCATATTCCGCCGGTGACCGGTTATGGCGCCAATGGCTTGTTGCGCAAATGGGTGTCGGAGTTGCACGGACTGACCAAATTGCGGGCCGAGGCGTTGGCTGCACGCCTGTCCGGCAGTGACGGCAAGGCCGGCGCCGGGGCCGAAGTGGCCGACTACCTATTGCTGCAAATGCTGAACCGCTATGAGCCCTTGCTGGACCATATGAGTAAAATCGGCGCCATCGCGCCGGTCGAGCTGTATCGGCAACTGACCATGCTGGCCGGCGAACTGTCGACTTTCGTGCGGCCGCAGACGCGCCGGCCGCTGGTGGTGAAGAGCTACGATCACGCCAATATCTACTCCTGCATCTTCCCTTTGGTGACTGACATCACGTTTCTGCTGCATCAGGTCCTGATCCGCGCTGCGCAGCCGATTGCGCTGAAGGAGCAAGCCTACGGCATCCGCACCGCGTCCATGTTGCCGAGCGAACTGGCCGGTTACAGCAGTCTGGTGCTGGCGGTCGGTGCGCAAATGCCGGCCGACGTGCTGCAACAGCAATTCGCCGCGCAAGCCAAGATCAGCCCGCCGCAGCGCCTGCCGGAATTGATCCGCTCGCACTTGCCGGGCCTGACGCTGCAGGCGCTGCCGGTGCCGCCGCGGCAAATTCCGTTCAACGCCGGCTATGTTTATTTCGAACTGGCCCGCAGCGGTCCGTTCTGGGACCAGATTGCGCAACATGGCGGACTGGCGATGCATATCGCCGGAAAATTCCCCGAACTCAAGCTGGAACTGTGGGGAGTGCGTAATCAATGAGCGATGCCGACGCAAAAGACAATAAGTCCGTGGATTCGCCGGAAAAGGTCATGATGGAGACGGTTGCTGCAATGAATGTGCCCCCAGAAGCGCAGCCGCATGACTCGGCAGCCGCACCACCGCCGGCAGCATTGCCAGAGCCGACGCCTGACGCCACCGCGGCCCCCAAGCCGAAAGTCGTACTCAACATCGACAGCTTCGATCCGCCGCCGGACATGCAACTGCGCCTGGTGCAAGTCGCCGCCGCCGCCAATCCGCTGCTGGAAGCGGCTCAGCCGCTGCTGCGCGCACTGGCCGAGATGCCTGCGCAAGTCAAGGATCTGGATGAAATGAACTGTCTGCGCGAGATGTTGGTGCGCGAGATAAAAGCGTTTCAAACGCTGTGCGACAAGGCCGACTTGTCGTGGAAGCACATGGCCGCGGTGCGCTTCTGCATTTGCACCGCGTTGGATGAAGCCGCCAATCGCAACAATTTGGGTGGCGGCAGCGCGTGGGCAATGAAAAGCCTGCTGATCGAGATCGAAGGCGAAAGCGATGGCGGCGAAAAATTCTTCCTGTTGATCGGCCGCATGGCGACCGATCCGCAAGAATACCTCGACGTGCTCGAAGTCCTTTACCGCATTCTCGGACTCGGTTTTGAGGGCCGTTATAGTGTGATCGAGGACGGCCGCCGCCATCTCGACCAGATTCGCCAGCGGCTGCTGACGCTGATCGGCAACGCGCGCGAAACCGTGCCGCCGGAACTGTCGCCGCACTGGCGCGGCGAGGGAGCCGGCCGTCTGCCGTTGTTGCGCAGCGTGCCGGTGTGGGCCACCGCCTCATTTTTCGCGCTGATTCTGTTCGGCGTGTTTTGTTGGTACCAGTATCAATTGCTGGACATGAGCAATGCGCTGCAGCAGCGCATTCTGGCGATCGCCAAAGAGCCGGTCTCGGTGCCGGCGCAGCCGTTGCCGCAGGTGCGCTTGGCGATCCTGCTCAAGGATGAAATTGCGCGCGGCCTGGTGACGGTGGCCGAGGATGCCCGCCGCAGTGTCGTGACCTTCAAGGGCGACACCATGTTCGTGGCGGGCCGGAGCCAGGTGCGCCCGGAGATCGAACCGACGCTGGACAAGGTGGCGCGCGAAGTGGCGCGGGTTGGCGGCCACGTCCGCATCATCGGCCACACCGACAGCCAACCGATTCGCACCGCTGAATTTCCCAACAACCAGGTGCTGTCGGAAAAGCGCGCGGCATTTGTCGGTCAATACCTGCAAAGCCGCGGTACGCCCGGCAACCGGATCGAAGCGCTGGGCCGCGGCGATTCGCTGCCGGTGGCCGGCAATGCCACGGCCGCGGAGCGCGCCCGCAATCGCCGGGTTGAAATCGTCGTCACCCAGTAACAGGAACCTGGCATGTCTTATTTTCAAAAAGTAGTCGATTTTTTCTTTTCGCGCCGGATGCTGGCGCTGCTGGCTCTGGTGTTGCTGGCGGCGGCGGTCTGGTTCATCGGGCCGCTGCTGGGATTCGGCGTCCTGCATCCATTGGCCGGCGTCGCCATGCGCGTCACCGTAATCGTCATGCTGCTGGCCTTGCTGCTGTGTTTGCTGCTGCAAAAGCCGGTCAGCCTGGTCGGTATCGCCGCGCTGTGCCTGTTGCTGTGGCACGCCGGGCCGTTGCTGACGATCGGCGAGATGAAGCCACTGGCGCCGGCGTGGGTGAGGGAGCTGCTGATTGTCGCCGTTGTGCTCTGCTATGCCGCTTTTTACTTGTACCGTCGGTGGCACGCAATACGCGCCGATAAAGCCCTGCTGAGAAAATTCTTGCGTGGCAAAAGCAAGCGGCCAGGCAGGCAGGCGGCAGCGCTACACGCTCGCATCCTGGCCGTGGTTTCGGCGGTGGCGGCAGCGGTGCAGCAACTGAAGCAAATGCGTAATACCGGCGGCGTGCGACGACTGTTCGAGGGCAGGCGCTACTTGTATGAATTGCCTTGGTATATGGTGATAGGCAGCGCCGGCGCCGGCAAGACCAGCGCCATCCTGAACTCCGGCATGCAATTTCCGCTGGCCGAGCAAATGGGGGCCAGCGTCATCAAGGCCAGAAACGGCACTGAGAATTGCAACTGGTGGTTTACCAACGACAGCGTGCTGATCGATACCGCCGGCCGTTATACCGAGCAGGACGAACAGACAAAGCCAGAGCTGGCGGCCGCCAACGCCGCCGAGTGGCGGGTTTTTCTGGGACAGTTGCGCAAATACCGGCCGCGGGCGCCGATCAACGGTGCGCTGCTGACGGTCAGCGTCGCCGACCTGCTCGGCAAATCGCCGGTGCAACGTACCGCGCTGGCGGCCGCGATGCGGGCCCGGCTGGCCGAACTGCGCAGCCAACTCGGGATCCGCTTTCCGGTGTATGTGGTGCTGACCAAGCTCGATCTGTTGTCCGGCTTTGCCGAGTATTTCCAAACGCTGAGCGCGGTTGAACGCGCCCAGGTATGGGGCTTTACCCTGCCTTACCGCAAAGAGACGCTGGCCTTCGATCAGGATGGCCTGCGCACACGCTGCGAGCAGGAGTTGCAATTGCTCGAGCAGCGCCTGGAGCGCGGGGTGAACCAACGCATAGTGGAAGAATACGAATACCTCCGGCGCCGGAAACTGCATGTATTGCCGCAGGAATTCCGCAGCCTGACCGTGTCGCTGGCGCAGCTGCTGGAGCAGGTGTTTCTCGATTCGCGCTACGACAACACCCAGCTGCATACCACCTTGCGCGGCGTCTATTTCACCAGTGCGGCCCAGGCCGGAAAAACGGTGGCGGCCGATCGCAGCACGCTGTCTCAGCGCTTCCACAGCGGGGTGGCCAGGGCCAACAATGTGGCCATGGTCGACGACCATGCTGCGCCAGGCAGCGGCGCCGGCCGCAGCTATTTCCTGCACAATTTGTTCCAGCAGTTGATCATTCCCGAGTCGCATCTGGTGCGGCCCAATATGCGCTGGGAATTGCGCTTTCGCTTGTTGCGCACGGGCGGTCACCTGTTGTCGATTGCGTTCTTTATCTGGCTGCTGAGTGCATTGGCGCTCAGCTTCAACAACAACCATCATTATCTGGCGGCCGTCGACAGCAAGACGAAAGCACTGGCGGCGCAAGTCGCAGCCTTCCGCAAGGCGCCAAGCGCCGACGCCGTGCCCGCGGTGCTGAACGCGGCGCAGGCACTGCCGCAGTATAAAGAGCTGGATCTGGAGCACCCGGGCGGCAGCTATCGCTACGGCCTGTATACCGCACCCGGCGTGGCTGCAACTGCGCAACACACCTATGTTGAGCTGCAACGGCAACTGCTGCTGCCGCGCATCGTCAAGCGCATCGACACAGCTTTGGCCGCCGAGATCGACGCCGGCAATGCCGATGCCGTCTACAGCGCGCTGACGGTCTACTTGATGCTGTACGAGCAGAATCGTTTCAACGGCGATACGGTCAAAACCTGGGTCTTGCGCGACTGGGAGCGGGCCGACAGCGCCGCCGCGTTCGGCGACCGGGCGGCGATGGTCAAACACCTGGACCTGCTATTGGCCGACGGACCTTGGATCGCGCCTGCGGCCGCCAAGAATGAAGACCTGGTGCAGCGCGCGCGTGCTTTCCTGAACAGCAATCCGGTCTCCAGCCGGCTGTACGAGCGGGCTAAGGCCGCGATGGAAAAGGAAGCCCCGGAGAACTTCACGCTGGCACGCGCGATCGGTCCGCAAACCAGCACCGTGCTTACGATGACTAGTGCCAGCAAGGCGCAGGAACACGGTGTTCCTGGTCTGTATACCTACGACGGCTATCACCAGGTTTTTAATCAGCGCCTGGCCGAATTCGTCGGCCAGGCGCAAGCCGAGGATGCATGGGTGATGGGGCGCAACGTCGGCGCCCGGCTGGCCAGCGCGGCGTCGGGCAAGGGCGCTGCCAATGCCGGCATCATCGACGACATCCGGCGTCAGTATTTGACCGACTACGGCAATTACTGGCAGCAGTTTCTGGAAGATATCCGGCCGCTCGCCAGCAGCGCCGATAGCAGCAGCGGTTCGCTGGCGCTAGATGTGCAGACTTTGCGCATCCTGGCGGCGCCGGATTCGCCGTTGTCGCGCCTGGCGCGGGCCGTCTCGCGCGAGACTTCGCTATCCGTGCCGGCCGTCGCCGACGACAGCGCCAGCAGCACGCTCGCCGACATGGCGCTAGGTGCGCTGGAGAAAAAATCCAGCACCGTCAGAACCGCCAATACCGTCGGCAAGACGCTCAATTTGCGGCAAGGCCAGAAACTGGAAAAGGAATTGGTCGACAACCGTTTTGCCGCATTGCGTGAAGTGGTCACCGGCCAGGCCGATACCGGTAGCGGTCCGGCCTTGACTGCCAAGACGGCGGCGGCCGGCGATAAAGGCTTGCAGCTGGATGCCATCATCGGCTTGCTCAACGAGCAGTACACCTTGCTGGTGGTGGCCGATAACGCGCTATCGACCAACAACCTGCCGCCCGCCGCCGACATCGGCGCCAAGCTGCGGATGGAGTCGGCCAAGTTGCCGGCGCCATTCAAGGCGGTGCTGGCCGGCGTCGCCGAGCGCACTACCGACAAGATCAACCAGGGCGTCGGTGCGCTGCTGTCGGCGCAGATGGAAGCCAGCATCGGCAATGCCTGCCGCAGCGCGATCGAAGGCAAATACCCGTTCGTCGCCAGCCAGCAAGAAGTCGACATTGAGGATTTCGCACGGGTCTTCGCAGCGGGCGGTTTGCTCGACGATTTTTTCCAGAAGAACCTGGCCGGCCATGTCGATACCAACAGCAAACCGTGGCGCTACAAGACCGCCGGCAGCGCTGCCGGCGCCATGCACGGCCCGGACCTGGGCGCGTTTCAGCGTGCCGCCATGATCCGCGAAGTATTCTTCCGCGACCCGGGCGCCAAGCGCCTGTCCTGGAAAATGGATGTCAAAGTCGCCTCGCTCGATCCGGAAATCACCCAGCTGGCAATCGACATCGACGGTCAGAGCAACCGTTATGCGCACGGTCCGGTGCTGCCGTTCACGATCAACTGGCCCGGCCCGCGCGGCGGCGCGATGGCGGAAATCAGCGCCAATCCGCGGGTCCGGCCGGACACTTCTAGCGTGCTGACCAATGGCCCATGGGCGCTGTTCCGCCTGCTGGAACGCGGCCGCATCATCGAGACAGCATCCGCCAGTCGGCTGGCGGTGGACTTCACGTTCGACGGCCGGCATGCGGTGCTCGACCTGGTGACCGGCGGCTTGCCGAATCCATTCACCAGCAACTTGCTGAAGGATTTTCATTGTCCGACCAGCGTGGCCTGAGTTGGGCCGTTATAACGCAGCCGGTTAGCCAGTTTCCCCACCCACCAAGAAAGGTCATGCCATGCCCAAAGCAGCCAGAGTCGACGACCCCATCTCGCACGGCGGCACCATCACCAAAGGTTCGTCCAACGTCTTCATCAACGGCAAGCCGGCCGTCTTCGTCGACAGCGAGGCCAACTGCAACATCGACGGCAGCCAATCGATAATCAAAGGCTCCCGCAGCGTTTTCATCAACGGCAAACCGGCCGCCCGCGTCGGCGACCAATTGGGTTGCGGCGCTACTGTTAGCGAAGGCTCGCCTGATGTTTTTATTGGCGACTAGGCTTGCCTCTGCCAACAGTGCTGCAGTAGGTCGCAAGGACGACCGCCGTCAATGGATGCACGCAGCACTGTTCAACCAACCCAATTTGCTTATGCCTTCTCAACAACCGTCGGAGTCGATCTCCAGCCTGGTCTTTAGAAATGATGCGGATGAGAAAATTTCTGTCGCGCTGCCTATTGTGTTGCGAATGCGCCGTGTGAAATGCGCTTATATTTTCTGTCTTTCCCTGTTCTGTTCATTACCTTTTGTCCTGTCCCTGAAATCCGGTCAGTTTTGGCAGGCGGACGATTTTTTGCCATTTCTTATTCTTTTAATGGCGTTTATTTGCGAGGTCTTTTTCCTTGCGTGCGGACTTTTATCTTTATGGGGGCTGATCAAACCAATGACGCTAGAGCTTAATGCAGATGGTTTTTTACATTACCGTCTGGGTAAAGGACTTGTTTTGACGCACTGGAATCAGGTTAGTCGATTTTATGTAGACGAGATCCAAACGAAGGTTCGACATTTTTTTATTTCCTATTCCGTCGTCAAGAAGGTTGCGCGACGGGATAACCGGAATGGGCCATGGTGGGCGGAGGAGTGGCGTACCGCTCGTCTTGCCGATAATTTTGGCATTCCGCACTAGGCGTTGGCCGAAATCATGAATGCCTGCAGGGAGCATTTTTGCGACACCGCACCCAATCAACCGGCGCCATTGCTTTCAGCGAAAACATTCAGGATTTTACGCAGACGCGGTCTGCCGCCGGCTCGACGACTGCAAGACTTGTGCCGCAGCTTCGTCCTGGAGTGCAAGCGGATGATGGATGGCGCCGGAGCCGACGTCGCGATGCCTACTCAGCCGGAACAACGCCGAGGTTCTTCGCGTCACCGTAGAAAAGAAGCGCATCGGAAGCGTAGCCAAAAAGATCCGGTGGCACGCTCCGATAGCGCAAGCGAAACATGAGTATCTACAACGCCGATAAGTGCTTTTTCCGTTGAATTACGACGCTGACGACGTGCCTTATTCGCTGATCGACAACAATTGCACTACCCTTGTTCAGGGTGCTTTGTGTTTGATTGGCGTAGAAATTCAACAACCAATCACGGACTCGCCAGCAAGGCTGTTATCGATCATGAATGGCCTTGTCAGCCGGCGTGATGCGAAGATCAAAGACGTTCGTATCTATCCCTATGGCTGGAGGAAACCATAAATGAAACTGAAGCGAGATGACATCGTTGCTCTACTCATCCTCGGCGCCATTGCTTGGGGTTCGTATTGGGCGTATACGGAAGTCTTGTATCCGACGCCAAGAATCAGTGCAGGTGCAACGGCGATCATAATCACTGGCAAGGAAAGAGAGAGAAAAGTGTACGGCGATGATAACGGTATAAAGATCTTATATTCGCTGGAAGTAGGTGATCGTTGCCAGATCGATTACACCCGTTCCGGAGCGGGTAAGACACGCATGTTTCCAATCTCATGCGAAAACAAAGACATCGGTTGGTCTTTTGTTCTTAATTTCAACGACTATCAGCGAAGCCAATAAAGCGAGGGGAATCATCATCGTCTGCACTGTTCAGGAAGGTCATCGCTGTTGTCAGTCAGCCTCCAGCCGCGCAACACTGTGCACAATATGTCCGAGATTTACCAATGGCCAGGCGACTATAGCAATCGGCGCGAAGGCGAGATGCGGGTCAGTGCCTGGAACGACGAGGCCCACGGCATCGCTTGCTAAGTAATCCCGCCGTCGCAAAATCAGAAATTTCTAGCCCTTCTCAATGTCCTCTTCCGCTAGCCTATGTCGCTCGTGGCCAGGACCGACACATCACTGAGTCACACTCTTGAGAAAAGGCGAATGCATGGATCCGATGGACAAATGGTGGCAGAGCCGACAGATCTGTACGACGCAATGGGATTTCGAGCGACTGGAATGCCGCTATTACAAAGAAATAATGGGGCGAGGCAGTGCCTACACACTAGGCTACTACCCTGAAGACGCGACTCCGGCACTACGCAAGCGCGTCCAGTTTATGGAAAAAAGTAATACCGAAAAACTCGGCAGCGCGCTGTATTACGGCATGCAACGCCTGCCCGCAGCAGCGAGCGGGCAAGCAGCTGCCTTGATGGATCCACGCAACCTGGCGATAGCCGCCGGGGTCTTGGCTTTGTGGTTGGGATCGCACGCCACGCCGATCGGCTGGGTAGTCGATATCGCGATGGTCGGCGTCGGCGTGGTGGCATTGGGCGCCACCGCGATGCAAGTTATCTCCTACTTGCAACGTTTTGGCGAAGGGATTATTGATGCAAGGGATGACAACGACCTGATCATAGCTGGTTATGCTTTCAGCAATGCGGTGGTGCTGATCGGGATTGAAGTTGTCGTGGCTATTCTGTTGAAGAAGGCAACGATCAAGGTCAGGAGGCCGGGTGCGGCAGAAGCAAAGCTAGTGCCAGACGTTAAAGTTACACCGCAGGGGCCGATGAAGACACTGCCGACGACACCGGCCCTTGCGGTAAAAATGAGAGGCCCTGGGGAAAATACGGGATTACGACAAACGGGAGCGGGTGGGGGAGCATCAGCAGCAGACGAAGCGTATTCTGTTATTCGTGCGAGTACTTCTGATGTGGGAACAATTGCCCAGAACACGGGCATCAAACCGTCGAATATTCAAAAGGTCAAAGACCATCTTTTTTACAAAGAACATTTACTTGACCGCTATGAACGTCTAGGCATTCCCAGCGAAATGAAACGATTCGACTCTAACCTAGATATAGCCAATTCTTGGCAACGTTTGGGAGCCGGGAAATATACTCCTGCTGATATTCAATTATTACGACATGAGACTGCCGAAGCTTGGTTTATGCGTAAATATGGTCCGAGCTACAATAATTCACATAATGCGGCGCAGAGCCGCTATCCGTCACCTTTGGAGTAAGCACTATGCAGTTTCATACAGATGGAATTATCTTTAAAGTAGTTAGCATCACTGGTCCAACGCATAACTATCTTGGCCTTTCGTTTGCTGAAAAAACTGAAGTTGTAGGAGTCTATGTTGAGCCCCTCATGCTAAATGCCGAAGAGCCTATCAGGCTTGAGGCAAGCGATGTACAGCATTGGGTCATGAAGGGTGTGGAACAAGCGAATCGTGAATTAGACGCAAACTACAAACTGAAATGTGTTCAATTTGTGGCGAGTGATACGCCTCCTGTTGAAGTGTATGCGCAACTGGCTCGATACATTATTGAGCGAATGCATGCCAATCTCGATGCCTACAATGGTGAATCTCGATAACGCGAAGTATGAAATTGACAAAACTGGGCGCACGTCATTTCCAGTAATCCAATACAGAGAGGACATTCCTGGGCGTAGTAGCATTAACAGCGATATTAATCCGCAAGAAATGCTAAATGGAGTTCATAGCGGTAAATACACTGTTGTTGGCACAGGATCAAGAGGACAGCCCATAGTCGATTTTGGGCATCCAATTGGAATTGATGCCGGATCTGGATTAACTACGCAGTATGGAACAATTCATTCGGGGAAAAATGGGGCGCATATCGTTCCGACTAATCCAATAACCATAGAAAGAAACAGATGAATAAAAATTTACCTGATTGGTTAATTGTATGCGTGTGGCGTGCTTTGCTTGGGGAGATTTATCCTTCGATTAGAGCCGTCGCAATTGCGTTATCCGATAATCGAATCCTTACAATTCGATATTACCTGGATAGAATCCCATTGGATATGGATCATGAAAGTATTGAAGTTGTAGCGACAAATATTTCCGCTTCCATTAGCCTGGATATGATCGCTCATATAGAAGTTGATTGCCAATACAGCAGCAGCTCATTTGGCGCGCTCGATTGTCTTGACGGTTTTATCTACTGTAGGCGAGAGTACGATCTCTAAAATAATGAAACTATCAATTCCGGCTTGGAAAACCGACAAGTACTTTAGTCTTGAAGAAATACTTTTGACAATTGGTGATTCATGTAGGGACTTGTGCTGGTGTTTGCGTGTATCCGAAGCCTCTACTGAACCTGGCACGGTGCATTAAACGACGTTAATCCTGAAAAACCGATGATTTATTCCGATTTGCTCAATTTGATTACTCCAAAATTACAAATCATAGATGGTGAAGCAATAGCTGGTGATGGAAATGTCAGCTCTGAAAGGCGTGCACTAAGGAAGTGCTGATTAATTCAGGATTCAAGAAATCGCTGCTTTATGAATCAACGACTTATACCTCACTCCGACGAGAAAAATCGAATAAATCAGGGCTTCCCTAATTCGAGCGGTGGATAGTACATCCTGGGACATTGAAACTAAAATTTCGGATGTAAAACGAAAAACAGGCAATCGTTCCCTGATGCAGAGGAGATCAAGGAGTGAGAAAAAAGAAACAGTTCAAGCACCTTTATTCTAGGGAAGCGCTGATTTATTCATTTTTGCAAAATTCTCATCTATATAAATCAATGGGTTACGTACACGACGGAGGGAAGAGTCGAATTAATCAGTGCTTCCTTAGGAAGGTTGAATAAATAATCATGACTACACTTATCTTTGAAAAAGTTGGAGATATAAGCAGCACGTATCCGTACCTGTGTGTGTACGAGGAAAGCGATACGACAAATCCATTTATGGAAATTTCAATTACAGATGACAGAGAATTATTATTTACCATTTATGCTTTTCCTCGGAACGTTGCCCTAAGGAAGCGCTGATTTATTCGATTTTCCTCCTCAGAGCGAGGCATAAGTCGTTGATCTATAAAGCAGCGATTTCTTGAATCCTGAATTAATCAGCGCTTCCCTAACGCTGGCGCACTGGGAAGAAATTCGCGATAAAGCAAATATCTTCCTTCCCAAAGCCTTGGCCGATGAGGACGCGTCATAGCCGGGCGGGAAAGATGCGCAATCTCAATCATTCGACACAACTATTTCCCTAAAAAATTCATGACAAAGACGGCCGCTTTTTATTGCACGTCGATGCCCAAGTTGCTTGGCATCGACGCGCTGCATTTTTTTAGCATCAAAGGGACAGAACATCTTTCCGAGCTCTACGAATACACGATCACGTTGAAAACCCCGGACAATCGAGGCATCGCCAAAGATGCCACTGCCAGCATCAACCTGAAAGCGCTGCTAGGCCAGGAGGCGACAGTCGCGATTGAACTTGATGGCATTGGCGGCGGATTGCTTGGCAATATAGGCAAGGGCAAGCGCGAGATCAGTGGCCTGATCAGCAAGGCACGGCTTAAGCAACATGGTGAGCGGCAGTCCACTTACGAAGTCATTATCGAACCCTGGCTGACGCTGGCGCAACGTACCAGCGACTACAAGATCTTCCAGGACAAGACCGTCGTGCAAATTATCGACGAGGTGTTGAAGGACTATCCATATGCCGCCGAGCTGCGCTTGGACACGGCCAAGTATCCGACGCTGTCGTATCAGGTGCAGTACGGCGAAAGCGATTACGATTTCATCCAGCGGCTGATGGAAGAATGGGGCATCTATTACTTCTTCGAGCACTCGGAAGGCAAACACCGGTTGGTGTTGTGCGACCATGTCGGCGCGCATCAGCCGTTTGGCAGCGAGGCTTACCACACAATCAGTTATTACCCGCCCGGCCACAAGATCGACGAAGAGTACATTCAAGAATTCACGCCGGCCGAGGCTTTGGTCAGCGGTCAATGGGTGACCAGCGATTACGACTTCGAACGTTCGCGCGCCAACCTGAAAGCGGTCAGCATCCAGCCGCGCAATACCGCCCATAACATGGCCGAGATTTACCAATGGCCGGGCGACTACAGCAATCGGCACGAAGGCGAGATGCGGGTCAGGACCTGGATGGAGGGAGAGGGAGCGCAAGGCAATATCTCCAACGGCGGCGGCAATTTGCGCGGCATGGTGTGCGGCTGCACCTTCAAACTGAGTAATCATCCGCAGAAAAAGGCCAACCGTGAATATCTGTTGGTGCATGCGACGCTTCACTTGCAGGACAATGGCCAGTCCAGCGGCCAGGGCAGCTATGAATGCCAGAGTACGTTTTCTGTTTTGCCAACCAATAAAGTATTCCGGCCATCAAGAGTGATACGCAAACCCTTCACCCACGGCCCGCAAACCGCGATCGTGGTCGGCCCGGCCGGCGAAGAAATTTTTACCGACCAGTACGGTCGGGTCAAAGTGCGCTTCCACTGGGACCGCTACGCCCGCAACGACCACAGCGATTCTTGCTGGATCCGGGTCAGCCAGGCTTGGGCCGGCAGCGGGTTCGGCGGCATCTTCATTCCCCGCATCGGGCAGGAGGTGATCGTCGATTTCCTCAACGGTGATCCGGACCGGCCGCTGATCATCGGCAGCCTGTACAACAATTTCACCAGCCCGCCGTGGCAGCTGCCCGGCAACGCCACCCAGAGCGGCGTCATGAGTCGCTCGATCAAAGGCGGCAGCAGTAATTACAATGCGCTGCGCTTCGAGGACAAAAGCGGCGCCGAGGAATTTTATGTCCAGGCCGAAAAAGACATGTCCCGGCTCACCAAAAACGATGAATCCCACAGCATAGGCAGCAACCATAAACTGCGCGTCGGCAAAGACCAGGACATCGTGGTCGGCGGCAGCTTGTACAGCAGCACTCACGGCAACGCCAAATACAGTTTCGGCAAGGCGCATGCCAGCCACATCCGCGGCAGCAGCGCCAACAAGGTCAATGGCCGCTACGCGCTGACCGTCGGTAAAGAGATCAGCCTGGTCTGCGGCGCTTCTTCGCTGGTGCTGCAGAGCGATGGCTGCATCATGCTCAACGGTCTGGGCATCACGATCAACGGCTTGGCCGTCAACATCGGCGGCATGGCCGGCGTCAACCTGGTCGGCGGCGCTGGCGTCAACGTCGTGGCCGCTGGCGCCGTCAATGTCACGGCCGCCGCCGCCACTTACGTTCAAGGCTCCGAATTGCATTTGAACGAAGGCGGTGGCGCCGGCGCTTGCAGCGGCGGCAACGGCGGGCTGGCGGGCGACTTGGGCTTGATAGGCTTGGCGGGGCTGTTCCCGTGGTTCAAGTTCAAACCAGGCGGGGATGAGGGAGTCGACACCAGAAGCCGGCCGCAACTCAAGCCGCCGGGGAATGGTACATCGAAGCCG
>NZ_JBHSMT010000004.1:0-34678 GCF_042654985.1 Paraherbaspirillum soli | reverse complement strand
CAACACCAACACCAACACCAACACCAACACCAACACCAACACCAACACCAACACCAACACCAACACCAACACCAACACCAACACCAACACCAACACCAACGGACACGGACCCGCCTATAGGAACGTTATGATCGCCGATAGTCCGTTGGTAGGTACAGGCGAGTTCATGGAGTGATGCGTAGTCGGTTCAGGGAGGCCTTCATGGTCCTCCCTGCAAATCTACGGCAGGGTTTTCAAGCTCGCCAATTCCGGAGGCGAGGCATGCGCCACAGTCATCCGGTGCCAATATTGCCGGATTGCCGCCCCGGCTTCAGTGCGCGCCCGGATCAGGTATCAGTGAAATTTCCACCCGCCGATTGCGAGCGCGCCCGTCCTCGCGGTCATTTCCGACTAGCGGACGGCTGTCGCCGTAACCCTGGATCGCGAAATGCGTGACCGGCAGATCGGATTTTTTGACGAACCAGTCGCGTACCGCGCGGGCGCGGGCTTCGGATAACGCGACGTTGCTGTCGGGGGAGCCGATGTTGTCGGTGTGGCCGGCGATCAGCACATTCTTTTTCTGGTTGCGTTGGATCAGCATCAACGCTTGCTGCAGAGCTTGCGCCGCACCGTCTCTGAGGGCGGTCTTGCCGGTCTCGAACAGCAGCACGGAATCGAGCGTGACGCTGGTCAATTCGGGCGGACGATAGCTGGCGATCGCACCATCGAGCACCGGCAGCAGGGCCGTTCCGCGATACAAGCCCCAGCTTAGTCGGACAGGGACGCCAAGTTGCGCGTATTCCTGCAGTGCCGAGCGGTCCTGCAGCAGTGTTCGCATTGCTGCGCGCTTGGCATCCGACTGCGCATCCGACGTCGCCCAGTAACGCTCCAGATTATCCGTCAGGCGCTGGATTAGTTGCTGGTTGTTCCAGGCAGAACTGAGCAAAGCCAGACATAAGGCCAGCAGGGACAGCCATAGCGCATGGCAAGCGGCACGCCACCATGGCGACGCGCTAGGTGCGGCAGGTTCCGATGACTGCGATGGTAGAAAAGCCGGCAAGGGCAGCGCTTCGGCGCTGGTTGTGCCGACTGGCAGTTGCAGTCCGCTTCTGGCGGCCAACCAGCGCGACCAGGCGCCGGAGCGGTTTGGCGCGAGCGCTACATCGGCCAGCATCACGCCGGCCGGCACCAGCGGCGCAGTAGCGGTGAGCGCCGTAAGCGTCGTCGCCAACGCGCTGTCGTGCAACCAGTCCAGCAGGGCCAGGCCGAGTGTGTTGCGTCCGGCGTCCAGCGGCCGCGAGGCCGATAGCGTGCTGCGTTCAAGCCGCTGTCGGATCGCCTGCATGCTGCGCCGCAGATCGCGCTTGCCGCGCTGGATGTCATCTGGATTTGCCGTTTCTCCCAGCCAGGTGGCCGTCGTCGATGCGTACAGACCGCGTTGCCCGGCCAGTTGCGCATAGATCGCGACATAACAGGGAAGCGTGCAATCGGGATGATGGGTGATGTCAGCCAACGCTCGCTGCCATTGTGCGAACTCGCCGCGCAATACGGCATCGTCGCGGCCGCAATCCGGCATCAGGGGTAGCAACGCGGCCTGCGGATAGCGCTGCCGGGTGGCGTGCAATGAGGCGATGGCCTGGCTCAATTGCGCCGGGTTGTCGACGTGCAGCCAGATGGCATCGGCATGTTGTCTGATCGATGACGGCTGGCCGCTATGAGCAAACAAGGCCGAAGCATGCGGGCCGATCACCAGGATCACCGGCAATTGCGGTGCAATCGATACGGCGCCGCTATTGCTAATATGCGTAGCCGTGGCGGATTTGCGCCGGATTGCAAACCAAGCCAGCACTGTGATGAGCAGGATGGCGACGGTGGTCGACCATTGGGCCGAGGCCGTCAATGGCAGGCAGAACAGGACCAGTCCGATGGACAGGAAGGCAGCCCATAGCAGCAAGGCCGGCAGTGGATAGGAAGGGCGCACGTTCATTTCTCCTGTGTCATGCCGGCAGCTACGGTCTGCAGCTGGAACAGGCGCTGCGTGCTGTGGCCGAGCTGCCGCTCCAGTGTCAGCCAGAGCATCAGGCTGACGCCGATGCCAAGCGCGCTCCAGCCCAATAGCGCGATGGCGCGAGCCGGTAGCCGCCGACGCTGGACACCGGGCCGAGTCGGCAATGCGGGCGTTGGCTCACCGGACTGCATGGCGCGAACGAGTCCGGCAACCAGGCGCTGCCGGCCGGCGTCATCCTGGTCCGGATAGCGGCCGCCGAAACCAAGGCCCAGCACCAAGTCATACAGGGCCAGCCGCTCGGCCGATGGCGCGGGTTGCCGCAGCAGGCTTTCCAGGCGTTGATAAATTGCGTCGGCGGCCTCGTCGCTGGAAAAAAAATGCATTTCCAGCGATTCTCGTTGCCATTCGCGACGCTGGTCGTCGGGCAAATGCCGCAACGCGGCTTCGTCAAGCAGCGCACATTGCGCATAAGCGGCTTCGGCAATCAAGGTTTCGTCGTAATCGGCTTCGCGCATGGCGAGCCGTAGCTGCGCGATAAGAATGCCGCAGCGAGTTCGCCAGATAGGCATGGCCGGAATGCCGGGCTGTTGCGGCAATAACGCAATTTGCAACGCCGTGTCGCGCAACAGGGCACGCAGCGAGCGAGTTGAATGGGAGGTCATGGTTCCGGGGACGGTTCGCGAGCGGGGTGTTTTAAGAAGTGATGGGCCGGTCGATTTTTTTCATCCAGCCGCTTGACTTGCTGTGCGGCCAAACGGTGTAGCTCTTGGGAATCCTGGTCGGATCGGACAGGAAAACGAACTGGAAAATGATCCATTCCTGATCCAGGTATCGATTGATCTGTTGCTGGTCGAGATCCTGACGATGGATCTCATGTCCATGCTCGTCATGGGCGCCTATATACCAGAAGTCATAGTCGTCAGGAATCTGGTCGAGCTCGTTCTTGTGGATGCAAATGCAGATATCGTTGGAACGCGTCAGCGTGTTCAGCCATTCCTCATCCGAGCCGTAGCTGCGATAGTCCGGTTCCGGTTCGGCCCGATCCAGAACCGCTTGCTGGACTGCACGATGCCCGAAGCTGATGCCGGCATATTCCTCGAATTGCTTGAGCGTTCTGCTGTTGCCGAAACCGTATTTGCAAAAATCGATTTGCGATGGATCTTCGCCATCCATGCCGAACAGGATGCGATTCCTGTTGTGGCATTTGGCATTGCGCTCGACCCAGTCTTCGGCAATGTCGCCGCTCTGTTTGGCCGGAGTGGTGTGGTCGTCCCATACTTTGGCCCGGCCCTTGCGTAGATATTCGTGCCAGGCCACCAGCCGATGCGGATGATACAAATCGTAGCCATGGGTAAACGCCCGAACGCCGATCGAAATTTCCTCGCCGTGGAAAAAGTATTCCGGATCGTGTTGGACTTCAACGGCAAAACAGCCATCCGCGAAGGCAAAGTGCGCGCTATAGAACCGGGCCCGCAGTGGCCGGCTGCGTTGTTGCCAGTCGCCGATGGCGGACGGCCGGAAAAATACCGCGCCTTCCGGTATGAAACGATCGAAGTTCATTTTGCTAGGCATATTCTGGCGGCCGGCGGGGTCGTCATCCGGATCGAAAGAAGGCAGGTAGGCCGTCAATAGCGGCTTGGGGCTGCGCTCCCTGAGCGATTCCAGCATCTCGATCAGCAAGCTGTCCCAGTGCCGGACGAAGCGGTGGTGGGAATCGAGTTGCAGCGTGTATTTTTCGGCGTCGTAGTGTTGCTGGATTTTATTGCGCGCCCAGCACGCGCCTTGGGTTTTCAGGTAATGCACATCGATCAGCTGGATGCAGGCATGGCGATAACTGAGTGTGTGCAGGGTGTCGCCCAGCTTTTGTTCGCTGCCCTGGGCGATGTAGCCTTGCTGCAGGAAATCACCGATCGTTTCGTTTTCCGCATGCTGCCAGCACACTACGATACGCAGTAATTCCGGATGCGCGGCTTGCTCGATCAGGTCGCTTAAGGTGGGCAGCAGTTGATGATCCCGATAGCTGGCAATCTGGATAAAAATAGAATTTTTCATAATTGCCGTTAATTGTCGTCGCTGAGCGGCGGCAAAGTGATCAGAAAATTCTTGAAAAATCCGGTGAACGGAAATCCTGGACCGGGCGTGCGCTTCTATACCGTTGGCAATTCGATCGGCCGTTCGGTCTTGTTGGCCCATCCGTCGGACCTACGGTACGGCCAAACGGTGTAGCTCTTTGGAATCTTGCCGAGACCGGAGATGAAAGCGAGGCGGTAAATCCACCAATCCTGGCGCAAGTGCGCATCGATTTCACGCCGGCTCAGATCGCGGCGATGGATTTCCAGCCCGGCAGTGTCGTGAATGCCGAGATACCAGAACGCATAATCGTCAAGGACCTCGCCAAGATCGTTTTTGTGTATGCATATGCGAATTTCATTGGAACGGGAAAGCGTGCCGAGCCATTCCTCCTCAGAACCATGATTCCGGCAGTCCGGATGCGGGTCGATATTGTCCCGTACCGCTTGTTGCACGCCGCGATGCTTGAAACTGATGCCGGCATATTCTTCGAATTGCCTGAGCGTTCTGCTGTTGCCGAAACCGTATTTGCAAAAATCGATTTGCGATGGATCTTCGCCATCCATGCCGAACAGGACGCGATTTCTGTTGTGGCATTTGGCATTGCGCTCGACCCAGTCTTCGGCAATGTCGCCGCTCTGTTTGGCCGGAGTGGTATGGTCGTCCCATACCTTGGCTCGGCCTTTGCGCAGATATTCGTGCCAGGCCACCAGCCGATGCGGATGGTACAAATCGTAGCCGTGGGTAAACGCCCGGACGCCGATGGAGATTTCTTCGCCGTGGAAAAAATATTCCGGATCATGCTGGACTTCCTCGGCAAAGCGGCCGTCGGCGAAGGCGAAGTGCGCGCTATAGAACCGGGCCCGTAGTGGCCGGCTGCGTTGTTGCCAGTTATCGACGGCGCCCGAGAGGAACAGGACCACGCCGCGCGCGGTGAAACGATCAAAACACATCTTGCGCACATTGCAGTCGCGGCCGGCGGGGTCATTATCCGGATCGAAAGCGGGCAGATAGGTCGTCAATAACGGTTTGGGGCTGTGCTCCCTGAGCGATTCCAGCATCTCGATCAGCAAGCTGTCCCAGCGCGGGACGAAGCGGTGGTGGGAATCGAGTTGCAGCGTGTATTTTTCGGCGCGGTAGTGTTGCTGGATTTTATTGCGCGCCCAGCACGCGCCTTGGGTTTTCAGGTAATGCACATCGATCAGCTGGATGCCGGCATGGCGGTAGCTGAGAGTGTGTACGGTGTCGCCCAGCTTCTGTTCGCTGCCCTGTGCGATGTAGCCTTGCTGCAGGAAATCGCTGATCGTTTCGTTTTCCGCATGCTGCCAGCACACCACGATACGCAGTAATTCCGGATGCGCGGCTTGCTCGATCAGGTCGCTTAAGGTGGGCAGCAGTTGATGATCCCGATAGCTGGCAATTTGAACAAAAATCGTATTCTGCATTGTTGACAGATTTCGAACGGGTTCTTAGTTGTACATCAGATTAATCGTGGCGATTGCGCCGAATGGGCCGGCTGCTAGCGTACGACCGTTTTTTACTACTGTGCCGTTCAGCTGGAAATCGACCGGCGTGCCATGCGTGCCAGCCTGCTTGATTAGCACGCTGGTGAGATTGTTCGGCTGCAATATCTTGCCGCTTTCCTTGTCCGAGATTTGAATTGCCATGCCTCGGGCGGTGCCGTTGATGGCAATGGCATTAGCATTGCCGGCATCGGGGAATGCGGATAAGGTTGCGGTGATTGATGCCACGCTGCCGCCGGAGCATTTGACGCTGAAATTGATGGGCTGCGCCGGGCCGGTATCGCCGATAAAAGTCTTTGGGCCAAAGCTGCCGAAGTCGATGGTGAGCGAAGGCGCTGAAACGACGCAGTCGCTTGCTTCCTTGATTTCTACCCGATTGCTTCTGACTTCCGACGCAATTTCTCCACTGTCCAGGGTTTGTTTGGCCAGCACGCCTTCGATGGCTGTGCCGGGACGGATAAACGGACCGGTTTTAATGAGTTCCACCTTCATATTGGAGCCGGCAGTAAACGCGAGTGACTTGGGGTCGGGCCAGCTGGTGAAAATATTGAGTACTTTGTCGATGGCCGGAAAGCCCGAGCCGCCGTCGGCTTGCTGCGAGGTGATTCTGATGCCGATGCCGGGCAGCTTGGTCGGATAAACGCGCGACACCGGGATTTCTGGCCCCATGTTGACAATGTTGTAGGTTGTGCTGCCTCCGGGTCTGCAAATCGCATAAATGGATGTCGGCCAGGCGCCACTGTAGGCTGTGGCTATCACGCTATCAATTGCCGTGTTTGACGGCATCATGATTGGGCTCGGGAACAGCACGCTGGCCTGCATGGTGCCGACGCCCGCCTTCATTTTGCATTCGGCGAACGCTGATTGTGCAAGTAGAAGACAGATAAAACCAGGCAGGGCGAGCGTCTTTTTCATGGTCAGGTTCCAATTAAATGACAATAAATGGCATCGAGAATGCGGTAAAGCCGAGCTTGACGATGACCGCCGGATCTTGATATGCCGTTCATGCGGTTGTTTATTCATCCGCTGTATCCCATTTCGCCAGCAAATCGGCAGGAATGATGTGCGCCAGTTCCGAGAATCTTTTGCCGACCATGCGTTCCGCCTGAAGCAGCAGCACGATGACCGGACTGCTTGGTTCATTTTGTTCGAACCAGTCGCGCACATCCCGTAGCGCGGCCAGTGCGGTCCAGCGATCCCTGCGCGGCTGCGGTGCGGCGCTGACCGTTGCGGCGCCGTGTTCCGGGTTTTGCACCGCTGTCATTGACTGATGCTGGGCCGGCTGTGGCGTTGCCTCCGGTTCGGCGTCGCTTGCGGCAGCCGGCTGGGCGGCGCAGACGGTCTCGTTGCCGGCTGGCGCGAACGGTTGCAGCAAGGAGTTCAGCATGCCCAGATCAGGCGCATCGTCGCCCAAGGCGGCATTGACAGTGCTTGTGATGTGCGCCGCCAGTTGCTGCGCTTCAGTCAGCGCCAGCAACTGGCGGTCGCGCTTGGCAGTCAGTTCCTTGAGCAGGCGGCCGCTAGCTTCGGGCGGCATGGCATCCTTCTGGCGCGGCAGTGCGAACGATTTTTCCAGGTCGCGCAGTTGCAATTGCAGCCCGGCTGCCTTGGGCAGAGAAATGTTGCGCATATCGGCCAATATGCCGCTATGCTCCGCCAGCCCGGCCAGCGCGTTGGCATGCATGACCGGATCGTGCTCGCCGTCGTCGAACAGCGCCGGGTGTATCTGTTGCGGATAGCGCTCCAGCATCGCTTGCAGCAACGCCAGGCCGTCGCGCAGTCCTTCTGCGCCGTCTTGCCGGATGCGGCTGCGCATCAGCAGGACCAGCAGCCGGATGTCCTTGCTGCGCATCAGCAGGGCGCGGCAATCGCGCTCGACGTCGGCCCAGTTGATCGGTTCCGGGGTGCCGACGAAGTCGCCGTACTGGCTATCCGATTTTGGCGCGGTCGCGGCTAGCAGCATGATGAAGGCCGAGTCGTATTCCAGGTTGGGGCCGCACGGGCTGTCGGCGGCAACCGGCTCCAGCAGGTCGGGGTAGCGTAATGCAATGGTTTTTTTAATTGAATTCATGATGGTGAGCAGGTGAAGTGCGGATGTCGTATTGTTCCGGCTCGAACACCATGCCGGTGACCGGCTGCAGGTCCGGAGCTTGGCCGAGCCAGGTCGAATAGCCGAGTTTTTGTGCGGTATCGGCGCGTGCCGGCGGCGCGGCGCGCGGCTTGATCAGCAGTTTCAGTTCCCACGCATACTCGTAACCGATGAAGGACCGGACCCATTCGACCAAGGTCGGCAAGTCGGCGCCGTGCGGCGTAAAGCGCAAGTACTGGTCGAGTTCCAGCGGGCCGACCACCAGACGGAATTTATGCTGGCAGTCGGGGATCATTTCACCCAGCAGCGCGCCTTCCCCCATGACCGAAGCCGGGCCGGGCCGGCCGAGCTTGCTGTGTTCGGCCGCGGCGATGGCTACCCATTGAAAGATGCTTTCCTCGATTGCCACCGGCACCCCGAAATAATAGGAGAGCGTGGCGGCGATGCCATCCGGATTGCGGGCCTCGCGCACCAGATGGGCGGCGCTGGCCAGCCGGGCATGGGTCGGCAGGCACGAATGTTGCGCTTCTTGCGGGGCGATCCCGGTCAGGCTGCCGACATAGAACGAGAATTTTTCATCGTCGCCGCGATCCAGCGAGGCGGTGGCCTGCGACGACGACCAGGCGCGGTACAACAACGATAAAGCGCGATGATGGAACAGGTCGGCGAATGCCACCAGCGTATGGTCTTGATGACCTTCGGCACGGTTATAGGCGAGCTCGGTCAGGTGCAGCGGCAACGGCCCTTGCGGCCCCCACAGGCCGAGTCCGAGCAAGCGGATATCCAGCTTGCCGTGGCGGCGCGTCAGCGAGGCGATTTCACGCGGGGCAAATGCCATCGACGGCTGTTGACCGATGCGGTAAGGTTCTTCCCGCGGCAGACTGGCGGTGCCCGGCAGCGGCATGGCCGGATGGCGGGCGGCGACGGCCCGCAACAAACTCAGGAAGCCGGCATTCCAGGGCGCTTTTTCGTCAAACCAGGCGTTCAATTCCTCCGGTTCGAGCGATAGACCGATATTGGCGGGGAGCGGGGCGTTCATCGCGGCACTTTCATGCTTGTCATACCGCCCCCCGGCCGCCCATGCGCGCCGGCCAGCGCGTGACCAGGCCGCGTTGCATCGAATGCAGTTCGGTCTCGGTGAACACGTTGATCGAGACATGGCGCGCCAGGTATTGCTCCAGTATCAGACCGAACAGGTACGGACTGGCGCCGGAGAAACCGGTCTCATCCACCGTCAGGCTGCAACGCACGCCGCGGCCGTATACCAGCAGGCCATGGCCGGGCAGGCGCCGCACCACCGGTTCGGTTTTGCTGCCGACCAGGCTGTCGATCTGGGCATGTTGCTCGTGCTCGTTGTGCGCTACAAACAGACGCAGCATGTTGCGCAGCGCCTGGCCGCCTTCGCTGTGATCGAGGTCGGACAGCGGCATGTAGTTGAAGCTTAGTTGCCGGATCAAGCGCCAGGCCGTCTCGCCGTGGGCAAACGGTGCGCGCGGCGCGCTGGGAGGGTGCACCAGCGTGACGCCTTCGACCGGCACCGAGTCCGGCATGCTCAGATCGTTGATGCCGTTTCTCGGAACCAGGCGCGGCAGGTCGCGATTGGTCACCAGCGCCTCGACCGACAGGTAACGGATATCGTCTGCATACGGCGCTTCGGCCTGATCGACCAGCGACAGAAAGACTTCGCTGCCGGTATACGAGGTGCGGGTTCCGTATTTGCGCGCATTGTCGGACAACAAGCGCTGTTCACGTCGTACCGAGAAGTAGCGGCCGCTATTGCCGGTGTCGCTATGCAGGGTTTGATAGAGCGGATTGAAGCCGACTTCGGTTTTGTTTTCGGCTTGCTGACCGAATACGCGCGACACCGAAAAAACTTCATAGTCGAGCGGCCGGCTGCGGTCCGGCAGCACATGGAAGTCGGTCAAGGCGCGGTTGATTGCGATGCGGTCTATACGCTTGGGAAACAGGTTGACGATAGGGGTGCAGAACAACTGGAAGCGGGAAGCATCGACATGAGGCGCCAGCTCCATCGGCAAGCGATCCAGCAGAATCACGATTTCGGCCTGGTTGCCCTTGACGTGCGCGAGTCCCGGCGCCAGCTGCGTTAGCGCGAAGAAATAGAAGCGCTGGCGGCAGGCGAAATATTCATGCAGCAGATTGTGGCCGTGGAAAGTGTTCCATTGCAATGGCAGCAAGCCTTGATCGGCGCGCAAGCCTTCGAATTCGACCGCTTGTTTGCCGACCACATGACCGTCGCCGCGGGCGGCGCCATGTCGGCGCACCACCGAGGCCACACTGCCGGCATGGATCAGTTCGAACAAATGCGAGGCAATGCGTTCGTCGCCGCCGATATACACAGGCAGGCGATCCAGTCCCTTAAGCTCGGAAAATTTCGCTTCGCCTATGGTCCGCAAGCGCAGGCGCAGCGCACCGCGCAACTGCATGTGCGGCGACAGGTGACGTCCCATATCCGGGATGTCCGGCGGCACCGCAGTCAATTTTGCGTCGACGATTTCGATCGGCCACAAGGTCACGTCCTGGCTGCTGCGGAATTCACAGGCGGTTTGTTCACCGGCCGGAATGGTGGCCTCGAATTGGCTGTCGCGCGGTACTTTGAAGCCGCCGTTGAGGTGGCTTTGCATTTTGTTCGGCTGCATCCGCGCCACCGCCATCGACGGCGTCGGCGCCGCATAGTTGGGATAGATCACCTCCAGCAAGCGCTGGGTAAAGCGCGGAAACTCCGCATCCAGCTTGAGTTGGGTGCGGGCCGACAGAAAGCAGAACGATTCGATCATTCGCTCCACGTAGGGATCGGCAATTTCTATGCCCTGCATGCCCAGCCGGCTGGCGATCTTGGGATGCTGGGCAGCGAATTCGCCGGCCATTTCCCGCATGTAGCTCAGTTCGCGGCTGTAGTAGTCGAGAAAATTGGAATCCATCGAATGCTTTCGGCTAATTAGACTTGTTGCAAATTTATGCTGGCGTTTTCCAGGTCGAACGCGCTCTGGATCCGGAATTCAAGCGGATAGGGCGACCAGTGCACCAGCCCGTTCAACTCGAACATCAAGATGTTGTAGCGGCTGGGATTTCTGGCGTCGTTGAGCGGCGTGACCGTTAGCGATTCCGGAATCAATCGCGGTTCGAAATCCAGAATTGCCTTTTTTATCAACGCGGCGATTTGCTCCCATTTGCGATCGGCGACATAACTGCCGGACAAGGTCGGCACGCCGTAGTTGAGCACCGATGCCGTCGCCGCTGGAAAGCGCTGTTCGTCAATTTGATCGCTCAGGTTGGTGGTATTCAGTAACAGCGCCAGATCGCGCTGGACAATGGCGCGCATGCCGCGGACATCGAAGGCATACTCTTGCGGCCGTTCGGTGAGACGGTTGGGGGCGTCGTCCTGCAGGCGATCTATCAGTGTCGGCAAATAGATGTGGCGTTGCCGCTGTCCAGGCCGGCTCATGCTGCTTCCCGGCTGGCGTCAGTGGTGCTGCTGGAAATCTGGAAATGGCTATCCATGCTGATCATGTGATGTTCGCGTTGCGCCAGTTGCGCAGCAGGCGGATTCGGCTGGATGGCTGCGCCCGGCGGCGCCAGCAGGCGCAGGATCTCGGTTGTCGGTTCCTCGGCAAACAGGGTGTGGTCGCCGAACCGATCCAGTTCGGCGACCACCGCGCCGAACAAGTGTTGCGCGCCGAGCAGATCCTCCAGCAACGATCCTCCCGACAAGCGTTCGGAGTACGGCGCAAACGGATCGTCGGGAACCGGGCTGCCGCGGTATCGGTCGCTGCTGCTCAAGTCGTGCGCGCTTGCGCGCTCGCGGTGCATCAGCGCCTGCCGATATTCGAGCCACAGGGCGGCCAGCGGGTCGGATGCATCGGCAGTGGTGCCGGACGCGTCGTTGCTCCAGGCCTGTCTGTCAAACGAGGTATCGCGCCATTCTCGTACGTCAGCATTCGGCGCTTGCCGCAGGTCGCGCAGCGATTGCGGTCCGGCCAATGCAATCAGGTCACCGTCATTTACCGGCTGCCCGTCATGACCAAGCAATTCAACATTCATTACTGTGTTCCCGTTGGATTAATTCACGCGCAAGAAACGAGAATTATGACGAGCAGGACAGCGCGGAAAGGTAAGAATTTTCTGAAAATTGCTGCATCTATGCGTACGGCAATTTCGTCACCCGATCAGGATTGCGGCGCTTCTTATGCAAGCGGAGCGGATTCTTATCATTACTTTTCAGAGTTATCTGATTTTTTAAATGAAGCGCCTTGTGTACCATTTGTGCGCTTGTCTATTTCATAACACGGTGCGCGCGATAGCTTGGCTTGCGTCCGTATCCGATCTTCATTTTGTATTCAAACTAATTCAATCTCCTATGGCCATCTCTCGCCAAGCTTTGTTCGGCAAACTCGATCTCACGCTTTTCAAGAATCTGGAAAGTGCAACCGCATTTTGTAAATTGCGCGGCAACCCCTATGTCGAGCTGGTGCACTGGTTGCATCAGCTTTGGCAGTCCGGCGATTCCGACTTCAAGCGGGTGGCCCGGCATTTTCAGATCGAGGCGGATGCGCTGGAGCAGGACTTCGCCAAAGCGCTGAGCCAGTTGCCGGCCGGCGCCGGCTCGATCAGCGATTTTTCGCAT
Organism: Paraherbaspirillum soli; assembly: GCF_042654985.1. Classification (NCBI taxonomy): domain Bacteria; kingdom Pseudomonadati; phylum Pseudomonadota; class Betaproteobacteria; order Burkholderiales; family Oxalobacteraceae; genus Paraherbaspirillum; species Paraherbaspirillum soli. The sequence goes on along the minus strand of NZ_JBHSMT010000004.1, from coordinate 22,367 downwards.
CACATCGAAGCGGCGGTAGAACGGGCCTGGATGGTCGCTACGCTGGAGTTCGGCGAGCACAAGGTGCGTAGCGGGCATTTGTTGCTGGCGCTGCTGTCGACGCCGGAATTGCGCCGGCTGCTGCTCGGCATTTCGCCGACCTTTCAAGCGATCCCGGTGGAACAGTTGGCGGACTTGCTGCCGGCCATCGTCCATGGCTCGATCGAAAGCGATGAAGCCGCGTTTGACGGCAGCCGGCTGCCCGCCGCACTGCCCGGCGAGGCCAGCGGCGCAATGGCGGATAACGGTTCCGGCAAATCCGCGCTGGCCCGTTATTGCGCCGACCTGACCCAGCTGGCGCGCGAAGGCAAGATCGATCCGGTGATCGGCCGTGAGCATGAAATCCGCACCATGGTCGATATCCTGCTGCGCCGACGGCAAAACAATCCCTTGCTGAGCGGTGAGGCCGGGGTCGGCAAAACCGCGGTGGTCGAAGGGTTCGCACTGGCGATCGCGCGCGCCGAAGTGCCGCCGGCGCTGGCCGAAGTCCGGCTGCTGTCGCTCGATGTCGGCGCATTGCTGGCTGGGGCCAGCATGAAAGGGGAATTCGAGGCGCGCCTGAAGGCGGTGCTGGAAGAGGCTGCGGCCTCGATACAGCCAGTGATCCTGTTTGTCGACGAAGTGCATACGCTGGTCGGGGCCGGCGGCGCGGCCGGTACCGGCGACGCCGCCAATCTGCTGAAGCCGGCGCTGGCGCGCGGCGCCCTGCGCACCATCGGCGCCACCACCTGGAGCGAATACAAGCGTCATATAGAAAAAGATCCGGCGCTGAGCCGCCGGTTCCAGGTGTTGCAGGTACCGGAGCCGGAAGAAACCAACGCCATCATCATGTTGCGCGGTCTGGTCGGCACGCTGGAAAAGCATCACGACATCTGGATCCTGGATGAGGCGGTCGCTGCCGCGGTCAAACTGTCGCACCGCTACATTCCCGCTCGCCAGTTGCCGGACAAGGCCATCAGCCTGCTCGACACCGCCTGCGCGCGGGTCGCCGTGACTTTGCATGCGCCGCCGGCAGCCTTGCAAATGCTGCGCTTCCAGTTGGACGCGATGCAAGTCGAACTTGGCTTGCTGGACAAGGAACAAGGTCTGGGCAAGGACCATCAGGAACAGGCGGCCAAGCTGCGCGCCAGAATAGGCCACATCGAACAGGAAACCCAGGCGCTGGAAGAACGCTGGCAAGTCGAAATGGCGCTGACCAAGCACCTGCTGCAAGCGCGCCGAGCGCTGGCAACTACTGCCGATGAGGACGCAGCTGCCAGCATGGCGACCTTGCGCGAGCTGGAAGCAGAGCTGGCCGCACTGCAGCAAGATGCACCGTTGATCCAGGCCGAAGTCAATGTGTCGGTCGTGGCTGCCATCGTCGCCGACTGGACCGGGATTCCGGTCGGCCGCATGTTGCAGGATGAAATCGACGCCGTGCTGGAATTGCCGGCGCGGCTGGCGCAACGGGTGATCGGCCAGCCGGCCGCACTGGATCTGGTCAGCCAGCGGATCCAGACCGCACGCGCCAATCTGGCCGACCCGGGCAAGCCGATCGGCGTCTTCCTGCTGGTCGGACCGTCCGGCGTCGGCAAGACCGAAACCGCGCTGGCCATCGCCGACACTCTCTACGGCGGCGAGCAGAATCTGATCACCATCAATATGAGCGAATACCAGGAAGCGCATACCGTTTCCTCGCTGAAGGGCGCACCGCCGGGTTATGTCGGTTACGGCGAGGGCGGAGTCCTGACCGAAGCGGTGCGGCGGCGTCCGTATAGCGTGGTGCTGCTGGACGAGATCGAGAAAGCGCATCCCGATGTCCACGAAGTGTTTTATCAAGTGTTCGACAAAGGCTGGATGGAAGACGGTGAGGGCCGTCGGATCGACTTCAGGAACACGGTGCTGCTGTTGACCAGCAATGTCGGCGGCGAACTGCTGGCCGGCTTGTGCGAAGACCCGGACCCGATGCCGGATACCGACGCCTTGCGCGATGTGCTGCAACCGGAATTGCTGAAAATCTTCCCGGCGGCGTTTGTCGGCCGGGTGTGCGTGGTGCCGTACCTGCCGCTGATGAACGCCACCCTGTCGCGCATCGTGTGCCTGCATCTGGACCGCATCTGCGAGCGCATGCTGCGCAATCACGAGATCGCACTGGAATACAGCCCGCAAGTGGTGCAGCACATCGTCAGCCGCTGCCCGGTGGCCGAGACCGGCGCCCGCATGCTGATCAGTTTTATCGAGCAGCGGATACTGCCGGGCCTGAGCCGTTACTGGCTGACTGCGCAGGGCGCCACCGCCGGCATCACGCGGATTCGGATCGAGGTGGCGGAAGATGCGTTCGTGTATCTGGCCGAGCATCAAGCCGAACATCAAGCCGAGCGCCAGCTTGAATATCGGGAATAGTGGCAGGCATGCACCATCATCAAATCACTTCCCTGCATGGAGAAATCAAGCGATGAGCAGGATTCGCGTTGTCCTGGCGGATGACCACCCCATCTTTCTTACCGGCGTGAAAACGCTGTTGGAACAAGCGCCGAATATGGCCGTGATCGGTCTTGCGCACGATCCTCGATCGCTTTTTTTGCTGCTCAATAACGTCGAATGCGACGTCCTGATCACCGACTTTTCGATGCCCAGCGAAACCGAAGCCGACGGCCTGGCGATGATCCGCCAGATTCGCAGCCAGTTTCCCGCTGTCGTGGTGGTGGTGCTGACCGTGCTGAAAAATGCGCCGCTGTATCGGGAATTGCTGGGACTCGGGGTGCGCGCCATCCTGCATAAAGATAGTAAAAGCATGGAACTGGCGAAGGCGGTCACGCAGGCATTCAATGGATTGATTTTTCTGGGCAGCAGCACCGCCGAGTTGTTGCATGAACGGCAGCTCACCATTGGCGGCAGCGTAGACAGCAAACAAGCCCTGACACTGCGCGAACTCGAGATATTGCGATTCCTGGCAAGGGGCGCCACGGCCAACGAAATCGCGGCCCGGATTCACCGCAGCGTGAAGACCATCAGTCACCATAAGCGCTCGGCGATGGAGAAGCTGAATCTGGAAACCGATGTGCAATTAATGCGCTACATCGCACAAAATGGATTGGATGAAAGTGGCGATTGACAGAAGAAAATACGCTGCCGCGAGCCAGTTGACGCGCGCACTGGTACGAGCGCCGCGCCGCATTCTGGCGCTCTGTCTGCTGCTGGCCTTCCTGATTTTAAGTTTGGGCATCTACGCCGGCCTGCACCTGGCGATAGACCGCTACATAGAGCGCCAGCGCGCAAAATTCAGCAGCGTCCACGACGGCATTGCGACGATTGCCGACACCAGCCGGGATTCTTTGTTAAGGGCGCGCCTGGCCATCGAGGCGGTCATCGGCAGCGGGTCGCTGCAGCCGCTGCGGCCCGCTGCGGAACCGGCGCGATTGGGGCAGGGCGCATACTTCGTCGACAGCGATAATCTGGCGCTTTCTCCCACTGTCTATTTGCTGAGCGACAGCAAAGATATCGAAGACCGCAATACGCCGTTGCCGCTGCCGGCGTCGAGCTACATTTCCCTGCTGCGTTATAACAATCGCGTTTTCGCCAAGTACATCGAACATAGCTACGTACTGACTGCGGATTGCCGGCTGCTGTCGGTGCAGCCGGCGTTTTCCGTCATGCTGGCCGCAGGCAAAAGCGGCATCAGCCAGATCAGCCAGTTCATTCAGCCGATATGCGATCAGGTCTCTCGCAATTTGCAGCGGCTGCCGATCACCACCTTGCGTAACGATACGTTCTGGAGCGGCGCTTACTCTGATCCCATGCTCGGCCAGCCGGCGGTGCTCAACGCGGTGGTCGTGTTTCGCGGGGGCGAGATGCGGCTGGTGAATGCGCACGCGATCCCGCTGTCGCAATTCCCGCTGCCGGCGGCCAAGGATGGGCGGTTCGGCGTCTTCATGCGCGACGGTAGCGCTGTCATCAGCAACAACCCGTTGGACAGCGCGGAAAACAAGCAGCATCGGCAACTGCTGCAACAAGCGATCCCCAGCTGGCCGGAGGCCAGGCAGCTGGCGATCCACCGCGTCGGCAATCTGCTCACGCTGTCGCAGACAGTGGGCAATACCCAATGGACGCTGGTGTCGCTGATCACCATCGGCGAATTGCTGTCCGCTCTGAGCGCGATGTTGCTGCTGTATGGCGTGTTGTGGCTGCTGTGCGGCGCCGGGCTGGTAACTCTCTATTTTTTGATCGACCGACGGCTGTTCAAGCCGGCCGAGCGGCAATCGACCGAACTGGTGGAAGCCAGACGCTTTGCCGAAGCGCTGATCAATGCGGCGCCGATCGGCTTGTGCGTGTTTGCCCGCGATGGCTTGAGCATGCTGATTCAAAATCATACTGCGACTGAGATGCTGGGGGCGGAGCGGGTGGGTGCGCTGGGGCCGCTGCAACGTCAACTGTTCGCAGCGCATGCCGATGCGCATCAAGTCGAGGTCGCTGGCGCTAGGCTGCTGCGCGCGGAGCTGTCGCTGGAAATGGCGGCGGGCAGCAAATTCCTGTCCGCCTACTATGCGCCAAGCCAGCTGCGCAACCAGGATGTGCAGATTTGCGTGTTTGTCGACATTAGCGAACGCAAACAGACCGAATTGAGCTGGGAGCGCGCCAGGGAAGCGACCGAAAGCGCGCAGCAAGCGAAGTCGGCCTTCCTGGCATCGGTCAGTCACGAGTTGCGCACGCCGCTGCACGGCATGCTGGGCGGGATCGAACTGCTGTCGCGGATGGAGTTGCCGCCGGTGTCGCGCGAATATGTCAGCAGCGTCTGGGATTCCGCGCAGAATTTGCTGTTGATCATCAACAGCGTGCTGGATTTTTCCAAGATCGAAGCCGACAAGATCGAGATTTTCAAGCGTCCCGGCAGCATTCGAGCGGTGGCGCAAAGGGTGGCGAAATTGCATGCGATCGTCGCCGAAAAGAAGGGGATTCAACTGTTCCTCCATGTCGATCCCGCGATTCCGGAATACCTGCTGTTCGAGAACGTCCGGGTCGAGCAGATTTTAAGCAACCTGTGCAACAACGCCGTCAAGTTCACCGATCAGGGCCGGATCCAGATCCGGCTGGAGTTGGATAGCGAGGATGGCGAGCAGCTTTTGCTGCGCGGCCAAGTCATCGATTCCGGCGTCGGCATCAGTCAGCGCGACCAGTCGAAACTGTTCCAGCCTTTCTTTCAAGGCAACCACACGCAACTCCGCCAAGGCGGCGGCACCGGCCTCGGACTGGCCATCTGCAAGCGTTTGCTGATCTTGATGGGCGGCGATATCACTGTGTTCAGCGATCCTGGCCTTGGTTCCTGCTTCAGCTTCACGCTGCCGGTGCAGCGTGATCACAGCCGGGTCGATTTTCTCGATCTGCTGCATGCGCCTTTGCGCGAGCGATTGTTGTACGGAGTGTTCGGTCAACGGGAAATCAGCGCTTCGGTCATCGACATCTGCCGCCATTTCGACGGCATCGTGACCGTCATCCGGCCTGAGATGTTGCCAACGTATAGCCTGCCGCCGCAGGCCTTGCTGATTACCGACATGCAGGATGAAAAACTGCTCGGCCTGGCGCCTGATACCGGCATCATTTCGATCGCCCGCTATCTCAGCCTGCCTGCTGCGATCCTGCCGCTGCAGCAGCGCGTATCCAGTCTGGCGCCGCGTGAAATCACGCTGTCGATTCTTGAGGCATGCGGCGCCATCAAGAGCGGCCATGTTGCGCCCGAGGCGGAACGGAGCGCCGGCGGCATCCGCCCGCATCGGGGATTGCGGGTATTGCTGGCGGAAGACCATCCAGTCAATCTGCACATCCTGACCGAACAATTGCAAAGCCTGGGTTGCACCGTGATCGTCGCGCTCAATGGCCGCGAAGCATTGATGCAGCTGAAAGACAGGGAAGTCGATGTGGTCGTTACCGACATCAACATGCCGTTGATGGATGGGCTGGAATTGACGCGTTGCTTGCGTTTGCAGGCGCCGCAACTGCCTATCATCGGCATCACTTCCAGCGTTGATCGCGAGCTGTTGTGGATTGCGATGGAAATCGGGATGGACCTGTGCATCACCAAGCCGTTGACGCTACAGCATCTCGATGAAGCGCTGAATACGGTCAGGGAAAAGTGCCGCGGCGGCAGTGCAGAGCCGGCTGCCGGGGAACAGTACCGCGCGTCGGCGCCGCATGGCGGCGAAATGTCCAGGCATGGCAATCAAACCGTGCATCAAATTTATCTCAGCAACTATCGCCACGATATCGCGCTGTTGACCACGGCCCTGGCCCAGGCCAGCGTCGACAGCGTGCGCGACCGCCTGCACCGGATCGAGGGCGTGCTCGGCTTTCTCGGCGCCGACGCCAGCCACGCCTTATCCGGGCGGATCCGGGCCGAACTCAAATCCAGCGCGACAGTGAGCCAGAAAGTCAGGGATGACTGCGATGCGCTGATCGCCGCGATGGAGGAATTGGCGCAAGGCTATGGGCAGGAAGATGTTGGCGCGGCGGCCGGAGCGTAGTCTGACGGCGGGTTGCAGATAATTCTCTTCGTTAAATCAGGAAATTGTCAGACAAAACGTGACTTTCCTTTTCTCACTCCTTGATCTCCTCTGCTTCCGGGAACGATTGCCTGATTTTCGTTATTACATCGGGAATATTGGTTTCTATGTCCCACGATGTACTATCTACCGCTCGAATTAGTACACGCCTTTCAGAGCTGACATTTCCGTCACCAGCTGTTGCTTCACCATCTATGATTTGTAATTTTGGTGTAACCAAATTGAGTAAATTGGAATAGCTCATTGCCTTTTCAGGATTAACTTCGTTTAATGCATCCGTGCCAGGTTCAGTAGAGGCCTCGAATACACGCAAACACCAGTACAAGTGCTTACATGAATCACCAATTGCCAAAAGTATTTCTTCGAGACTGAGGTATTTGTTGGCTTTCCAAGCCGGAATTGATAGTTTCATTATTTTTCCTAAAAAGGTTGTCCCGGTCCTCGCTTGTAACCAGCTTTCGGGTTCAGTGGATCATTCGGTATATATAAATGTTGTTCAGGGACAGTATGATTCGGCCTCAATGTACCATTCGGGAATGTTGGATGCGTGAAATCTAAATCGCGAATTGGAATCCCGTCGTTTCCATATTCTCGCCCTTTATAAATTCGTCTATTGGAAGTGTCATATTGAAGTACGGTATGCGGCTCCGAAATGGTATTACCTCCTGAACCCTTCAATGGTCCGGTAATCTTCCCGGGCTGTTGCCCTTCCATAACTAACGTTCCGTCAGGATACTTAGAATGAATTTTTGAACCTGAAATGCTTATTTCATTACCTGTCGTTCCAGCCACGGTCGCCGGTTTTGTTGACAATTCCTTCGCCGGAGTCTTCGCCACCGGCTTCTGCGGTATGAATTTTATTTCAGGAGTTTGTTTCGATTCTGCCGCCCCCGGCCTCCTGACCTTGATCGTCGCCTTCTTCAGCAAAATAGCGAGCACGACGTCAATCCCGATCAGCACCACCGCATTGCTGAAAGCAAAGCCGGCCATGATCAAGTCGTTGTCATCCTCGGCGTCAATGACCCCTTGGCCAAAACGTTGCAAACAGGAGATAACCTGCATCGCAGTCGCACCCAGCGCCACCACGCCGACACCGACCATGGCGATGTCGACGATCCAGCCTATCGGCGTGGCGTGCGAACCGAGTCACAGCGCCAACACCCCGGCGGCGATCGCCAGATTGCGCGGGTCCGTCAACACAAACGCCTGGGCGCTGGCTGCGGCGGGCAGGCGTTGCACGCCGTAATACAGCGCTTTGCCGAGTTTTTCCATATTGCTTTGTTGGATAAACCGCATGCGCTCGCGGCTGGCAGGGGTGTCGTCGTCGGGGTGGTAGTTGAACATGTAGTAGCCCCCGTACCGCATGATTTCATCGTAGCGACGGCATTTCAACCGCTTGAAATCCCATTCGGTGGTGCATGCTTGCCGGTTCTGCCACCATTTGTCCATCGGATCCATGCATCTGCCTTTCTCCAAGTGTCAGAAGTCGATGATGTAGTTCGATCTCCGTTACGAACGGCAAAGGCTAGCGTAATGGCATATTGAGGAGTGCCAGAAATTTCTGGTTTTGCTGCGTGTGCTCTCTTGTCTGATTTGGAAAAATGCTGGGGAAGGGTATGCCAGTTGCCCTCGCAGTCGTCGGGCTTCAAAGCCCAAGGTTTGGTGGCGACGGAGATGAAAATGTTGGGCTTTGGAGCCCAAGCTACCAACTGTTGCCGGAACGCTAAAGAAAGTTTATAGTCGGCCCCTGTCCCTGAATAAAGAAGGGACCAGGCTGAGTAGCCTGTCTCCCAACATGTATAGACCGCGCCATGCGGCCTATTCGTCCGTCTCTATCTCCATCCTCTTTGGGTGGCGATAGTGGGAAGCCTTCGGGCTGCCGGCGAGACGGGTAATTGTTGGGGCCGGTCTACTCATCCTGTTGTCGCCGCCCTCCCATTCCGGTACAGCGCGGCTCAATTACCTCCCCCAACCACTAAAGGAGCCCGTATGACCTTCGCTATCACGCCTGACAAAAAAATTATCTGTCCCGATTACCTCGATGAAGCGCTGGAAGCCGCACGCTTGGGCATGATCTGCCTGGAAGAAGTGCGGCGGCTGTTGCGGCCGCTGCGCGAGATTTCCAAAGACAACAAGATGACGCATGACCTGGTGCAGGCCATCATCGACCTGGCCGACGACAGGCACAATCTGTTCGATGTGATACGCGGGCAATTTGAAGAGAACAAGAAAACCCGCAAGAAGTAGGGCGGATGAGCGTAGCGTTATCCGCCGTTTTGGATGCATCGAACGTAGGTGGCACATCCAACGGCGGAAGACGCTGCGCTTTTCCGCCCTACTTGTTTTTGAAGGAGTTCGAGTCCTTAAGCAAGCTCAATCCGCTGCGTGGTCTGCGGGTCAAACCAGTGCAGCGCCGCCGGATCGAAGCCGGCGCTGATTTGCTGACCGGCCGTTACTGCGGTGGCGGCCGGTACCCGCATCACCAGCAGTTGATCGCCGACCGACGCATGCACCAGCAAATCGGCGCCCAGCGCTTCCACCATTTCCACCTGCATCGAAAGACCGGGTTGACCGAATTTCAGTTGTTCCGGGCGCAGGCCCAGAATGCAGTCGGCGCCGGCGATTGCGCCGTGGTTGACGGGCAGGGCCAGCGGCGCGGCATTGTTCATCGCGAAGCTATTGCCATCCGCAGCCAGTTTTCCATGCAGCAGATTCATCGGCGGCGAGCCGATGAAGCTGGCGACGAAAGTGGTGGCCGGCTTGGCGTACACCTGGGCCGGGGTGCCGATCTGTTCGGCGCGGCCGCCGTTCATGACGATCATGCGCTGGCCGAGCGTCATCGCCTCGACCTGGTCATGCGTCACGTACAGGCTGGTGGTGCCGAGCGTGCGGTGCAGCTTCTGGATCTCGAGCCGCATCTGGACTCGCAGCTTGGCATCCAGGTTGGATAGCGGTTCGTCGAACAGGAACACCGCCGGTTCGCGCACGATTGCCCGACCCATCGCCACCCGCTGGCGCTGGCCGCCGGACAGCTGACGCGGGGTGCGTTGCAGCAGCGCGCCCAGTTCCAGGATTTTGGCCGCCTTTTGCACGCGGGTTTCGATATCGTCTTTGCCCAGGCCGCGGATTTTCAAGCCGTACGCCATGTTCTCGTACACGCTCATGTGCGGGTACAGCGCATAGTTCTGGAACACCATCGCGATGTCGCGGTCCTTCGGTTCCAGCTGGTTCACCACGCGGTCGCCGATGGCGATATCGCCGGCCGTGATTTCTTCCAGGCCGGCCACCATCCGCAGCAGCGTCGATTTGCCGCAGCCGGACGGTCCGACCATCACAATGAATTCGCCGTCGGCGATGTCGATCGAAATGCCGTGGATAACATCGACCGCTTTCGGGGCCTTGCCGTATGCTTTTTTTACGTTGCGTAGATGTACTTGTGCCATATCATTTCTCGGAATCGACCAAACCTTTAACAAACCATTTTTGCATCACCACCACCACCAGACCGGGCGGCAGCATCGCCAGCACCAGGGTGGCCATCACCATGTTCCACTCGACTGCCGAATCGCCGCCGGCGATCAGGGTTTTGATGCCGATCCCGATCGGGTACATGTCCTGGTTGGTGGCGATCATCAGCGGCCACAGATACTGGTTCCAGCCGTAGATGAACATGATCACGAACAAGGCGATGACATTGGTGCGCGACAGTGGCCAGATGACGTCCTTGAAGAAACGCAGCGGCCCTGCGCCATCGATCCGCGCCGCTTCCGCCAGCTCGTCCGGCACCGTCAGGAAAAATTGCCGGAACAGGAAAGTCGCGGTGGCCGACGCAATCAGCGGCATCGTCAATCCGGCGTAACTATTCAACATGTGGAAGTCGGACACCACCTGATAAGTCGGCGTGATGCGCACTTCGACCGGCAACATCAGCGTGATGAAAATCATCCAGAAAAACAGCGCGCGGCCGCGGAAACGGAAATACACCATCGCAAATGCCGACAGCATCGAAATCGAAATCTTGCCGATCGCAATCGCCAGCGCCGACACCAGGCTGACCCACAGCATGCGGCCGACCGGCGGTGCGGAAACATTGCCCGATGCACCTTGGGTCAGCAGCGCGCCGTAATTTTCGATCAAATGGGTGCCGGGCAGCAGCGACAGCGGCGCTGCGGCGGCCTGCTCCGCCGTCTGCGTGCTGGCCACGAACGCGATATACAACGGAAACGCGATGATCAGGACGCCGAGAATCAGCACCAGATGGCTCACCAGGTCGAGGATGGGACGACGTTCAATCATTTGTCACTTTCATGCGTATTGCACTTTCTTTTCAACATATTTGAATTGCACCACGGTCAGCACGATGACGATGGTCATCAGCACCACCGATTGCGCGGCGGCGCCGCCCAGATCGCCACCCTTGAAACCATCGTTGAAGACCTTGAAGACCAGGATCTCGGTATCCTTGCCCGGGCCGCCCTGGGTGGTGGCCTCGACAATCGCGAAGGTGTCGAAAAAGGCGTAGACGATATTCACCACCAGCAGGAAGAAAGTGGTCGGCGACAGCAGCGGGAAGACGATGCTGGTGAAGCGCTTGACCGGACCGGCGCCATCGATCGCGGCGGCCTCTATCAGCGATTTCGGAATCGATTGCAAGCCGGCCAGGAAGAACAGGAAGTTGTAGCTGACCTGTTTCCAGATCGCCGCAATCACGATCAATATCATTGCGTGCCGCCCGTTCAGCACGTGGTCCCAGTCAATCCCGATCGCATGCAGCCAGTGGGCGACGATGCCCAAGGTCGGGCTTAACAAGAACATCCAGAGCACGCCGACCACCACCGGCGACACGGCGTAAGGCCAGATCAGGAAGGTTTTATACAGCGCCGCGCCTTTGATCACGCGATCGGCGAAGGCGGCCAGCAGCAGCGACAGCAACAGTCCGCAACCGGCCACCAGGACCGAGAAAATCGCGGTGGTCTGGAACGAGGCGAGGTAGGTGCTGTCGCTGAACAGGGTGCGGAAATTGTCGAACCAGACGAATTCCGAATACCCGCCGAAAGAGTCCTGCAACTGCATCGACTGGTACAAGGCCTGGACCGCGGGCCAGACGAAAAATAACAAGGTAATAATGATCTGCGGCGCCACCAGTGCGTATGGCAAGCAGGCAGATTTGAAGCGAGCGCGTTTTTCCAAAATGGGACTTTCTGATTCAGAGCCTGTTCAAATTCCGCAACCGTTCGTAGGGCGGATGAGCGCAGCGTTATCCGCCGATGGATGTGCCACATGCATTCGATGTGTCCAACGTGGCGGAAGGGTGAAGCAGGGGTTTCGGATGGCATGCCATCCGCCTGCTGAACGGTATCCGCCTGCCAGCGGATACGCGCCCTGCAAGGGCTGCGCTTTTCCGCCCTACCAGCTAAAGTGGGAATTCCTGCAGTGCGAGCAAGCACTGCAGGGCAAAGCTAATTACTTGTTGACCTTCTCAAACCGTTCCAGCTGTTCATCGCCGCGTTTTACCGCAGTATCGAGCGCTTCTTTCGCGGTTTTCTTGCCGTTCCAGACGTTTTCCAGTTCTTCGTCGATGATGGTGCGGATCTGCGGCATGTTGCCGAGGCGGATCCCGCGCGACTTGCTGGTGGTCTTGACGATCATCTGCTTCACCGCCACGTCGGTGCTCGGGTTGCGCTCATAGAAACCGGATTTCTTGGTGATTTCATAGGCGGCGGTGGTGGTCGGCAGATAGCCGGTTTCCTGATGCCACTTGGCTTGCACTTCCGGCTGCGACAGGTATTTGAAGAACTTGGCGACGCCTTTGTATTCCTCGTTTTTCTTGCCGCCCATGACCCACAGCGAAGCGCCGCCGATCATGGTGTTTTGCGGCGCGCCCGGAGCATCCTTGTAATACGGCAGCGGCGCCATCGCGAATTTGAATTTGGCGTTTTTGGCGATATCGGCGTAGCTGGACGACGAGCCGGTCAAGATCCCGCATTCACCGGCAAAGAACTTGGCGGTGGCCTGATCCTTACGGCCGGCATAGGTGAAATATCCTTGCTTGGCCCAATTGGCCAGGTCTTCAATATGCTTGACGTGCAACGGGCTGTTGAAGCGCAGGCGGGCATCGAGGCCGTCGAAGCCGTTATTCCTGGATGCGAATTCGACGTTGTGCCAGGTCGAGAAAGACTCCAGCTGCACCCATGATTGCCAGGTTGTGGTGTAACCGCATTTCTCGCCGCTGGCTTTCAGCTTGGCGGCGTTGGCGCCGACTTCCTGCCAGGTGACCGGCGGCTTGTTAGGGTCGAGGCCGGCTTTGGCGAACATGTCCTTGTTATAGAACATCACGGTGGTCGAGCTATTGAACGGCAGCGACAGCATGCCGCCTTTGGGCGCCGAGTAATAACCGGAGATGGCCGGCACATAAGCCGCCGGGTCGAACGATTCGCCGGCCAGCTTCATCACTTCCGAGACCGGCTTGATGGCGCCTTTGGAATACATCATGGTGGCGGTGCCGACTTCATAGACTTGCAGGATGTCGGGCGCATTTCCGGCGCGGTAAGCCGCGACCGCGGCCGCCATGGCTTGATCGTATTCGCCCTTGAAGACCGGGGTTACCTTGTATTCGGACTGACTTTTATTGAATTCATCCGCCAGCGCATTGACCCGGTCGCCGAGCACGCCGGACATGGAATGCCACCAGGAAATTTCGGTAGCCGCATGCGCCGAAGCAGCCATGGTGGCAAGCGCGCAGGCGATAGTTATCGCTTTGAATTTCAATTTCATCAGGGACCCCGTAAAATTTTTGAATGTTACATGGACAATATGACAATCAAGTGACACGATGTCATACGCTGTTCGTCTATGCTGGTTTGTCACGCCGGATTCTATAGGTGACTTTATAGGCGGCGCAACGTTTGATTTCGACTGAATGATCGAAAAAAACCGCGAATATGCGCCGAATGGCCGCTTTGATTTGCGCTGCAAGGATTTAATCTTCCCTGTATAAATGACGCGATTTTAAAATTAACATCCGAAATTAACATACGGAAATTTTTTAGAAAAGGGCATGAATCATGGCGGATGAACTGCGTTACGACGGCCGGGTGGCGATTGTTACCGGTGCCGGCAACGGATTGGGGCGCGCGCATGCGCTGTTGTTGGGCGCACGCGGCGCGCGGGTGGTGGTCAACGACCTGGGCGGCGATGTCCATGGCGGCGGCCAATCCAGCGCCGCCGCCGACCAGGTGGTGGCGGAGATCCAGGCCATGGGCGGCACCGCGGTCGCCAGTTACGACTCGGTGGAAGCGGGCGACAAGATCGTGCAGGCGGCGCTGGACCATTTCGGTAGCGTCGACATCGTGATCAACAATGCCGGCATTTTGCGCGACAGCAGTTTTGCCAAAATGACCGAGCACGACTGGGACCTGATTTACAGAGTCCACGTGCTCGGCGCTTTCCGGGTCACGCATGCGGCCTGGCCGCATATGCGCAGCAAGGGCTATGGCCGGGTCGTGATGACCACCTCGGCGGCCGGCATCTACGGCAATTTCGGCCAGGCCAACTACAGCATGGCCAAGATGGGCATGATCGGCCTGGCCAGTACGCTGGCGATTGAAGGCGGCGCTAAAAACGTGCTGGTCAATACCATCGCCCCGATCGCCGGATCGCGCCTGTCCGGCACGGTCATGCCGCCGCAAATGGCCGAGGCGCTCAGGCCTGACTACGTGACGCCGCTGGCGGCCTATCTGTGCCATGAAAGCTGCCAGGAAAACGGCGGCCTGTTTGAAGTCGGCGCCGGCTTCCACGCCAAATTGCGCTGGGAACGCACCGCCGGCCATCATTTCGGCTCGCAACCGTTCGGCCCCGAGGAAGTGGCGGAAAAGTGGCTTGAAATAGGCGATTTCAGCCAGGTCTCGCACCCGAAAAGCATTGCCGAATCGGTCATGCCGATTTTGCAAAGCGCCGACTCGCCATTCGGTCACGGCAAAGTTTGATTGGCAAATAACTTTTTTAAAATTCACGGAAACCCCATGACAGTCAACGACATCATCCGGCTGATGCCAGCCGCCCTCGACGCTGCGGCCACCAGCAATACCAGCGCCACCATTCAGTACCGGATTTCCAATCCCATGTACGTGGTCATCGACCGCGGTCAATGCACAGTGCATGACGGCGTCGCCGCCGCGCCCACCGTCGCGCTGACCATGGCCGACGACGATTTGAAAGCCTTGCTGAAAGGCGAGCTGAACGGCATCACCGCATTCATGAGCGGCAAGCTGAAGCTGGAAGGGGACATGATGCTGGCGCAGCGGATTCCATCGTTTTTTGACGCCAGCAAGATCGCTTAGAGAAGCGCAAAAAATCGCAGGACGGGCCGCTAATGTTGCGGCCTCACTTGAAAGTTTTCCCTTCCTTCGCCATCTCCACCAGGATCTTGGCCGGTGCAAAATAAGCGTCGAATTGCTTGGCCATTTGCCTGGCGCGGGCCACGAAATTGGCGACCCCATAGGTATTGATGTATTGCAGCACGCCGCCCTGGAACGGCGCGAAGCCCCAGCCGAAAATGCTGCCGACGTTGGCGTCGGCCACCGACAGCACCACCTTCTCTTCATAGCATTTGGCCGCTTCGTTGGCTTGGACGAACAGCAAGCGCTCGATCAAATCCTGTTGCGGCAATTGATGCGCGGCTAGCGGGAAAATTTGGCGCAGGCCGGGCCACAAATGTTTATGGCCATGCGCTGGGTATTCATAGAAACCCATGCCGCATTTTTTGCCGCTGCGGCCATAATCCCTGACCATTTTTTCCAGGCCGGCATAGGCAGGATGGGCAAGCAATGCCTGTCCTTCCGCCGCGCCATCCTTGCGCGCTTGCTGCACGATCTGCCACGACAGCGACAAGCTGATTTCATCATGCAGCGCCAGCGGGCCGAGCGGCATGCCGGCCTGCAAGCCCGCCATTTCTATCGCGCGCGGATGCTGTCCTTCCATCATTAGCTTTAAGCCTTCCAGCAGATAGGTGGCAACCACCCGGGAACTGTAAAAGCCGCGGCTATCGTTGACCACGATCGGCGTCTTCTTGATTTGCCGCACGAAGTCATAGCCGCGTGCCAGCGTTTGCTGGCTGGTCTGCTGGCCGACGATGATTTCGACCAGCCGCATTTTGTCGGCCGGCGAAAAGAAATGCAGGCCGATAAAGTTGGCCGGCCGCGCGCTGGCCTGCGCCAGGCCGGTGATCGGCAGGGCCGAGGTGTTGGACGCAAACACCGCTCCCGGCGCCAGTACCGCTTCCGTCCTTTGCGTGACCTCGGCCTTCACTGGCCGGCTTTCAAATACCGCTTCAATCACCAGCTCGCAATCGGCTAGCTCGTCGAAAGCGACCGTAGGCTTGATCCTGGCTAAAAAAGCCTGCTTGCCGGCGGCGGTTTGCCGGCCGCTTGCGATCGCCTGGTCGAGCAGGGCGGCAACGTCGGCTTTGCCGTGCTCGGCCAGCGCGAAGCTGGTGTCCAGCAGCATCACCTTGATCCCGGCTTTGGCCGCCGCATAGGCGATGCCGACGCCCATCATGCCGGCGCCCACTATGCCGATCTTGCTGACCGGCGATGACGGCAAGCCTTCGGGACGCGATCTGCCCTTGTTAATTGCGTTCAGCTGGCACCACAGCGTGCCTATCATGTTCTTGGCCGCCGGCGACAACACGCATTCGGCGAAATAGCGCGACTCGATTTCGCAGCCGGTATCGAAGTCGACGATGCCGCCTTCAAACACGCAGCTCATGATATTGGTGACAGCCGGATAATTGCCGCAGTTCCGGGCGCTGGCGATGGACGGCGCGGCCGTCCACAGCTGCACGTTGTCCGGGCTTCTGGTGTCGCCGCCGGGCCAGCGGAATTTTTTGTCGTCCCACGCTTGCATCGCTTTCGGGTGGGTCAGGCACCAGGTCTTGGCTTGCGCCAGCAGCTCTTCCTTATCGCCGGCCAGCGCCTGCAGGATGCCGTGCTGGCGGGCTTGCTCCGCGCTTAACTCCTTGCCTTCCAATATCAAGCGCAATGCATGCTCAATCCCGATCAGGCGTGGTAAGCGCTGCGTGCCGCCGCCGCCGGGCAACAGGCCGTACTTGACTTCCGGCAGGCCGAACCTGGCCTTCGGATGATTGAGCGCGATCCGGCAATGGCAGGCCAGGGCCAGCTCCAGCCCGGCGCCCAGCGCACTGCCGTTGATCGCCGCCACCACCGGCCGGCCGCATTGTTCAAGCCGGCGCAGCAAGCTCTTGAATTGCTGCGCCAGCTCGAACGCCTCGCGGGCGTCGCCGATGCGATGCAGTTGTTCAAGATCGGCGCCGACCGCGAACTCCTTCTTGCCCGAGGTCAGGATGACGCCGCTGATGCCCGGATCGGCTTCGACCGCGGTAATCGCCGCCAGCAACGATGCGCGCAAGTCATCGTTCAGGAGATTGGCCGAGTGACCCGGCACATCGAGGGTCAGCGTGACAATATGGTCCGCATCTTTTTGAAAATTTACGCTCGTCATGATGGCCTCGTCGTCTCAGTCAAACTCGTTCAATGATCGTAGCGATACCCATCCCGGCGCCTACGCATAGCGAAATCAGCGCCGTGGATTGATCGCTGCGCTCCAGTTCGTCCAGCGCGGTGCCAAGGATCATGGCGCCGGTCGCACCCAGCGGATGGCCTAGCGCAATCGCGCCGCCGTTGACGTTGACCCGGGCCGGATCGATATCGAGCTCGCGCGTGGCATGCATGACGACCGCGGCAAAGGCTTCATTCATTTCAAACAGATCGATATCCCTGATCGTCATCCTGGCCCGCGACAAGGCCTTGCGTACCGCCGGCGCAATCCCGGTCAACATGATGGTCGGCTCCGATCCGGTGACGGCCGTTGCCACAATCCGCGCCCGCGGCCTGAGTCCCAGCCTGAGCCCCATCTCTTTACTGCCGACCAACACCAGCGCGGCGCCGTCGACGATGCCGGAAGAGTTGCCGGCGTGGTGCACATGATGGATCTTTTCGACGCTGGTGTATTTGCGCAGCGCGGTCGCATCGAACCCCATCTGTCCGATCGCTTCGAACGACGGCCGCAGTCCGGCCAGATCCTCCGCCGTGGTGTCGGGCCGGATGAACTCGTCCTGCTCCAGTATCACCAAGCCATTCACATCCTTGACCGCAATCAGCGACGGCTTGAAGCGGCCGGCGGCCCGCGCATGGGCCGCTTTCTTTTGCGATTGCAGCGCAAAATGATCGACCTCGTTGCGCGAAAATCCGCCCAGCGTGGCGATCAGGTCGGCGCCTATGCCCTGCGGCACAAAGCCTATCATCTGGTTCACGCGCGGATCCATGAACCAGGCGCCGCCGTCCGACCCCATGGCCCAGCGCGACATGCTTTCGACGCCGCCTGCCACCACCAATTGTTCCTGACCCGACATCACCTTCATCGCGGCCAGGTTGACCGACTCCAGGCCGGACGCGCAAAACCGCGATTGCGTCACACCCGGCACGGATTGATCCCAGCCGGCATACAGCACGGCGATGCGCGCAATGTCGGCGCCTTGCTCGCCGACCGGCGTGACGCAACCGAGCACGACGTCGTCCACCAGCGCGGTATCGAGCCGGTTGCGCTGCTGCAGCGCCTGCAACAGATTGCCCAACAAATGCACCGGCGTCACCTGATGCAGGCTGCCGTTCTTCTTGCCCTTGCCGCGCGGGGTGCGTATAGCGTCAAAAATATAAGCTTCAGTCATAGCATGGGGTCTCCGGCTTTATTGTTTTAATCATTGTTTGACATCATTGATCCAGCTTTCCAAACGCTCGGCACGCTGCTGCGGCGTGCCGGCGGCAGGCTCAGTTAACGGCCCGACGGCTGCCGCCATATGCTCGGGCTGATTCTGCCGCATCAGCATTTCGCCGAACGCCAGCAACGATTCCTTGGCATTGTCGAACACATTGCCGGCGCTGCCATCGGCTGCTGCTGCGGGCATCGGCAACGGCCCGGGGACGTCGTCGCGCGGCGCAGACAAGGAAACGGCATGCGCGAAGCTGCCGATGACGTTGACGCCGGGCGTCGGTTCGGTGCGGCGGCACAGGTGCGGCAGCTGCCATTTTTCACACAGATAACGCAAGATGCTGGTGTGGTCATAAACCGTATGGTCCACGCCCCGTTTGACATACGGCGACACCAGGATGGCCGGCACCCGCACCCCAAGCTGTTGAAACGAGAACGTGGAAGTGACGTGCTGGTCCGGCGCGACCGTCGGCGGCGGCGCCACATGGTCGTAAAAGCCGCCGTGTTCGTCATACAAAATAATCAGCAGCGTCGATTTCCAAAGCGCATCGTTACCGCGCAAGGTGTTATACACAGTCGCAATCAAGCGTTCACCTTCCTGCACGCCGGTCGGCGGATGCTGGTCATTTTGACGGCCGTTGGGACCGTCGAAATAACGCGCCTCGATAAAGGCGTACTCAGGAAAATTGCCGCCCACAGCGGCATCTTTTTGAAACTCCGCCATAGCCGCATAGGCGCTGCCGAAAAACTTCGCTTTGAGCCGGTCCAGGATCACCGACTGCGGAAAACCGTCATGGTAGATTTTCCACGACTTGCGGGCATCGTCCAGCCGGTTATAAATGGTCGCTTGCGTGTAGCGCCCCCAGATTTCTCCGATCGACGCCGGGTCCTTCGCATCCGGCATCAGGACGTCGCCCAGGCTGGTGCCGCTATGCACGAACAGGCGGTTGGGCCAGGTCGGTCCCGGCAGCGAAGAAAACCAGCGATCGCAGACCAGGAAATTTTTTGCCAGGGTATGCAATACCGGCAGGCTGCCGTCCTTGAAGTAGGCCATCACCTGCGCCAGATCGGCGCGCGAAGCCTCCGGGTTGGCGGCGCGATAAGCATTCACGAAATTGCCCAGATTGCCGCTGAGTTGGGTGGCGACGTCGGCAAACTCGTGCGGCACCTTGAATTGCTTGCCGACCCAAGCTTGCGCATTGTCCGTTTGCGACAGCGAGGCGCCGCTGCGGTTGTCGATATTCACCCCGGGATGGAGCGGGTCGACGCCGTCGATCTCGGCATCGAACGAGGCGCGCAGCGCACCCAGCATGTGATCGAAAGAGCGGTTTTCCAGCATCAGCACCACCACATGCCGGATCGGATCGCCGCTGGCGGCGCCGGACGCCATCTGGTGCGTCGCATCCTGCCGCTGCTGGTCGGCTGGGCGCGCGGTAGGAACGCCATCGTTCGATGTCCGCCGAACAATTCGGCTGGTGGGCAGTGCGCCCTTGATCTGCGCGCGCTGGACGGCCGTGGCATCGTTTGCGAAGAACTTGTCGTTGCCGTTTGTCGCCGGATCGAAGAAGCCGATGTAGCCGCCGGGGTTGACGTGGAACGCCGTCAATCCGGAGCTGCAAAAATCATTTCTGGCGTGCTCCCGCTCGCCCTCGGAAAAATACTGCGGCAGCACGAAGTTGGAAACCCGCACGCCGTCGATTTCATAACTCTGCGCTTGCACCGCGTCGCACATCTCGAAATAGTGATAGACGCGGCGGTCGTCGATATCGGGGTGGGGGCCTTGCACCAGCAGGTTGCAGAGCGGATCGGCGATCAATTCCAGCGCCTCGTGCGACAGCGCCGTGCTCCACTCGTCGCCCAATTGCTTGCAGACGTCGAGGAACACAAAGCCGCATGGAATCCCGCTCAGATTGCGCTCGTGATAGCCCAGCGCATCGTTGGCTGCAGCCGTGTCCAGCAGGTACAGGATGGCGTCGCCGCGCAGTTCCTTGAGGTCTTTTAGATCCGCATCGCAGCCGGTCGGACCGTCCAGACGCAAGCGGCCGCCGAAGGCCCAATACGGTTCGAAATCTTCGGCAACCTGGCGGTTGATGGCGCGAATGACACGGTGCAGTTCGCGATCCGAAATCGTGTTGGAACGATTGATAACAGAAATCTGAACCATGATTGCTGCCTCCCTCGGTATGGCCGCCTGCCACTTTGCCAGAGCACGCGGCGATCTCGCAATGTCACTTTTACTAGCTGTTTCTTGGTTCGAACTCCATTAGCATTCGTTCTGAAGGGCGGATGAGCGCAGCCTTATTTGCAATTGCGCCGCCGATGGATGTGCCGCCCGTGTTCGGTGCATCTAAAACGGTGGATAACGCTGCGCTCATCCACCCTACGTCAAAGAACGGCAACTCGTGGCACCAAGAACGAACTCGATGCCACGATACATCAACTTTTATTTGCGTTTCGCAAAAGGCGACACGAAGATCGAACTATCAGCCGGAGCGTTGCCGCCCAGCGCGTCATTCAGAATCTTGGCAAGACGCACGCCGGCACGGCTCAACTGCAGCGCAGCGACTTTGCTGGCATTGCTGATATAGCTGGCCGACAGATGATATTTGCCGGTGCTGTCCGGCGCCGGCAATTTGCCGTAGACGTCGGATTTGGCGAGTTCGAACGCTTGCAGCGACCAGTCGCGCGGCGTTTGCTGCTGCCATTCGGCGATTTGGGCATCAGTGATTTTGGCAATCAGATTCGATGCGACCTGATCCTGACTGGTCCCCAACTTCTGGACGAATGCGGTATCCCAGTCGCCATGCAGGTTGGCCGATTTTGGCAGGCCGGTTCCCGACACTTTGTCGTTGTTGCCGCCGCGGTCGTTGTCATCGCTGGAGTGCAACGGTTGATGCATATCGCCGACGAAGTGCAGCAGGAACTGCAGGGCCATCAGGCGCTCGGCTGGATCGGTGTTCGCATCTTGCAGTTCTTTGCTGAACTGATCGACTTTGTCGACCACGCAATCCTGAGCCGCACCTGCCGATGCCGGGGTGCCGGCCGGCAGCGTTGGATGGCCGAAGCAAGCGGCGTCGATGTCGCCATCCCGTATTTCGGTGTCCACAAAATGCCAGGACGCGGTTTCGCGGTGCGCATTGCGGTACTTGTCGGCCCAGGTCGCTTCGCTGGCAATGTCGGTGTTGGTCAGACCGGAGTTATCGCCAGCCAGCATGGTGTTGACCTGGTCGCGCACGCCAGGGGTCAGGTAATGATCGGCGATCAAGCCGACGATCATATGGCCTTCATCGCCCCAAGCCATCGCGTTCGGGGTTGCCACGATAAACGGTGCTGCACAAGCGACACTGCCCAACAATTTACACGCCAGTCGAAAAGTCAATTTCATGAGATCTCCAGTTATGGTTAAGATATGATTTTATTTCCGTGTGGAAATAAGTCTATAAATGTACTCCTGATTTATTACGGGCGCATGTCAGGGTTGGAACCATGACTTTTTGGAATCGGCGTGTCGGCAGGTCTGTTGCCGTAATGCTAAAGAAGGGCTATAGTCGCTCCCGTCCCTGAAAAAGAAGGGGCCTGGCTTCGCAGCCAGAAACTAATACGTAGACCGCGCCATGCGCTCTATCGTCCGCTTCTATCTCCGTCCTCTATGGGCGGTGGTAGTGGGGAGCCTTCGGGCTGCCGGTGAGTTGGGTGGTTATTAGGCCGGTCTGCGAACCTTACTAATCGCCGCCGTGTGTCAAGAACGCAAAAGCCGAAGTATCGGCCGCTGCGATGCTTTATTGAAGATGAGGGTCGGCCCCTCGTGATCGGCGTGCAGGCGCAGGTCACAAACCACCTCAAGCTGCGAGGGTAAAGAGCCCTGGTGGTGAGCGTTGAGGGTAAAAGGTGCAGATAACTGCATCAGGTATGAATCGAAGAGACGAACGCAAGTGAACCATTATTGAAGCGTCGTAAATGGTATTAGAGAAGTCGTCGAAACCGTGCTTGGCGGTGCACACGGGATAAGTT
>NZ_JBHSMT010000003.1:0-1222 GCF_042654985.1 Paraherbaspirillum soli | reverse complement strand
GGAAATCGAATTTACACACCTCATGCCGCCCTCGCCGCGCCACATCTTTGCAGTACACGATCTTGGTTTTATCCGGATGCAGTTCCAGCTTGCACTCGGCTAGCCGCTTCTGGATCGCCTGCCGTAGTATCGTGGCTTGCGCCTTGCTAGTGCAGTGACAGATGACGTCATCGGCATAGCGCGCGAACGGTAGATCGGGGAAATGCTTATCCATCCACCGGTCAAACGCATAATGCAGAAACAGGTTGGCCAACAACGGACTGATGACGCCGCCTTGCGGCGTGCCTTTACCCGCGTTGACCACCAGCGTGCCATCCGGCATCTGCACCGGGGCCGTCAGCCATCTTTCAATGTACAACAGCGCCCAGCGGCAGTCGGTGTGCTTGCGTACCGCCTTCATCAATAGCGCGTGGTCAATGTTGTCGAAGAACCCTTTGATGTCCAAGTCCACCACCCAATCCATCCGCCAACATCGCTGCCGCACTATGGCAACGGCTTGATGTGCCGAACGGTTAGGACGATAACCGTAGGAATCCCGATGAAACATCGGTTCCAACTCCGGTTCCAGTATGTTCTTGACCACCATTTGCGCGATCCGATCGGCCACCGTCGGTATGCCCAACGGCCGCTTCTTGCCATCGCCTTTCGGGATCTCCACTCGACGCACTGCCGGCGGCATGTAGCTGCCCGACGACAGCCGATTCCACAGCCGGTACAGGTTCTTCTTCAGATCCTGCTCAAACTGCGCAATCGTCTCGCCGTCCACCCCGGCCGCGCCGCGTTTCGCTTTGACTTGTTCGTACGCTTGCCAGACTTCTTGTTTGGAAATTACAAATGGCTTTGCCCGCTCCACGCGAATCATCCTCTTTCAAGTTGTTCGCCTGAACCAGACTGAACGACAGTACCCCTTCGATCCAGTGCCATTGCAGCACCTTCAGCTCTACTACGAGTACTTCTGCCCCTGTGCGCCGCATCGGTACTCTGTTCCTTGTGGGGACTGCCCACTTGGAAGTCTCCCTTCGCATCGGCACGACAGGTTCTCAAGTTCCTTATCGAAGCCTGAATCGAAGTCACGCCATCTCTACGCCGGTCGCCGCTCAAGCAGTAATCAGGTTGCCCTTGAACTTATCCCGTGTGCACCGCCAAGCACGGTTTCGACGACTTCTCTAATACCATTTACGACGCTTCAATAATGGTTCACTTGCGTTCGTCTCTTCGATTC
>NZ_JBHSMT010000002.1:0-14538 GCF_042654985.1 Paraherbaspirillum soli | reverse complement strand
CTGCGCCTGCACGCCGATCACGAGGGGCCGACCCTCATCTTCAATAAAGCATCGCAGCGGCCGATACTTCGGCTTTTGCGTTCTTGACACACGGCGGCGATGGTAGGGAGCCTTCGGGCTGCCGGCGGGGGTTTAGATTAGAGCCGGTTCGCTAACCTTGCCATCTGCCGCCCTCCCGTTTTGGCACAGCGCGGCTCAATCCCCCCAACCACACAAGGAGCCCGCATGACCCACGCAAAAAAACCCCACAACACCCTGATTTCTCCACCCAACGACTACCTCGATGAAGCAATCGAGTCCGCCCGTCTGGCCATGATCTGCCTGGATGAAATGCGCACCTTCTTGTGCGCGATGCGCGATCTATCCAAAGACAAAGAGGTGGTCTACGACCTCGGCAAAACCGCCATCGAGATGGCCGGCGACCGCCGCAATATGTTCGATGTGATGCGCGAACAATGGGAGCTGGTGCAAGCGCGCAAATCGTAGGGCGGATGAGCGTAGCGTTATCCGCCGTCGGATGTGCCGCA
This sequence comes from Paraherbaspirillum soli, assembly GCF_042654985.1. Classification (NCBI taxonomy): domain Bacteria; kingdom Pseudomonadati; phylum Pseudomonadota; class Betaproteobacteria; order Burkholderiales; family Oxalobacteraceae; genus Paraherbaspirillum; species Paraherbaspirillum soli. The sequence goes on along the minus strand of NZ_JBHSMT010000002.1, from coordinate 14,011 downwards.
TATGGTTGACGCATCCAAAACGGCGGAAGGCGTTGCGCTTTTCCGCCCTACATTACCGTACACGAGCCACGGAGCGCCGAGGGGTTGCTTTTGACGTTGAATTCCGCATTGGGACGCTGCCAAATGTGGCGGCTGTCAGTCGGGAATTGTGGGAAGACATGTTTGAGCGCAGCGAGTTTGTCTTCACACCCGACTGATAGGCGACACATTTGGGGACCTGACCGAAGGGAAGGCAGTGGCTTGCGGTCGCCTTTTCTTTGCTTCCTTTCTTTTGGCGAAGCAAAAGAAAGGGAGTCGCCATCAAGGCGAAAAGGTGAGTCCGCCAAGACAACAACATCTAAAAACAACCCTCGGCACTCCGTAGCTCGCTCAGCAAGAAGTAGGGCGGATGAGCGCAGCGTTATCCGCCGTTGGATGTGCCACAGCTGTTTGACGCATCCAGAACGGCGGAAGACGCTGCGCTTTTCCGCCCTACGTTTCTTGCCGTCGCCATCATCGCGAAAACCGAGCCCTTCAACAGTTGTAATACTGTCGAAATAATTCCTCGTTACTCTGCCCCCTGTTTTGAAATCTTAATGCCCAGCAATCCCCGCTGAGGCGAAGCATATTCAATCGGAGTGCGGTAATGCGACATTGGGACGAACCGAAAAAACGAAAAGCCCGCGTGGAAATCATTCCGATGATCGACGTGATGATGTTCCTGCTGGTGTTTTTTGTATTGATCAGCCTTAACGTGATCCCGGCGCTCGGCCTCAAAACGCATTTGCCCAGCGCCAGCAGCGCACAGAACCTGAAGCCGCAAAACAAGGCCGTGGTGACCCTCGGGCTGCACGATGCGCTGCAGGTCGATGGCGTCGATACGCCGCTCAGCGCTGTGCCGACGCGCTTGAACCAAGCCAGGAAAAACGGCGAGAAACTCAACATCATCGTCAACAGCGATCGCGGCGTCGAAGTGCAACGCCTGGTCGAGGTGATGGATAGCCTGAAGCAAAACGGTTTCGAGTCGATCTCGATTGCAACCCGCAAGCCGTAACCACCATGCCTATCCTTTACCGATTTCGCGATGCGGTGGCAGCGCTGCCGTCATTGCTGCTGCTGGCGATCCTGGTTTTCGCGGGCATCCAGAAAGCAGTCAAAATCCAGCCGCATAACGACGACACGATGGTGCAACTGACGCTGCAGGAACCGGAGACTATGCCAGTGCCGCAGCCGGCCCCGCCAACGCCGCCGGAACCCGTCAAACCGAGAGTCATCCAGCCAGCAGTGCAGCCGGTCCAACAGCCGCGTCCGGCCGCACCGGCACAGCCGCAAGCAGTGACCGCGACGCCCAGCAGCAGCAACGAGGCCGAAGTCGCGCCGCCGGTCAAGGCTGCGCCAGCGGCCCCGCCCGCTCCCGCGACACCAGCGCCACCGCCGGCAGCGCCCAAGGCCAGCGTCGATCCATCGCTGGAGAAAGCGTATTACGGCAAGCTGCGGGCCGAAGTCGAACGCCAGAAAGTCTATCCGCGTTCACGCGAGGCAGCCCTGGAACAGCCGCAAGGCAAGGTGGTGGTCTGGCTGGAAATCGGTCGCAGCGGCGAGGTGCTCGGCTCTGGGATTGAAACGCCGGCCTCCAGCATGTTGCTCAATCGCGCGGCGGAAGCCAGCTTGCGCCGCTTGAAGCAGGTCGAGAAATTTCCGGCCGAGGCTTTTGCCGGCGTCGATAAAAAACGTTTTACCGTCACATTCACGTACAGCAGCAACACTACCGGGGAGCAGCATGAGTCACAGGGGGAATAGCATGGGCAGCAAGGCATTGGCTTACACATTTTTGGATCGCAAATTTCTGAAATACAGACCGCTGCATGTCGCCATGCTGGCAGCCGGACTGGTTGGCGCGGCGGCATCGTCGCATGCCGCCGATGCGGTCAATCTCGGCAATATCGAAGTCCAGAGCGATGTCCGCAGCGGCGGCCTGATGGTCAATGAAGAAGCGCCGAAATCGCGCTCGACCGTCACCGGCGAAGCGCTGAAACAAAAGCCCGGTTCCAACAATGCGGTGCAAACGCTGAACACCATGCCGGGCGTGCATGTGACGACCAGCGATGCGGCCGGCATGGCTGACGCCAATTTCACGATGCGCGGCTTCAACTCGGACCAGATCGGCTTTACGGTTGACGGCGCGCCGGTCAACGACTCCGGCAACTTTGCGATTTATCCGACCGAACTGGGCGATATCGAAAATCTGCAGCAGATTTTCGTGACCCAAGGCTCGACCGATACCGACGCTCCACATATCGGCGCCAGCGGCGGCAATATCGGCCTGATATCGGTGTTGCCGACCAAGGAATTCGGCGTCTTTGCCGAACAGATTGTCGGCAATCACAACTTGCGCAAGAGCTTCGCCCGGATCAATACCGGCGAGCTGGATGTCGGCTTCGGCAAGCTGCGCACCTGGCTGTCGGCATCGCATACCGGCGAGGACAAATGGCGCGAGAACAATGGCGGCGGCTTGCGCGCCAATCGCTTTGAAATGAAATCGGTGCTGTCGATCAGCGACGGCAACAGCCTCGATTTCACGTTCAAATATAACCAGCAGCACAACTATCAGTTCAGCAAACTGAGCCTGCCGCAGTTCAACGCCGGCAATGTGAGTTACACCAACGCGCTGATCGGCAGCAACGGCAAACCGGATGTGAACTACTACAAATTCCACCAGAATCCGTTTGAAAACTACCTGGCGGTGTTGAGCGGAAAATTCAAGCTGGCCGACAATCTGCGTTTGACTGTCACGCCTTATTTCTGGTACGGCGACGGCGGCGGTTCCAGCGGTCAATCGGGCTGGCCGGCCGGGGCCTTGCAAACGCAAAGCTTGCCTAACGGTGCGCGCACGGATGTGTTTTACAAGATTTCGAACACCACCACCTATCGTCCCGGCGTGACCACCACTCTGCAAACCAGCTTGGGGGCGAACGATATCAGCCTCGGCTACTGGATCGAGCGTTCGCGCCAGATGCAAACCGGCCCTTTCATCCCAGTCGATCAAAGCGGCAATCCGTTCGATGCCTGGGGCAAGTCGAATGCGCTGGTCGACAAGAACGGCAACATCGTGCAGGCCGATGGCCGCAACCGCTACACCGTGTCGCTGTCGCAAAAATTCTTCCTGCAGGATTCTGTGGTACTGAGCGACAAGCTCAGTCTGCAAGCGGGCGTTTCTTACGACCGGGTGCGCCGCACCGGCGACGATTTTGGCACTCTGGCCAAAACCGGTACCCAGGATATCAAGGCCAGCAAGGATTACAGCGAGGTGCTGCCAAGCCTGGGGCTGAAATATCAGCTGGATCAAAGCAGTCATCTGTTCTATAACGCGACGCACACTTTCCGCGCGCCGCAAAACTACACGCTGTTCGACTTCACGGCGCTGCCGAATGGGACGGTGGTGCGCAAGGCCGATCAAAAACCGGAGACCGCCTGGTCGCAAGAACTGGGCTGGCGTTACAGCACGGAGCGCGCCGCGTTGAGCACCACCTTGTTCTACATCGACTTTAGAAACCGTCAGGCGCAAATGAGCGACGTCGACGGCACCAAGTTCAATTACAACGTCGGCCAGGTGATCAACAAGGGGCTGGAACTGGAAGGCAGTTATGCGTTGACCAAGACCGTCAATGCCTATGGTTCATACAGCTATACCAGCTCGGTACAACAGGAGAATTTCCTGAACAACGGCACGCTGCTGCCGACCAAGGGCAAGCAGTTCGGCAATATTCCGCGGCAGATGCTGAGCGCCAGTTTAGGCTACGATGACAAGCGCTTCTTTTCGACCTTCACCGGCAAATACACCAGCAGCGTCTACGGCGACTTGACCAACGATCAAAAGATCGGCGGCTTTACGCTGTTCGACCTGACTGCCGGTTACCGCTTCGAGAAACGGGGAGTGATGAAAGGTGCGACGCTGACGCTGGCCGGCTTGAACCTGTTCAACAAGCAGTATCTGGCATCGGTCGACAGCGTGGTGCCGAACTCGGTGGCCTACGGCAAAGTCGCGGCATCGACGCCGTATTACGTGGTCGGCGGCGCGCGCGCGGTCAGCCTGACTTTGACCGCCGACTTCTAACACTATTAGGAAGGGACGCCATATGAATATGCAATTACTCCACGAGTTCGCTTTCTACCTGATGTATGCCTGCGCCGCGCTGGCACTGTTCGTGATTGTCGAGCGCGGGCTGTTTTTCAATTACACCTTGCGCCAGGCGATCGGTTTGGAAAAGGCGATGACGCATGCGGTGCAGCAGGTGCAGGAATTGCCGCCGGAACTGACCGCACGCGCCAGCTTGCCGCTGACGCTGGTGGCCGACATCCTGGCGGAAAAGCATCAACTGAGCAGCGACAAGGACCTGGAGGATTTCAGCGAGTCGGTGTATATCGCCAATCGCGGCGCGGTCCAGCATCGCCTGTGGATCCTCGACACGATCGTCACCGCGGCGCCGCTGCTCGGTTTGCTGGGCACCATCCTCGGCATTATCGACACCTTCAAGGCGCTGGCGGTGTCGGGTGTATCCGATCCGGGTCAGGTATCGCGGGGAATAGGCACCGCCCTGTATGCGACCGCATTGGGGATAGGCATCGCGGTGGTCGGCATGTTTTTCTTCAATATGTTCCAGGAGCGGATCGAGCGCATCAACGATCATTTGAAAGTGTTGATGCTGCGCGCCTGCGTCGGACGCGTCGTTGACAGTGCGGCGGCAGCCGGCAAGCTCCACGTAGCTTGATGCGCACAACTTTTGTACGCTGGCGCGGCCTGTTGTGCTGCGCCGCGGCCGTCGCGCTGGAGGCTTGCGCCAGTCTGCCGAGCGCGCCGGTGGAGGTCAACCTGGTCGCCATCAACGATCTGCACGGCCACCTGGAAGCGGAGACGGAGAGCTTTGTCAGCGCCGCCGACCCAACCCCGCGCAAGCTCAAGGTTGGCGGCATCGCCACCATAGCCGGCGCGTTGCGTGCGTGGCGTGCCGAAGATCCGCAGTTGCTGCTGGTCGGCGCCGGCGACCTGATCGGCGCCAGTCCGGCGCTGTCGTCGATCTGGGCCGACGAACCGACGATCGAGGCGCTCAACCTGCTCGGCCTGCGCGCCAGCGCGGTCGGCAATCATGAGTTCGATCGCGGCACGGCCGAACTGCTGCGCTATCAGCATGGCGGCTGCAACTCTCCGCGCCTGGAATATGCCTGCCGTTTTCATGACAGCTTCGGCGGCGCCAAATTCTCCTACCTGGCCGCCAATGCGATTGGCAACGCCAGCCAGCGGCCGCTGCTTCCCGCGTACCGAATCGAACAGGTGCACGGCATCAAAATCGCTTTCATCGGCGCCGTGCTGCGCGGCACATCGAGCATGGTGGAGGCCGGCGGGATTGCCGACATGCATTTCATCGACGAGGCCGAGGCCATCAACCGCTGGGTGCCCGAGCTGAAGGCGCAGGGCGTCAGCGCCATCGTGGTGTTGATCCATCAAGGCGGCGCGACGCCGGAACCGTTCGACCAGAACGATTGCTCGCAATTGCAAGGGCCTATCGTCGACATCGTGCGCCGTCTCGATCCTGCCATCAGGCTGGTCATCAGCGCCCATACACATCACGGCTATCTGTGTCAGGTCGACGGCCGCAGCGTGACCCAGGCCGAGTCGTTCGGCCATATGCTGACGCGGGTGACATTGACGATAGATCCGCGCATAGCACCGCTGCAACAGAAAGTGACCGCGATCCGCGCCAGCAATGTGTTGATGGACCCCGAGCGCTTCGCGCCCGATCCGGCCCTGGCCGGCTGGCTGCAACAGCTGCAGACCCGCAGTGCCGCGGTGCTGGCGCAGCCGGTTGCGCGGCTTGCAGTGCCGCTGGTCGATAACGAGTTGAACGCCGCCGGCGAATCGCCGCTGGGCGACCTGGTAGCAGATGCGCAATTGGCCGCGACCCGCGGTTTCGGCGCGCAAATTGCGATGACCAATCACAAGAGCATGCGCGAGCCGCTTGAGAGCGGGGTCGACGGCAGCAATGTCGCCCAGCTGGCGGCCACCCTGCCGTATCGCAATGGCTTGGTCCTGCTGTCGCTCAGCGGCAGCCAGATCCGGATGCTGCTGGAACAGCAAAGCTGGCTGGAGCAGGATCGCGCGAGCGGTCGAATCATGTTGCAGGTGTCGCAGGGTTTTGCCTATCGCTGGGACGCCGCTTGGCCGTTGGGACAGCGGGTGGTGCCGGGCAGCGTCACGCTGGATGGGGTGCCACTTGACGAACATGCGCAGTACCGCATCAGCGTCAATAGTTTCATCGCGCAGGGCGGCGACGGCTTTAGTGTGCTGACCAGCGGCGGCGTGCGGGTCGATACCGGCATCAATGATCTGGATGCGTTGCGGCTTTACTTGATTGAACGCGAACGCGATGGCCATCCGGCCGGCGCGACACAGGTTGCCGGACGCATTGTGCGCATCCATTAGTCGACATACCGTTTGGGGAGAATACGAAATGCGCAAATTTTTAATCTCGCTGGCGCTGCTGCTCGGTATCGGCAGCAACGCCCACGCTGAATTCAGCATCCCCGGCTTTGAACTGGTGCATACGGTGCCGCGTGAAACCGCGCTGGCGACGCCCGATCTGCGCGAACCGCTGACGGTCTGGTGCGAGATGTTTGCCGCGGCCCGGCACGAGATCGTATTGGGGCAATTTTATGTCGCCGGCAAAACGGGAGAAGCGTTCGATCAAGTCATCGCGCAACTCGATGCGGCCGGCCGGCGCGGCGTAAAAATCCGCTTCCTGATGGAAGAAAAGGGCAAGTTCGCATCGGACATGCCGACCATAGCCCGGCTGCAGCAAATACCGAACATGGAATTCCGCTTCCTCGATTATTCGAAAGTGACCGGCAACGGCATCATTCACGCAAAATATTTTGTGGTCGACGGCACGGCTGCTTATGTCGGCAGCCAGAACTTCGACTGGCGCTCGTTTGCGCATATCCATGAAACCGGGCTGCGGCTGACCGATGCCGCCATCGTCAAACAACTGCAGCAAATTTTCGAGCACGATTGGCAGGCGCAACAGCTGGTCGCAAGCGGCCAGTCGGTGCCGCCGCTGAACACCGATGTGGTGGCTGCGGACGATAGCCAGGCGGCGTTCCTGGTGGCCAGTCCGAATGCCTTCAATCCGAGCGGCGTCGGCGACTCCGAGACCGAATTGCAAAAGCTGCTGGCGGCGGCCAAATCCGACGTGCGGGTGCAATTGCTCGACTATGCGCCGCTGGGCTACGGCCCGGGGCGCACGCGGCCGTATTACGCGGTGATCGACGATGCGATCCGGGCGGCATTGGCGCGCGGCGTCAAGGTCAAGCTGATGGTGTCGAACTGGAATACCGAAAAGCCTGCGATTCATTATTTGCAAAGCCTGGCGCTGCTGCCCGGCATCGAAATCCGCATCGTGACCTTGCCGCAGGCGAGCTCCGGCTTCATCCCGTTCGCGCGCGTCATCCACAGCAAAACCATGTCTATCGACGGCCAGGTGGCATGGATAGGCACCAGCAATTGGGCCGGCGGCTACCTGGATCATTCGCGCAACCTGGAACTGGTGCTGCGCAACGAGAAGATGGCAAAACGGGTCGCCGAACTGCATGAACAAACCTGGAGTTCGGCGTATGCGGTGCCGATTGATGTGCTGAAGGATTATCCGGCGCCGGTCAAGGGCAAGGAGTGATTGCTATTCAGGCGAAGCCGCCGGGATGAGGCCGCATCGGACTACCGCGGCGCCATTATTTTGCCGATGGCGGTTATCCTTTCCGTCAGCTGCCGCGTCTGCATCGCGAACTGATATTTGTACCATCCAAACTGCGCCAGCAGCACCAGCGCCATCACCGTTACCGAAACCCGCAACGGTATGCCGCGCCGGCGTTTTCTGCCGCCCTCGGATTGAACCTGGGCATGCGGCGACAGCGCCTGCGGCAGCGGTTCGCGACCGGCCGCGATGATCGCAAACAAGCGCTGGCGTATGGTCCTCAGGTTTTGCAATCCATCCGCGCCGGTACGGTAGCGCCCCTCAAATCCGAGGCCGAGGATGCGATACATCACTTCCAGCAGATCGCGATACTGGTCTGGCGCGCCGGTCGCCAAGTGTCCAAGCAGCAGGAAAAATTTAACGCCGCCATCCGTATCGCCATGATGGTATTGCGCCAGCATCTCGCGCGACCACGGACCGACATCCCCGGCCTCATTGGCGCCGCCCCATTCGCTACAGTTGGCAGCTTCATCCAAGGCGGTGCACAGGCAATAGCTGGCGACGGTCAGGTGCTTGCCGTCGATGTTCGCCCGCTGCCCGAGGCGCTGAAAACCGGCCACTTCGCGCTTCAGCAACTCGCGCCAGGCTTCAACGTCGTCGCTGCCGCCAAACGCCTGCGATAATTCCGGCATTTGCGCCAGCGCGGTCAACAATGGTGCGGCGGCTTCCAGCGGCGGATTTTGGGCGGCTTTGATTTGTTTCAGGCGCTGTTCCAGATCAGGGTCGTCAGGGAAATGCAGGTTGTGCAGCAGATTTTTTATTTCCTCGGATTTTCTTGCCACTATTTGTGCGCGCATCAACTGCTGCAGTTGGGCATCCCAGTCGTCCATTTGCATTACCGCACCATCCGCGCATGTTCCGCAGCTTCAAGATCCCACCGCGCACGGTCGCTGTGTTTTTTGCCTGCCTGTGCAATGCGATCCTTATTCCTCCGTTCGACCGCTTCACGCGTCATCGCATCGCCGCGGTTGCCGAAATAAATGCGCCTGAATTTGGCAATGCCGTATCCATTGAATTTAAATTCATGAACACCGTTATCGGATGCAAAACCGGCCATTGAATCGTGGACGTAAAAATCAAAAAAGGCGGCGATCTCCAGCGCCAGCTTTTCTGGCTTCAGCGCATCAACCAGCTGCAAGGTTTCGCGTTCAACGGCGGATGAATCCTGCACCTCGGCCTGATGCTGCGCCTCCAGCCATCGACGCCAGCGCCCCACATCATTACGGATCTTTGCCGCCTTGGCCTCGATGCCGTCCTGTTTAAAATCATCCAAGGCATTGATGCGCTGTCCAAGTTTCCAGGCGAATGTTCCGGCCGCGATTAGGCCATGAAACGGCAGAGCCGCCGAATAAGGTTGTACCAGCGGTGCATTTTTTGACGCGCGCGGCGAGTTGATGCGGGCATCGATTGCTTGACCAAGGCCGGCCAGCACATTCATCAAGCTTTGCTGCGTATCGAGCAGAAATTCCGTCATTTTCGGCTCGGCTTTCTTCGCCAACTGAAAGAACGTTCGTTGCGCATAAGCGCTGATGCCGGACTGCCAGCGGTAACTGAAATACCAGCTCATATGCTGCCGCACCATGTCTTCCACCGGCCCCGGCGTAATGGCGGCGAGGCGGCAGTAGTTTTGAAAGTGCTCAATGTCTTCCGGATGCGGCAGCAGCGCCGCCTTGATTTCTTCTTTTAATTTGTTTTCCGCTGTCAGCGGCACGCCGGCTATCCGCGCCGCGCGATACATGTCATACCCGGGAATGCGCGCCAATCCTGTCATTTTCCCTTGCGCTCGCGGCTGGTAGCCGCCCCCGACATCCGAGTGCGCACCCGGGTACACGTATTCCTTGGCATTGGGCGGATAGCGGCCGTCAATCCGTACCGAATCGGCAGGAAAACAAGCCCTGACTTCATGTGCCGCGACAAAATGCAAACATTGTTCGACCGCCGGATGAATCTGCATCGTCTGATCCGCCCACGATTGACGTCCTTCTGTAAACGAATACATCCCCGCCAGACCAACCGCCGCCACGGTGTCGAACAAGCCCATGAACTGTATCCGCAACGGTATGCCGGCAAAGCGCCAGCCGCCGTCGTGCTGCTCGCAGATTTCATAAAGCCAGTTGACGAAGGTACGCGCTTCGGCTGCGCCGCGCGAGAAGCCGAAAACGCTCAGGTTGATTTGCCGGATTTCTGGCTTGCGGCCTTCGATTGCTGCCTTCAACTTTTCTTGCCAGACCTGCTTGAGCGCGTGGCGGCGTTGCCAGCCCAGCGATCCGACTCCGGCCAAGCCGTCGGTCATCGTCTTGGCTTGATCGTCGGGGATCAAAGGGCGATTAGAGTGATAAAAATGCACTGCGTTGAACACTCTGGTCAGCCCCCAGATAATACGTGCCTCGCCATTCCAAGCCATGGCTCCGCCAGGGAAGGCGCCGTCATCCCCGATCTGCGGAAATGGCGTGCCGACGCCGGGGATGTAGTAGGGGATATAGGTGTTGGTCCCGATTTTTCTGGATGGATAGGCGTGATACAGCCGCACCACGTTGCTGTGCTTCTGCTTGGACGGATCATTTTCGTATTTCTTGTAGTCGTTATCCTCGTTGTTGCCGGTGCCATCGAAGAACATGCCGACAAACAGATTGCCCGAGCAGGAGAGTGTGTCGGGCTGGCCATGCTGTGCGCACAGCGCTTGAATGCGCTGCATCAGTTCGCGATTGCTGAGAGGACGTTCGCGGCTGAGTACACGGTCAATCTCAGGATTGTGTGCGGAGTCAATGGCGTTCATTACTTCCACCCCTTTTCTTTATAGTATTCAATCAAATCCTCGCGGACCTTCCACGGCAGCATATCTTCCGGGCTCATCGGATAAGCTGGGCTACCTAGGCTATACATCGACACCACCACCTTGATGCGATGGTTCGGGTAGAAATGCACCTGCACCGAGCCCAGGTTTTCTGGCGCGTATTCCGGGATCTCGACTTCCGCTTCCTGCGGCGGCGGTGGGCGAGGTCCGCCTTGATCAGTGTCATACGCCCAACTCACTTTCGCCTTCATGCCCGGACGCCAGTGCTTGGGAATCTCTACGCAGCACGTTCCTCCTGGCCCCCCGTCCCCAGGAGACAGGTTACGGCCGCTCCCACCATTGACCGAGAAGCCTCTGATCGACCAATACGGCATGTGGTTGTAGCCGGTCACTTCGACGGCAACTTTATCTTCCCTCGAACATCCGGCCAGCAGCGACGCCAGCCCCAGCAGGTACAGCATCAGCAGAGTCCGCATTGCTGCACTTGTACGATCAATCCAATCATGCATCGCGTGCTGCATCTGCTTGCTCCTCTCTTTGCTTCGTATGTGGCCCGGATCAGGGTTGAGGGTGATGTCGATTCCTGCGTTCATTTCCACCCCTTTTCTTTGTAGTACTCAATCAAATCCTCGCGGACTTTCCACGGCAACATATCTTCCGGGCTCATCGGATAGGCGGGACTACCCAAGGTGTACCTCGACACCACCACCTTGATGCGATGGTTCGGGTAAAAATGCACCTGCACTGTGCCCAGATTTTCCGGCGTGTATTCGGGGATCTCGACTTCCGCTTCCTGCGGCGGCGGTGGGGTACGAGGATCACTTTGCTTGACGTCATAGCTCCAGCTCACTTTCGCCTTCATGCCCGGACGCCAGTGCTTGGGAAGCTCTACGCAGCACGTTCCTCCTGGTCCCCCGTCCCCAGGAGACAGGTTACGGCCGCTACCTCCATTGACTGCAAAATCGCTGACTGACCAATCCGTCATGTGGTTGTATCCAGTCACTGACACGGCAATTTTTTCTTCCGAACATCCGGCCAATAGCGACGCCAGCCCCAGCAGGTACAGCATCAGCAGGGTCCGCATTGCGTGCTGCATCTGCTTGCTCCTTTCATTGCTTCGTACGTGGCCCGGATCCGGATTGAGGGTGAAGATGGTATTCATTTCTTTCTTTGCTCCTCTTGGTCTAATTGATAGTTCCTTGCCCAGTCTTCATTGAGCGTCCACGGTGCCCAATCCTCTTTGGGCAATGGATACTTAGGATGACCGAGGCTGTACCTCGACGCCACCACCTTGATGCGATGGTTCGGGTAGAAATGCACCTGCACTGTGCCCAGATTTTCCGGCGTGTATTCGGGGATCTCTACTTCCGCTTCCTGCGGCGGCGGTGGACGAGGTCCGCCTTGATCAGTGTCATACGACCAACTCACCTTTGCCTTCATGCCCGGTTTCCAGCGCTTGGGAATCTCTACGCAGCAACTGAAACCGCCCCCGCCGCTTTCCGGAGACAGATTTGGGCCACTCCCGCCATTGACCGAGAAGCCGCTGATCGACCAATCCGGCATGTGGTTGTAGCCACTCACCTCGACGGCAACTTTATCTTCCTTCGAACATCCGGCCAGCAGCGACGCCAGCCCCAGCAGGTAAAGCATCAGCAGGGTCCGCATTGCGGCACCTGCTCGATCAATCCAATCATGCATTGCGTGCTGCATCTGATTGCTCCTCTCATTGTTTCGTACGTGGCCCGGATTAGGGTTGAGGGTGAAGTCGATCACATCGTTCATGTCTACCTTTCCCTTCCAAATAGTATTCAATCAAGTCCTGCCGGGTTTTCCATGGCAACTTGTCGTCGTCACTCAACGGGCCACATGGGCTGGTAATACCGTATCGCGACACCACCACCTTGATCCGATGATCCGGATAAAAATGCACCTGCACTGAACCCAGATTTTCCGGCGTGTATTCAGGGATCTCGACTTCCGCTTCCTGCGGCGGCGGTGGACGAGGTCCGCCTTGATCGGTGTCGTACGCCCAGCTCACCTTTGCCTTCATGCCCGGACGCCAGTGCTTGGGTATCTCTACGCAGCAGGAGAATTTCCCACCGCCCGCCTCTGGAGTAACGTTCGGACCACTCCCACCATTGACTGAAAAGCCCCTGATCGACCAATACGGCATGTGGTTGTATCCAGTCACTGACACTGGGATTTTTTCTTCTTCGCATCCAGCTATTGCGGGCAGCAATCCCAGCGCCAAAAGTATCAACACGGTACGCAGGCCAATGCCTATGCGTTTAATGGCTTTACACATTCAGTTCCCCTTTTAGATTTCAGCTGTCGCTCGTTTCGCTCTTTAATCCGTGCTTTATTTCACGACGCCAAGCACATCCATGGCCTCACCCAACCGGCCGGGATACCAACGCCGCTGCAACAGTATTTCGATCAACGCCGGATTTTTATTGCTCTTGCCTAGCGTCAAACAGGCGGCAGTGATCAGTGCCAGTTTGTCCGGCCAGTGCTCAAGTTGGTATTGCTTGGCCAACGCCAGCGTGTGAACGATGTCGGCGTAAAACCGGGCCGGCGCGATTTGTTGTGGAATGATTTTTTCCATGTTTTCCGCAAGGTGATTGATCACGGCATCCGCTTCTGCGGCATCGGTCAATGCGGCGACTTGTTGATTGCTGAGTTCGAATGGAGCTGGTGCTGCACCGGTTCCGACCGGCGCCACTGCGACGGCGACCAGTGCTCCTTGCCGATCGGCCGTCAGCCAATGCATCAGCGGAGTGCTCAGCGCCGCCCATTGCTGCGTTGTCAGCAGCGTGGGCAGTGTGGTCAGCACGCGCGTATCCGCAAAGCGCAGCAAAAATTGCTGGCTATCGCCGGTTTTTACAAAATGCAGCTGGCGCCAGTCAGCGGCAATCTGATGCGCATTTTTGCGGCTGGCGACGATGCTCAACATGGGTCGCCGATTGCAATGCTTGAGCCACATCTGCAACGCAGATTGCGTCCGCTCAATCGCCTCTCCCGGCGCGTATAAGGGCAACAGCCAGGGCGCGGCGTCGGCAAGTCCGGAAGCAGTCTGGCCGTCGTAACAGTTCACGCCGTGCAGCGGCAATGCGTGCGGCTGTTCATAGTCGAATGCGGTGTCGATCAGCAATGCCCAGTGCAGCTCGGGGTCTTTGGCTATGCGCCCCAGTACTTGCTGGTTCACGCTTTCAATATCGAGCGGGTTTTGTGCGTAGTAAGTCATCCTATTTTTGCCAATCCGGAGCCGGATTTCATCGCCTTCAGCAAACAGGGAATGCACGCGCCAGACGGCAATTTGGGAAGCATGGGATCTATGCTCATCGGCCCGAACGTCTGCGGCCCCGCCGACCACACATGAAACGCGCCGGGCGTGCGGCCGACCAGCCCATCCTCGGCGCCGCCGATCACCAACTCG
>NZ_JBHSMT010000001.1:0-79869 GCF_042654985.1 Paraherbaspirillum soli | reverse complement strand
TTGTTAAAGAACCTGGTCCGCTGTCGCGCCGACTTGCGTCGTTCGCGTCACCAACAAAGCGTTTTGTTTGTCAGCAGCAGAGAGATGAGATTATGTGGCGCTTCCAGTTTTTCGTCAACTACTTTTTGTTACTCTTCCGAAAAACTTCTTTACTCAACCACCGTTTCTTCACCTGCTTCCCATCTCGAATTGAGCGCTCAAAACAGCCTTCGCTGCCTCTTTATTTCGCGTCGTTCTCAACGGGAGGCGAACTATAGCAAACCTTTTTCAACACTGGCAAGGCTTTTTTTGAAAATACCATTTATATCAATTCTTTCTCAAATCCCAGCGCACGATTGCCTCTCCGCCGGCAGTCTTTTTAGGTACCGGCCGGAAGGCATGTCCATAGATCACTTCAAAGGTAAGCGGCAGCTTGCCGTCCGGCCGTCTGGTCGCTTCCAGCGCAGCCACCAGCCGGCGCCATGCAGCGCGGCCAAGCAGCCCCCGTGCCCGAGTCGCCAATGGATTGCCGCCCCAAGCCCGGACATCGGCCAGGAGTTTCTCGACAGTGTCATAGGTAACGGTAATGGTTTCCATATCCATGACCGGTGTCGAGAAACCGACGTTAACCAACATATCGCCAAAGTCATGCATATCGACGAACGGCAATACATGTGCGTTGCCGCCAATGCCTGCAAATGCATTGCGCAACTCTTTAAAGGTATCAGGACCGAAACAGGAAAACATCAGCAGGCCGTCAACCCGCAGTACCCGGCGCCACTCGGCGAACACACGGTCCGGCTGCGGATGCCAGTGCAGCGCCAGATTGGACCAAACCAGATCGACCGCATCCCGGGCCAGCGGCAGCTGCGCGAAGTCGCCGCAAGCCAGTGCGGATGCCAGGCCATTGCTTTTCAGCGGCAGCCACTTACTTAACAGGCGATTGACCGAAGACTGAGCTGCCTGCTGTTGCTCGCGCGCCGACGTCAACATGCCAGGCGACGCATCCAGCCCAACTATCACTGCATCGGCGAAGCGCTGGTGCAATGTATATATGTCGGCGCCGTCGCCGCAGCCGGCATCCAGCACCCGCTGAGGCGTCAATCTGACCAATGCAAGACGCTCGTGCATGCGCGTCGAAATCTCGCGCCGCAAGAATTCCGATTCGCGCACTAGCGCCGGCTGCGCAAATAGTTGGCGCACCCGGCGCAAGTCAATCGGGGAACTCTGGCTGGCTTCGGAAGGTGTGGATGAGGTAGACATCAAAATCTTGCAGGTAGGATGAAATGCGATAATCGGCATAGTTTACACGCATGATGCATGCTTGATTGTTTCAAGCGCGATTGACCCATGCTTATCACTTGCCAGAGGCTTCCCCTTGACACTGTCCCAGCTAGTCCTATGGTCGCAACAGCAATCTGCCCGGCTATTGTCCGGCATGCAGTCTTGCTGCGCGCTGTGCGGACGCAGCGGAAAGCAAGTGCTCTGCGACGGCTGCCGTCAACAATATTTTTCTCAACATCCGCCACGTTGCAGTCAGTGTGCGAGCGCGCTGCCACGAATCGATAGCGCCGCCCCGGAGGTGTGCGGCGACTGCCTGAAGCAGCGCCGCGCTTTCGACGCCACTATAGTCGCGATTGATTATGCCGCGCCGGTTGACCAACTGGTTCTGGCGCTAAAATTCGGTGCTCAACTGGCATTGCCTCCTGTTTTCGCACGACTGCTGCGCGATGCCATGCTGCGGCAGCCTGCAATGAGTGCAAATATGCCGGATTTATTAACCGCCGTTCCACTTGGCACGCACCGATTGCGCGAGCGCGGCTTCAATCAAGCGCTGGAGATCGCCAAACCGTTATCCCGCATGCTCGGCGTTCCGCTGCGCCATGATCTGGTGCAGCGGCAGCGCGACACACAGGCGCAGGCGCAACTCGATCCGGACGAGCGGCGCCGCAACCTGCGAAAAGCGTTCGTCGTGCCGGCCCAGTCGATTGCGCAAATTCGTGGCTGCCACATCGGCGTGGTCGATGATGTTATTACTACCGGCGAGACATTACATGAACTTGCCAGAACGCTGAAGCGCTACGGTGCGAAACGCGTCACCAATTTCGTGTTCGCCAGAACACCCCCTAAATAGAAGGAGAATCACGTTGTTTCACGTCGTATTGGTTGAGCCAGAAATCCCGCCGAACACCGGCAACATCATCCGCCTGTGCGCCAACACCGGGGCCCAGCTACACCTGATCGAGCCGCTCGGCTTTCCGTTGGACGATACCAAAATGCGTCGGGCGGGCTTGGATTACCACGACTACGCGACCATGAAAGTCCATCCCAACTGGGACGCGTTCGTCGCCAGCATGCGCAGTGACGGCAGCTATGATCCGGCACGCATGTTCGCCATGACCACCCATGGCTCGACACCGTTTGCCGAAATCGCATTTCAACCCGGCGATGTGTTTGTCTTCGGCTCCGAAACCCGCGGCCTGGATCCGGCCTTGCGTGAATCATTCGCGCCGTCGCAACGCATCCGGCTACCGATGCGACCAGACAATCGCAGCCTGAATCTCTCCAATACGGTAGCGGTAGTCGTTTATGAAGCGTGGCGGCAGAACGGTTTTGCCGGCGGCGCCTGATCACCAGGGGAATATTATTTTCACAAAAACAATCGCAGCACGATTGCCATAAACAGCCTTCGACAATTTGCCGCCATGCCGCAGCTACCTCGCACTGTCGCCATCTGGATTGCCATTGTCAGCTTATTGCTGAACGGTGCAGTATTGCCCGCGCACTCGGCAACCGGGCCGGCAATGGAAATTTGCAGCGCCAATGGCGCGCGAACGGTTCCGGAATCGAAACAATCGCCGCCGCACGGCAAGACTCACACGGCATGTGAGCTTTGCTGCGCAAGCACGCACGGCGCCGATATTGCCCCGGCAAATACTCTGCAGGTATTCGTCGCTTTGCTGGCGATACCAAATGCACGGGCCACCGCAGCGCCTTTTGCGGACTCTTCCACTACCAAGCCGCAAGCACGCGCTCCTCCGTGGCTTTGGCACGCTCTTGGCATCCACGGCTAGTCACATAGTTACAGCAAACATTTGCTGTCCGCTGTTCCCGATTTCAATCAAAGGATCATCATGTCTTTACGTTCCATCTCAATGCTTTTCTGTGCGCTGACGATCAGTGTCTCCGCTTACGCACACGAATACCAACTTGGCGCACTGCATATCGGTCATCCCTATGCGCGCGCTACTGTCGCTGGCCAGCCGAGCGGCGGAGCCTTCCTCAGCATCGAAAATTCCGGCAAAGAAACCGACAAATTAATAGGCGTCAGTTCGCCTGCTGCAAAATCAGCGGAAATTCACACCATGACGTTGGATGGCGATGTCATGAAAATGCGGGAGGTCGGCGAGATCGAACTCAAACCCGCGACAACCGTATTGATGACACCAGGTAACGGTTATCACATCATGCTGATTGGCCTGACCCAGCCGCTCAAGGCAGGCGACAAATTCCCGCTGACGCTGATATTTCAGAAAGCCGGCAAGATCGAGGTATCGGTGCAAGTCACGGATATAAGCGGCAAGCAAGCTGAAGCCGCACATCCGCACTGATAGGAGCGCTACCGGCATATGGAAAGGCGCGACATGCGCCTTTCCATATATGTACGGCTTGGCGAAGTAGCCCTTTCGCGGGCTGGAAGAATAGGGACGAGTTGCAACTTCACCAGTCGTCAGGAACCCTGGCGCACCTTCGACAACAGCTTGCTGGTCGAGCGATCATGCTCGAACGCGATGGCGACAACCTGTCCGCCGTATGCCAGCACGGCTTGTCCTTCCGGGATCGCATCCATCTGGTAATCGCCGCCTTTGACGTACACATCGGGCCGCGCCTCTTGCACCACTTCCAGCGCAGTATCCTCGTCAAACTCGACCACCAGACTGACTGCCTCCAGCGCTGCCAGTACCGCCATGCGGTCGGCGCAAGTGTTGATTGGTCGATCGTCGCCTTTGCCCAGCCGCTTGACTGAAGCATCGGTATTCACCGCCACCACCAGCGACGCGCCCTGCGCCCGCGCTTGCGCCAAGTAGGTCACATGACCGCGATGCAGAATATCGAAGACGCCGTTAGTCAACACCACTGGCTGCGGCAAAGCGGCAACACGGGCCGTCAAGTCGGCGCGGGCGCAAAGCTTGGTTTCAAAATTGGGCATAGTAACCATAAAAAAGCCGCAACATTTTTGCGGCTTTGAATTATATAAATTGTGTGCGGCAAGGCGCGATCATCCGATCTGCGCCTCATCTGCATCTATTGCATCAGCTTGCCTCGGCGGCCGTCAGCGCCAAACGGGCAACGACTTCCTTGCGATAGCGGTTCAGTTCCTGCACCGTGCCAAACGTCCGCTCAAACAACAAGGACATATTGTGCAAAATGCGGTCAACCACCTTCTTTTCCCAGACGCCATCAAACTTGATCTGGTTATCCAGCCAGCGCTCCAGCCACTCGGGATCTGGCAGGCGGCTTTGCACGGTATCGTTCGGGAATAGAGCCTGATTGACATGCAGATTGGTTGGATGCAGCGGCTTTTCAGTGCGGCGGGCGGAGGCCATCAACACGCCGATCTTGGCGAAAGCGGCAGAGGCGCTATCGCCCACTTCCGACAATGCCTTCTTCATGTAGCGCAAATAAGCGCCGCCATGACGGGCTTCGTCCTGACTGATGATTTTATAAATCTGTTTGATCACAGGTTCGGTATGCCAGTCGGACGCGCAACGGTACCAGTGGTTGAGACGAATTTCACCGCAAAAGTGCATCATCAGTGTTTCCAGCGGCGGTGCCGGGTCAAACTCAAAACGCACGTTGTGCAATTCGGCCTCGGTCGGAACCAGCTCAGGACGGAAGCGACGCAGATATTCCATCAACACCAGCGAATGCTTCTGCTCTTCAAAGAACCACACCGACATGAATGCGCAAAAATCGCTGTCGCCACGGTTATCGCGCAAAAACATCTCGGTTGCAGGCAATGCCGACCATTCGGTAATCGCATTCATGCGAATGGTCTGGGCTTGCTCGTCGGATAGCTGGGTAGCGTCGAACTTGTCCCATGGAATATCGGTCTCCATGTTCCAGCGGACTTGTTCAAGCGATTTAAACAATTCTGGATACAACATACGTGCCTTACAAGTGAGTTAACTACCCGATTTTACCAAGAATTTATGACAACCCCGTTTTTTGCCTGCTGCCGAAGGCGATTTCTCGGGGGATATGCCGAGCTTGTAGCTGTTCGTTAACACGCGCAGGCGAATTCTGGTACCGCCCGCAAAAATTATCAAATTCAAAATATCAGGCGCGATGATGGTTGTTGAAAGCAGCGAATCCGTCATCTTGTTTCGGCGTATTTTGCGCATCCCGGCAATTGCACCCTGTGATTTTTTCACATCATTTCGCAACGGTCTTCGTCTTACCTGAGCCCGATACCGGTTTGGCCTCGCTGGATCCGCTCGGTGTTTTGGCGCCTGACTTTGACTTGGGCGCAGTCGGGGCTTTGGCTGGCTTTGCAGAGCTTTTGGTTTCAGCCTTGGCATCGCTGTTGGGCGCGGCCTTGGTCTCCGGCTTGGCCGCTTCTTCTGCGGCGACCACATTACTCACAACCTGTTTGAACTGGTTTTGCAACAGATCCCACCATGCGTTTGCATTGCCAAGCGAAGCGTTCAGGTCGGGAGTTGCAGCGGGCTTGTCAGCGGCAGGCGTGGACTCCTTTTGAGCTGGGTCCTGTGCCGATGCCGCATTTGGCGTCGGCGTCATGAACGAAAACGGAAACTTCGATGCCCATGCCGCGGCACCGGATTCAGTATCACCCGTAGCATTGGCAGAAGCCGGGCTGTTGATTGTTCCCATCGCCTGTAACGCCGAAAGCGTGGCGCTTTGCACTTCCAGCGCCTGGATGGTGGTGCGCAGCATGGTCAAATTAAGATTGAGCCACGATTCCACGGCTTTCAGGTCGGTAATTTTCTTGTTGATTTCTTCCACCGACAATGTGGGTACAACCATTCCCGGCACGCCCAGCCCAGTCCACATTTTTTTGATGAATTCGAGGCTATCTTGCATCGCTTCAATACCAGGAATACTAGTGCCAGCCATCACAGATCTCCTTTAGATAGATTCCAAAATACTTGATAACTCTTTGTTTGAGGTGGTCGCCGCCTGGATCAATCACTTGGGTCGCAGCATATGGCAGGTGGTCGGCATTGCCGTGGTAGCAGGAGCCAGAAAACGCTCGGTCTTAAAACCGTAACCGCTGCCCTCATTATCAAACCGGATGCCGCCGCCAGCAAGCTTTTGCATCACCGCGACATAGAGCGGCTGTATCAGTTGATGATCACTGGCGCGCATGTTGGCCTCATGAAATTGGCTCTTGTATTGCGCTCCTTCCAGCGCCTTGGCCACCGCTGCTGCTTCGGTGCTTTGCGCTCGTTCGATGGCTGCCGCCAACATGTCGATCATGACGTCCATGCGCAAGAATAGATAGTCGTCTTTCGGCTGCGGATAGCGTTGGCGGAAGCTGCGATAGAAGGCGTCGCTAGGCGAGTTCGAAACCCCATCCACGACATTCGGATGCCATTCTGCAACGGCTCGCACTGCCCCGACGCCAGCGTCGCCAATCGCCGCCGGTGCTCCCAGGCTATTGGCGTAAAAAGTATAAAACTTGACGCTCAGCCCAGCTTCTTTAGCGGCCTTCACCAACAAGGTCAGATCGTTGCCCCAGTTACCGGTGATCACCGCATCGGCGCCGCTGGCACGGATTTTTGCAATGTACGGCGCAAAGTCCTTGATCTTGCCGATCGGATGCAACTCATCGCCGACGATCATGATATCCGGACGCGCCGCCGCCAACTGCTGACGTGCCGCCTTGGCTACTTGCCGTCCAAAATTGTAGTCCTGGCCGATCAGATACACGCTTTTAGCCTTGGTGTCGCTCTTGATCACCTCGACCAGCGCATGCATGCGCATGTCGGCATTGGCGTCGAAGCGAAAATGCCAGTAACTGCACTTGTCGTTGGTCAGCGCCGGATCAACCGCTGAATAATTGAGGAACAGCACGCGATTGTCAGGCATCCGCGCGTTGTGCTTATTGATCGCCTCGACCAACGCCCCGGCAACCGCGGAGCTATTTCCTTCCAATACAAACGGGATGCGCTGATCGCTCAATTGCTTGAACTGCAACAGCGAGTCCTCGACGCCTTGTTTGTTGTCAAACACGGTCAATGCCAATGGATGCTTGCCATCCGGCAGTCGAACGCCGCCACGCGCATTGACCTGCTCAATCGCAAAACGGATATTGCGCTCAACCGCCTCGCCGGCATTGGCGAAAGGTCCGGACATGCCTTCGATCATCCCGACTCGAATCGGCGCAAGGCTGCCAGCTGCGGCACGCGCCGCGCAAGGGGCAGCGCAAATTGCCAGCGCTAGCATCGCTGAAAAGGTATTACGCAAGCGTTGATGCATGGCAGGATATTTTCATCTACATGGAGCGCGATATTTTACGTGGTTTGGCACATGTCATTGGCATCGACAGGGGCACCTCGAAAAACCGTAGCGAGCGGCCCAAGGTCAGGGCGAGAAGCGGAGTCATACGGTTGTACGGCGAGCATCACAGACCCGAGATTGGCGAGCTTGCCAAACCCTGCAGTAGGTTTTTCGAGGTGCCCCCGGGGTTAAACGGCGCCGATACGATTACACTATGCGGATGTCGGCCTCTACCAAAATCCCCACAACTTTACGCAGCTCCCTGACACGCTCCCGGCGCTGGCTGTTGCTGCTGCTTGTTTCGCTCGCATTGCACTTGATACTCATCGGCTGGGGCGGTAGCAAGCTCGCCGCCCCGTCGCGCACAAATCAGGCGGAGAAAATCGTTATCGCAGAGATAAAACCGCTACCTGCCGTCGATAAGCCTGTGCTGTTGCCAGAGCCGCCCAAACCCGCCCCGCAAGCACGCCCCAAAAAAGCCGCGGCAAAATCGCGGCCGCAGCCGGCCCCGGAACCGTTGGTGCCGGATACCCCGATCAGGGAAACCGTGACGCCGATCGCACCCCCTGCTCCGGTTAATCCGATCGCTGCCGCCCCGGTTGCAGACGCGACTGCCGCCGCCAGTGCCGACAACGCGCCCACAGGCGACTCCGAACCGACTGCAACAACACCAGGCATCCGTTATCGGATCAAGCCGCCGCCCTCGGCAGAATTGAGCTACGCCGTAGAGGCCTTGCAAAAAGGCCTGACCTACCACGGCAGCGGCAAAATTACCTGGCAAACCGATGGCGGCAGTTACGTTATCAATGGCGAAGCGGGGGCGCTATTTATTACCGCCCTGGATTTCAAAAGCGAAGGCGAAATCGACAGCTTTGGCGTAGCGCCGGTGATATACACGGAAAAGCGTTTTCGCAAAGCTGCCACCAACACGCATTTCCATCGAGAGCGCAACATCATCAGTTTTTCGGCATCGACCAATAGCTATCCGCGGACCGGCGGCGAGCAGGATCGCGCCAGCATCGTTTGGCAGCTGGCCAGCATTGGCCGCGGCGATAGCGAAAAATTCACCGCCGGCGCGGTGATCGACGTCTTTGTGGCGGGTACCCGCGATGCCGAAACCTGGCGGATCCAGGTCATTGGTCAGGAGCAGATCACCGTCGGCACCGGCACCATAGAGACCTGGCATGTGATCCGCGTGCCGCAGCCCGGCTCCTACGAACAAAGACTCGATATCTGGCTGGCGCCGGACGAACAGTGGTATCCGATCAAACTCCGCTTTACGGAAACGAATGGCGACTTTCTCGATATGTCCTTGTCCAAGCTGAAGCCGCTTGGCATATCGCAACCGACCTGATTTTTCTGAATCCCGCTTGGCTCCCGACGTTGAGCCTGGTATCCACTCTTTGCCCCATCATTACTCTCTGGACATTAGCTTATGACGCTTTCTTTATTCCGCATTTCGATTGCTGCGACGCTCTCTTGCTGCCTGATCACCGCCTCAGCGACGCCGCTCGACCATCCTGTCACCCGATACAAATTCGACTTGCCGCCTTCGGCCGACTTGAGTTACGCGATTCAAGCCCAACAAAGCGGTCTCTCGATCAATGGCGAAGGACTGGTGAAATGGCAGGCGGCCGACAAGCATTTCAGCGTCAGCTCCGAAACCCGGGCGATGCTGGTCGGGAAAATCCTGGAAGCGACCAGCCAGGGCGGCATTGATGACTACGGCTTGGCGCCAACGCAGTTCATTAACAAGCGCTTTCGCAAGGACCCGACCACCACCTCCTTCAACCGCGACACAGGCACTATCAGTTTTTCTCAATCAAGCGAGTCCTATCCGATAAAGGGCGGAGAACAGGATCGCACCAGCGTTATCTGGCAACTGATCGCTGTGGCCCGTGCCGCACCACGACAATTTAAAGCGGGCTCGGAGTGGGTGTTTTTTGTCGCTGGTCAGCGCGATGCCGAGCCATGGACTTTCAAGGTGATCAAGAAAGAAAAAATCAGCACTTCGCTGGGTGAGCTGGAAACCGTGCATATCTTCAAATCGCCACCGCCGGATGCCAAAGACCAGCAACTCGATATCTGGCTGGCGCCCTCGCTGGAATGGTATCCGGTACGCTTGCGCTTTACCGATCCAAACAACGATTTCATCGAGCAAACCTTGCGGCAGGTTAGCAATAAAGCTGCCAAATAAATCCCGCTCCTTTGAATCCCATTTAACCAACATTCAAACTGTAAATCACCATGACTACACCAAGCGGCGCATTAGTCCTATTTAGCGGCGGCCAAGACTCCACCACATGTCTGGCATGGGCCTTGTCGCGTTACGACCGGGTCGAAACCATAGGCTTCGATTATGGTCAGCGCCATGCGATTGAGCTGACCGTGCGGCCGCTGCTGTTGCAGAAATTGCGCGCGCAGTTTCCCCAGTGGGCCGGCAAGCTCGGCGAAGACCATATGATCGACCTGTCGTTGATTTCGAAAATCTCGGCAACGGCGATGACGGAAAACGTAGAAA
Organism: Paraherbaspirillum soli; assembly: GCF_042654985.1. Taxonomy (NCBI): domain Bacteria; kingdom Pseudomonadati; phylum Pseudomonadota; class Betaproteobacteria; order Burkholderiales; family Oxalobacteraceae; genus Paraherbaspirillum; species Paraherbaspirillum soli. The sequence goes on along the minus strand of NZ_JBHSMT010000001.1, from coordinate 69,845 downwards.
TCGTGATGCAGGAAAACGGCTTGCCCAACACATTTGTCCCTGGCCGCAATCTGATGTTCATGACCGTCGCCGCGGCCGTAGCCTATCGGCGCGAATTGAACGTACTGGTCGGCGGCATGTGTGAAACCGATTTTTCCGGCTACCCCGACTGCCGCGACGACACCATGAAGGCATTGCAAGTGGCGTTAAATCTGGGCATGGCGACCCACCTCAAGCTGGAAACACCGTTGATGTGGATCGACAAGGCCGCCACCTGGAAGCTGGCGCAGGAACTGGGCGGCACGGCGCTGGTTGACCTGATCCGTGCCGATACGCACACCTGCTATCTTGGCGAGCGCGGCGCACTGCACGACTGGGGTTACGGCTGCGGCACTTGCCCCGCTTGCGCGTTGCGGGCGCGGGGATACCAGCAATTCAAGGATGCAATCTAAGCTTGAAAATAAAATGGCCGGTAGCTTGTCAGCTACCGGCCATTTTTTTAACTTCAGTAAGTTACGCTGCTATCGACTTTGCCGACTCGCCCTTTGGTGCAGGCGAAGGGCTGTTAAATTGACTTAACAGCTGCTTTTCCTTCACTCGGGCGGCCGCCAGATGGCGATCCTTGACGTGACCGTAACCGCGAATTTCTTCTGGAATGCTGGCAATCGCCACAGCGCCGGCAAGATTATCGGCATTCAGCTTAGGCAACAGGGAATCGATGGTTTTCCGGTAATCGACAACCAGCGCCCGCTCCTCCTTGCGCTCGGCGGTGTAGCCAAAAATATCCAGCTTACTGCCGCGCAGGAACTTCAGTTTCGCCAACACGCCAAACGCGCGCATCATCCATGGACCGAACTCTTGCTTGATCAAATGGCCATGTGCATCGTGCTTGGCAAACAGCGGCGGCGCCAAATGGAATTTGAGCTTGTAATCGCCCTCGAACATGCCCGCGATTTTGGCGTTGAAGGCGCCGTCGGTATATAGACGAGCGACCTCATACTCATCTTTGTAGGCCATCAGCTTGAACAGATAAGTGGCAACCGCCGTGCTGAGTCGCAATGACTCACGCGCAGCCGTGGCACCTGATTCCGATGGCTGCAAGCGACGCTCGGCAGTCTGTACGCGTTCGACAAAGCTACGATATTGCTCCGCGTACGCGGCATCCTGATATGCAGTCAGGAAGGCGACCCGACGTGCGATCAAGGCATCCAGTGTCGGTGCCCGTTTGAACTCGATCACTTGTGCCGGACTATCGTTGAGGCGAGTACGTTTTTCCAGCGCAGGAAGGTCAATCGCCGCAGTGCGGCCCCAGGTGAATGCTTGCTTGTTGAAGTCGACCGACAGCGCATTCAATTCAATCGCACGCATCAACGACGCCTCTTTCAGCGGCACCCAGCCTTTTTGCCACGCATACCCGAGCATGAACATATTGGTCGCGATCGTATCGCCCATCAACGCCGTGGCAATTTTGCCGGCGTCGAGAAATTCCACGCGATCGCTGCCGCAAGCGGCGCGTATATCGTGTTCGGCAGCGGCATCGGGGAATTGCCAGTTCGGATCCTTCACAAATGCCGCGGTCGGAGTCCGGGTCGAATTGATCGCCGCATACGTGCGCCCCTCGCCCATCCGCGACAACGCGTCGCGGCTGGCGCTGACAATCGCATCGCAACCGATGACCAGATCGGCATCGCCGGTGCCGACGCGGGTCGAATAGATATCATCCGGATGATCGGCCAGCCGCACGTGCGACATGACCGGTCCGCCCTTTTGTGCAAGACCACTCATATCCAGCACGGAGCAACCTTTGCCTTCGACGTGCGCCGCCATCGCCAGAATCTGACCGATGGTCACCACACCGGTACCGCCGATACCGGTGACCAGGATGCCGAACGGTTTGGCGGTGGTTGGCAATATCGGTGACGGCAAACTGGCGACTGGAGCCGCGGCGCCATTCGCTGCCGCAGCCGTAGCTGCAGCTACTTTCGCCGGTTTCTTCAACTTGCCGCCTTCGACCGTGACAAAGCTTGGGCAAAACCCGGTTACGCAGGAAAAATCCTTGTTGCACGAGGACTGGTTAATCTGGCGCTTACGGCCGAACTCGGTTTCCAGCGGCTCTACCGACAGGCAATTCGACTGCACGCTGCAATCGCCGCAGCCTTCGCACACGGCTTCGTTGATCACGGCACGTTTGGCCGGGTCCGGATAGGTATTTTGTTTGCGGCGACGACGCTTTTCCGCAGCACAAGTCTGGTCGTAAATCATCGCCGAGGTGCCGGGTTTTTCGCGCAATTCGCGCTGCACCGCATCGAGTTCGCTGCGGTGGCGAATCGTCACGCCTGGCGCCCAGTTGGTGTCCGCCGGATACTTGTCCGGTTCGTCGGTGACGACAATGATCGGGGTCACGCCTTCAGCCGCAATCTGGCGTGAAATCATGGCTGGATCAAGCGGCCCGTCAAAAGCCTGGCCGCCAGTCATCGCCACTGCGTCGTTATATAAAATCTTGTATGTGATATTGACCTTGGCCGCGACCGCAGCGCGAATCGCCAATAGTCCCGAGTGAAAATACGTACCGTCGCCGAGGTTGGCAAACACGTGTTTTTCGGAAGTAAATGGCGCTTGACCAACCCAGGTCACGCCTTCCCCACCCATATGGGTAAACGTGGATGACTCGCGATCCATCCACAGCACCATGTAATGGCAACCGATACCGGCCAGGGCCCGACTGCCGTCCGGCAAGCGGGTTGAGGTGTTGTGCGGGCAGCCGGAGCAGAAATGCGGGATACGGTCTTTTTTCGGATCGGGCTTGCTGCTGATATTCAGCAAGGTCTCTTTGGCCTCAAGATAAGCCACCCGCTCCTGTACCCGTTTCTCGACCGGATGGCCGGCAAAGTATTTCGAGATCCGGGTCGCAATAGCTCGTGCGATCTGGGCCGGGTTCAATTCATAAGTGGCGGGCAGCAGCCAATCGCCATGGCCTTCGCCGCTGCGGTTGCTCCACTCGCCGGTGTCGTCGAATTTGCCGACGACGCGCGGACGGACGTCGTCACGCCAGTTGTACAGTTCTTCCTTCAGTTGATATTCCAGAATCTGGCGTTTCTCTTCGACCACCAGGATTTCTTCCAGGCCTTGCGCAAATTCGCGCACGCCTTCCGCTTCCAGCGGCCAGGTCATGCCGATCTTGTACAAGCGAATACCGATGTCGCGAGCGACATTTTCGTCGATGCCCAGATCCGCCATGGCCTGACGGGTATCGAGATACGACTTGCCGGCAGTGATGATGCCGATTTTTGCGCGCGGGCTGTCCCAGATAATCTGGTTCAGCTTGTTGGTGCGCGCATAAGCGAGTGCGGCATACCATTTGTAATTATTCATCCGCGCTTCTTGTCCCAGCACGGTGTCCGGCACGCGGATATTCAAGCCGTCCGGCGGCAGTTCGAAATCGGTCGGCAAAGCAATCTGCACGCGGTCCGGATTCAAATCTACCGAGGCGCCGGATTCGACCAGGTCCGTCACGCATTTCATCGCCACCCATAAGCCGGTGTAGCGGCTCATGGCCCAGCCGTGCATGCCGTAATCGAGATACTCCTGCACCGACGATGGATACAGTACCGGGATGCCGCAGGCCTTCAGGATATGTTCGCTTTGATGCGCGGTAGTGGACGATTTCGCGGCATGGTCGTCGCCCGCCAGCACCAGGACGCCGCCGTGTTGGGAAGTGCCTGCCATGTTGGCGTGCTTGAACACGTCGCCGCAGCGATCGACGCCGGGGCCCTTGCCGTACCACATGCCGAATACGCCATCGTATTGCGCGCCGGGAAACAGATTGACCTGCTGCGTACCCCAAACACTGGTCGCTGCGAGGTCTTCATTCATGCCGGGATGGAATTTGACGTGATGTGCGTCGAGATATTTCTTGGCCTTGGCCGCGGTTGTATCGACGCTGCCAAGTGGGGAACCGCGATAACCGGTGACATAACCGGCGGTATTCAAACCAGCCAGAACATCGCGTTGCCGCTGCAGCATCGGCAGCCGGATCAGCGCCTGGGTGCCGGTCATAAAGGCACGGCCACGCTCCAGCGTAAATTTATCGTCTAGGGAAATATTGTCGGCAGCAGTCGCCTGCGCCGATTTGAGTGGTGCGTTCATTCAGTCTCCGTGCCAAAAATTATGTTTTTGAGTGCACTGCGCCGTGCTTGTCGGACGCGGTTGAAACGTATCAGCCTTGTGGGCCAATCGTTCTTTTTATTAATTCGCTTACATTATCACATGCCGATATCCGACTCAATGCACGCTGCAGCAATTTGGAGAGACTCGGCAGGGTAACAACTGTAACAACAGGTAAATCAAGTAGAAATGACATCTATCGAAGCGTGTAATGAGAACTTGTCCGATGTGGCTGCACCAGCCGCATCAGGCATTCCTCCCTCTAGTGTTCCCATTACCACTAGTTCGCGGATTCTGCCCTCCACGGCAGAATCCGCTTTTTATTTGGCCTGAAGGTTTACTTCGCCCGGCAATAACAAGTTGGCCGGCAACGGATCAAGCGTCTTCAATTTTTGATAGATCGGCGTGAAATCCGGTGCGGTATCGTTGAATAATTGTTGAAAACTATCAATGACGAAATACGTTTCCTGATACGAATCGATTTTGTACAAGGTCCGCATCACGCGCTCGACTTCAAACGGGATGCGACGTGGCTCCGGACTGCTCAGGCAGTACTCGATTTCTCCGCCAGACGACAGGATGCCGGCGCCATACACGCGCAAGCCATCCGGCTGCTGGATCAATCCGAATTCAACTGTGTACCAGTACAAACGCGCCAACATCGACAGACCGTCCAGCTTCATCGCCTTCAGACCACCTTTGCCGTACTCCTGCATATGATCGGCAAAAATCGGATTGAACAACAAAGGCACATGACCGAAAAAGTCATGGAAAACGTCCGGCTCGACGATGTAGTCGAACTCTTCCGGTTCACGCAGCCAGACAGTGACCGGGAAGCGGCGATTAGCCAGATGTTCAAAAAAAGTATAGTCCGGTATCAGGCCCGGCACCGCAACCAGACGCCATCCGGTAGCCTTGAACAGCGCCTCCGAACTTTGTTCGAAATTGGGAATGCCATCGCCGATATTCAAACGCTCCAGGCTCTCGATGAACACGTCGCAAGCCCGCCCCGGGATCAGCTTGGCCTGGCGCTGATACAGACGCCGCCAAAGCGCATGCTGCTCCGGCGTATAAGCATCCCAGTCCTGGGCAACCACATACTGCGCGTCGATTTTGCTGTAGTCGCCGCGTAAGCCGGCGCCTTCCGATTTCTCGGCGACGGTAGCGAAAAAATCGTCGGTACTTACATTTGCATTCATTCTCTATATCCAAAAAAAGGCGGTTCGCCTCGTGCCGCTATCGTATTCCTTTTCACCATCCAGCATGCGGGTGAATTCCACCAATTGCACGCTGGATGATGAAATGGAAATGGGCTTATTTAGCCGCAGCCGGGCTGTCATCCTTCAACACGCCGCGCCGAATCTGATCCAACTCGATCGATTCGAACAATGCGCGGAAATTCCCTTCGCCAAAACCCTGGTCGCCCTTGCGTTGAATGATCTCGAAGAAGATCGGGCCAATCACGGTTTGGGTGAAAATCTGCAACAACAATTCGCGGCTCTTGGCATTGCTATTGCCGTCAATCAGGATCCGCAAACGCTTCAAATCTTCCAGCCGCTCGCCATGGTCCGGCAAACGTCGGTCCACCAGATCGTAATAAGTTTCGATGGTGTCCTGGAACGCAACCGCGCGCGCCTTCATGTCCGTCACGCTGGTATAAATATCGTCGGTGCCCATCGCGATATGCTGGATGCCTTCGCCGCGGTACAGATCGAGATATTCCGAGATTTGCGACTTGTCGTCGGATGACTCATTAATCGGGATACGGATTTTCCCACAAGGCGAGGTCATTGCCTTCGATTTCAGGCCGGTCAGCTTGCCTTCGATATCGAAATAGCGCACTTCGCGGAAATTGAACAGGTGTTCGTAGAAATCCGCCCACTCTTTCATCCGGCCGCGATGCACGTTATGCGTGAGGTGGTCGATATAGGTCAGCCCGCAACCTTTGGGGTTGGCTTCAGCGCCAGGGATGGCGACGAAATCGACATCGTAAATGCTGATATCGCCAATGCCGCCCGCCGCCACGCCGTTCGCGCCTTCCTTGCCGCGCCAGCGATCGACAAAATAAATCAGCGAATCGCCGATACCCTTGATTGCCGGGATATTCAGCTCCATCGGACCGGTGTGGTTATCGAATCCCCATGCGCCCAGTTCCAGCGCCCGCTTGTAGGCAAACGCCGCATCCTTGACGCGGAAAGCAATCGCACAAACCGACGGACCGTGATGACGCGCAAACCGCTGTGCGAACGAATCTTTTTCTGCATTGATGATGAAGTTCACATCGCCTTGGCGATACAGCGTGACGTCTTTGTGCCGATGCCGGGCAATCGCGGTGAAGCCCATTTTTTCGAATAAGGCGCCGAGGGCCTGCGGATCAGGTGCGGCGTATTCGATAAACTCAAAACCGTCGGTCCCCATCGGGTTATCCCAAGGTTCAAATTCCATAGTTGTCTCCATTTGGTGGTTGTAGTTGGCTACAGTATAGGGGTGAGGCAGCAGCAGATAATTGCAAACTTTGCCCTGCAATCAAAAATTTGCACAATAATATTGCGTTAATTATTTATTTTGAGGTGTTTTATGGCTGTCGTCACCATTGATAAAACAGATCGTAAAATTCTGGCAATTTTGCAAGAAAATGGTCGCCTTACCAATCAGGAAGTTGCGGAAAGGATCAATCTCTCGCCGTCGCCGTGCCTGCGCCGCATCAAACAATTGGAACAGGCCGGCGTGATTCGCCAGTATGTGGCGCTCTTGGCGCCGGACAAAATCGGCCTGGGACTGCTGGCCTATGTCAACGTGCGCCTGGAAAAACACAGCGACCCGCAGCTCAGCGGCGCGGCACGGGCGAGCGGGCACTCTCCCCGAGCCGATTTTTCGGCTGCGGTTGAACACTGGCCGGAAGTGGTGGCTTGTTACGCGATGACTGGGGAGATGGATTATCTACTGCGGGTACACGTCGAAGACATGGCGCATTTTTCGCGCTTCATGATGGAAACCTTGCTGCGCCATCCGGCCGTGCTGGACGTCAAATCAAGTTTTGCATTACAGCGCATCAAAGATACCACCGCGCTGCCGCTGTTATAAAGCTGCTTTTAATCACGCTTGCCGCCCCGCAAGCTGCTCAGCCACTTAAGCACGGCACGCAAGTTGGCCTTCAGCGTGTAGTCGAGAGTTGCAACTTGCTCTTCGACGGCCTCTTGCAACACGCTCGCGGGATTGGCCGGCGACAATCTCAAATAGGCATCGGCTTCACCATAATCGCGGTGGATGGCCATGCCCGCCTTTTTTGCGATATGCATCATCACCTTGTTGGACGACAGGAAGTGCATATACAAAGTATTGATGTCGGCGTTACGACAGTGCATCGCTGCCCGCTCAAACAATCGGCTACCGACGCCCATGCCGCGTGCCGAGGCCGCGACCGACACGCCGAATTCGGCAACCCGCCCCTTGCCGCCAGCACTCATCGACGGCAGCGCGTCACGCGGGGCAAACGCCAAATGGCCAACTCCCAGCAAACGCAATTTGCGGTCGTACACGCCAAACACCGTATCACGCGAAAAATCGATTTTCTCAACGTATTTGCTCACCAGATCATCCGACAGCACCGAACCAAAACGCAGCAAGCGATCACCGCTATCCAGTGCCAGAAAATGACGCAACAAGCGCTTGCGGGCGCGGCGCGATAACTCTTTGACGAAAATGGTCTGACTGGGCTTATTGGAGGAACCGGAGGAAGGAGGCGCGGGCACCTTGCCGGCCTGCCCGCTGCCGGAATTAGCGGCATCATTTGTCCGTGTCATCGTGTCGCACCTCCATCCGGCCAAACTACTTCATCTGGCGATGTCCAGCTCAATCACTTTCTGCGGTATTGCGCCGGGCTTGTATCAACTCATTGACGACCTCTACACGAGCGGCATAAATCGCCTCCGGTATCCGTTGCGGCTGCTCCTGGAACATGCCTGCGATCACGCCGGCATTGACTGAGCGCGCGGCATGCAATGCTGCCTGCAGATAGGCGAATTGTGGAAACGGCCGCTCGGCATAACCGGTTCTGCCGCGATAATCGCATTCGGTTGCACGCAGCATATCGATAAATCGCTGTGGTTTGCGAAACGCATCGCAACGCCCGAGCAAGGTCACGATGGTGCCGGCGCGCAGATCGAAAGCACGGCCGATATTGCCGTGTTCACGCGTGGTCATCACGGCCAGATCGCGCGCATCGCCAGGCACCTTGAGGCGCTGACAAACCTGTTCGACCAAGGCCACGCCAAGTCCCTCGTGGCCGTGATGGCTGGGCCACTCGGCTGCCGGAGTCACGCCTTTTCCAAGGTCGTGCATCAATGCCGCAAACCTTACCGTCAACGAATAATTCTCACGGGCGGCAGTATCCACCACCATCATCACATGCACCCCGGCATCGATTTCAGGATGATATTTTTCCGGCTGCGGCACGCCCCACAAGGCATCCAGTTCCGGCAAAATCCGCACTAGCGCGCCGCATGCGCGCAGTACTTCAAACATCCGCGAAGGCTGCGCTTCCATCAAACCGCCCGCCAACTCTTGCCAGACCCGTTCCGGCACCAGGGCATCGACTTCACCGGCCTCGACCATGCGCTGCATCAGGATATTGGTTTCCGGCGCAACCGTGAAATCGGTAAAACGCGCGGCGAATCTGGCGGCGCGCAAGATGCGCACCGGATCTTCGGCGAAGGATTCCGATACGTGACGAAATACCCGCGCCTGCAAATCCTTCTGACCGCCGAACGGATCGACCAGCGTCCCATCGTCGGCCCGGGCGATCGCGTTGATGGTCAGGTCACGCCGGACCAGGTCCTGCTCCAAGGTCACATCAGGATCGGTATGAAAGACAAACCCTTTGTAGCCCGGCGCAGTCTTGCGCTCGGTGCGGGCCAGCGCATATTCCTCATGCGTATCTGGATGCAGGAACACCGGAAAATCCTTGCCGACCGGGCGAAAACCGTGCGCCAGCATCTGTTCCGGGGTAGCGCCAACCACCACGTAATCATGGTCCTTGACCGGCAGCCCCAGCAATTCGTCGCGCACCGCGCCGCCGACCGAAAAAACTTTCATATAAGAGACGGAATCATGTGGTTGCATCAACGGTGATCGGGCAATTCTTCAGGCTCCGCTGCAGCTTCACGCATCCATTGCGCCACCGCCGGATGGGCTTGCACACGCTCGGCGTAGGCTTGCAGCGCAGGTGCCAGCGGCACGCCGTAGGTGCGGAAACGCGTGACAACCGGCGCGAAGAATGCATCGGCAATCGAAAAATCGCCAAACAAGAATTGATGATGGCCGAATTTGGATAAACAGTTTTCCCAGATTTCGACTATCCGGGCGATATCCGCTTGGGTTGCCGCAGTGCGCCCTTTGCCCGGATACTGGCCGCGGATATCCATCGTCATTGAAGTACGCAGGCCATTGAATCCGGAATGCATTTCAGCGCACACCGAACGCGCAATCGCACGCGCCAAAACGTCTTTCGGCCACATTCCGCATTCTGGATATTGTTCTGCCAGATATTCGCAAATTGCCAGCGAGTCCCAGATCGATGTGTCGCCCACCAGCAGAACCGGTACGCGACCGGCGGTCGAATAGCGCGCGATCTCGCTAGCCGTATCCGCTTGATCCAGCAAAATCCTGACTTCCTTGAACGGGATCCCGAATGCGGTCAGCGCCACCCATGGCCGCATCGACCACGAAGAATAATTTTTGTTGCCGATCACCAGCGTCAAATCTGGTTTCCCAGCTTTTTGCGGGACTGCAGAAGAGCTTGCTTCAAGTTCTGTAATTTGCATGAACAACTCCGGGTTTCAACATCTTATTGATCAATTTTTCAACCAAGCTTCAGCATCAAGGCAAAGTCGATTCCACAAACCCCTTGGGCGCCACCGTCCCCAGACGCGCCTTCAGCGACTGCGGCTTGCCGTCGAACAGCGCGGCGTAATAGGTCGCGTTGGACAGCACATTCTTCACATAGCCGCGCGTTTCGGAAAACGGAATCGACTCGGCAAAGATTGCTCCTTCAACCGTCCCGGCCAAGGTCGAACGCCAGGCGCGCGGACGCCCCGGGCCGGCGTTATAGGCGGCGGATGCCAGCACTTGCGATCCGTCCAGGTCGGATAACACCATGCTCAAATAATTGGTGCCCAGCAGGATATTTGTATTCACATCGGATATCTGGTCGGCTGTAAAGCCATCGAGTCCGATTTTCTTGGCGACATAGCGTGCCGTGGCCGGCATCACCTGCATCAAGCCGGAGGCGCCGACATGTGAACGGGCGCGCATGACGAAGCGCGATTCTTGCCGAATCAAGCCGTATACCCACGCCATATCGAGCCCGAGTGTTTGGGTGTTGCTCGCCATGATGTCGCGATACGGCGACGGGAAGCGCTGGCTGAAATCGACTTCGACTTTGGTGCGGTCGGAAGTATTCACCATCCGGTCCAGGACATTGTTTTGGCGCGCAAATTCTGCGGCGGTCAGCAATTGACGATCGCTCATCTTGCGCAGTTCCCAGTTCCACTCACGGACACCTTCAAAGCGCAGGTCCATATCAAAAAAGCGCAGGGCGCGACGGAAACCGACGTTGTTCGCCATCGGCGCCATTTCCTCGGCGCTAAAGGTAGGCGACGAGGGGACCGCAATAATTTTCTGCCCCATTTCTTCCAAGGCCAACTGACCATAGAAGTTGGTTTGATCGGCAATCAACTGGAATTGATTTTGGGCGGATTCGGCCCGCCCTTCTGCCCGGTAGGCCCGACCCAGCCAGTAAATCCAGGCTGGATCGTCGCGCAACTCTGACGGCATGGCTTCAATGCCGCTCTTGACCAGCTTCCAGTCGCCGGCGCGCAATGCCGACCGCACCCGCCACTGGTAGCCATCCATCGACAATGATGCGCCCTTGACTTCGCGCCAATAAGCTATCGCCTGCGGATCGAGCTTGAACGCTGCTTGCAACGCAATCTGCGACCACGCAAGCGAACGCTCGGCGGAAGTTAATTGATCGGCCGCGTTGCCGAGGGCGGCTGCGGCTCGTCCCGCGTCACTTTTTGCCAGCCGCCCCAGCGCAATAATGAACAGTTCATGACCAACCCGGCCAGCGCCCGGTCCGCGCGCAACGACCAGCGACGATTTATCAATCGCCTGCGCCAGTTGCGCATCATCGGCGTCGATAAACGGCGTCATGCGACGAGCGACGGTAGCATTTCCGGACTCGACCGCGAGCCGAATCTGGAACCACACATCGTCAGGAGTGAACTGGCCATTTTGCGCCAGCGTTCCGATCAGCCCGGTACAGCCCGGGCCGTAATCCTTCGGCGTCGTCAACAACGATCGCGCATCGGCGGCAACATTCTTGCCTTTCAACGCCGACGAGGCCAACGCATAGCATTTGAGCTGCGTATCATCGTCCAGCGCGAACAGCGGATATTGCTCGTCGAACGTGGTCCAATCCCCTGCTTTGCCGAGCTCCAGCAGCCAGTCGTTGCGCAGCCGATCGGCAATCGCGGTGCCATCGTAGCGCTTCAGGTAATCACGAATATCGGCTTGAGGAGCGACCAGATCTTTGATCAGCGGTTTTAAGCGGTAGTAATCAACGTAGGAAGGGATGTCATAATTACCCAGGCTTGACGCGAGAATCTCGGCCTTGTCCGCATTGTTGGCGCGCGCAGCATCGCGCAATGCCAGAAAGGCATCGTCCTGGCTAGCGTAGCTGACGGCGTTGATTTGACGTTTTTGAGGTTTCTGCGCATACACGGCAGGCGATAGTGCGGCGGAAGATGCAACTGCGACGGTAAAAACTGCAAGCCACTTTGTTGTAAACATAGTTGAACAATCTTAATTTTTACGAGGGCGAAAGATGGTGCCTAGCATAGCACGCGATGCCGGCGACGCAACGCCCGAAAACGCCCCCCAAAAAGCGCTTTTGCGTCGTTCGTTGCTGGCAACGCGGCAAGCGGTTGACGCCGTCACGCGACATCGCTGGGACGCCGAACTTTGTCAGCGGGTCATCGCCTGGGCGACGCTTTGGGGCGATGCCAATCCTGGGTGTTCGCTGGGTGTGTATTGGCCGATGCGTGAAGAACCGGATCTGCGTCCGGCATACGCGGCACTGGCGGCGCACGGCATGCAGCTGGCATTGCCGGTCGTGTCCGATAAAGAAAGCCCGTTGCAATTTGTCGTCTGGACGCCGGATGACGCGATGGTCAAGGATATATGCGGCGTACCGATTCCGGCTAGCGCTGTCGCCACCGCGCCGCTGGCGCTGCTAGTCCCCTGTGTCGGCTTTAATCGGCAGAGGACGCGGCTCGGTTATGGCGGGGGATTTTATGATCGGACGCTAGCATTACATCCGCGTCCAACCACGGTCGGTATCGCCTATTCCTGCGGGCTGGCGGAATTCGACGCCGCGCCCCACGATATTCCGTTGGACGCGATCATCACCGAAACAATCAGTTTCTGAAACTGGCTCTTATAATTTAAGCCGCTGCCAGATTGCAGTGGTTGCCACCGGCTGATTCAGCGTATAAAAATGCAAGCCCGGCGCACCGCCTGCCAGCAAGCGCTCGCACAATTGCGTCACCACATCCAGGCCAAACGCCCGAATCGATTCCGTGTCGTCGCCGTAGCTGGCTAGCTTGAGGCGAATCCAGCGCGGGATCTCGGTACCGCACATATCCGAGAAACGCATCAGCTGTGAGTAATTGGTGATCGGCATGATACCGGCGACCACCGGCACCGTCACTCCCAGCTTTTGCGCTTCGTCGACGAAGCGGAAGTAGGCGTCGGCATTATAAAAATATTGCGTGATGGCGCCATTGGCGCCGGCTTTGACCTTGCTGGCGAAACGTTGCACGTCGTCCTGCGGCGATTTCGCCTGCGGATGCATTTCGGGGTATGCCGCGACCTCGATATGAAACCAGTCGCCGGTTTCGGCACGAATGAATTCCACCAACTCATTGGCATATCGGAATTCGCTCGATGAAAAATCCATCGCTCCGTAACCGCTTGGCAAATCGCCGCGCAGCGCCACCAGGCGCTTGATCCCGTTGGCCTTGTACTGCGCCAGAATCGCCCGCAGCGCTTCGCGCGAACTGCCCAGGCAAGACAGATGGGGTGCGGCGTCATGACCTGCTTTGCGGATATCGAGAACCGTGTCGAGCGTGCCCTTTTGGGTCGAGCCGCCGGCACCGAAAGTCACTGAAAAATATTTCGGGTGCAGCTCGGCCAGCTTGGCGCATGTGACGCGCAGTTTCTCCGCGCCCTCGGGGGTCTTCGGCGGGAAAAATTCAATGCTGAAATCTTGTTGTGCCATTTAACTCTTCTTCAGTAGCAAAGTGGACAATGCCCACGACACGATGCTGTACAAAATTGCGCCGCCAACCGCCGACCAGAAACTGGCGACATGAAAGCCGTCCACCAAATGCGACACCAGCCAGAACATCAGACCATTGATGATGAAGATGAATAAGCCCAATGTCAGCAAGGTCGCCGGCAAGGTCAGCAACAACAGTATCGGGCGTATCAGCGTATTGACGATGCCGAGCAACAACGCAGCGATCAGCGCCGCGCCAAAACTGTCGAAACTCACTGAGCGCATCAGGTACGGGAGAGCCAGCAGTGCCAACGTATTAATCAGCCAGGTAATCAGTAAAGGCATCGGGTATCCCACGTGAGAATAAAATGTCTGCTTGGAAAATCCTCACCGCCGGCATTCGATACTGCCGAACGCCGGCGGTGAATTCACTACTCTAACGCTGTCTTAATAACGATAGTGCTCAGGCTTGTAAGGACCGGTTTTCTTGACGCCAATATAGGCTGCCTGCTCTTCCGTCAACTCGGACAGTTGCGCATTCAGTTTTTTCAGCTGCAGGCGCGCGACCTTTTCATCCAGATGCTTGGGCAAGGTGTAAACGCCGACCGGATAGGCGGCGGTATTTGCATACAATTCGATCTGGGCGATGGTCTGGTTAGCGAATGACGAGCTCATCACATACGATGGATGGCCGGTACCGCAACCAAGATTTACCAAGCGGCCTTCGGCCAGCAGGATGATCCGTTTGCCATTCGGGAAAATCACGTGGTCGACTTGCGGCTTGATGTTTTCCCAGGTGTATTGCTTCAGGGCGGCGACTTCGATTTCATTATCAAAATGGCCGATGTTGCAAACGATCGCCTGATCCTTCATCTTTTGCATGTGGGCGTGTGTGATCACATGATAGTTGCCGGTGCAGGTGACAAAGATGTCGCCATGCTCTGCCGCATAGTCCATCGTCACCACGCGATAACCTTCCATCGCCGCTTGCAATGCGCAAATCGGATCGACTTCGGTCACCCAGACTTGCGCCGACAAGGCCCGCATCGCTTGCGCCGAACCCTTGCCGACGTCACCGTAACCGGCAATCACGGCGACTTTGCCGGCGATCATCACGTCGGTAGCGCGCTTGATGCCATCGACCAGCGATTCGCGGCAGCCGTACAGATTGTCGAACTTGGATTTGGTGACCGAATCATTGACGTTGATCGCAGGGAAAGCCAGTTTTCCTTCCTTGTGCATCTGATAGAGGCGGTGCACGCCGGTGGTGGTTTCCTCGGTGACGCCTTTGATTTGCGCCAAGCGGGTCGAGTACCAATTCGATTGGGTCGCAAGCTTTTTCTTGATCGAGTTGAACAGGCAGATTTCTTCTTCCGAAGACGGATTGTTCAGCACCGAAGCGTCTTTTTCTGCGCGCGTTCCCAAATGCAACAACAAGGTCGCATCGCCGCCGTCATCCAGAATCATGTTGGCTTGTTGCTCGCCCGGCCATTCAAAAATGCGGTGCGTGAACTCCCAATAATCATCCAAAGATTCGCCCTTGAAGGCGAACACCGGCGTGCCGGCAGCCGCAATCGCAGCCGCAGCGTGATCTTGTGTCGAGTAGATATTGCATGAGGCCCAACGCACTTGGGCGCCAAGCGCTTCCAGCGTCTGGATCAGGACCGCGGTCTGGATCGTCATGTGGATCGAGCCGGTAATGCGTGCGCCTTTGAGCGGCTGCGCGGCGGCGAATTCTTCGCGAATTGCCATCAGGCCCGGCATTTCGGTTTCGGCGATTTTGATTTCTTTGTCGCCCCAACCAGACAAGCTGATATCGGCAACAACGTAATCTTGGGTTGAAGAGGTGGAATTTGAGTTCATTACTGCGGCGTTCATCACGCCCTCCTTTCGTCAGAAAAAAAGTAACGTGAGCGCAGTTGCAAAGTTGACTGTACCAAGCCTGGCAGACGGAGTCTGTCGCAACGCTCCTTGGTACGAGCCGCTATTCTAAATCAAAATATGCGGCTTTCAGCTACCTGCGCTCACATATTCCAGGGATTCGGTGCATGTAATAAGCCGTCGTATTTTTTCCGATACCGCGCCGGATGACGATGCATTCCGGCGGCACAGGAACGACATCACACCCAGCCCATTTCATGCAGTTCGCTCTTGGTGTACGCATAATAAATCGGCGCCGCCACCAGTCCCGGCAATCCAAATGCGGCTTCGGCCAACAGCATCACCAGCAATAACTCCCAGCTGCGAGCATTAATTTGCGAACCGACAATCCGCGCATTCAGGAAATACTCCAGCTTGTGAATCACCACCAAAAACACCAGTGCCGCCAATGCCACATAAAGCGAAACCGACAAGGCGATCAGCACGATCAGCGAATTCGAGATCAAATTGCCGATCACCGGCAACAAGCCAGCCAGGAACGTGACGATGATCAAGGTCTTGGTCAACGGTAAATGCACGCCTGCGAACGGCAGCACCACTAATAGGAAGATCGCCGTCATCGCGGTATTCAGCAACGAAATCTTGATCTGCGCGAACACCACGCGTCTAAAAGCATCTGCCAGCAAGTGCGCGCGCCCCAGCAATTCCCCGGCCAACGGCTGCAGCAACGGCATTGGATGCGCAGCATGCAACGCCACCATGGCGCCCAGCACCATCCCGATCAGCACATGAATAAATACCTGCACAACTTCCTTGCCGGCCAATTGCAATGTCCCGCTATGGGCTTGCAACCAGTCGCCGGCTATTTGCCGAATCTCGTCGATATCGTCTGGCAGGTATTCCCTCAACCAGGCCGGCAGCTGAGTGCGCGCCTGATCGACTACCAACATCAATTTTGATTGCAGCACGTTCATGCGGTCAGGGCCGCCGTGAAAAAATGCCACCAAACCAAATATTGCCAGCGTCAACAGGCCGATAACTATGACCGATAGAAAGACCACGGAAATCAGATGGGCGCGCTGACTGGTCAGACGACGCTGGATCAATGGCGTCAGCGTACGCACCAACTCATACACCAGCAACCCGGCCAAGAAAGCCGTCAACAAATGCAAGGTCATCACCAAAAACAGCACGGCAATCGACACCAGCCAGGCAGCGAGGCGAAACCGCGGCAACTTGGTGATCACCGGGCGCAACGGATTATCGGTAGTCTGAGATAACGAGGTTTTGAGCAATGCCATGTGGGGACGTAGCAAGCGCCAGCGCAATCGGTCTTACGCTTGCTAGTTATAGAGTCATTAAAGCGGATCAGTGTAACAAGCGGTTAATCGAATGCAAAGCGCGAACGCAAAGCACGATCGCGTTGGCCGGCAGGTGACACACCTCAGATCGACATTGAGAGGGACGCCGGGTCCCTCTGCGCGCCAAGCGATTACAGTGCGGCGGCTTTCAGCGCTGCGGCCTTGTCGGTACGTTCCCATGAAAATTCCGGCTCTTCACGGCCGAAGTGTCCGTACGCTGCGGTTTTTTGATAAATCGGACGCAGCAAATCAAGCATCTGCACAATCCCCTTCGGACGCAGATCGAAATGCTCCAGCACCAGCTGCGCCAGCTTTTCATCGCTGATCTTGCCAGTGCCGAACGTGGTCACCATGACCGAGGTCGGTTTGGCGATACCGATCGCATACGACACCTGGATCTGGCAACGCTTGGCGAGTCCGGCGGCAACGATATTCTTCGCCACATAACGGCCGGCGTAAGCGGCGGAACGGTCTACCTTGGATGGGTCCTTGCCGGAGAATGCGCCGCCGCCATGGGGGGCCGCACCGCCGTAGGTATCGACGATGATTTTACGGCCGGTCAAGCCGCAATCGCCTTGCGGGCCGCCGATGACGAAGCGGCCAGTCGGGTTGATCAGGTAGCGGGTATTTTGCAGCCATTCTTTTGGCACCACCGGCTTGATGATTTCTTCGATCGCGGCTTCTTCAATTGCCTTGTGCTGCATTTCCGGCCCGTGCTGGGTCGATAGCACGATAGTGTCGATCGCTACCGGACGGCCATCGACGTATTTCAGCGTGACTTGTGATTTGGCGTCCGGGCGCAGCCAAGGCAAACGGCCGTCTTTACGCAGTTGCGATTGACGTTCGACGATGCGGTGGGCGTAATAGATCGCGGCCGGCATCAGTTCCGGCGTTTCATCGCAGGCGAAACCGAACATCAATCCCTGGTCGCCCGCGCCTTGATCGAGATCGAGGCCCTTGCCTTCATCGACGCCTTGGGCGATATCCGGCGATTGCTTGTCGTAAGCGACCAGCACCGCGCAGCTTTTGTAGTCGATGCCATAATCGGCATTGTCGTAACCGATGCGCTTGATCGTTTCGCGCGCGACGTTGATGTAATCGACGTTCGCAGTCGTTGTCACTTCACCGGCCAACACCACCAAACCGGTATTGCACAGGGTTTCTGCGGCGACACGGGCGGTTGGGTCTTGCGTGAAAATGGCGTCGAGAATCGCGTCCGAGATTTGATCGGCGACTTTGTCGGGATGACCTTCGGAGACGGATTCTGAGGTGAAGAGATACTCGTGTGCCATGACAGGCTCCTATAAAAACAGTTGTGACCATGTCGCAGTCAAACCTGTTGAGCCTGCGACGCTTTAGCGAAATTTGTATTCCGCCTCGCAAGTTGTCTATTAACTCGGCGGATAATGCTTAAAACTATATCTGAGGGTGTTGCTGATAAATACGTGATCTGCTGCCAAAAATAGTGCCTCAACGCCACTTTGTTTCTGGACTAATGTGCTATTTTACGCCTCTTGTAAAAAATCGGCAGAATCCCCCCATTGTGCTCCTTCTGGGCTTCTCTAATGCTTGTCTCGCTCTTTCGTTTACTTTCCAAATTACCTTTATTTTTCCTGCATGCAATAGGAGCAGCGGTCGGCTGGCTAGTGTATCTGGCCTCTTCTTCGTATCGCAAAAAATTGAAGGATAACCTCACCCGCGCGGGTTATCAGGCGCACTTGTCAAAGGCCATCCGCGAATCCGGCAAAAGCATGTTTGAGTTGCCGTTTGTCTGGTGCGCGCCGCCGCAACGAGTGCTGCGTACCGCCACCATCGAAAACTGGGAATTGGCGCAAGCCGCGCTGGATACCAAAACCGGGGTGATTTTCCTGACCCCGCATCTTGGCTGCTTTGAAATCATCGCGCAGGCGATTGCGACCAAAACCGCTCTCACCGCGCTTTATCGACCGCCGCGCAAAGATGCTTTAAAACCGTTGATTGAGGGCGCGCGCGGACGCCATAACTTGTTGCTGGCGCCGGCCAATCTGGCAGGCGTGCGCACCTTGCTGAAGGCACTCAAAAAAGGCCAGGCGATTGGCTTGTTGCCGGATCAGGTACCGCAGAATGGCGAAGGCGTGTGGGCCAATTTC
Organism: Paraherbaspirillum soli; assembly: GCF_042654985.1. Lineage (NCBI taxonomy): Bacteria > Pseudomonadati > Pseudomonadota > Betaproteobacteria > Burkholderiales > Oxalobacteraceae > Paraherbaspirillum > Paraherbaspirillum soli. The sequence continues at coordinate 50,991 of NZ_JBHSMT010000001.1, read as the reverse complement.
TTTGGGCGCCCAGCTTACACCATGACATTGTCGGCCAAGCTGCACCAAATGAGCGGCGCGCCTATCATTTTGTCTTATGCCGAACGGCTGCCATTCGGACGCGGCTATGTGATTCGTTTTGTGCCTTTCGAAGAAGCGCTAGGCGACACTCCGGAGCAGCAGGCGCAAGCGATCAACCTGGCGATGGAAAAGCTGATCGCCCGTTGCCCGGCACAATATATCTGGAGTTACAACCGTTACAAGACGCCGCCTGGAGTCAGCGCTCCGCCATCCGCTACCGCAGCCGCCTCGCAGGTGGATGCATGAGAGCGCTGATTGGCTTGTTGTGGCTGGCGCATTTCTTACCGTTGTGGATCTTGGGACCGGTCGGCGAAGCCTTGGGATCGCTGCTGTTCATCATCATGAAGCCGCGTCGGCATATCACGCTGACCAATCTGCGCCTGTGTTTTCCGGACATGCCGCAGCAACAGCGAGTAGCGCTGGCGCGCCGCCATTTTCAGGCTTACTCGCGCAGCGTGCTGGAGCGCAGCGTGCTGTGGTGGGCGTCCGAAGCCCGGCTCAAGCGCTTGATCAAAATCGATGCCGCCCTGCCGCTCGACACGTTGCACGCGGGTCCGACGATTTTGCTGTGCCCGCACTTTGTTTGCCTTGAAATCCCCGGCATTGCGCTGGTGCTGAATTCATCCTTGTCGATTTGCACAATTTATACGCGCCAACAAGATGCGCTAGTAGATGCCGCATTGTTGAAGGGCCGCTCGCGCTTCCGCCCGGTCAAGCTGTTCTCGCGAGAGCAAGGGGTCAAACCAATCATCCGGGCGATGCGCGAGGGCTTCCCTTTTATCATGTTGCCGGACATGGACTTCGGCACCAAAGATGCCGAATTTGTCCCCTTTTTTGGCATTTCCGCCGCGACGCTTACCGCCACCGCGCGCATTGCCGCCGCGACCAAGGCCAAGGTGGTACCGATGATCGCCACCTTCCTGCCCGGCTACAAAGGCTGGAAAGTGAGCTTTTACCCGGCCTGGGAAAATTATCCTGGCGACGACATCGTCGAGGCCACGCGCCGCATGAATGCGTTTATCGAAGAGCGCGTGCTGGAAGCGCCCGCCGAGTATTTCTGGGCGCACAAACGCTTCAAGACGCGCCCGTCCGGACAAGCGGATGTTTATCAATAGCGCCGCTATAATCACGCCATGAAACTCAAATTCACAAAAATGCACGGTGCCGGCAATGACTTCATCGTCATTGATGCGATTCATCAACACATCGACTTCACGCCTGCGCAGTGGCAACAACTGGCCGACCGCAGGTTCGGGATTGGCGCCGATCAAATGCTGGTGGTGGAAAAACCACAAGCGGACGGCGTTGATTTCCGCTATCGCATTTACAACGCCGATGGCGGCGAGGTCGAGCAGTGCGGCAATGGCGCGCGCGCCTTCGTCAAGTTCGTCACCGACAAAGGCTTGACCAGCAAGCGTGCCATCAAGGTCGAAACCATGTCCGGCATCATCGAACCGATGCTGGAAGCCGATGGCCGCATTACCGTCGATATGGGCGCGCCGATTCTGGCTCCGGCCGCGGTGCCGTTTGATGCCGCCGGCCTGAGCAGCGCAGTGATGGGCGACGATGCGCTGTGGCCACTGGAAATCAACGGCAAATCGGCCTGGATCTCTGTGATCTCGATGGGCAATCCACATGCTGTGCAAGTGGTGGATGACAGCGAGGCCGCACCGGTATTGATCGACGGTCCGCTAATTGAAAATCACCCGCGCTTCCCGAAACGAGTGAATGCCGGCTTCATGCAAATTGTTGATCGCCATCAAATTAAATTGCGCGTCTTCGAACGCGGCGCCGGCGAAACTTTAGCTTGCGGCACGGGCGCCTGTGCGGCGGTAGTGGCGGGCATTCGGCGCGGCTTGCTGGAGTCGCCGGTCAAGGTCCGGACTCACGGCGGCGAACTGTCGATTGCGTGGGCTGGCTCGGGCCAGCCGGTGATGCTGACCGGACCGGCAGTATCGGTGTTTGAGGGCGAGATCGAGATCGCCGCAAGCTGAAGCACCTTAATCGGCATCCTGCTCAATCGCATCCACTGACGGCACGGCGGTCTTGAAACGATACAGCCGCTGCCGATAATTGCCCTCCGGCCCATTGGGCCCGCAATCGACATCCTCGAACAGGCGCGCAATCCTGCTCAGCGCCTGACGCTCTTCGCCGGTCTGAATCAAAATCAGCCGACGCTTGCTGCGTGCGTACTGGGCACGAATATCCACTACCAGGCAATGACCGCTGTCGGCCCGGTTCAGATCCAGCAGCAAAGCTTCAGGCCGGCTTAGTCCAAACAATAGTGCCAGCTCGACCCGCGCAGCCAGAAACGGATGGGCTTTGACCAGTTCGCGCGTCAATTGCTGCTTGGCCGTCTGCGCCCATGCCATCGGCTGTGCGCTGTCGGCAATTTTCGCCAACAAACTTGCGGCTTCGGCACTGCCCTGCGCCGCGGCTTTTTGCAGCCAGTAGACCGCGCGCACATCGTTAGTGAGTTGTTCGCGGCGATTGCGCCAGGCGCTGAGACCGCACTCCAGTTGCGCCTCACAGTGCCCCATCTCGGCCGCATGCTCCAGATGACGCTGCATATCGAGCAGGTTGCGTTGGGAAAACTCCGATTTCAAATAAATCCGCGATAGCGCATACCAGGCATCCGCCAGCCCCGCCTCTCCCGCCAGCGTCAGCCAGCGAATGGCTTTTTTATAATTGGCGGAGCCAGTACCGACCGACATCCGCTGGCCATGGCTATCCATACGGGCGTACCACAAGCCGAGCGCCAATTGCGCGGTCTTGTCATCGCCATACGCGGCCAACTCAAGAAATTGCTGCACTTCATATGCATCAAAATCCGCGCTGCTCAGCAAAGTCTGTGCAGCCCGCCTCAGCAACGACAAGCTTTCTTCGCCCAGCTGTCGCGCCAAGGCGTCCGACGGGCCGTTCAATTGCGCCAACAAGCCGCCGTATTGCTGCAGCACCGAACGCGCCAACGGTAACGCCCGCTCAAGAAAAACCGGCCAATCAGCCTTATCCCACGCCATCTGGGCCAGTGATTGCTGCGCTTGCATGACGCCGGCATCGGCGGCGCGCTCGGTCCACTCCAGCGTGGCATCCTCGACCTTGGCGGCAGGCTTGATCGCGATCTGATCACTTGCCAGCGGTGCCGGACTTGGCGCCACGCTCGCTGCATTATCGACATGTTGCGCCAACAGCCATTGCGCCTCTGCAATACCCGCCTGCGCAGTTGCCTCAAGCGCTTTCATGGCCTTGCTGCGAAGACCTGTCAGCGCATTCTGATCGCTGCCGCTATCACCTGGCGTCAGCACCAGCTGCGCCAACACCAGACCGGCCTGCAGCACGCCGGCATCGAAAGCGCGCTCATACCAAAGACATAAGTCGAGCGGCATATTCGCAGCACGCGCAACCTCAAGCGGAATATGACTGCCTATCAGCATCCAGGCGTCGGGCTCTTGCTGTTGCGCAGCACGCACCAGCCAATGCAATGCAGTTGGCAGACTCTGCGGCAGCCCATTGCCGCCAAACAGATAGCGTTTGCCTAACGCAAGTTGCGCCCCGGCCTGCCCTGCACGAGCGGCACGAATAATCGCCAGGTCTTCACGTTTAGCCATAAGCACCGATTTCCAAAACGCAAATTATCCCCGATAAACAGGAAAAATTTTATTTTGCGATGACTTTTACAAAAATCGCTTCTTTAATACAACACCCATTTATAAGTAAAAGATAACGTTCGGATCCAATTTTCATTAAATTTGCCGCATTGGAGCAAGCAATGGCTAGATTGCCGGCGCAATCTCATCGCCAGCCATGTGCGGTCAAAAGTTGCCGATCTGCGCGCTATTTAGAACAATCCGTACGTAAAAGGCAGGAACAATCTAGCGCGATCAGCGTTGTTTAAGTCGACTCACATCTAGAAGAAGCGGCACAAATCAAATTTCTCCCTCGTCATGCGCCGCAAGTTCCGATGCAGGCAAAACGCGAACAAGGCCAACGGAACCAGAGCGCCACCGGCACGCTCGCAACCTGTCACAAAAATACAACACAATTAACAATCTCCCACAATTTCGACCAATTTATAGCCCTACAGCAAACCAAACTGCCAGCATAGACAGCGAGACCCCTTAATGTTCATCCATCCGGCAAGATGTACGGATCCTTAAGACAGTTTTCTAAATAAAGGACGTCAAATGAAGAAATCACTAATCGCACTGGCCGTACTCGGCGCAATCGCAGGTGCAGCACAAGCTCAAAGCTCCGTAACCATCTACGGTATCGTTGATACTGGCATCACTTACTCGAACCACCTGCCAACAGCAACTGGCACAGGCAGCAAGTTCAGCATGAACTCGGGCGTTATCCAAGGTTCACGCCTGGGTTTCAAGGGCACTGAAGATCTGGGCAATGGCCTGAAGGCAGTGTTCCAACTGGAAAACGGCTTCAAGAACGACACAGGCGCAGAAGGCGTGTCTGGCACCCTGTTCAATCGTAAGTCGGTAGTTGGCCTGTCGGGCGGCTTCGGTACTGTATTGCTGGGTCGTCAAACTGACTTCCTGGACGACGCGGGCGACATGACTGCGGTTAAGGACTTCGGTTCGATCGTTGGCAACTCCGTACACAATTTTGATCGCCTGGAAGGCAATCGCGTTCAAAATTCGGTTCGCTATAACTCCCCAGACGTAGCTGGCTTTACTGGTAGCGCGATCTACGGTTTCGGCGAACAAGCTGGCAAGACTTCCGGCGGCCAATCGTTCGGCCTGGGCGGTATGTACAAGAACGGCGGACTGGGTCTGTACGCTGGTTACTTCCAAGCAAAATTGGGCGCAACACCTAGCGACACTCTGACCGGCTCCATCGCTGGCTTGTTTACACCAGCTCAACTCGCTGCTGCAGGCTTTACTGATGGTTCGACCATCAGCAAAACATTCAGCATGGGTGGTAGCTTCCAAGCTGGTCCAGCACGCCTGTACGGTAACTGGTCGCGCGTAAAGGTGCCTAGCCTGTTCAAGCAAGACGTGTTTGAAATCGGTACCGACTACGCTGTGACAGCTCCGTTGCATTTGCTGGCTGCAGTTGAACATGTTCGTTACACAATCGAAGGCACTTCGACCAAGCCAAAGATGACCCAAGTTAACTTGGGCGCAGACTACTTCATGTCCAAGCGTACCGACCTGTATAGCTTCGTGTCGTACGGCAAGGGCAAGAACGGTGCTCCTACTGGTATCTGGGACACCGCTGCTCAAGACAGCAACGGCGGCAGCAACCAAACTTCGGTTAGCGTTGGTATCCGTCACAAGTTCTAATTTAAGCTAGTCGATCCCGTGGTTGCATAACGGGCTCGATTACTTGATTAGGGATGAAAATGGCGCACATGGGAAACCATGTGCGCCATTTTTTATTTAGCGCAGAATTTTGACTCCGCTCAAGGTTGTCATTCGCCACGATAGCGGTGATACTCTCGCCCATTATCCTTTCTCATCACAGACATTTCTTGCACCCCATGAGCACTCATCTGGATCCCGACAGCGTCGCGCAATACCTGATCGACGCGCCGCATTTTTTCGAAGAACACGCCGAGCTTCTGGCGCAAATCAAATTGACCAGCCCTTTGCTTGGTCGCGCCGTTTCGCTACAAGAACGACAAATGGAAGTGCTGCGGGAGAAGGTCAAGCTGCTAGACCTGCGACTGGCCGATCTGATGCGGAATGCTCAAGAAAACGATGCGACCACCCACAAACTACAGACCTGGACTCGCAGTTTACTGCTGGCGCGAAATGACGTTGATTTGCCGCATACGCTGGTGGATGGACTACGTACAATTTTCGCTGTACCCCATGCCACTTTGCGCATCTGGGGCGTCGCTGAAACCTATTCGCATACATGGTTCTCGGCACCGGCTTCGGACGATGCCAAGATTTTCGCCAATGGCTTGAGCGTGCCGTTTTGCGGTACCAATAATGACTTCGAGGCGGCATCCTGGCTTGAACAGGCTGGTGATATTCGATCGCTTGCGATGTTGCCGTTGCGCGTTACATCTACACCGGCGTCAGAGACATTCGGCCTGTTGGTTTTAGGCTCGCCCGATCCGCTGCGATTTAGCGCCGACATGGCGACCGATTTCCTGAGCCAGATTGGCGAGACGGCAAGTGCCGCACTAACCTGCCTGCTCGAATTTTAATCTGATCGATTACCACCCAGCCACCATGAGCGGCGACAGCAACCAGGCTTATCTCAAAGGCTATCTGGACAGCTTGACCAGCCAGCGCCAATTGTCGCCGCATACGATCAGCAACTATGGACGCGACCTAGCCGAACTGGCAACGCTGACACAAACGCTGGGCGACAATTGGCGCTTCGCCGCCGTCACTCACTTCCATATCCGGAAATTTGCCGCCCAGTTACATGCGCGCGGCTTGAATGCCCGCTCGATTGCACGCAAGCTGTCGGCCTGGCGCAGCTTCTTCGAGTGGCTGTCGGAACAAACCACCCTGCCCAGCAATCCGGTGGCAGGCGTAAAAGCGCCGAAGCGCGCCAAGCCGCTGCCCAAGGCGTTAGCTGCCGACGATGCGATACGCCTGGTCTCCAACGCCAGCCCAGGCGCCGATAGCGGATCCACTATCGCCCTATGCAATCAGGCAATGTTCGAGTTGTTATATTCCAGCGGGCTGCGCGTTTCGGAACTGGCGGGATTGGATGAACGTTACACGCGACAGGCTGGCTTTGAATCGGCTGGCTGGATCGACTTTGAGGCTGGCGAAGTGATGGTGACGGGCAAGGGTAATAAGAGACGTACCGTACCGGTCGGACAGCCCGCGATGCAAGCAATAGAGGCTTGGCTGGCGCTCCGCGCAACCCTGCTCAAAAGCAGCACTGGCGATGATGCATGCGCGCTATTCCTGACCGAGCGCGGCACCCGCATGTCGCCGCGCGTCATTCAATTGCGTTTGAAAAACCATGCACGCGCGCTCGGCATCCCTAGCGATGTGCATCCTCATGTATTGCGCCACTCATTTGCATCACATCTACTGCAAGGCTCAGGCGATTTGCGCGCGGTGCAAGAGATGCTAGGCCATGCGTCGATTGCCGCAACCCAGGTCTACACATCGCTTGATTTTCAGCGCTTGGCGCAGGTGTACGATGCAGCCCATCCGCGCGCAAAGAAAATTCCCGGCAAATAATGCCTTTTCAGATTGTTCGTATTTCGAAGTGATTGGGACGGCATTCCTTATCCCTGCCAACGCTGCGGAAGCATCAGCAGCGCGTTAAATCCGCAACAAGCATGCCTGTTTATGCGTATATCCGATGAGTCCGGCCGCCATCGAATATGCAACTGAATTGCAATTTGATGCATAATCTAATTCTTACCGATCAGCACTGCAAGCATGAACCCAGGCTCAAAATCCAAATCTGGTAGCGCCCCCCTTCCGACTGCGGCTGAGGCAACGACTAGCCGACACCCAACGACATTGGCAGAAACACAACTACGCGAGATGTCGGTGCGCACCACCCCTGCGCGCGTCAAGGTGTTAGCCGCTTTGCTCGACGCACGTTGCGCTTTCTCGCATCAAGACATGCAGGATCTGTTTGTCGAGATGGATCGGGTAACCCTGTATCGGGCGCTGGATTGCCTGACCGATGCCGGCCTGGCTCATAAGATCGCCGGCGACGATCGCGTATTTCGCTATAGTGCAGGCGCCGAACACACGGAGTCAGCCACCCGCGCGCATCATCCCCAACACCAGCACGGCCATTTCAAATGCACCCGTTGTGCCAAAGTATTTTGCCTGGATGGCAGCGGCGATGCAGGCTTCCTGGATAACGTACTGACACCAACCAAAGCCAGCGGCGGCGCCTCTGCTGTAGCGCTGCGCCAACAACTGCAACAAGCTTTACAGGACACCCTGGGCCAAGGCTTCCAGGGTCACGACATCGAATTGACGATCAAAGGCTGGTGCGCCGATTGCGTTCATTAGCCGCGTTAGTTACTCCCCTCTACCCCAATTTTTTCATCCCCGAATATAACCATGGCACTTATTCCGACCACCATCCTGACCGGCTTTCTCGGCGCCGGTAAGACTACGTTGCTGAATCGTATCCTGCAGCAACAGCATGGCCATAAAATCGCTGTCATTGAAAACGAATTCGGCCAGGAAAATATCGACAATGAAATCCTCGTGCAAGACAGCACGGAGCAAATTGTTGAAATGAATAATGGCTGCATCTGCTGTACCGTGCGCGGCGATTTGATCGCGGCATTGAGTACGCTGGCGCGCCGCCGCGATGCCGGCGAACTACAGTTTGATCGCGTCATTATTGAAACTACCGGCATGGCCAATCCAGGCCCCGTGGCGCAGACATTTTTTGTCGACGATGAGGTCGCAATGCACTACATGCTGGACGCGATCATCACCGTAGTTGATGCCAAGCATGCGATGCAACAACTCGACCAGCAGGAAGAGGCCCAACGGCAGGTCGGATTCGCCGATAAGTTACTCCTGTCCAAAACCGACCTGGTCAGTGCAGAGGAAATCGCAGCACTCAATGCCCGCCTGAAACGCATCAACCCGCGGGCGGCTATCATCACGCTCGATCCCTCGCACACGCCGATTGCCGAGATACTCGATATCCGCGGCTTCAACCTGAATGCCAAACTGGAAATCGACCCGGATTTTCTTGCTGCCGATGAAGAACAGCACGCACACAGTCACGCTGACGGTGCTTGCGACGACCACTGCAATCACGCATCCCATGAGCACGCCAAACACGCGCACCCAGCGCACAACCACCATCATGCGCATCACGACGATGAGATCGCCGCGTTTGTGTTCAAAAGCGAACGGCCGTTTGACACTGGCAGATTGGATGAATTTCTCGGCGGCATAGTGCAGGTATACGGCCCGCGCATGTTGCGCTACAAAGGCGTATTGTTGATGGATGGTGCCGACCGCAAGGTAGTATTTCAAGGCGTGCATCAAATAATGGGAAGCGATGTCGGCAGTAAATGGAGCGCGGATGAGCTGCGCAGCAGCAAAATGGTATTCATCGGCAAGAATCTGCCCAAAGAGATTTTTATTCGCGGACTGGAGCAATGTTTGGTATAAACTATGGCAGTTTTGCGCTAGGGAATTACTAGGTGGTAGTACACATTAAGTAGGTGAGATGCTGATTTAAGGGAGAGGACCATGAACCTGACCGTTAAAAAGACCGTCACCAGGAAGGTGTCAGTGTCGGCAGGCAAATTAACTGCCGACCTAAAAACGCGTGCCCGCGACAAGACTGCCACCCCCTCCCGACAAAAAGCTACAGCAGCCAAGCCCGCAAAAGGAACTGAAGCAACACAAAAACTCAGTGCAAAGGCTTTGAGGAGCAAGGACCAGACTGCCACCCCGACATCGCAGGCAATATCCAAAGTTGGCAAACCCAGTTCCAAACCTGTTGTAAAATCCCTAGCCAAGAAAACGACGATTGCCCCATCTGCAACAAAACCCGGTCTTGCCGCAGACAAGGTAACCCGCGATGCAACAGTTAAAACCAGCAATCCTGTTACAAAGAAACTGAATTCCCCAACGGCCAAGTCCGGTGCAAGCAATGGCGACAGAACAAGCAACAAGCCAGCAAGCGCCGGATTAACGGATAAATTTGAAAAAAACGTCGTATCGAAAGCAAGCGAAGTGGCTACTAAAACAACCAAACCAACCTCTGAAACCATTCTGCTGACTGAAGCGCAAATCCTCAAGATGAGCGAAAAAGACTACATGAATGAGGCACAACTGGCTTTCTTTAAAGCGCGTTTGCAGCAGCTGGAAAAAGAGCTGCTCAAGAATGCCGGAGAAACCACCGAGCATTTACGTGAAACCGTGCTGGTGCCAGATCCGGCAGACCGTGCCACGATCGAGGAAGAACACGCCCTGGAATTGCGTACTCGCGACCGCGAGCGCAAATTGCTGAAGAAAGTGCAACAGTCGATTGCGACCATTGATGCCGGCGAATACGGTTGGTGCGAAGAAACCGGCGAACCGATTGGCATCCCGCGTTTGTTGGCACGTCCAACCGCGACCCTGTCGCTGGAAGCGCAACAACGGCGCGAATTGAAGCAAAAGCTTTACGGAGATTGATCCTCAAGCCGGACCAAGTCCGGCTTGGCAGCAAGGCGCTTGCGGCAATGTGCACGGATGTGCCCGCATATGGATCAGTGGCGATCTTGTCATAGATGGCAACCGTGTATTTTTCAGATTCGCCGCGTCAAAGACATCGCGCATTTTCTCCAAACATCAACCAAGTCTTGGTGCGGCACGGATTTTATGCACCTGCTTATCGTTACGATGCAGTCTCGCTGCCGCCCATCAGCCGCTTGCCATTCCTGCCACGACCACTTGGCATCCGCACAAATATCTTAGCCATGTGGAAACACTGATCACATTTACGTCACAACTTAGTGCATTGGGGCATGCTTCCCGGGCTGCTTTGTGGTACCTTTAGCGCTATCTATTGATCGTGCGTTTTTGAGCGATCGGCGCCTAAAAACAGCATCAAAGATTCACGGTCAAGACAAGGAGCGCTGCCAAAAATATAACGACAGCGAATTCTTAAATTTGGCGATTCCAGTATCCGGTCGTACAAGCAGACCTTACAATGACTGGGCGCAGCCAAAAACCCGATTTAAAACAATTCACAGCGATTCGTATAGATTCGTAGCAACTTACTTTCAGGATCAACACGTGGGGATTTTCTCGCTCTTCGGCAAAAATAATCGTCCAAGCGGTCATCCGCAGAAGGAAGATACTTCACCAGCCACAGCAGACAATCAGATTCCCATTCAATATGGCGAAAGCCCTGAGCGACTGACTAATTCAACCACGCTGCGCGGCGATGCTGTGTCGCGGACTGCGACCGCGCTGAAGATTGATGCGATCGAGTCAGAAATGTCGTCCGAGTTTGTTCATATCCCAGCTTCATCCAAAAGCGCCAGCGACCTGAATCCCGCCCCCCCGAATACGATGCAAGGCCAGAACACCATACCGCTTGCCTTGCCTGTGATGAGCAGAGCGACTGATTTTCTGGACAACGAGTCCAAAAGCGGCAGTATCGAAGTATCTGTGTCCGACACGCCGGAAGTGATTGAAGAAGCTGCGGTACTGTTTGCCAGCGATCAGGCCGGCATCGCCGAGCAGTTTCTACAAAATGCAATTGCGGAAGACAATCTCGGTTCGTCGACGCACGTCGTATGGTGGATGCTGCTGGATTTGTACCAAATCACCGGGAAGCAGCAAGAATTCGACAATCTGTCGGTCGATTTCGCCAACAAGTTCGAAACCTCTCCGCCTACCTGGGCCGAGACCTTGACCCTCAATCCAACGTCGAAGAGCCAGGAACCGGTGACCACGACGCCAGCAATTGCTTTTTCCGGCAAGCTGGACGCCAACATCAGCAAACAACTGGAACGCGCACAAAAATTAAGCGCCAGCAATTCCGTGCTGCGCCTTGAATTTACGCGCGTCACCTCGGTCGATCCGATCGGCTGCGGCCTGTTGCTGCGAATGTTGAAAAAGCTGCAAAAACCCGGACTCGACCTGATTCTGGTTGGCGCGACCGAACTGGCCGATAGAATCCGCGAAATCCTGCAAGTCGGGCGCCGCGATGAAACTGCCGCACCTTGGCTGTTGTTGCTCGAAATCCTGCATCTGCTGAATCTCGAACACGCCTACGAAGACGCGAGCATTGATTACTCGATCACTTTTGAAGTTTCCCCGCCGCCGTTCATCGCACCAAAAACAAAAATCACGACGGCGGCCGAGGATATCGCCCAAGCCACCAGTATCCCCGACAGCAATAGCCTGCCTATGCCGGCGCTGATCGAGGGCCGCACCGAGGATCTGCTGACCAGAATCCAGTTCCATGCGAACACCTACAGCCCGGCGATCATTGATTGTTCGCGCCTGGTCCGGGTCGATTTCAGCGCCGCAGGAGAGCTCCTTAACGGCCTCACGCAGATTGCCGGCAATGGCAACGCGATCGAGTTCCACGACGTCAACCACCTTGTTACCGCCTTGTTCAGGGTGATGGGGATACAGGACGTGGTCCGCGTCATCCCGCGCAAAAATTGAATTCCGCAAATTAGTCTTTTCGCAAAAACGCATCCTTAATCACCCCCGCTACGGAATATGCGACGCATATTCCGTGCAATTCAACGCTTGCAATCAAGCTCGCCGTCCCCATTTTTTCGGAACAATATCGAGTTCGTTGCTCGATAGTGAATCACATGCAGCCCTGCCCGGCATCTGCATGATCGGTCCACTTTTTCTGAGGCAAACAAAATGGAACAATTTCATGGCACCACCATCCTCTCGGTACGGCGCGGCAACAGCGTCGCATTGGGCGGCGATGGCCAAGTAACGCTCGGCAATGTCGTGATGAAAGGCACTGCGCGCAAAGTACGCAAGCTGTATCAGGGCAAGGTACTGGTCGGCTTTGCCGGCGGCACCGCCGACGCCTTCACCTTGCTCGATCTGTTTGAAGCAAAACTGGAAAAGCATCAAGGCAATCTGATGCGCGCTTCGGTCGAGCTGGCGAAGGACTGGCGTACCGATCGCATGCTGCGACGCCTGGAAGCCATGCTCCTGACCGCCGACCGCGAAACCACGCTGGTAATCACTGGCAACGGCGATGTGCTGGAACCGACCGACGGCATCGGCGCGATCGGCTCGGGCGGTACCTTCGCCCAATCGGCCGCCAAGGCGCTGCAGGAAAATACCGATCTGGCGCCGGCCGACATCGTCAAAAAGTCGCTGGTGATTGCCGGCGAGCTGTGCATCTACACCAACCAGTCGCACATCATCGAAACGCTCGATTAAAACGGGCATTGCCGTCATCGCTCGCATCATTTCCCGAGCCAACCGGACTCACACATCAAACGCGGAAAAATCATGAACATGACTCCCCAAGAAATTGTCTCTGAACTGGATAAGCACGTAGTCGGCCAGGATCGGGCCAAACGTGCAGTGGCGATTGCGCTGCGCAATCGCTGGCGCCGGCAACAGGTGGCCGAGCCGCTGCGCCATGAAATCACACCCAAGAACATTCTGATGATCGGCCCTACCGGCGTCGGCAAAACCGAGATTGCACGACGCCTGGCCAAGCTGGCCGACGCTCCCTTTATCAAGATCGAAGCGACCAAGTTCACCGAGGTCGGTTATGTCGGCCGCGATGTCGACACCATCATCCGCGACTTGATCGATATCGGCGTCAAACAAACCCGCGAAGCGGAAATGCGCAAGGTGCGCACGCGCGCCGAAGATGCGGCCGAAGACCGCGTGATCGACATCCTGGTGCCGCCGGCGCGCGATTTCGGCTTCCATCCGGAAACCAGCCCCGACAATGACAGCGCCGACAAGGGCAGCAACACCCGCCAGACCTTCCGCAAGCGCTTGCGCGAAGGCAGCCTGGACGATCGCGAGATCGAAATCGAACTGGCGGAAGCGGCAAGCCAAATGGAAATCATGGCGCCGCCCGGCATGGAAGAAATGACCGAGCAGATCAAATCCATGTTTTCCGGAATCGGCAGCAACCGCAAGAAAACCCGCAAGATCAAGATCAAGGAAGCGATGAAAATCCTGATCGAAGAAGAAGCGGCCAAGCTGGTCAACGAAGATGAGCTGAAACAAAAAGCGATCCATAACGTCGAGCAGAACGGCATCGTGTTTCTCGACGAAATCGACAAGATCGCCAACCGCTCCTCGCAGAACGGCGGTGCGGATGTCTCGCGCGCCGGCGTGCAGCGCGACCTGCTGCCATTGGTTGAAGGCACCACTGTCAATACCAAATACGGCATGATCAAGACCGACCACATCCTGTTCATTGCCTCCGGCGCATTCCACCTGGCCAAACCGTCCGACCTGATCCCGGAACTGCAAGGCCGGCTGCCGATCCGGGTCGAGCTCGACTCACTGTCGATCAGCGATTTCGAAAGAATCATGACCGGCACCGACGCTTGCCTGACCAAGCAATACGAAGCGCTGCTGGAAACCGAGGGCGTCAAACTGGAATTTGCCAAAGAAGGGATTCAACGCCTGGCCGAGATCGCCTTTGCCGTCAACGAGAAAACCGAAAACATCGGCGCCCGCCGTCTTTATACGGTGATGGAAAAGCTGCTGGAAGAAATTTCGTTCGAGGCGGCCAATGCCACCGACAAGACCTTCCGGATCGACGCCGCCTACGTCGACCAGCGACTGGGAGCGCTGGTGGTCAACGAGGATTTGTCGCGTTACGTGCTGTAGGTTTTTCGAGGCGCCCTGTAGTCTTGACTATTGATCCTGCGCGCCGCCCCCGGGCGGCGGCAAAGCACCAGGGTCAGGGGGATTGGCCGGCGGCCGCGCCTGCGGACCGGGAAACTGACCCGGAGGCGCTACCGGCGATGATGCCCCGGACTTGGGACGCGCATCCTCAGGCAGCACGACGCGCTTGAGGATGCCGCCTTCCGACAACAAGACATAGGTCTTATGCACTTCCTTGATGCTGGTGCCCGGCTGCACTTCGGCGCCGGCCCTGACCGACTGCGCCGGCTTGCCATCCGCGCTCAAGATGGCAACGCTGTCCGCCGCATCTTTCGCCGCCACCACGCCCAACAACTGATAATTGCTGGCAACCGCTGCCGCCCCGCGGCCGCCGAACAAGCCGCCAGCAGCGGATAAATCGAGTTGCGGCGCCTCTTCCTGCGGCGGCGGCGCAACCGCACGCACTGGCGGCTTGACCAACTGGAGAAACCAGTAGGCGCTGCAAGCGCATAACAGCATGAATAAAATCAAACTGGCGAGACCAGGCAAACGCTTGGTGTGTTTGCCGAGTTTTTTACTGATCATGCGATCCTCTTTATATGCATTTTTATATTTGCGGGACAGAGTTTAAGAGCCACCGTAGCGTGGCGAATTACTCTGTCCCCAACTAATCAGATACGACGTTTAAATTGCAATGAAAAACTATTGCGGACAAAGTTTAATGGTCGCCGCAGCATGCCGAATTACTTTGTCCTCTATTGAATCTCCGACTAACGCACCAACTGGTTGATTTCAATAATCGGCATCAGCACCGCCAGCACAATCAGCAATACCACCACCCCCATCGCCAGGATCAATGCCGGTTCCAGCAAGCCGGCAATGGTCATCGCGCGCCGCTCCAGGTCCTGCTCCTGGGCGCTGGCGGCACGTTCCAGCATGGCCGGCAATTCGCCGGTCACTTCACCGGCACGGATCATATGGATCAGCATCGGCGGAAAATGCTTGTGCGCCGCCAAGGCCCGCGCCAAGCCGATACCCTCGCGGACGCTGGCGGCGGCAGTATCAACCTGCAAGCGCATGGCGACATTGGACAGCGTGTCGCGGCTGGTTTGCAAAGCCTTCAGAATCGGCACGCCGGAGCCGGTAGTGATTGCCAGCGTGCTGGCGAAACGGGCGGTATTCAGGCTGCGTTCGAATTTGCCGTACAAGGGCGCATTCAACAACCAGGTGTGCCAGCGCATTTTGGTGGCAGGATTCTTCAAGGCGGTGCGCCAGGCATAGAACAAGGCGATCACCGCCAGCAGCACCATCCAGCCGTAGTGGCGCACGAAGTCCGAGATCGCCAGCATCATCACCGTCAGCATCGGCAATTTCTGCTTGGTGTTAGCAAATACAGAAACAATCTGCGGCACCACATAGGTCAGCAAAAAGATCACGATGACGAACGCCACCACCGTGACGATGGCCGGATAAGTGAACGCCAGCTTGACCTTCTGCACCAGGGTATTGCGGCGCTCGATGTAATCCGCCAGCCGCGACAAGACCCGCGACAGTTGGCCGATTTGTTCGCCGGAAGCCACCAGCGCCCGATAGATTTCGGCAAAATCGCGCGGATGGCCGGCCAGCGCGGTCGACAGCGATGCACCGCCCATCACGTCCGACCGGATCGAGGCGATCAAGTCGCGCTGGTAGGTGCGTTCGGCCTGCTCCAGCAAGGCCGTCAATGCTTGCTCCAACGGCAGGCTGGCTTCCAGCAAGCTGGCCAGCTGGCGTGTAAACAACGCGATCTCGACCGTCGACAGATGCTCGCCGAAACCGCGCCGCTTCGGATTGCCGGCGGCATCCATCTGGTGCGTAATCGCCTCTACCGTAATCGGCAGCAAACCCTGGGCGCGCAGATCGGCGCGCGCCATTTTGGCGCTGTCGGCGTTGACCACGCCTTTGGTGGTGCTGCCTGCGGCGTTCACCGCTTCGTAACGATATGCTGGCACGCTGCTCCTCGCTTATTCTTTGGTCACGCGCAGCAACTCGGCCTGCGTGGTGACGCCATCCGCCAGCCAGCGCTCGCCGTCCTGGCGCATGGTTTGCATGCCGTTGCGTTGCGCCACCTGCTGGATCTCGGCTTCCGAGGCGCGGTTGTGGATCAGCGACTGGATTTCATCGGTGGCCAGCAACAACTCATACACACCGACCCGCCCGTGATAGCCGGTGTGACCGCATTGTTCGCAACCGACCGCATGCCAGGTTTCGCCGTCGTGACGTCGGCAGTGGGTACATAATTTTCGGACCAGCCGTTGCGCCGCCACCCCCAGCAAGGATGACGACAACAAGAACGGCTCGATCCCCATATCCAGCAAACGCGTGACCGCCGCCGCCGAGTCGTTGGTGTGCAAGGTGGCCAAGACCAGGTGACCGGTCAACGAAGCCTGGACCGCGATCTGGGCTGTTTCCAGGTCGCGGATTTCACCGATCATGATGACGTCCGGATCCTGCCGCAAAATCGCCCGCAGCGCCTTGGCGAAAGTCATGTCGATGCGCGCGTTGACCTGGGTCTGGCCGACCCCGGATAGTTCGTACTCGATCGGATCTTCGACCGTCAGGATATTGGTGGTGCTGGTATTGAGCCGCGACAGCGCGGCGTACAAGGTGGTGGTCTTGCCGGAACCGGTCGGCCCGGTGACCAGCACGATGCCGTGCGGCTGCGCGATCAGACAGTCGAACTGCGGCAGCACCGCGTCACTCATCCCCAGATGCTGCAGGTCGAGGCGGCCGGCTTCCTTGTCCAGCAGCCGCAGCACGGCGCGTTCGCCATGCCCGGTCGGCAAGGTCGAAACCCGGACGTCGACCGGTTTGCCGCCGACCCGCAAGGTAATCCGGCCGTCCTGCGGCAAGCGTTTTTCGGCGATGTCCAGTTGCGCCATGATCTTGATGCGGGAAATCAATGAGGCATGAACGGCTTTCTTCGGACGCACCACGTCGCGCAAGCTGCCGTCGATCCGGAAGCGCACCACCGAAATCTGCTCGAACGGTTCGATATGAATATCCGAAGCACCCTCGCGCAATGCCTGCGTCAGCAGCACATTGATCATCCGGATCACCGGCGCGTCGTCGGACGATTCCAGCAAGTCCTCGATCGCCGGCATGTCTTGCATCAGCTTGGCGAGATCCAGGTCGGATTCGAATTCATCCACCACTTGCGCCGCATCGCCGCCGGCGCCGGCGTAGGCCTGGGCAATCGCGGCATCCAGCTCATCGCGCGCCATCGCGCGCAATTTGACGCGGCCGAAGCGGCGGCTGACTTCCGCAATCGCGCTCGGCTGCGTGACTTCGGAAACCCACAATTCGATCGTGCCGGCCGTACCATCCGCACCTTCGGCATGTTGCGCCAGCAATGAAAAATCGCGGGCAAATGCATACGGCAGCAAGCGTGCGTCTGTCATTCTGAGCTCACTCATTGCGGTTTATCGTTTTGGAACCCTGGCGCAGGCACGGACGCCGGCGGCACTTGTTCCGGCACTGACACGCCTGGCGCACCTGGCTGTTTCGAGCGCAGATCCATGAACGGACCGCCATCTTCCAGACTGCGCGTCACCGCCGAGCCGAAGTCGGTCAGGATGCTCTTGTCCGGCTCGACGCTGATTTGCGCCTTGCGCATGTAATCGTAGCGGTCGGCGACGACGATCCCACTCTGCTCCTTGCTGCGAATCACGGTCGGACGCAGGAATATCATCAGATTGGTCTTGGTGCGGGAACCGGCCTGATATTTGAAGAAATTGCCAATAATCGGGATATCGCCCAGCAGCGGCACTTTCTGGATGCCGTTGTTCTTGGTATCGCCGATCAGTCCGCCCAATACGATCAGCTCGCCGTCGTCCACCACCACATTGGTATCCAGCGAACGCTTGTTGGTGGTCGGCCCGTTACTGCTGGTGGCGACACTGTTGTCGATACTCGATACTTCCTGCGAAATCTCCAGACGCACGGTACCGCCCTCCGAAACATGCGGCTTTACCTTCAACGCAATGCCGACATCCTTGCGGTCGATGGTGGTAAACGGGTTAGGCTGCCCCGTGCCGCCTGTGTTCGCATACGAACCAGTGACAAACGGCACGTTCTGACCGACGACGATTTTGGCTTCCTCATTGTCCAATGTCAGCAGATTAGGCATCGACAGCACGTTGCCGCCGCTGGTGCTGTTCAACGCACTGGCCAACGCGCCCAGGCCGATTTTGCCTGCGATCTGGCGAAATACGCCGATTTGAAGACCGTTGTTAAACGTGGGCACGCTTGGCGTGGTAGCGGCCAAACCAGCCGCCGCACCGAACAGATTACCGCCTTTGATGCCGGAATCCGTGCCGGCAAAACCGGTGCCGCCACCTACCCGGTAGTTGCTGTTTTTGTCGCCGCTCAAGGCCAGCCACTGCACCCCGATCTCGCTCGCCGCCTTGTCCGTCACCTCGACGATCAGCGCTTCGACATAGACCTGCGCGCGCCGGGTATCGAGCTGGTCGATGACCCCGCGTATGTTGCGGTAGACCGGCTCGCTGGCGGTGATGATCAACGTATTGGTGGTTTCGTCGGCCTGGATGAAGCCGGCCGCGCCGCCGCCCGAGGACGACGACGAGCCGCCTGAATAGGTCGAGCTCGACGACGACGCCAATGATGATGGCGTACTTGTACCGGACGTGCTGGCGGCCGAGCTTTGCAGCATGCCGCCCGAGCTGCTGCCGGAAGCAGAGCTGCTAGGCGAGGAGCTAGGGGTCGGCGATGAGGTATCGAACGACACGATCGAACGCAAGGTCTTCGCCAGTTTGCCGGCATCCGCATTTTTCAGGTAAACCACATGCACGTTGCCAACCTGGGCGGTCGGCTGATCGAGCTTGGCAATCAGCGACTTGGCGAGATTGGCGCGGCCGGCGGAAGGCGCGCGGACAATCACGGAATTGGTTCTGGAGTCGGCCAGGATAACGATGCGCGCGCTATCGCCGGCACCCTGCGGGGCGCCACTGGGGTCCAGCAATTTGCTAGCCATCACGGCGATATCGCTAGCCACCGCATGCCGGATCGGTATCACGTCCAGATCGCTGATGGCCGGCACGTCGAGCGCCGCGATCATTTTTCCGAGGCGTTGCAGGTTTTCGGCGTAATCGGTGATGACCAGCGTATTGTTGCCGGGGTTGGCATTGATCGTATTGTTAGGCGAAATCAGCGGCCGCAGCACCGGCAGGATGTTGGTTGCCGACTCATAATTCAGCGAAAAGATTTGCGTCGCAATTTGATCGCCCCGTGCGCTGGATGCCTTGGTCGGCCCCAACTGCAATTTGGCGTCGGCTTCAGGCACAACCTTGACGAAGCCCTCGCTGCGCACCACCGCATAACCTTGCAGGCGCAAGGTCGAGGCCAGCAAATCGAAGGCCTGGGTTTTGCTCAACGCCTTTTCCGACACCAGGGTGATCGTGCCCTTGACGCGCGGATCAATGATGAACGTGGTGTTGGTGTACTGGCCGACCGCCTTGATCACCGATTCGATATCGGCGCCGACAAAATTCATTATCGCCTGACCGTTGGCCAGCTCCGGGGCCGAACCTGAACCTGCTTGTGCTGTCGCCAGGGTCACTATCGACGCAGCGGCCGGCATCACCGGTGCGCCGGCAGCCAGCAAACAGAGTGCGACGGCGCCGGTGGTCCGCCAAGTGCGTGCGTCCAATGCTGGGAATGGTGCGAGGTGCAATTTATTTTTCATGATTTAAACTCTAATCCGATCACATTTTTGCCGTTAATCTGACGACGTTGGCCCAGCAAGCTCAGTAAGGTTGCCAACTTTTCTTCCTGTCCTTCTGCCGCTTGCGCGGTCCCCGAAAACTGTAAATGCCCATTCTGCAAATTGCCGCTGCCGTTCAGCAGCATGGCTCCGCTTAATGTCTCCAGCGTCAGTGTCGCCCGCCGTCCCTGCCAATCCAGGCGCATCCGATAACTGCCCAGCGGATTGACCGGCGACAAGCGCGATGCCATGGCCGTCATATCCAAGGTCATGCCGCCGCGCAGATCGACGCCATCGGCTTGACGCGCCAATTGCAACTGTTGCCAGGTCAGCAGCATCTGCCCCGAGGGTTTCAGCGTATTCAACGGCGCGCCCAAACCAGCCAACCGTTCCGCCGGCAAGCGCAGACTCGCGGGAGTGATGCTCCAGGCGCTCCAGCTGCCGCTAATACTGACCGGCTGCGACAGCACGCTTGGATTTTCCAGGGTCGCCGCCACCCGTCCAACCAACACCAGCGGCGATATGCGCCAGGCAAAGCGTCCCGGCAGCAGCGCCATCACGGCATCCTTGCCGCTCGGTGCCGCGCCGATAAAGGCAGAACCTTGCCATATCGAACCTTGGGCGTCGCCCAGCGTGATGCGGCCGGCGGTTTTGCTTTCCAGCAGCGGCACCAACCATGCCGCAGGAAGAAAAGCCAATACCGTGATCAGCGCGCTCAGGACCGCTGCACCACTCCACGCGGCCCAGATTGCTAACGTCCGCATCAAACGCTTGCCGCCTGGGTTTGGATGAGGGCATGACGGACATTCAGCGCGCGATCGGAAAACCAGGTGCTACTCATGCTTTTGCTGCGACAAGGTCAAACTTGCATTCACCACACCGGCTTGATCCTGCGCGCTGATATTGGCATCCACCAGTTGCCAGTGCGCGCTCTTCTGCGCATCGTCCAGCCAGTCGAGCAAGCCGGCGAACGCGACGCCGGCCAGTTCAACCTTGGCGATATCGCCGCTCAACAGCACGCTTTTCGGATTCAGGCCCTTGCCCTTTAACGCGGTTTCTATCGTCTCTTTGCTGAACACCGGTACCGGCCGCTCCTGCGGCTCGGTCAAAGTCGCGGCCTTGGCTTGCAAGGCTTGCAACTCAACCGCTTGCTGACGCAAACCCGGCAAGCTTTTTTGCAAACGCAAACGGCCGCTCAGCGCCGGATCGATCAATAGCAGGTAGATCAGAGCCAGCAGAACAAATCCCGCGCCCGCGCCCAACAGCGTGCGTTCACGCTGGTTGCGCTGGGCCCACATGGCCGTCAATGGCGCCAGGGCTTTGTCCCTGGCTTGAAGTAGTCCGTTAAATGCTGGCATCACTTGCGACTCCCGATTTGCCATACGCCGGCGGTGGGCTGGGTCAGGGTTAAGCCACTGGCTTCCAAGGCGGGTTTGATCTGGGCGCTGAAGGTATTCGCATCGGCTGCATTTTTCAGACGCACCAGCAAATGGTGGTCGCGGTATTCCAACCCCGCGATGATCCCTTTCTCAGACGTCTGTACCTGCGGCAGCGTCGCCAGCGCCTCGCCAAAATGGGCGGCCAGCGCAATAAAATCGTCTGCCGCGACCTGGCCGTTCTCGCGTTCGGCAAGCGCGATTTTTTGCTTCATCTGGGCGATCGGATCGACCACGACGGTCTCCTTCGGATACGCGGCGCGATAGGTTTTTTGCATGTCCGCGCGCAGGGCATTGCTCTCATGACGCAAGCGCCACCAGTCGTAATTCAGGCTAAAGACGTTCACGCACAACAAGGCCGCAGCCAGCGCTAGCGGCCAGCGCCAGCGGCGCCAGCTGAACTCGGTGCCGGCCGCGCTGGCGGTCAGTCCGCTCATCAAATCGATACCAAGGGTACGGCTCGCTTCCTGCGCCCCGCTCACCCACTGCGACCAGTCGTCGGCCATTATTGTCAGCTGTGCGGCGCTCAGCTGCGCGGGGTCCAGTTCCTGATAGTAGGTCTGGCTGGCCGCAGGCACGTACAGCGTGATCGCTTGCTGCGGCACGATGGCAGCGAGGCCGTCGACGATTTCCTGTGCGGTGGCCTCGGCCGAAGCGCCATATACCGACCAGCCTATCCCCAGATAGCCGGACAGGCGAACGGCGACATTGATATCGCCCTCGTGATCGCTGACCGCGGCCACGGCCACGTCGTCGCGCCAGGGCAGGCACAACTGCGCCGGCAAGGCCTGCAAATTGCGCGCTCCCAGCGTCAATAGCGTCTTGACCAGCAGCTCCAGCCAATCGCGCTGCACCACTGCGATCAGGCGTAAATTATCGGTGGCCTCGTTTTTGGCAGCAGAGCCGCTTACGCGCCGACCGGCGACGATCACGCAATCGAGCGGATCGGAGAGCAGTTGCTCTTCCACCAGGTTGGGCAAGGCCGCTTTCAGTTTGGCGGCCGACAATGGCGGCACCGGCAGCCGCAGCAAGCTCACATCGGCGGCGGCCAGGATCAGCACCACCCGTCCGGCTCCGGCAATCAGTGCGGCCAGGCTCGACAGCGGTTCGCAGCCCTGGCGTTCGATCTTGCCTTGCTCGCCCACCAGCGCGAACAGGCATGCCGGCATCGTCACTGCGGCCGCGCTATCAAGCGTGGCCCGGGAAGGCAGTCGGATAAATAATGTAGTCAAAACGTCTCGCCCATTTTTCTATTGCTCTCTAATCCAAATGACTGTGGTACGACGCTCATCACGATTGATCAAGGACACGGAATCGAGTGCTGCGCGGCCCATGCGGATCTTGCCGTTAACTAAAAAATATTTGGTGGAAAGCGACACCTTGTTCTGATCGCTTGCCTCCGGGAATGACTTGTTAAACAGCTGCGTCATGCGCGCCGCCAAGTTCGCCGAATCCTGAAAAGGCGCCGTCCAGCGACTGCCGACCAGCGTCGCCGCCTCGGCCATGGTCAGCGACTCGAAACGCGCCGCCAGCACTTCCGCCGGCGCAGTATTCACATTGACAGGGGTCGCAACCGGCAGCACCACCACAAAGTCCTTCAATTGGCGCACCATGGCCGGCGTCACGCCTGGCAGCGCCAGCAAATCCTCGGCCTGCAACATCGTCAATTGGCCGTTACCCGGGCCAGTCTTCGACGGTTGCGCGGCAGCCACGGCATCGGCCACGGTTTTAGCCAAGGTCGGCGGCAAACGCAAGTTGATCAGCAGGCGCTTGAAAGCGGCCACTTCAAGCGGATTTTGCACACCCTGGGTACTCAGGTTGCTCAAGTTGTAGCGTGATTGCGCGTCGACAATATTACCAGACAGAATGGCGTCGCCGGCATCGTTGGAGGCCTGTCCCTCCTCCATATATTGATCGAGCCGGGTTTCCGCCAGCGGCGCTGCCCACGCCTCCCTCAAATGATCGATATTCGATTGTTGATTGTGGGTGCGCAGGATCAAGCTGGCCCAATCCAGAGCGCCACGCAAGATCCATTCCTTTTGCAATTGCAGCCGCTGATTCTCGATCGAGCGCACTTGCACCTGCTGTTGCCAGAACAAACTGGCCACGATCGTCACCGCCAGGGTGGTCAGCAGCAGTGCGGTGACCACCGCGACGCCACGCTGCCTGGATCGGATCGGGGCCGGCGTTCTCATGCCGCCCCCAGCAAAAATGCTTTCACCATGCTGCCGTCGCGTCCGCGCGGCTGCAGGGACAGTTCCAGACCGGTCCATACGGTTGAGGTATCGCCGGCACCGCCATCGGCATCGGCCGCGCCTGCGGCATCGACGCCGGTCGGACGCCAACCCGGCTGATCTTTTGCCCACAAGCGCATCCGCATCCTGGCAATATCCGATTGCAGCACGACCGCCGGCGTATTCGCAGGGTCATTATCGGCGTCGTTCAGAGCCGCCTGCCACATCCCATCGAGCGTCCGCAAATCGCGCGTCGCCGCCGATTCGCGGCGGGTCAAGACGCCATCGCGCAAGCGGTAGCTGACCACTTGCACCCGGGTAGGCTGTTGTTCGGCAAATACCTGGCGCACCATCAGCAACCGGTCCTGGGTTGCCAGCAGGGATACGTGTTTGGGGATCAGCGTGTCCGGCGCAATTTGCGCGCAATCGCTTTGCAACTGCGCAAACGTCAGTTGCATGCCGCGCGTTTGTTCCAGTTCGGAAGTCAGCGCGACGCGGGCCCGCACAATGCTGTCCAGACCGCGCCAGCCGAGCACCGCGACCAGCGCCAGGATAGTGATAGCAATGATCAGCTCGACCAGGGTAAAGCCGCGGGCGGCGGCCGGCTTGGGTTGACGGGCGCTGGAAACCAGGATTGCTCTAGGGCGCATTCGGCACCACCTGAGCCAGATTGACGATGCGCCGCTGCGGATTGCTGGCGTCGAACACCGAGACTTCGACCCGGCGGAAATGCGGATTCGGCGTGCCTAACACGCGCTCTTCGCACACCAGCTGCAACTCGCCTTGCACACAATTGGACGAGCGAACGCCGACCGCGGGCCATTCGTGCGCCAAGCGAATTTGAGTCAAGCGGTTTTCAGCCGACCAGGTAGCCATCATCGCCGCCCGCAAGCCATTGCTGTTTTGCGTCAGGCTGCCGATAGCGCGCAGGCTGGCGCCGAGCGCGGTACCGACAATCACCAATGCCACCAGCACTTCCAGCAAGGTGAAACCGGCAGCGCTGACGTTGACATTGAGGTTGGCCCCGGACCGAGGCAAGGAAGTGGACGGGATAAGCATCTATTCCACCGAAAAGTGACCGATGCCGTCAGCCCGGATCACCACGCTGGTATCGCCTGCAGCCAGGGTCAGCGCGAAAGGCTTGTCGACCGGTTCGCGGCCAAAAGTGATGCGCAGCACATTCAACTGTCCGCCATCGATAGGCGCCGGGCTGATCGACAAGTGCATCGGCGTGCGTTTGAATTCACGCTCGCGCAGCATGTCGTCCTGCGCCAGCGGTTGCCAGCCGTTTTCTTCGCGCACCAGGAAACGATAATTATTGGCATCGGCTTCGAAAGCGGTCGGCCGATTGCGCAGGATCGCTTCGTCGCGCGTCAATTGCAGCAACAGCGCAATCCGTTGGGCGTCGTTTTGCAGCACCTGATGGTCGCTGCGGAAAGCGCTCAAGGACACCACGCCCAGCGTGATGCCGGCAATCACCACCACCACCAGCAATTCCAGCAGCGTGAAGCCGTGCGCGCGCGCATTCGCCTGCCGCAGATTGCGCTGCGCCGCCATCGCGGACATTACAGATCCCACGAGCCTATATCGGCATCGTTGCCTTCACCGCCGGGCTGCCCGTCCGCGCCATATGAAAACACATCGATTTCGCCTTTGATGCCAGGCGAGAGAAATTGATATGGATTGCCCCACGGGTCTTTCGGCAGTTTGTCGATGTAACCGCCGCTTTTCCAGCCGTTGGCTGCGGGGCCGGTGGTCGGCTTGGTAATGAGCGCCAGCAGCCCTTGCTCGGTGGTCGGGTAGCGTTGATTGTCGAGCTTGTAGAGCTTCAACGACTGCATGATGGTGGCGATGTCCTGGCGCGCGGCCATGATCCGCGCATCGTCGGTACGCCCCATCAGCTTGGGCACAACCAGTGCTGCCAGGATCCCCATAATCACCACTACCACCATGATTTCAATCAGCGTAAAGCCGCGTTGCACGGCAGTCGAAAAACGACGGCGTGCGGATGGGAACATTAAAGTATGCATGTATTTCCTTGTCGAAAAAGCCACTGTTATGTGTAAAAAACGATTATATGCCGCATACGATCGCTCATAACTGAGAAAACGCTGAATTTAGGCTGCTTGGCTTT
This sequence comes from Paraherbaspirillum soli, assembly GCF_042654985.1. NCBI lineage: Bacteria > Pseudomonadati > Pseudomonadota > Betaproteobacteria > Burkholderiales > Oxalobacteraceae > Paraherbaspirillum > Paraherbaspirillum soli. The sequence continues at coordinate 25,102 of NZ_JBHSMT010000001.1, read as the reverse complement.
TGCCAATAAATTGACACGCGGAAATAATACTACTTGTTAACACATTTAACGACATTGCATCGCTATATAAACTTCTATAAGTGGGAATTTGCGCAAGATTTGAGCAAAAGTGGGTTTCAGGCGGCTTCTTCGCGCGGATTACGCGATAGCAAAAGTTCAACCACGGCGTGCAGCGAATCGCCGTCGAACAGCACGCCAGCTACCGCATTGGTAATCGGCATATCGACTCCGCGCTGCCTGGCCAGGGTGCGCACCGCGGCGGCGCAACGCACGCCTTCGGCGACATGACCGAGTTCGGCCACGATGGTGTCCAACTTTTTGCCTTGCGCCAGTCCCAGACCGACTTTGCGATTGCGCGACAGATCGCCGGTGCAGGTCAAAATCAAGTCGCCAACGCCGGACAGGCCCATGAAAGTCTCGCTGCGGCCGCCGAGCGCAATCCCAAGCCGGGTAATTTCCGCCAAGCCGCGCGTGATCAAGGCGGCGCGCGCATTCAGCCCCAGCCCCAAACCATCGGCGACGCCAGTGGCAATCGCCAGGATATTCTTGACAGCGCCGCCGACTTCCACCCCGACCAGATCGTCGGTGGAGTAAACCCGGATATTGCCGCCGTGGACCGCCGCCACTACCCGTTCACTCAGGCCCGGATGGTCGGAAGCGACAGCCAGCGCGCATGGCAACCCACGTGCGACCTCCTGCGCAAAAGACGGGCCGGACAGCGCGCCTGCGGGGATCGCATCGCCCAGCACTTGACGCACGATTTGATGCGGCAACAGGCTGGTTTCCTGTTCAAACCCCTTGCACAACCAGACGATATTGGGCACCGGGCAGGCTTGCAGCTGCTGCGCCAGCGAGCGCAGACCGGCAACTGACGAAGCCACAATCAACAAGCCGTCATCCGCCGCCCCGGCAGCAGTCACATGGCTTATCGCCTGCGAAAAATCGGCGCTGACGGTCAAACCGTCCGGCAATGCGAAACCGGGCAAGTAAGCCGCGTTTTCGCGTTGCGCCGCGGCTGCCGCCATTGCGTCGGGATTGCGCCCCCACAGGAACACCCGATGCCGCGGCGCCAGTGCGATAGCCAGCGCGGTGCCCCAGGCGCCGGCGCCGAGTATCGTAATGCGCATGGGCCTGGATTCGGATGTGAATTGGGGGGCGGATTCAGGGGGCACGGGAAGCTAACAGGAGGATAGTAGGGAAGATTCGGAAACGCTCGCCTGAAAACGCACTGTTACAAGACGAGGATGACAAGGCGAGAGCAAAGTTTTGGCGAGTCCGCCAAGCTCAATCGCCCCACACCTCGGCGCCTTTGACATAACCGCTTTGACCGTCGCGGTGACGCACTTTGATCCAGCCGGATGATGCCGGCTCCAGCAATTCCAGCAGTACGCCCTTGTCGGCGCTGAATGCGACGGCAGCGCCGGCATCTGGATTGACCCGTATTTTGGCGTTGCTGACGCTCACCTGTACATTCCGTTTGGCCACCAAGGCCTTGGACTGCAGCCACGACAAATCGCCGCTGGCATCACGCACTTTGGTCCACTCGCCGTAGGTCAGCACCACTTCAACCGGCATGCCGCGCGGCGCTACCGCTACCCGCCGGCCTTTTTCGGAAGGCGCGTCATACAAGACCGCCGGTGCTGCGCCGACCGCTTTGAAGTCGAGGGCATGCGCCGCACTGACAGGGCCAAGCAAGCTGCCCAACAACAGCGTCATTGGACCGGCTACATGTACGAATTTCATTAATTGGCTCCAATTGTCGGTAGGCCGCAGGTGATCGTAATCCGCGGTAAAACTTGTCTTAAGCAGGGAGAAGTCGTTGCTACCTTCCGTTAGCCCTGCTTCTGTGTTGCAAAAGTTCTTGCTTGCTTTAAGCGCTTAACTTAGTTAGTTGGGGACAGAGTAATTCGCCACGCTGCGGTGGCTCTTAAACTCTGTCCCGCAATTGTTTTTGCTTTCTAGTTGATCGCAGTGGAACCGTCCACCGCGATGCTGTCGCCACTGCCCTTTTGCTGTTGCTCGGCCAGTGCTTGCAGACGCTGCTGGTAAAACACTTCAAAGTTGATTTCAGCCAGGTGGATCGGCGGGAAACCGGCACGGGTGATGGCGTCCGCCAGATTGGCGCGCAGGTAAGGATAGACGATGTTCGGGCAGCCGATGCCGAGCAGCGGGTCGAGTTGCTCGGCCGGGATGTTGCGCAGTTCGAAAATACCGGCTTGCTTGCCTTCGACCAGGAACGCTACCTTGTCCTTGACCTTGGCCGTGACGGTCACGGTGACGGTCGATTCAAAGATGCCTTCAGCCAACGCTTCAGCGCCGACATCGACAGCAACTTCGATTTGCGGAGCATCCTGCTCGAGGAAAATAGCCGGCGAATTCGGTTGCTCCAGCGACAAATCTTTCAGGTAAACGCGTTGAATCTGGAACACGGGTTGTTGTTCAGCTTGTTTATTTTCTTCAGCCATGAAACTCTTTCGGTAAATTTAAAATGAGATGGCGATGATCGCCATCCGTTGATAAAACCAGCAACAAATCTTCAGTAATCGACTGAATCAGGCGCCTTGCAACAGCGGTTCCAGCTTGCCGTCGCGCTCCAATGCGTGTAAATCATCGAAGCCGCCAACATGGGTTTCGCCGATATAAATTTGCGGTACGGTGCGACGTCCGGTCTTTTGCATCATCGTGTCGCGCTGTTGCGGATCGAGGTCGATCCGGATCTTTTCGATCGTCTCGACGCCTTTGGTCTTTAACAATTGCTCGGCGCGGACACAATATGGGCACACTGCGGTGCTATACATTACAACGTGGGCAGTCATTATTTTTCCTTGCATTACTTAAGCCAGATTCACCAGCCGATTATTCCGGCCAGCTTATTTATTTAACGATCGGCAGACCCTGGGTCTGCCAGGCGGCGATCCCGCCGTCGAGGCTGTACGCCTGTGCGAAACCGGCCTTGGCCAGTTGCGTCACTGCCTTCGAGGATTGGATGCCGGTCTGGCACACCACAATCACATTTTTTGCCTTGAACTTGTCCAGTTCAGCGATGCGCTGCGGCAGGTCCTTGAGCGGGATGTTTTTGGCATCGATCAAATGGCCGGCGGCAAAGGCATTGCCTTCACGCACATCCAGCACCAGCGTCTTGCCTTGGTTGATCAGCTGGGTTGCCTGTAAAGTCGTCACTTTGTTGCCACGCTTTTGCAACATGGGCAGCAACAGCGCGCCGCCCGACAAAATTGCCAATCCGAACAGAAAAATATTATCAATCAAGAATTTCACAGTGATCCAATGGTCGTAGTCAATCGCGACATTATAAAATAGAAGCTGAAGCGCCATTCAATTCGCATTAGGCTCCCCTTTTAAAAAACCTTAACGCAGGACAAATCCCCGGCGTCATACGACCCGAGATTGGGACGCATCCTCTTTTTAAAAGACGTCTCAGGGCCGGATTGAGCGCTGACCAGTTTCTTACTTACCTTAGCAAACTCACCATGTATAAAATCGTATTGATGCGCCACGGCGAATCCACCTGGAATCTGGCAAACCGCTTCACCGGCTGGGTCGACGTCGATCTGACTGAAAAAGGCGTGGCGGAAGCACGGCAAGCCGGCAAACTGCTGAAAGAAGCCGGATTCACTTTCGACCTGGCCTACACCTCGGTCCTCAAGCGCGCCATCCGCACCCTGTGGGGCACACTCGACGAGATGGATCTGATGTGGCTGCCGGTCGAGCATCACTGGCGCTTGAACGAACGCCACTACGGCGCATTGCAAGGTTTGAACAAGGCCGAAACCGCCGCCAAATACGGCGATGAACAAGTCATGGTGTGGCGTCGCAGCTACGACACGCCGCCGATGCCGCTGGAGCCGAACGATCCCCGCACTTCCTACGACGACCCGCGCTACGCCGGCCTCCAGCGCGAACAAATCCCGCTCACCGAATGCCTGAAAGACACCGTAGCGCGGGTATTGCCGTGCTGGAATGATGAAATCGCACCGGCCATCCGCAGCGGCAAGCGCATCATCATCTCGGCCCACGGCAACAGCCTGCGCGCGCTGATCAAAATGCTGGACGGCATCAGCGACCAGGATATCGTCGGCCTCAACATCCCCAACGGCCAGCCGCTGGTCTACGAACTGGACGCCGAGCTGAAACCGATCAAGAGCTATTACCTGGGCGACCAGGCCGCGATCGAAGCCGCCATGAACGCGGTCGCCAGCCAGGGGAAAGCGAAATAAATATTTTCCCAGGCAACAAGCTGACCATTTTGACCCAAGGCCGTGCCGAACGCTGCACTAACGCAGCGCTGGCATGGCTATTGTCGCTGGCGCTGGCGGCGGCATTGCCGTTGCCGGCCCAGGCCGCCGCCAAAGTCACCGAGCGCAGCAAACAAAAGCAGGCCGCCGAAGCTGAACGCGCCAACTTGCGCCAGAAGCTGGACGCGCTCAAGCACGACATCGGCCAGACCGAGACCGCCAAAGACGATGCCGCCGACGCCCTGGCCGATTCCGAACAGGCGATTTCCAAAGCCAACCGCTCGCTGCGCGACCTCGGCAATGAACAACAGCAGACTGAAGCCAAGCTGGCGGCATTGGCAAAGAAGCACGACGAACTCAGCAAAACCGTCGCCGCCCAGCAAGCGCAACTGTCCGGCCTGCTCCGCCAGCAATACGTGGCCGGCAACGAAGACCGCATCAAATTGCTGCTGTCGGGCGACAACCCGAACCGCATCAATCGCGACCTGCAATACATGGGCTATGTGTCGCAGGCCCAGGCCCGGCTGCTCGAATCGCTGCGCGCGAACCTGGCGGCGGTGGAAGCCAATCAGACCGAAACCCGGAATGCCAAGGATGACCTGGATGAAATTACCCAGGAACAACGCGACCAGAAAGCCTTGTTAGAGAAAGAAAAAGGCAAGCGCGCCACGCTGCTGACCCAGCTTTCCAGCAAGCTGGCTAGCCAGCGCAAGGAAGTTGGCAACATGCAACGCGACGATCAACGCTTGTCGGGCTTGGTCGACAAGCTCGCGCAACTGATCGAAGAGCAAAAAGCGGCGGAAGCCGCTGCCCGTGAAAAACAACGCCAGGAGCAGCAGGCGAAGGCGCAGGCCCAAGCGCAAGCCGCGCGCGAGCGCCAGCGTGAGCGAGAACAGCAACGTGAACGACAACGCGCGGCATTAGCCAAAAAGCCAGCGCCGCCGGAGCCGCCGCAAAATGCCAGGACGCCGCCCGCCAATCCCGATGCGATAGATGACGATCCCGCGCCATCGACGCCGACGACCATGCCGGCACGCAATGAATTAACGCCGCCAGCCGACACCCGGGATGCCGCCTACGGCGGTCCGTTTGAAGCGCTGCGCGGCCAGCTCAAGCTACCGCTGCGAGGCGACCTGGTGGCGCGCTTCGGCGCCAAACGCGGCGACGGCCCGAGCTGGAAGGGGCTGTTTATCCGCGCGGCGGAAGGGACCGAAGTCAAGGCGGTCGCCACCGGCCGGGTGGTGTTTGCCGACTGGCTGCGCGGTTTCGGCAACCTGATCATCGTCGACCACGGCAACCAGTACATGACGATTTACGGCAATAATCAGGCGCTATTGAAGCGCCCGGGCGATCTGGTAAAGAGCGGCGATGTGATTGCCAATGCAGGGAACAGCGGCGGCAATGAACAATCGGGTTTATACTTCGAAATTCGGCATCAAGGCCGTGCGTTTGACCCACTCGGATGGGTAACTACTAGGTGAATCATGAGCAGTAAACTCAAGAACATTAGCTTAATCAGTTTGGGCATCATGGCCGGCATCGGCGCGTCAATCGGGTTCGACGCCATTGCGCAGAAAAGCGCCGGAGCGCCGTTACCACTGGAAGAACTGCGCCAGCTGACGGACGTATTCGGGCTCATCAAGTCGGATTACGTCGAGCCGCCCGATGACAAGAAGCTGTTGACTGAAGCCATTTCCGGCATGGTGGCATCGCTCGACCCGCACTCGGCCTACCTGGACAAGAAGGCCTACAAAGAGTTGCGCGAGAGCACCCAAGGCAAATTCGTCGGCCTCGGCATCGAAGTCGGCATGGAAGACGGCTACGTCAAAGTCATTTCGCCGATCGAGGATTCGCCCGCCTACCGCGCAGGCATCAAGGCCGGCGACCTGATCACCCGCCTCGACTCGACCCCGGTCAAGGGCCTGACCCTGGATCAAGCGGTCAAGCGCATGCGCGGCGAACCGGACACCAAGATCACGCTGACCATCTCCCGCAAGGATGAAGACAAGCCGCTGGTCATCAGCATCACGCGCCAGGAAATCCGGGTGCAAAGCGTCAAATCCAAAGTGGTCGAACCCGGCTACGCATGGATCCGCGTGACCCAGTTCCAGGAGCCGACGGTCGACGACATGGCCAAGAAAATCGCCGCCATCTACGCCCAGGAGCCGCATCTGAAAGGCCTGGTGCTGGACTTGCGGAACGATCCGGGCGGCGTATTGCCGGGCGCGATCGGCGTTTCCGCCGCCTTCCTACCAAAGGATGCGCCGGTGGTCTCGACCAACGGCCAGTTGCCGAGTTCCAAGGCGACCTTCTATGCCAAGCGCGAGTACTACGCCAACAGCCCGATCAGCGATTCGCTGGCAAAACTGCCTGAGGCCATCAAGAAAGTACCGATGGTAGTGCTGGTCAATGCCGGTTCGGCCTCGGCCTCGGAAATCGTGGCCGGCGCGCTGCAGGATTACAAGCGCGCCACCATCATGGGCGCCCAGACCTTCGGCAAGGGTTCGGTGCAATCGGTGATCGCACTGCCGCCCGATCGCCAAACCGCGGTCAAGCTGACCACCGCCCGCTACTACACGCCAAACGGCCGCTCGATCCAGGCCCGCGGCATCGTGCCGGACGTGATGGTGGATGAATATGCCGACGGCGACGGACTGAACGGCCTGCGCCTGCGCGAAGCCGACCTGACCAAGCATCTGAGCAACGACAAGGACAAGGAATCGGCACCAGCAGCCGCGCCCCAGGTCGACGAGCTGGAAGAAGCACAGCGCTTGGCCGCCATCGAAAGAAAGCGCAAACCACTGGAATTCGGCAGCAAGGAAGATTTCCAGCTGACGCAGGCATTGAACCATCTCAAAGGCTTGCCGGTGCTGGTATCCAAGGCCAAACCAAGATTGGAAGCTGAAAAAGACGACAAGCTGGACGGCGAAAAAACCGAAAAGAAATAAGCGTTTTTTACATTAAACTAAGGCCGCAGCAATGCGGCCTTTTTTTATCCATATCCTCCTTCTGCTCCACGACGTCATGAACGATCAACAACTACTCCGCTATTCACGTCACATCCTGCTCGACGAAATCGACATCGACGGTCAGGAAAAAATCCTGGCGGCGCACGCGCTGATCATCGGCGCCGGCGGCCTCGGCTCGCCAGCCGCCTTGTATCTGGCTTCGGCCGGCGTCGGCACGATCACGCTGGTGGATAACGATACGGTCGACCTGACCAATTTGCAGCGGCAGATCATGCACACCAGCGAACGGGTCGGACTGGCCAAAGTAGAGTCCGGCAAAACCGCACTAAGCCAGATCAATCCCGATATCAAAGTAATTACCGTCGCCGAACGGGCCGACGCAGAGCGCTTGGAGGCGCTGATACGCGAGGCCGACGTGGTGCTCGATTGCAGCGACAATTTCGCCACCCGCCACGCCATCAATCGCGCCTGCGTCAAGCACCGGGTGCCGCTGGTATCGGGCGCCGCAATCCAGTTCGACGGCCAAATCAGCGTATTCGATCCATCCAAGGGAAACTCGCCGTGCTACGCCTGCCTGTTCGCGCCGGATCAGGAGTTCGAAGAAATCCAGTGCTCCACCATGGGCGTGTTCGCGCCGCTAGTCGGCATCATCGGCAGCATGCAGGCCGCCGAAGCGCTGAAGCTGATCGCCGGCATCGGCATTTCACTGGCCGGACAACTGCTGATACTGGATGCGCGCACGATGGAGTGGACCCGGATCAAGGCCGCACGCGATGCAACCTGTCCGGTCTGCAACGGACATTAAACACGGATCGCCCGCCGACAAAAATCGACAGGCGATCCGCGGCTATCAACTACGCGCTATGTAACGCGCGCGCAACGCCGGCAACTTGCGGCAAGCTCAGAGCACGCAACTTCCGGATGGTATCGGCGCAAGCCCTGGCCGCTTCCGCACCTTTCACCAGGAAGTGTTCGTGAAAGAATTTCTGGTGCTCTTCACCGGCGTGGAAATGGTGCGGGGTCAATACCGCCGACAGCACCGGCACACCGGTTTCCAACTGCACTTGCATCAAGCCCGAAATCACCGCCTGAGCCACGAACTCATGCCGATAAATGCCGCCGTTGACGACCAGCCCGGCAGCCACGACGGCGGCATATTTGCCGCTATTGGCGAGCAGCTTTGCGTGCAACGGAATTTCAAAGGCGCCGGCGACTTCAAAGAAATCGATGTCGTTTTCGCTGTAACCGGATTTGGCGATTTCGGCTATAAAGGCGATCCGGCATTGATCGACGATGTCGCGATGCCAACCGGCCTGGATGAAAGCGATGCGTTGGCCTAACAGTTTGGATTGAATATCGACTGCTGAATGTTGCATTTGAATGACTCCTGTTTAATGAAAAAAACAGGGCGCGTTGGATCGAAAGGAACCGGGAAGCGGCTCAAAATCCTTGGCACGTGCAGAATTCAGATCGACCGTGGTCAATCGAAAAATCGCACGCCGCACGACGTCATGCGACGACCGCGCAGCAAGATCTCTAAGCACTTCCAGGAACCTGTTCTCTCTTTATCCGGACTATACCGTCGGCCCCGGAATCACACCGGGTCTGCTGACCTTGTCGCCAAATAACGCGGCTCCAAGCGCTCGCGGGCTATGCGCATTGCACGCAATTACCGCCGGTGGGGAATCGCACCCCGCCCTGAGAACATCTCGGCCGCACCATGCGGCCGAGCCAGGAATTTATCATAAATGTTTCCGGCGTGCACAATCAGGCTGGCTTGGCCGGTCACTTTTAACCCGCTTTTTTGACCAACCCCAGATAGGTATCAATCACCTTCGGATCGTTCGCCAGTTGCGCCGCCGGCCCCTCCAGCACCACGTCGCCGGTTTCCAGCACATACGCGTAATCGGCAGCCTGCAACGCGGCGCGCGCGTTTTGTTCGACCAGCAGGATGGCGACGCCGGTTTGTTTCAGGCGCACGATGATGTGAAAAATTTCCCTGACGATCAACGGCGCCAGGCCGAGGCTGGGCTCGTCCAGCAGCAGCAGTTGCGGCTTGGCCATCAAGGCCCGGCCCAGCGCCAGCATTTGCCGCTCGCCGCCGGACAGGGTGCCGGCCGGCTGCCGGCGCCGCTCCCGCAAGCGCGGAAACAAGTCGTACACCAGCGGCATCTGGTCGGCGTAGCCGCGCTCGCGCGCCTGATAGCGGCGATAGCTGCCGAGCAGCAGATTGTCTTCCACGCTCATACTGGCAAACAATTCACGCGTCTCAGGCACCAGGCACATGCCGCGCGCCACCCGCGCTTCGATCGCGACGCTGCCGATGTCCTGGCCGCGCAAGCGCACCGTGCCGCGCAGGCTGCCGTTGTTCGGCAAGGCGCCGGCGATCGCATTCAACATGGTCGATTTGCCGGCGCCGTTAGGACCGATCACGGTCACGATCTGGCCGGCACCGACTTGCAAACCGGCGCCGTGCAACGCCTCGACCTTGCCGTAGGCGACGTGCAGCTCGCTAACTTCCAGGATCGGATCGGCTATGTTATTCATCGATCCCTCCCAGATAGGCTTCCAGCACCGCCGGATGCTGCTGCACCTCGGCCGGCAAACCTTCGGCAATCTTGGTGCCGAATTCCATCACCACCAGCCGATCGGTCAAATTCATCACAAAGTCCATGTCATGCTCCACCAACAGGATGCTCATGCCCTCGGCTTTCAGCTTGCGCAGCAAGTCGGCCAGCGCCTGCTTCTCTTGATAACGCAAACCCGCAGCCGGTTCGTCCAGCAGCAACAAAGTCGGATCGCAACACAGCGCCCGCGCAATTTCCAGAATCCGCTGCTGGCCGAGCGCCAGGCTGCCGGCTTCCGCGTACAGCAGCTGACCCAGGCCGACCCGCTCCAGCTGCGTTTTGGCTTCGAACAACAGGGCCTGCTCTTCGGTCTGGTTGAGGCGGACGATGCTGGCGGCGACTCCGATCACGTCGCCATGCGTGCCGCGCAAATGGGCGCCAAGCGCGACGTTTTCCAATACCGTCATGGCCGGCATCAGGTGCACATGCTGGAAGGTGCGGGCGATGCCGCGGCGCACGATCTGGCGCGACGGCAAGCCGTCGATCCGCTGCAACTCACCGTGCGAACGGAATTTGATCGCGCCGGAAGTCAGCGGCAGCACTCCGGTAACCAGGTTGAACATGGTCGATTTGCCGGCCCCGTTGGGACCGATCAAGCCGACGATTTCCGCCGCGCGCACAGTAAAGCCGATATCGTTGACCGCGACTAGGCCGCCGAATTCTTTGCGGGCCCGGGCTATCTCCAGCACCACCTCACCCGCCGCATGCTTGGTACGGACCGGCAAGGCCGGAGCGGAAGCCGGCGCGACGGCAAGCGGCCGCTGCGGCCGCCATTTGCGCAGATAGGGCCACAGACCATCGCGGGCGCGCTGCAACAGCAGCACCATCAGGATGCCGAACACGATGGTTTCAAAATTGCCGTTGGCGCCCAGCAGTTTCGGCAACAGCGATTGCAGCTGGTCCTTCAGCAAGGTCAGCAAGGTCGATCCGAGCAGCGCACCCCACACATACCCGGCACCGCCCACCACCGCCATGAACAGGTATTCGATCCCGGCATTGAGGCCGAACGGGGTCGGATTGACCGAGCGTTGCAAGTGCGCGTACAACCAGCCGGACACACTCGCCAGCAAAGCCGCCAGCACAAAAATCAATACCTTGATCCTGGCCGTATCAACGCCCATCGCCTCCGCCATCAAACCGCCGCCGTTGAGTGCGCGAATCGCGCGGCCGGGCCGCGAATTCAACAGGTTTTGCACGCCGAGCAAGGCCAGCAGCAGCACCAGCCAGATCAGGTAATACATCTTGCGGCCGCTATCGAGCGTGACGCCGAACAGGTCGATCGCGGGAATCCCGTTCAAGCCGTCGTATTTGCCGAGGAACTCCAGGTTACCGAACAGGAAATACAGCGACAGCGCCCAGGCAATCGTCCCCAGCGGCAGGTAATGGCCGGACAGACGCATCGTGATGGCGCCGATGGCGAGCGCCGCCAACATGGTCACGACTAGCCCTGCCAGCAAACCGAACCACGGCGATAAGCCGCACTGCGTACTCAGATAAGCGGTCGAATAAGCGCCGAGACCGACGAATGCGGCCTGGCCGAACGAGGTCAGGCCGCCGACGCCGGTCAGCAGCACCAGCCCCAGCGCAACGATCGCGTACAAGCCGATGTAATTGGCCAGCGTGATCCAGAACTCCGGCGTCGGCAAGACCGGCAGCAGCGCGATGACGACCGCCAAAGCCGCGAACGGCACCACAGCAGCAGAAAACTTGCGCATCATTGATCTCCCTCGTCGACCGACTTGCTGCGCAGCGAGCGCCACAGCAGCACCGGAATGATCAACGTGAACACAATCACTTCCTTGAAAGCGCTGGCCCAAAACGACGAATACGATTCCAGCAGGCCGACCAGCAAGGCCCCGGCAGCGGCCAGCGGATAACTGCCGAGGCCGCCCAGGATGGCGCCGACAAACCCCTTCAGCCCGATCAGGAAGCCGCTGTCGTAATACACCGTGGTCAACGGCGCGATCAGCACCCCGCACAAGGCGCCCAATGCGGCCGCCAGCGTGAACGCGAGCCGCCCGGCTTGGCCGGTGCCGATCCCGACCAGGCGCGCACCGAGCCGATTCACCGCGGTCGCCCGCAGCGCCTTGCCGGACAGTGCGCGTTCAAAATACACATACAGCGCCAGGATCAACAGCGCCGCGACCGCCACGATGACCACGCTCTGGCCCGATACCGTCAAGCCGCCGATCTCAAAACGGGCATCGGAAAATGGCGCGGTACGCGATCCTTCGGCGCCGAACATCAGCAGCCCGATGCCGGTCAACGCGTAATGCACGCCGACCGCAACGATCAGCAGCACCAGCGTACTGGCCTCCGCCAGCGGCTGAAACGCCAGCCGGTAAATCATCGGCCCCATCGGCACCACGATCAGCAAAGTCAATAAAACCTGCAAGGCCATCGGCAACGACGCATGACCGTAGAGCCGGGTTGCGGCGACAATCGCCAGCGGCAGCACGACAAACTTCACCAGCGCCATCAGCATGCCGCGCATGACCGTCTGACGGCTGCGAACAATGGCCCAGGCTTCCTGGACAAAACACAATAGGCCGAGCACCAGCAGCAGAGTTGCCGACAGCGGGAATTTGTCGGATTGCAGCGCCGCCAGCGTCAGTGCGCCGAACGCCACAAACTCGCCTTGCGGAATGAAGATGACGCGCGTGACTGAAAACACCAGCACCAGCGCGAGCGCCAGCAACGCGTACACGGCGCCGCTGGTGATGCCATCCTGAGCCAGGATGGCGGCGATAGATAGATCCATGTGGGAGGCCTGACTATGAGTCGCGTATTGATTTGTATCGTAGGTCGGAAAAGCGCAGCCCTTGCAGGGCGCGTATCCGCTAGCAAGCGGATACCGTTCCGCAGGCAGATGGCATGCCATCTGAAACCCCTGCTACACCCTTCCGACGGCGGGAATCGCATCAGCCGGTCAAGCCCTTGGCTTTGCCTAGCGGTTCGCAGGGACGTCGGAAGGCGCTGCGCTTTTCCGACCTACGTTCTTTAACTTTTATTGCGCTGCGCCCAGCAATTTCCATTTGCCGTTGACCACTTGCACCATCACGCGCGCGCGCTGGTCGAAGCCGACGTGGTCGGTCGGGCTCATATTGACGATGCCGTGCGATACCGGCAGGTTCTTGATGGACTCGATGGCGTCGCGCAGGGCAGCGCGGAATTCCTTGCTGCCGGGCTGGGCTTTTTTGAGCGCTTGCGGGGTTGCCGCGGCCAGCAGCAAGCCGGCATCCCAGGCATGACCGCCAAAGGTTGAAATGCTGCCGGCGCCGTAGGCTTTTTCGTAAGCGGTACGATAAGCCATCGCCGATTTCTTGACCGGATTGTTGTCGGGCAGCTGTTCCGCCACCAGCAGCGGTCCGGCCGGCAGCAAAGTGCCTTCGCAATCCTTGCCGCAGACCCGCAGGAAGTCGTTGTTGGCAACGCCGTGGGTTTGATAGATGCGGCCTTTGTAGCCGCGTTCCTTCAGCGTTTTTTGCGGCAGCGCGGCGGGCGTGCCGGCGCCGGCGATCAGCACCGCATCGGGATTGGCGCTGACCATCTTCAAGACCTGGCCGGTGACCGAAGTGTCGTTGCGGGTGAAACGCTCATTGGCGACGATCTTGATCTTGCGCAGCTCGGCCAGCTTGGAAAATTCGCGATACCAGCCCTCGCCGTAGGCGTCGGAAAAGCCGATAAAGGCAACGCTCTTGACACCCGCATCGGCCATGTGGGCGATGATCGCGGTCGCCATGTGCGAATCGTTTTGCGGCGTCTTGAAAATCCAGCGGCGCTTGGCATCGACCGGCTCCACCAGCGAGGCCGAAGCCGCCATCGAAATCATCGGCGTGCCGGATTCGGCCGCCACGTCGCTCATCGCCAGCGAGCCGGGGACGGCGGTCGAGCCGATCAGCAAATCCACTTTTTCTTCACTGACCAACTTGCGCGCATTCTTGACCGCGATAGTGGTGTCGGTCGCATCGTCGAGCACGATGTATTGCACCTTCTGGCCCGCGATTTCCTTGGGCAGCAAGGCGAAGGTATTCTTTTCCGGGATGCCGAGCGATGCTGCCGGGCCGGTGGCCGACACGCTCACGCCCACTTTGATCTGCGCGCTTGCGGTGCCGGCGCCGGTGCCTAGCGTCAGTGCCAATACTGCGGAAAGGGTGGTTCCCAGCCATGCTTGCTTCATGTGATGCGCTCCATGATGGTTTGACTTGCAGCGGCGCCGGAGTCGGCGTTGATAGCGTGCAAGTGTAGCTTTTCAACCACACTCGCACAAGCGTGCAAGCACCGGAGAAGCCGACTACACCAGCATCAATGCAATCTGCTGCGGAGCATCGTCGCTCGGCTTTTGCTGAAAGCGGCTCTTGGCGAAACGCTGCCAGCGGCCCAGCACGAAGCTGGTCAGGATGTTGGCGCGCAGCGCCGTTTCCGCGGCGTTGGTCTCGCCCTGCGATGCGGCGATCCGCAGCGCCTGTTTCAGCGCCAGTTCGATGCGGTCGACAAACTGGTTCATGCGCAATTGCAGCCGCTCGTCTTCATTCACCAGCGCGTCGCCGATGATGACCCGCGTCATGCCCGGATTGCGTTCCGCAAAATTCAACAACATCAGCGCAATCGCCTGCGCCTGATGCAAGCCTTTTTCCTGCTGCTCTGTAATTTGATTAACCAGGCCGAACACGGTCGACTCGATGAAATCGATCAAGCCCTCGAACATTTGCGCCTTGCTGGCGAAATGCCGGTACAGCGCGGCCTCCGACACTTCGATCCTGGCGGCTAGCGCGGCGGTGGTGATTTTTTCGCCTTTGGGTTGTTCCAGCATTGTCGCCAATGTCTGGAGAATCTGGAGTTTGCGTTCGCCGGGTTTACTAGTTGCCATTATTTATCGCTTGGTGATCGCCGGATGCTAATCGGCTTAAAAAAAGAAATCTATATGCTTTTCAGGTCGCCTCTAAAACCGTAGCGAGCGATCCAAGGTCGGGAGGGATGACACGCAGCCGTACGGAGGTACGGCGACGAATATGTCAACCCTGCAGCCCCGAGATTGGCTCGCGCAGTAGGTTTTAGAGGTGACCTAACGCAGCCGGTGCAAATTCCTTGCCAGCTGCCGCACGGATTTTACTTTGACATCGACGTATCCGGTGCGCTTTATCAGATTTGGATTGCGGTCCAGGTATTGCGTGACCCACACCGTGCGCATGCCGACCCGCTTGGCCGCCTTCAGCGTGGCGATGGTGTCTTCCACCAGGATGCAGCGCCGGGCCGGTGTGCGCTCGCGCGCAATCAGCTGGCGCAATAAATGACGCGACGGTTTCGGCCGCAATTGGCGATGCACATGCATAGCCTCAATCGAAATATGCTTGCCGAAATGACGCTGCAAGCGCAGATGGCGCATCACGTCGCGCGAATAACGATAGGGCGCATTGGTCAGCAAGATCTTGCGTCCAGGCAGACGCTTGAGCAAATTGATCAAGCCGCGCTCGGCCCGGATCATGCCCAGCAAATCGTCGAAGCGATGCGCCTCGCGCAAAAAATCCTCCGGCCGCACCTGATGATGCTTGACCAGCCCCAGCAAAGTCGCGCCGTAACGCCGCCAGTACTCGGCCCGGGTCGCATCGACGGTGGCCGCATCGGCATCGGCGCCGCCCGCGCCCAGGGTGCGCGCCATGAACGCGTTCATGTTGTCGTGAATCGCCGGGAAAATAGCATGCGATGCGTTGTGCAAGGTATTGTCCAGATCGAACAACCAGAGCGGTGTAATATTGGCCACGAATTTTATCCAGGAGAACAAGTGTTTAGCCAGATTATAGTGACATTGAGCGCCCTGCTTAATCGCCTGAGCCCCAGCCGCGTGGCGCATTTGCGGCCGCACCACCTGCTCCTGCCGCTGACTCTCGGTGCGCTGTTGCTGCTGCCGACCGCAGTGCCGGCCAAGGATGTTGCGACCGACGTCGAAGCGCAAACTCAGGTCAGTCGCCAGGGCGGCGCGCTGTTCAAGATCCAGCGTGCCGGACATACGGTCTATTTGTTCGGCACCATCCACATCGGTCGCGCCGATTTTTATCCGCTCGATCCCAAGGTCAGGCAGGCGCTAAAACAATCGTCCCGCATCGCGCTGGAACTTGATCCGGGCAACGCACAGGCAATGATGCCGTCATTGCAAAAATATGGCATGTACGCCGACGGCAACACCAATACGCAAGACCTGCCGCCGGCACTGCAACAGAGCGTCAGCGCGCTGCTGGAGAAAAACGGCATGCCGACAGCCAATTTGGCGGTCATGAAACCGTGGTTGCTGGCGACGATGCTGGCTTTGAGCGAATACACCGGCAGCGGCTATCAACCGCAATACGGCGTCGACACGGTACTGGCCGACTTTGCACACAGCCAGCACAAGCCGCTGGTGGAACTGGAGAGCGCTGAACAGCAGCTGTCGCTGATGGGCAATCTATCCATCTCAGATCAAGTCCTTTTCTTGCAAGATACCGTCACCGGAATGAGCGACCCGGCCAATGCGAAAAAGGCATTACAGCTGGTTGCATTGTGGCGCGGTGGCGATCTTGATGGGCTGGCGGCGATGCTGCAAGAGCTGACCAATGACGCGACGTTTTCCAGCAAATTCGTGCAACGCGCCCTGCTCGACGGCCGCAATCCGGGGCTGGCGGACGGCATCGGCAAGCTGCTGAAATCGACGCCGACCGCGTTTGCCGGCATCGGCATCCTGCATCTGGTGGGCAGCAACAGCGTACCGGCGCTGCTGCGGCAACGCGGTTACAGCGTGGAACGGATTTATTAAGTAAATCAATAAGTACGCCAATGTCAGCCCCGCCACTGCCTCCCGACGCAGCCGTTGCCGCCAGCCGTCACGCATGGCAGCAACGGTCGCGCTTTGTTGTGCTCGACACCGCGTTTGACGCCGGCCTGCATTTTTTCGCCACCTGGCAGGCATGGCGCGACGACCCTCAACGGCCGCAGCAATTGCATTACCTGGCGCTGTCGCCGCTGCCCTTGTACGACACCAGCGCGCAGTGGCACGCGCTGGCCGTCGAGCTTGGCGCCGCATGGCCGCCAGCGGTGCCGGGCTTCCATCGCATCTTTCTGGAACAAGGCCGAATCGTACTGACGCTGATGATAGGCGACAGCGCAGCCTGCCTGCGGCAGTTGGAGGCCAGCGTGGACTCTTTTTATCTGCATGGGTCGGCGTTGCAACAATGGCCGCCGCCACTGCTGACGCGGCTGGGAAGATTGGCGGCGACGCAAGCGATCCTCAGCAGCGCCGCGCTGGTCGATACGGCGCAAAAGGCGCTACAGCAGGCCGGATTCGTGTTTGAAAATGACAGCGGCAAGACGCCGCATGCGCGCTTTTCTCCGCGCTGGCAATCCGTCACTGCCGCCGCAAAAACCGACCAGCGCAGCGCAATTGTGATCGGCGCCGGACTGGCCGGCACGGCGGCTTGCCAGCGTCTGACGATGCGCGGCTGGCAAGTGAGCCTGATCGAACGCCATGCGCAAGTGGCGCAGGAAGCATCCGGCAATGCGGCCGGCATCTTCATGCCGGTGCTGTCCAAAGACGACAATCCGACCTCGCGCCTGAGCCGCAGCGCCTACCTGTTTGCTCTGCAGCTATGGCGCGAACTGGGCGGCATCGGCAACGCCATCAGCGGCGCCACCTGCGGCGTGCTGCAAGTGGCGCGCGATGCGGAACACGCGATCGCCCAACAACAACTGGCGCAGCAAGCGCACACCCCGGCCGCCTATGCGCAATGGCTGGACCAGGCTGCCGCCAGCACTGTCGCCGGCACAGCCGTCAGCGCCGGCAGCTGGCACTTTCCCGCCGGCGGTTGGCTCCATCCGCACAGCCTGTGCCAAGCCATGCTGCGCGCCTGCGGCGACCGCTTGCAAAGCCATTTCGGCCAACACGCGACGGCGCTGGAAAGAATCGGCGACGGCTGGACCGTGCGCGACGCCAACGGCGCGGAGATCGCCAGCGCGCCGGTGGTGATCCTGGCAAACGGCTGCGGCGCGCTGACATTGGCCGAGGCCGACGGATTGCCGTTGACCGCGATCCGCGGCCAGGTCACTTATCTGGACGCCAACGTTGCACCCAAAATTGCAGACGAGCCGGCGCCGGTGATTTGCGGCGAGGCTTACCTGACGCCCGCATACAACGGGATTTGCAGCGTCGGCGCGTCCTACGACGAGGATGGCGAGCAAGCTCTGCGACAAACCAGTCAAGACGAAAATTTGACACGGCTGGCACATATGCTGCCCGATTGGCCGGATGCAAAAACCGATATGACTACGCTGCCGCTGGCCGGCCGGGTCGGCTTTCGCTGCGTCGCCGCCGACCGCCTGCCGCTGGTCGGCGCGTTGCCGGATCAAACGGCGCATTGCAGCAAGCGGGAACCGCAACTGAAAGACATGCCGCGTTTGCCGGGCCTGTACGGCTTGCTGGCGTATGCCTCGCGCGGCTTGATCTGGGCGCCGCTGGCGGCGGAACTGCTAGCCTCGCAGTTGAACGGCGAGCCGCTGCCGATCGAGAACGAGCTGGCGGCGGCGCTCGATCCGGCGCGCTTCCTGCTGAAGACGCGACGTCGCGGCGGCAATTGACTTGATTAAGAGCGACCAGTCGGTTGGGCTGGCAAGCCCAACATTTCTTTCGTCGCTACCAAACGTTGGGCTTTGGAGCCCAACCTACAACGCCTTTACCGTTCCCAGCGACGCTCCCGGAACTCCCACCGATCGCGCTCACCGCGCTCCCAGTGCGGCGCGTAATAGCGGTAACCTGGCCGCACCCTGACCCAGCCCCCGCGCACCCAGACATATTGATAGCCATCCCAGGCCCAGTAACCCGGCGACCAGACATAACCGTAGCGTCGCGGCGGCAGGCGCTCATAGCGCGGCGGCGGCGGTGGGCCGATTTGGACATCAACATAGGTGCGCGCCAGAACCGGGGTCGGCGACGTCATCAATCCAGCACCTAATGCCAGCAAACTGGCGAATAAAGCGGCCTTGACTTTCATTCAACACCTCCATCAATAACGCGCATATTGCACTTTAAATATAGGCGATAGAAATCGGCCGGCGGACGGTTTTATGTTTCAAAAAGCTGCAGCATGCCCGGGTTTTGCACGCGTCTGATACACACTGAAACATCTGCCGGCAAGCCGTTCCAAAGGTAGTTCGGTAGATTGGGCAGAATGAAATGAAGCCCGACATTCCATGCGCGCGCGCCTCAAGCAGCCCATCCCTCATTTTCACGGCTTACAGGGGAAAGCTCGGTGGAGAAGTGCGGAAAAATAGGCAATGACACAAACCCACGCCTGAAAGGAAAGCCACCCAATCCGGGGATATTGGAGAGGGTGGCTTTTCTATGCGAAATACGGGGGATGCTGTCAGCTCATGTTGGGCTTCGCAAGCTCAGCGCCAACCTACCGCTAAACTTACCGCGTTAAACGAATATCACGTCACCGGAATTCAGATAGATCGAATAGGACTCAAACTCAGCATCGCAATCTGCTTCAATCATGATGTTGCCCACATCACCGAATGAGAGTTCGAGCGATGCGCTCCCGACACGCGTAACTGACATCACGTCTTTCAACAAGAAGCTGATCAGTGATGCACATGTCGCAGGATCGGAAAATTCACGCCTACCAGAAGTCCCTCCAAGTTGGTATGACAGCCCGGCCTCGACACAGAATGAAACCTTATAAGGAGCCAAACCCGGAGTAGTTTGCGGGCGGGAGAAATCGAGCTTCGTGACGCTCGGTCCAAAACAAATCATTTCCAGATAGCAACCTGAAAGCAATTGAACATCAAAATCGTCTGGCAGTATGTACATAAGAACTCCTAAGCCGCCACAGAGACGCTGCGACGGGGTTTTTCGTTAGCGACGCGGCGGAGGCAGCGAGTCCGGAGGAAGCGGCACGTGTGTATCACCCTGACCTCTACCGGGCTTCCCTGTCGATGGGTCCATTGGTTGCTTATTTCCATTAACCCAACGCCAATACCCATCCTCATACCCTGGTACAGGTGAGGAGCCCGGCGGCATCACCCTAATGTGTTCACCATCAGCTGGATTGGTGCCAGGTGGGTAGTACACCTCGCCACCATTCCGTCCCGGTTTACTTTCCCAATCAGGGGGAATTACCGGTGCCTGCGGCGGATTTGAGATCGGCTGCGTGTCCTTAGGTGGTTTCGCACCTGACTTTCCATTGCCGCTGTTTGCGCCTTCCGCATTATCTTGTGAATACCACCAGCGGAGAAACTTATCAATGCCGTCGCTGCAAATCTTTGCAACAGCAGCCGTAGCGGCAGTCGCTGCCGCCGCTGCGGCAGCACGACAGACAGGATTTAACAGGCATTTGATGGCAGGTCTTGCAGCTGCTGCAACGTTGAGTCCTTCGGGGTCTGTATACCGCGTCGGTTGATTCAACCCATACGTATAAGTGTTAATCCCGCCACCCAAACCGATCGGATCGCTTTCTAGATAGCGCCCCAACTGCGGATCATAATCCCGGTTGATATTGTAAAAATTATTGGTCTCCTTGTCATACAACTGCCCGGGGAAACGCTGGTTGTACGTGAAGACACCCAGTCCGCTTGGATTTTCATCCGGCGGCAGCATGCCGAACGGATCGGCATTGTCCCAGCGCCACACCATTTGGTTATCGGTCGCTTGCGTGATGACTCGTGGCGTGTCGACATGATCGGCGTAGACGTAATAGACATTGGTCGCTGTGGTTTGATTCGCACCGATGCCGGCCTGTTTCAGCACCGCGACCGGCAAGTCGCCCAGATACACTGTCTCTTCGATCACTTGCCCATTGGCGTCGTATTCGCCGATCAGGTGATCGGCTTCGTCATACACATAGCTGTTGCTGCCGGTCGCAACGATCGCTGCCGGACCTTGCTTTTGCACCCGCTGTTCGAGGCCGTTATGGCTGTACGTGACGGTATTGCCAGCGTTGGTCGCGCTGACCATGCGGCCGCGGTCGCTGTAGGTGTAGCTGATGCTGCCGTCGCTGAGCAGGTTGCCGGCGGCATCGTAGCTGTTGCTCTTCGCCGGTGCCGGTCCGCTGGTCGCGTTCAGCCGGTTGCGGGTCGCGGCGATGGTATTGGCATAAGTGCTGCCGCCGAATGTGGCCTGGGTGCGGTTGCCATTGGCGTCGTACTGGAAGCTTTGGTTGTTGGCGCCGCTGCTGCCGGTGACGCTGGTCAGGCGGTCCAGGTTGTCATAGCCGTAGCCTTGGTTGTAATTGGCCGGGGCATTGTTGCCGGTGCCGCTGCCGATGTGGCTACTGCTGACAATCCGGCCGGCAGCGTCGTAACTGACGCTGCGGTTGGTGCCGTTGTTCAGCAGGTCACCGAGCGGATAGCTGGTGATGCGGCCATCGAGGTCGATGCCACGGGCGTAGGTGCTGCTGCTCAATGCATTGCTGTTGCCCCAAGTCCAGGCATTGACCGCGCCGAACGCTTGGTAGCCGATGCCGGTCAATAGCGCAATGTTGCTGCCGCTGTTAGTTCCGCCGCTGGCATTGGTCGGGTTCAAACTCAGGCTGTTGACGCGACCGGCGGCGTCATAGCTGAAGTTGATCCGGTTGCCACTCGGGTAGGTCATGCTGGCGAGCATACCGACCGTGTTGCCGCTGCTGCCGTAGGTATAGCTGGTAGTACGGCTGGTGGCCGTGGTGCCGCTGACTATGGTTTGCACTTTGGTGAGTAAATGCCCGAAGCCGTCATACGCATACGTGGTTTGCCCCGAGCCATCGATCATCCGCGTCAGGTGACCGATCGCATTCGGCGCACCGGTCGCGCCGCCGTCGTATTCGAACTGGGTCGCGGCACCGCTGGCGTAGTCGATCCGGGTCAGCCGATTCAGCGCGTCGTAGCTGTAGTTGGTTGTCTTGCCGCGGGCGTCGGTGCTGGCTTTCAGATTGCCGGCGACGTCGTACGTCTTGGTCGTGCTGCCGGTATCGGGGCTGGTCAGCGCGGTCTGGTTACCGAGGCCGTCGATGCTGTAGCTGGTGACCAAATTTCTTGGGTCAGTGACCGTGCTCAGTTGAGCCAGTCCGTCGTAGCTGTAGCTGATGGTTGGGCTGCTGCCGCCAGCGGTCGGCGCCGGTTGCGTTTGCTGCATCAGCCGGCCCAGGCTGTCATAGCTTTGCGTCGTCACGTGACCGAGCGGATCGGTAATCTTGGTCCGATTACCCATCGCGTCGTATTCATAACTGAAAGTCGTGTTTTGCTGTGCGACTGTCGTGCCAGCCAGCGTGAACAACACGGCACCGACGATGGTCTTGATCCGCTGTTGATTCAAAGTGAAACGCCTTCTCATTGCACTGCTCCGGTAATTTGTTGCAAGCGATTCAACGCGTCGATGACGCGACTGGTCTGCCGCGCCAGTGCGCCGCTCGGATCTTTCACTTGTTCGCTGAGGCGGTTGCCCATGTTGTCGAGCGTGTAGACGATGCTGTTGCCGACGCTGTCGGCGATCTTGATCAAGCGGTGCGCCGGGTCGTAGCTGTAGCTGACCGTAGAAGCATTCGGCAGCGTGACCTGGGTCAGCTGGCCGACGCCGTCGTAGCTATAGCTGGTGCTCTCGGTCATGCCGTTGGCGGTGACGGTCTTGCCGGTCAGCCAGCCGCGCGGACTGTACGTCAATGTGGTGGTGACGCCATTCGCATCCGCAATCAGCCCTACCCGGCCATTGGCGTCGTAGTTCGACAAGCTCGTCACTTGGCCGACGGCGTTGCTGATCGTGCTCAGGTTGCCGTTGCTGTCATACGCATAGGTTGTCTTGTCGGCGACATCGGTGCGCGGGCCGATGGCGGTCAATAGCTGGCCGACATTGTTGTAGCTATAGCTCCAGCTGCGGGCGCTGCCGGTCACGGTCGGCGCCAAACCTTGGGCACCGGTCGCATCGCTGGTCGCTTGCTCGGTCTTGCTCAGCAGATTGCCGGACGCATCGTAGCTGTAGCTGGTCACGCGCTTCGGCTCGGCGAGCTTGAGCGGCAGGCTGAAGCTCGGGTGCCATTGGGTGCTGATGGTGCGCGCTTGCGGGGTGCCGGACGCTTCGACCCGGCTGGTTTCCAGGTTGCGGATCAGGTCGTAGCTGAAGGTCGTGACGGCGCCATTGAAGTCCGTGTAACTCGCGACATTGCCATTGGCGTCGTAAGTCAACACGGTAGTCGCAGCAGTACTGCCTGAACCGGCAGATCGTGTTTGACCTGTGCTTTTCAGCACACCCAAGATGACTTGGAAGTTGTAGGTATGGATGGCGCCGAGCGGATCTGTCACCGTGCCCAATTTGTTACCTGTATCTGTGATGACGCTATATTTCTCCACCCCACCCGCATGCTCGGTCGAGACCGCTTTGCCATTGCCGTCATAGCCGAAGGTGGCAAACCGCGCGCCATTTTCATCGACAATGCCAGTCAAACTTCCGTGATATCCGGTTTCGTTATAGACATAGCGCCTTACCTTGCCATCCTGGTACGTGACGGTACTGAGGAACTGATCGTAGTAAGTGTCGTAGGTATAGGTAATGGCGCCGCCTGCGGGATCCGTCACCGTATGAATCCGCCCTTTGGCGTCATAGGTGAAATTGAGTTGACGTCCGCCGTTATCCGTCACACGTGTCAACAGATTCCCACTGTAGCTCAGCGTCTGTGTCATGCCATTGCGATTGGCGATAGCGATCAATAGCCCGGCGGCGTTGTAGGTCTCGACATTGTCGCCATCCGCTGTTGTGTATTGCCAGCCAGTCGTTTTTCCAGCGGTGTCCGTCAACGAAACAAGTTTGTCCGAAATGTCAGAATCGGGGGTCCACACGCCATTCACGAGCGCAAAAAAATTGGCATTCCCTTCAGGCCGGGTAATCGTCGCGGTTGAGTTTGTACCGTTTGACGTGACATAAACAGCGCGATCATAAGAATGGCGCCAGCGCATCCCTATGTTCTGTGCCAGCAATACAGCAATTGTGTAATTGACGCTGTTGTACGAGCGTTTAAAGATAAGTGGAAATGGACCAGCGCCGCTGTAATCCGTCTCTTGCTGAAATTTATTGCCGGTGCCGACGTTGATGGGATTGCCCGCCATCGGAATCTTATCCTTGCAAGGACAGTTGTCAGAAGCGTGTCCTCCCGTATTTTTAGATGGGATGGGGAGCGCCGGATTACTTGAGCAAAATGGGATTGGATAGCCTGTCCTGGAACCGTCGGGGCATTCCCACTCAATGGATCCTGCCGTGCTCCCTGGAATGGAATGAATGTCACCAATATGGTCAATACCGTCCCGAGTCCAAGTATATGTGGAGGACCAAAACCAACCTATATCCGCCCTGAAGCCCTCTGCATTAACAAGATCTCGACAGTTTTGGGTGAACGCATTCACGCAATATGCCGCAACACCCGCATTTGCAGCCTGCTCCAGACTAAAAAACATACCAACATTATTTACTGCATACATTTTTTGCGGAACAATCTGCACCATTCCTGCCGAGGCAGTTTGATGCGTAAAAATTGCCGCGAAACTCATCAAGGTCCATGACAAGAATCTGCTCAAAAATAATCTCCGTAACCCGCTGACGAAAAACTGTCGTCCTTTCATTGCACTGCTCCTGTGACTTGCTCTAATCGATTTAAGGCGTCGCGCGATGTTGCGCGCCAGCCCGTACATGGGGGCGTGAGCATATTTCATAAAAGCAATGCCTGCAATGCGGAAAACCCTATATTGCGTCGCCAGGCAGCACGCTAGCTTGGGCCGCATGTAATGTAGCCCTCCCCGCTGTTCAATTGTTCAACAGCCATGCATCAGAACAGGCCATTCGGAAAGTAGGGCGGAAAAGCGCAGCGTCTTCCGCCGTGATGGATGCATCACACACATATGGCACATCCAGCGGCGGATAACGCTGCGCTCATCCGCCCTACTTTTTACTCTCGGGTAATGAACAAGCAGCCTCTTCTCACCTGCACCCGGATCCGGGTCTGGGGCGTGAAGCCGGCCGCTAACAACCACTTGCCACGCAGCCGGATCCAGGGGGTTCTGAGCTTACCCTCCGGGCAGACGCCGACGGTTAAAAGCCGGTCTGGAAGGTGGTTGCTGGTTGGTGCGGGAATGGGTGGAGAACTGTCTGGCGTAACTGGCGTGGATTCAGGGTATGGCGTGGATAGCGGTGATCTCATTTCAGGCTCCGTTTGGGTTTGGTTGCGGTGGAGCCGCTTCCCGCCGCGAAACGGGAGATCGAGTCGCCCAAAGG